>CAWHXK010000056.1:0-94664 GCA_963833255.1 uncultured Actinomycetes bacterium
GGGCGGTCGCCCAAGAACAAGCGGAACCGCCAGCCGCCAACAACGGCAAAACGGCAAGAAGCAGAGGAGGGGATGGGGTGGAAAGTGGCCCCGCCGAGGGCGCTACCCTCTGCCGGCGCCCCCGTAGCTCAGTGGATAGAGCAGCGGTTTCCTAAACCGCGTGCGCTGGTTCGATTCCGGCCGGGGGCATCCCGCTAGAGAGGCGAAAAGCGGGACGTGTGCACGACTACCAACACTGGCCAAGGGGAGGAGTCGCGACTTCGAGTACAGCCCCTTCTTGTACCTCCAGTAGCCGTACTTCGGACGACCGCCATGGGCCGTCACGCCTACCGAGAAACCGTCGTTCGGCGTCCAGCATTCGAGCGGAGGAACGTAATCCGGGCCCTTGCCCGGCCGCGTACGATTAGAGGATGGGCTGGCTCATCGCTGCTGCGCTCTTGCCGATCGTCCTTGCCTTCGTTATGGCCGTGCTCGTCGTCCGACTCACGGTCGCGACGTTGAAGCTCTTCGTTGTCGTCGCGATCGCGTTCGTCGAGGTCGTCGACGAAATCGTTGTGCCGACGCGTCTGCCCTCCTGACCGCCGGACGATAGATCCCATGCCGGGTGCATCGCAGCCTGCGCCGCGAGATCGTCTTCGACCGCGGCGAGCATGGCGTCATCTCTCGTTCGCGACTCGCGGGCCGTCGCTAGATCGCGCGAACTCCCGGTACGTGCTCCTCGAGAAAGGCGAGTGTCTTCCGCACCTGACGGACTCGCTCGTCGGTGTCGAAGGGCGAGTGACCGGTCGCGAAGACGTAGGCCTCGTGCGGATGGTTCCGCGCCGCAAGCCGCTCGACATACACCATTGCCTGCCGATAGGGACAGCGACTGTCGTTCCTGCCGATCAGGAAAAGGACGGGGGCGCGGACGTCATCGACGAAGTTGATCGGGTTCCGATCGCGCATCAGCTCGGGAACGTCACGCGGTTCTCCTCCGAGCAGCGCTCGATCGTAGGCCTGGAGCAGCGGCGAAAGGTCCTCGTACCCGGCCTCGTAATCTCCCACCGGAACACCCGCGATGCCGCAACGCCACAGGTCCGGATGCTTTCCGAGCTCGAGGAGCGTCACGTAACCGCCCCACGAGTAGCCCGCGATCACTGCGCGCTCCGCATCTGCGATCCCGCGCTCGACCAGATCCTGCAGGCCCGCGTTCACGTCCTCGAGCTCCGGGCCGCCGATGTTCCCGATGAGCGTGTCACGCCACTCGCGCCCGTATCCCGTCGAGCCGCGGTAGTTGACCATGCCGACTGCGAATCCCGCGTCGACGTACGCCTGTACCTCCGGCTGCCAGCGGTCGCTGTCGAGCCAGGTCGGGCCTCCGTGCACGAACATGAGCACGGGGAACGGGCCTCCTGAGTCGTCCGGCGTGACGTAGAAGCCGTGCACCCGGTCTCCGTGAGGATTTGTGAAGTGCCACGTCTCGTAAGGCCGGCCTTCGACCGGCTCTTGGTCGCCGAGCTTCAGCGGCTCGGCGCCGCTGTCGTCGCGAATGACGCGCTGCCGTCCTCCCTGCTCGTGAAGGAACCACACGCGTCCGTCAGGCCGCACGCGTGCATCGGAAATGACGCCTGGCTCCGTCGCAATCTCTCGCTGTTCTCCGGTCTGCAGCTCGTAACGAAGCAGCTGATCCCTGCCCTCGTGCAGTCTCTTCAAGAGCAGGGCCGAGCCATCCGGCCACCAGCCCTCGGCGGTGATGTCCCCCGTGAGCTCGAGCTCGAGGTCGTGACGCTCGCTCGTTTCGAGGTTCCAGAGTGCGGGACGCAACTCCCCTTCACGTTCGTGCTCGATCACGAGGACCTGCTCGCCCGGAACGGGAGACCAGCACTTCGCAGCCAATGCAAGTCCCTGATCCGACTGTTCGCCCACGGTCGCTCCGGAGCGCGCGTCGATCACGCGCAACGCGGGGTGGATCAGGTCGCCGTGCTCCGCGTGCTCGAGGCAGAGCAGCGAGCCGTCGGCCGACAACCCGCTCTCGCTGAAGCCGCGACCGTTCCAGCTTCCGACATGCAGCGCTTCGTTCGAGCGGTAAAGCTCTGTCGGCGGGCCGCCTGCCAACGAGACGTAGACGGCGAAGCCGTCACGGTTGCTGAGCCCGAGCGCGACGACACCCGGCGCCTGCGCCAGGCCTTCGTTCCACCCGTTCGGAATGGTCGGGAAGAGGGGTCGCGTCTCGCCGCCTGCGAAGGGCTGCGCGAGCCAGCGGCCGGCCTCGTCGCCGGTGTCGTCTGCGAACCAGAAGACCTCCCGGCCATCGAGCGAAGGCGTGCCGTCCGTCACCCCGACCGGCTCCGCTGTGACCTGGCGCCGCTCCCCTGTTGCCGGGTCCCACGCGAACACCTGCCAGACGCCTGCCTCGTTCGATGCGTAGACACAACGATCCGGCACGTCGGGCGCCCAGGTGGGGAGAAACGAGATCGGCGCGCGGAAGCGGCGCTCCCAGAGTGCAAGTGTTTTCTCTGCGACGGCCACTCGGTCAGCCTAACGCAGTGGCTTCTACAGATCAGGCTCGGCGGGTTTGAAGCCGAGTACTCTTGAAGGATGCAACGACGCATCTGGTTCCTGGCGTGCCTCGGTGCAGTCCTCGCTGGAGGCCTGGCGTCCCCGTTGTCGGCGGCTACGCCCTCGCTCTCCGTCTCACCGGCGTCCGTGCGCGCCGGTGGCACCGTTCGGCTGAGCGGCTCCGCCGACGGCTGCACGGCCGGGAGCAACGCCTTTCTGCTCTCACGGGCGTTCGTGCGCAGGCACGAGTTCGCCGGCGTTCCCGCCGTTCTCGCCAGGGTGCACCCGGGCGGCGGCTTCAAGGTCTGGACGACGATCCCGCGCTCGCGCAGGCCCGGGCGCTACGTCATCACGGGCCGGTGCGGCGGTGGCAACCTCGGCTTCGCCGTCTCGCTGCGAGTGAGGAGCCCGGCCTGATGGAGACCGCGATCCTGACGCTGCTCGAGCAGAACGAGTCACTCGGTTTCGAGCAGATCGCCCTGTATCTCGACGAGCCGCCCGAGCAGGTCCGCAGCGCCCTGACGGCACTGCGCCGGCGCCGTTTCGTCGACGTTCTCGGCGTCAGCGAGGTCGTCGGTCACACGACGGCGGCCGTCGCCTACTGGCGGCTGACCGAGCTCGGCCAAACAGAGCTCGCTCGTTTGCGTTCGCGTTAACGAAACGGGCCCAGGTTGAACCACACCGGCTGGTAGGCGAGAGTCCCAGCCGATGTTCATGCAGCTCCTGGCCAACGGCCTCGTCACGGGGTCGGTGATCGCGCTCGCCGCGGCGGGCGTCTCGATCGTCTACGGGATCCTCCGGCTCGTGAACTTCGCCTACGGCGACTACATGACCTTCGGCGCCTTCACGGCCGTCTACTTCAACGTGACGCTCGAGCTCCCGATCGTCATCGCCACGCTGCTCGCGATGCTGGCAACTGCGCTCCTCTCGGTCGCGTTCGAGCTCGTGCTCTGGAGACCGCTGCGCGCACGCAACGCCGGCTTCATGAGCCTCTTCCTCGTCTCCGTCGGGCTCGCGCTCGTGCTCAGGCACGTGATCTATCTCGTGGCGGGACCGCAGTCGCGGACCTACACCGTCGACCCGTACAAGGTCTACGTCATCGGCAGCGCACGACTCTCCGGGGCGCAGGGCATCGCGATCGTGGTCGCGGCTGTCGGCATCGTGCTCGTCGGGATACTGATCGCGCGCACCGGCGTGGGACGGATGATGCGCGCTCTCGCCGACGATCTTCCGCTCGCAGCGGTCGCAGGTGTGCGCACGAGTCGCGTGATCCTGGCCGCCTGGATCGTCTCGGGCCTGCTCGCCGGCCTCGCCGGCGTCCTCGCGGGGCTCGTGCAAACCTCCTTCGACCCACAGCTCGGCTTCACACTGCTGCTACCGATCTTCGCCGCGGTCATTCTCGGCGGCATCGGCAACGTGTACGGCGCACTCCTCGGAGGTCTCGCGCTCGGTCTCGTGATGGAGCTGTCGACGTGGCCGGAGCTCCACGGCGGCGTCGACCCCACCTACAAGCCGGTCGTGGCGTTCGCCGCTCTCATTCTCGTGCTCCTGCTTCGTCCGCAGGGCCTCCTCGGAAGAGCACGGGTCGTTTGAGCACGATCGCCAGCTTCGGGTTCTGGTCCTTCGTCGGCATCGTGGCGGGCATCTACACGCTCTTCGCGCTCGGCGTGCAGGTGCAGTTCGGCTACGCGGGGCTCCTCAACTTCGGCCAGGTCGCGTTCATGGGCATCGGCGCGTACACGATGGCCATCCTCGTGGTGAAGGAGGACCTGAACATGTGGCTCGCCGCGGGCTGCGGGATCGTGCTCGCGATCCTCGCCGGATTGCTGCTCGGGCTCCCGACACTGCGCCTGCGGGCGGACTACTTCGCGATCACGACGATCGCCTTCAGCGAGATCCTCCGCTACGTCGCGACGAACGAGGACCGCCTCACCGGCGGCTCGCAGGGAACGATCAACCTGGCAGGGATCGGCCAGGCGTCTCAGTACGACGGGGCCTGGCAGAGCTTCCTCGGCAAAGTGGAACGCAATCTCCACGTCGGCAGCGACGCGGCGATGCTGATCCTTGTCTGGACAGTTGCCCTGCTCGCGGTCGCCGCCGTGACGCTGTTGATGCGGACTCCCTGGGGACGGGTGCTGAAGTCGATCCGCGAGGACGAGGACGCGGCGGCCTCGCTCGGCAAGAACGTGTTCCTCTACAAGCTCCAGGCGCTCGCGCTCGGAGCTGCACTCGGCGCGCTGGCCGGGGTCTTCTATGCGTGGCAGTTCAGCTTCTTCAGCCCGGACGACTTCGCGCCGCTGATCACCTTCTTTGCCTGGATGATCGTCATCCTGGGCGGGCTCGGCCGTGCCTGGACCGTGCCGGTGGGGGCGCTCGTGTTCGGCGTCATCTTCGCCGGCACGCGCTTCTTCGACTTTCCTCCCTTCTCACTCCTCGACTCGACGGAACGCGCCTACGTGCGCTTGATCGTGATCGGGCTCGTGATCATCGGGCTGATGCTCTTCCGGCCGCAAGGGATCTTCGGCAGCCGGAAGGAGATGGTCCTGGAATGAGCACCGCGATTCTCGAGGTACGCGACGTCGTGCGCACTTTCGGCGGCCTCCGCGCTGTCGACGAAGCGTCGTTTCACGTGGATGAGGGATCTATCACCGCATTGATCGGGCCCAACGGCGCCGGTAAGTCGACCTTGTTCAACGTCGTCTCCGGCTTCCTCTCAGCCGAGCGGGGAACGGTGCAGTTCGAAGGCCGGCGCATCGATCGCGCGCCGGCGCACCGCATCGCGCAACGGGGCCTGGTGCGAACATTCCAGGTACCGCGTGCACTCACCCGCATGTCCGTCCTCGACAACGTCCTCCTCGCGGCAACCCGTCATCCGGGTGAGCGGCTGAACGGGCTGGTGCTACACCCCGGGCGCGTGCGCTCGCGCGAGCGAAAGGCACGCGAGCGTGCGGCCGAGCTGCTCACGCTCTTCCGACTCGATACCCACGCCGGCGAATACGCAGGCGTTCTCTCCGGTGGCCAGCGCAAGCTCCTCGACTTCGCCCGCGTCCTGATGGCGGAGCCGCGACTGGTTCTGCTCGACGAACCGATGGCCGGCGTCAACCCGGCACTCGGACGCCAGCTCGTCGAGCACGTGCTGCGACTGCGCACCGAGACCGGGATGACGTTCCTCTTCGTCGAGCACGATCTCGACATCGTCATGGAAGCGAGCGACCGCGTGATCGTCATGAACGAAGGGCGTGTGATCGCCAGCGGCACCCCTACGGAGGTGCGGGGCGACGAGCGCGTTGTCGACGCGTATCTGGGAACGGCGCGAGCGACGTGAGCAAGCCGCTGCTCGAGATTGCGGACATCGAAGCCGGTTACGGCGAAGCGCTCGTGCTACGCGGCGTGTCGCTCACGGCGTTCGAGGCCGAGCTAGTCGCGATCATCGGCCCGAACGGCGCGGGCAAGTCGACGCTCCTGAAGGTGGTCTACGGCCTCCTTCGACCGACTTCCGGCCACGTGCGGTACCGAACGGACGACGTCACGGGAGTGCGCCCGGAGCGGCTGACGCGTCTCGGGCTCAACTACGTGCCGCAGCTCGGGAACGTCTTTCCGAGCCTGTCGATCGCCGAAAACCTGCTCGTCGGCAGCGTCTCGCTGCCACGCGCCGAACGGCGGCCGGCTGTGGACGACATGTACGCGCAGTTTCCACTTCTGGCCGAGCGGCGCCGCCAGCGGGCCGGCACCCTCTCGGGCGGCCAGCGCAAGCTGCTCGCAATCGCGCGCGCACTCGTGACGCGCCCGCGCGCGCTTCTCCTCGACGAACCCTCGGCAGGGCTTTCACCGCAGGCCGTGGAGCTCGTGTTCGACCAGCTCGCCGAGGTGAAGCGGCGCGGGATCGCGATCGTGATGGTCGAGCAAAACGCCCGGCGCGCGCTTTCGTTGGCAGACCGCGGTTACGTGCTCGACATGGGCCGCAACGCCTACGAGGGAACCGGCCGGTCGCTCCTGGACGACCCGAAGGTGACGGACCTCTACCTCGGCTCGACGATCGCGTCGAGCTCCACCTCGACCAGCGCGCCCTCGGGGATCAACCCGCCGACGTAGTACGTCGTGTTGGCCGGATCGATGCCCGCGAACGCTTCGGCGTGCGCACGAGCGGCCTCCTTCCAGTCGCAATCCGGCGCCAGCAGAAGACGGGTGCGAACGATGTCTTCACGCACCGCGCCGAGCTCGGCTGCGGCGTCGAGCGCCTTCTGGATCGCCGCCTGGGTCTGCAGAAACGAGTCGCCGGGATGCAGGACTCGTCCCTCGGCGAGCGGCGCCGTCCCACTGACCGCGATGTGCGGTCCGTACCGCACCGCGCGGGAATAGGCGGCGACTTCGCCGAAGCCGCCGCCGTCCCTGACTCGTTCCCGCACTACGGCTTGAAGGTGATCGTTCTCTGCGTGGTGATCGTGCCGTTCGAGTACTTCCAGATCTCGTACACGGCCGACCCCGGATCGCCGTTCTTGTCCCAGTCGATCGGGCCCCACGCGCCTTCGTAGTTGATGTCCTTGCCGGCGAGGAGGAGCTTGACCGCCTGGTCGAGCTTCCTGTACGTCACCTTCTTGCCGGGAGGACCGGACACCGCGCGGAGCTGTGTCTTGAGCTTCGGTCCGGCCGCCGAGCATGCTTTCACCGCCGCGAGGAAGGCGAGGTTGGCCGCGTCGAACGCCGTCCCCTCGAAGCCGGTGTACGGCTTCGCTCCCTTGACCACGCGCTTCCAGAGGGCATCGAAGGCTGCTCGTGCCGGTGCACCCTCGGACGTGGCTGCCGTGCCGCGCAGGCCTTCGGCCGGTGCGCCGAGCCCCTTCAGCACGTCTTCGTTCCGAAGGGCCTCCGTCATCAGCGTTCGCGAGGCCTGCCACTTTCCCGTCCGGACGAGCGACGGCGCGAACTTCGCGAAGGTCTCGGGGAAGTCGATGATCACGTACCCCGCGGGGTTGCCGCTGACGAGCCGGCCCGCCTCGGTGTCGTAGTTCGCCTGATCCGGGTTCCAGCGGAGCGTCTGCCCCACCTTGCCGCCGAGCTTCTTGTACTGCGCGACGAACAGCTGCTCGAGCGCGGTGCCGAACGCGTCGTTTCGGGCGCCGACGTTGACGGTCTTGCCTTTCCCGAAGGCGCCGATCGCCGCTTGCGCGAGCACACGCCCCTGCAGGTAGTCCGACGGATACACGCGCCACAGATAGCCGTTGTCCTTGATGCCCGTGATCTGCGGAGCGCTCGACGTCGGGCTGATGTCGACCACATGGTTCGGAATCGCCACGGACTGCGCCATCGGAATCGTCGCGCCCGACGCCATCTCGCCGATGATCACGCTGACATGGTTCGCCTTGACGAGCTTCGTGGCCGCCTCGACCGAGGCTGCCGCCTGCGTCTGTCCATCCTCTGACGCGACGAGCTTGACCGACATCTTCGACAGCTTCAGGCGCTTGAGCGTTGCGTTGTCCATGTCGACGGCGAGCTTCACGGCGCGGTCGAGATTCGCACCGTAAGCCGCGAGCCCGCCCGTGAACGGCAGGACGTCGCCGATCCGCAGCTGGAACGAGCAATTCTTCTGAGCCGCGGTCGTCGACGCGGTTCCGCCGGTGACCCCGGCCACAGCCGCGACAGCGGCCAACAGTAGTGCGGCCCCCACCGCCTTCCGCCAGTTCTTCACGGCAGCCTCCTCAGTCGGTAACGCGCGGTCGCGCGGTCTCGATCATCCGTCCAAACGAGATGCGATGCAAGGGTGGAAGCGGCGGGCGGAGCCTCATATGCTGGCTCCGGCATGACGGAAATGCGGCTCTACGACCTGCGCGTCACCGTCGAGCGGATCGAAGGGCGCTCCGTCTGCGGGCTCGAGGTCGGCGACTACTTCGAGGTGACGGAGTCGAACAGGATCCGGATCCCGGAGGGCAAGCACTTCTGCATGTACGCGCTCCAGTCGGTGCTGCCCCTCCTTCCTGCGAAGCAGCGTCGGCTCCCGGATTCGGACTGGCTCGAGCAGGACTCCCTCGTGTGCTGCCCCGACCCCGACGAGCGGGTCGTGATGCGGATCGAGCGAATCGGCGAACGCGTCCTCCGCACCGAAGACCTGACGTGAGCGAGGACGGGCGGCAGCTCGGGCTCGGGCTGCAGACGGACAAGAGTCCCGGCGACTACGTCCCGCTCGCGCGCATGGCAGAGGAGGCGGGCTTCGACGTCGTCACGACCTTCAACGACCTCTGGTTCCAGCCGGCGCTGCCGGCGCTCCTCGAGATCGCCGCTGCGACGACGCGCGTGCGAGTCGGGCCGTCGTGTCTCAACCCGTTCACGGTTCATCCCGTCGAGATCGCGGGGCAGACCGCCGTGCTCGACGCGACGTCGAACGGGCGGGCTTTCCTCGGGCTTGCGCGCGGGACCTGGTTGGAGCCTCTCGGTCTGGACCAGTCGGATCCGGTCACCGCCATCCGCGAGACGTGGGAGATCGTGCGTCGCCTGCTGGCGGGCGACGACTCGGGCTTCACGGGTCGCAGGTTCTCGCTGCCGCAAGGGCAGCGGCTTCGGTTCCCCATTTTGCGGGACGAGGTGCCGCTCCTCGTCGGCACGTGGGCCCCCCGGCTCGCGGCCTTCGCCGGCGAGGAAGCTCGCGAGCTGAAGGTCGGCGGGAGCGCGAATCCCGATGTCGTCCCGGTGTTGCGCGAACGGATCGCGAATCCCGACGTCGGCATCGTGCTCGGTGCGGTGACGGTCGTGGACGACGACGGTGCACGCGCACGGCGCATTGCCCGCCGCGAGGTCGCGATGTACCTCGCAGTCGTGGCCGAGCTCGATCCGACCGTCGAGGTCGACCCGGAGCTCATCGCACGGGTACGTGAACACGTCGACGCGGGCGATCACGACGCCGCGGGCTCGCTGATCCCGGATGACCTCCTCGACCGGTTCTCCTTCGCCGGGACACCGGACGAGGTGGCAGAACACGCGGAAGCCGTCTTCGCCGCGGGCGCCAGGCGCGTCGACTTCGGCACACCACACGGAGCACCCGAGCTTCGAGGCGTCGAGCTGCTCTGTACCGGCGTCCTGCCGCGGCTCCGCGTCGCGGTCTAGACCACCTGCGGCTCGGGCACGAGGCGCCCCTCCGCGAAGCGACCGGGGTCGAGGATGCCCAGCGCCTCGTCCTCTCGCCCCTCGAGCACGGCCTCGGCAAGGATCCTTCCGACCGCGGGCGCGTGCATGAAGCCGTGACCGCTGAAGCCGGCAGTGACCCATACGCGGTCGCGTACGCGGCCGAGAATCGCCTGATGGTCGGGCGTCACGTCGTACAGACCCTCGACGAGCTGCGGAAGCGCGACGTAGACCAGCCGCGGCAGAAGCGCCTCGCGCGCCTCTCTCACCGTCGCACGCCACTCTTCCGAGTCCGTTTCCGGCTGACCGTGCGCGCCGAGATCGCTTGCGAGCAGACGCCCGTCGGCCAGTTGCTTCGCTGCAAACCGGAGCTCGGCCGAGATGACGAGGGGCTCGAGCAGTCGCTCGGCGATCGGATCGCTGAAGAAGAGGTAGCGGGCTTCTGCACGGATGGGAAGCTCGGGGAGGAGACGCGGCGTGTCGACACCCGCCGCGATCACGACCGTGCCCGGCTCGAGCTCGACTCCGCTCTGCAGTGTGACGACACCGTCGTCGCCGACGGCCCGCACGTCACCGAGTTGCACGTCCGCCAGTGCTCCGAAGGCTTCGACGATCGACTGTGGCCGGTCGAAGTAACCGTCATCGGCGCTCCACGCACCGCCGACCACGGTTGCGACGTCGAGACCGGGCACGAGCTCGGCAATCTCGGCGGGCGTCACGATGCGCGACGACACGCCGAGGCTGTTCTGTAGTCGAACGTTCTCGTGCAACTTGCCGAGCACGTACTCCGAGTGCGCAAGGAAGAGGTAGCCGCACGCGCGGAAGCCCGGATCAACTCGCATCTGCAACCGCTCCCGGACGTCGGCGTAGAAGTCCATGGACTCACGCGCGAGCGTGCAGTTGATCGCGCGTGCCCCATTGCCGGCGTAGCCCGCCGGGCTGAACGCCCGAGGCGCCCGCGCCGATGCCGGCACGATCGAGCACGGTCACGGACGCGCCGCGCTGGTTGAGGTGGTAGGCGATCGACAGCCCGACGACACCTGCGCCGATGATCAGAACGTCGGGCTCGGCGGACACGACGCGAGCCTAGACCGTCTGCAGCGCGTCCAGCTCGTCGAGGCTCGGCGCGTTTCGGATCGACGGGCTCAGCGTTCCCCACAGCGCGAGCACGAGCCCGAACACGGCGAAGACGGCGATCGCCGTGCGCTCCGACGCGTAGGTGAGGAGCACGCCCGCCGTCAGCGGGCCGAGCGGTGCGATGAGCAGCGAGATGGTGCTTCGGACGCTTTCGACCCGGCCGAGCAACCGGTCCGGCGTCATCGCGACCCGGTAACCGTCGACAACCGAGTTCGTCACCGGGATCACCACCGCCACCGGCAGAATCGCCGCGGTCAGGACGTAGACATTCGGCCAGATGAGGAACACCGCGCAGCCGAGCCATGCCCAGAGCTCCATGCGGAGAATCGTCCTCATCGAAAAGGCGCGACGGAAGAGGGGCGACGCCAGCGACCCGAGCAGCAGGCACGCACCGAACGATGCCGTGAGCAGGCCGATCTGACCACCCGACAGGCCCTGGCTCTGGCCGATGACGACGAGAGCAAAGAGCAGGCCCGGCCCGGCGAAGTTGCCGAGCCCGTAGACGAACGCGCAGGTCCGCAGGAACGGCCGGTCCCAGAGGAAGCGGAAGCCTTCGGCGACCTGGGCCCGAAGTCTCGACGTGTCGAGGGCGCGCTCCTCCTGGAACGGCGTCCGCATCGCGAGGATCGAGACGAACGAGAAGGCGTACGACACGGCGTCGAAGATGAACGGCACCGCACGGCCGAGCCCGAAGAGTGCGCCCCCGATGGGGGGTCCCGCGAGCGTCACCGTCGCCTCACGCGCCCCGCGGGCTCCCACGGCAGTAGGCAGCTGGCGCAGCGGCACGACGGCACGCAGGGCGCCCGCCTGTGCGGTGCCGAAGAACGTCGACCCGGTCCCTTCGACGAACGCGACGATCGGAATCGGCCAGAACGCGTGCGGGTCGAGCACAACAGTGGCGACGAGGCCCGAGATCGCGAGAGCGCGGACGCCGTCCGCGGCGATCATGATGTGCTTGCGGTTCCAGCGATCCGCTGCGATCCCGGCGAAGAGGCCGAAGAGCGCGGCGGGAAGGAGCCGCGCGAAGCTCACGAGCCCGGCCTTGGCAGGCGAGTGCGTCACGGCCAGGACGAGCAGCGGGTAGGCGATCGAGGTCGACGCGGTGCCCATGGTCGAAAGGAGCCGCCCCGTCTCGAGCAGCACGAAGTCGCGGTTTCGCCACAACGGAACCGTGCTCATTCGCCTAGCGTTTCACGCGTGTCGGAAGCGGAGGGCGACTCGGGGGAGAGCCGCCCTCTCGGGGAGAGCGGGACCGAGAAGGCGGTGAGCCTCGTTGAGAACCTCGAGTTGCGGCACCCGGATCCTCGTAACGGTCCTCGCCTTGCCTGGGGATCGTCCCGAACCGGTCGGACGACCTCTTCGACAGGGAGCGGTCAGGCCAGGTGGACGAGAGTGGCGCCGTCGGCCGAGTCCGGCTCGTAGCGCTCGACGAGCGCATGATCGTCGAGCTCGCCCCTGACGGCTGCGCGGAGGACGCCGGCGCCGCGGCCGTGGACGACATGCACCGTCTGCAGGCCCGCGAGAGCGGCATCGTCCACGAGGGAGCGAACAGCCTCTCGCGCCTCCTGTGCCGTCGTGCCCCGCACGTCGAGCTGATCGGAGACGTCGGCCCGCGACGCGGCAACGACACGAACAGCCGGCTCTGTCTCCGCTGCCGACACTCGATTGCGGTCGGGCGCGAGCCGCCCGACCGGCACGCGCACCCGTAGGCCGCCCGTACCGATCACCTCCGCCTCGTCACCCTCGAGCGTCGCGATCGTGCCGCGAACACCGAGCTCGAGCGCAGTCACTGGATCACCAGGCGCGAACGGCGCAGTCGGCGTCAGCGGCTCGTCGAGCCGCCGCAACATCTCGTCTGTCTGCTGCACGAGCTCGACAGCGGCGCCGAGCCGCCGGTCCCTGTCTCGCTCCGCTGCGTTTGCTTCTGCGGAGACTCTGCGATCCCGCTCATGGCGTCGGGCGGCGCGTAGCTCTTCGCGGAACCTCTGCAGCTCCTGCCGGGCTTCCTCGAGCTCGCGCCGGGCTTCATCGACTGCAAGCTCGCGCTCACGCGCTGCGGAGGCGCGGACCTTTTCGATCTCACCGGCAAGCAGCACTTCATGCTCGCGGGCGCGTTCCATCGCCTCGACTGCCTCGGCTTCACGACGGAGTGCGGCGTCATGCGCCTCGACAGCAGCTGTCGCTGCCGCCTGTGCCTCCGCAAGGAGCGCCGCGACCCGCAACTGCTCGGGCGACACCCGGCTGCGCGCATCGGTAACCAGCTCGGCGTCGAGGCCGAGGCGTTGCGCCATTCTCAGCGCCTGCGAGGTCCCCGGCCGGCCGAGCATCACCTCGTAGAGGGGTGCGTACGTCTCGGCGTCGAAGCCGGTGGCCGCGTTGGCCGCACCGTCCGTCGCGCTCGCCCACTCCTTGAGCTCGGGATAGTGCGTCGTCACGACCGTGAGCCTCGCCTGCGCGACGAGCCGAGCGACGAGCGACTGCGCGAGAGCGGATCCCTCCACAGGATCGGTTCCCGCCGCGAGCTCGTCGAGCAGGACAAGCGACCGCGCCGTCGCGGAGCGGAGGATCTCCACGATGTTCCGCAGATGGCCGGAGAACGTCGAGAGGCTCATCTCGATGGACTGTTCGTCGCCGATGTCGGCGAGCACCTCGTCGAACACGGGCAGCTCGGCCGTGACCGCCGGCGGGCGCAGCCCGGATTGATGCAGCAGCGCCGCAAGGCCGAGTGTCTTCAGCGCCACCGTCTTCCCGCCGGTGTTGGGCCCGCTGATGACGAGCGCGCGCAATTCGCCGAGATCGAGGTCGATCGGCACCGCCTCCGCGGGGTCGAGCAGGGGATGCCGCGCTCCGACCAGCCGGACCGCGTCGGTTGCGCGAACCTCCGCGCCGCGCCAGCGTCGCGAGAGAACGGCGCGAGCGAGCGCAAGGTCGACCGCGCCGGTCGCCTCGACGAGCACCGCAAGAGCGGCGGCATGTACGCCGACTCTGCGCCGAGAGCTCGCGGACGATCCGCTCGACTTCTTCCCGCTCGGCGCCCACCGCCTCGGCGAGCTCGTTGTTGAGCTCGACGACTGCGAGCGGCTCGACGAAGAGTGTCTGTCCAGAGCTCGACGCGTCGTGCACGATCCCCGGCACCTTGCTGCGCGCGCCGATCTTCACGGCCAAAACAGGTCGGCCGCCGCGCTCGGTGATGAATGTTTCCTGCAGGAAATCGCGGAGGGAGCTCGAGCGTGCCAGCTTCGTCAGCTCCTCGACTGCTCGGTGACGTCCTTTGCGCAGCTCCGCTCGAAGCTTCCGCAGCAACGGGGACGCGTTGTCGCGCAAATCGGAGCCGTCCTCCTGGACGGCGGAGTCGATCGCAGCTGCAACGGGCGCGAGCGCGGGATCGATCGGTTCAAGCAACGCGCGGAGCTGCTTCGCGGCGACGCTCGTGGCCAGCGCCTCGCGCGCGGCCAGCGCGACGTTCACGGACCTCGCGATCCGGTGCAACTCGTCGATGCGCAAGCCGGCCCCGAGCGCTGCCCGCTCAGCAGCGTCGCGCACGTCGTCGATCCCGGCGAGCGACGGCTCCGCACTCTCGTCGTAGAGAGCGATTCCCTCGCTCGTCAACGTCTGTAGTCGCGCGACCTCATCTGCATTCGGTGATGGCTCGAGCGCGCGTGCAAGTGACGCCCCATATTCGGTTTCGGTAGCGGCCGCCAGCCGGCCGAGGATCGTCGGGAACTCGAGCACCTCGAGCGTATGCGCGTCCACACTTGGACGGTAGCGGGGTCCAGCCGTTCTTCAAAGACTCGTCGGGCCGGCTCCGAGTCGAGACACCGCGAAAGACACGACCTGCTCCGCGCCGAAACGCTGCTCGAGGGCCCTTGCGCAGTCATGTGCGGCGGACCGTCGCGCCCAGACGATCACGGTCGGCCCAGATCCGGAGAGCGTCGCGCCGAGCGCACCGTCGGGAAGCGCTTGGCGAACATCGGTGAGAAGCGTCGATCGGTAGGGCTCGTGCAGCCGGTCGTCGAGCGCCGCAGCGAAGAGCTCTTCCGATCCCGAGGCAAGCGCTGCGCCGAGAAGGGCCGCCCGGCCGGCCGTGAAAGCTGCATCGCCGTGCGTCACCTGCTCGGGGAGAGCGGCTCGTGACTCGGCGGTGAGCACGCGGGTTTCGGGCACGATGCCGATCGGCACCGCGGGAACGTCGTCGGCCACGCGGGCGATGCGGCTCTCCCACGTGAGGCAGACGCCTCCTGCGAGGGCCGCCGCAAGATTGTCACCGTGACCTTCGAGGTCGAGCCCGGTCGCGAGGAGCGACTCGGGATCGGGATCGATGCCGGCGGCCAGCGCACCGGCGACCAGGCCGAGCGCGACGACAGCGGCACTCGAGCCGAGGCCGCGCTCACGTGGAATGCGGTCGACGAACTCGAAGCGGCGTCCCGCAGGCGGAGCGAGCCGTGCGAACGCACGGATGCCGAGATGCGAGTCGTCGGGCGCGCCGTCGCCGTCGCTCACTTCCAACTCGTTCCACAGGTCGAGCGCCAAGGCGGCGCAGTCGAAGCCCGGCCCGAGATTGGCGGTCGTTGCCGGAGCTCTGACGCGGATCGTCACCGGGCGGCGTCGGCGATGGCGTCCGGGTCGGGATCCACCGGCAGCGGCGGAGGAGTGAGGCGCGTGACACTCTCCGGGTCCTTCAGGCCGTGGCCGGTGATGACGCAGACGACACGGTTGCCCGACTCTCGCGGAAGCGTCATTGCCGCGGCGACAGAAGCAGCGGAGGCGGGCTCGCAGAAGACACCCTCCTCGTGGGCGAGCAGCCTCCAGGCCCCGATGATGGCGTCGTCGTCGAGCGCGACGACGGCACCGTTCGAGCGCTCCAGTGCCTGCTCGACTTCCTGTGCATGGACCGGATCCGCAATGCGGATCGCCGAGGCGACGGTCGTTGCGCGGGAGGTCGATTCACCGAGCACCAGCCGCGGCAGGCCCGCACCCGCTTCGTCGAAGCCCTTGAAGTACGCGCGCGTGTTGCCGCCGCCGCCGTACGGAAGCGTCAACACGTCCGGCACGCCGAGCTCTTCGACGATCTCGAATGCTGCGGTCTTCTGTCCTTCGATCCGGTACGGGTTGAGTGAGTTCACGAGTGCGTGCGTGCCACGCGCGGCAAGCTCTCGGGCCGCCGTCATCGCCTCGTCGAACGAGCCGCGCACCTCGAGGATGCGCGCTCCGAGCGCCCGCGCCTGTGCCAGCTTGCCGAGCGCGACGGCGCCGGCGGGCTGCAGGATGAGCGCCGGCAGACCGGCGCGTGCCGCGTACGCAGCGGCGGACGCCGCTGTGTTGCCTGTCGAGGCACAGACGACCGCCTCGACACCCTCCTCGAGCGCCTTCGACAGCGCGATCGTCATCCCCCGGTCCTTGAAGGAGCCCGTCGGATTCGCTCCCTCCCACTTGAGCCAGACCTCGCTCCCGAGGGCTTCGGACAGCCGTGGGGCGGGCAGCAGCGGCGTCGAGCCCTCGCCGAGGGAGATGATCGGTGTCTCGTTCGTGATTGGAAGTCGCCCGCGGTAGCGCTCGGCCAGAGGTTGAGTCACGGGTCAGACGCCGCGGTCGTGGACGACGGGAAACACGTCGGGCGGGCGAAGGACTTCGTCCAGGCTCGCGATCTCGTCGAGTGCCGAGTCGACTCGGCCGGCGGGTGCATCGTGAGTGACGAGATCGAGCGCAGCAGAGCCGTTGAGGAGGTTCTGGGTCAGGCGCGCGATCGACACACCCTGTCCACCGAGCCGCTCGGCGAGATGCGCGAGCACGCCCGGGCGGTCGGCGACCTCGATGTGCACGTAGAACGGGGAGCGCAGATCTCCCGGCGGCAGCGTCTCGAGCGTGCGCCACGAGGCGTCGTTCTGCAGGAACCCGGTGCCGGTCGTGCCGATGACGCTGACCATGTCGGCGATCACAGCCGATGCCGTCTCGACGCCGCCTGCGCCGGGACCGGCGAGCGTGATCTCCCGAATTGCATCGCCCTGCAGCATCACGGCGTTGAACGGGCCCTCGACGCTTGCAAGCGGATGCCGACGGTCGATGAATGCAGGATGCACCCGAACGTCGACCGCGCCGTCCTCGAGTGTCGCTGCGCCGACGAGGCGGACGACCATGTCGAGCTGCTCGGCCGCCTGTACGTGCTGCGGCTGGATCCTGTCGATGCCCGAGTGGTTCACCGCCTCGAGCCCGACCCGTGAGCCGAAGGCAACGGTCGCGAGAATCGCCATCTTCGCCGCGGCGTCGGCGCCCGAGATGTCGTCCGTCGGGTCGGCCTCCGCGTAGCCGAGCCGCTGTGCCTCGGCGAGTGCATCGGCAAACGACGAGCCGCGCTCCATCTCCGTGAGGATGAAGTTGGTCGTGCCGTTGACGATCCCGAGCACGCGATGCACGTTCGTGACGACGAGCGCCTCGCGCAGGACCTTGATCACGGGGATCGCCGCACAGACCGATGCCTCGAAGCGAAGCTGGACGCCCGCCTCCGATGCAGCCGCGAAGAGCTCGGCCCCACGCCGCGCGACGAGCTGCTTGTTCGCCGAGACGACGGGCTTGCGGGCACGCAGGAGCTCCAGCACGTAGTCCGCCGTCGGCTCGATTCCACCCATGACCTCGGCCACGACGGCGATCGCCGGGTCGTCGCGAATCGCAGCGAAGTCCGTGGTGAGCACACCGTCCGTGCTCAAAGAATCCCGCTGGCGCCCGGGATCCCGGACGAGCGCCCGAACGACCCGAAGCCGGTGCCCCGTTGCACGCTCGATGTCGTCGGCGCCGTCCTCGAGCAGCCGGTGCACGGCCGCGCCGACACTGCCGTAGCCGAGAAGTGCGACAGGGACGTCGACAGAATCAAGGGCTGCAGCCATCGGACGAGTTTGGGCGGATGGCGGCGGACTTGTCAACGGAACTGCCGAAACCCCGTGCTGTCACTCGATCAAGGGATAGGCATTTCGGCGCGCACTCCTTAGCTTTGAGGAGGCGGCAAGGGGGACGTACTGCGGTATGGCGAATTGGAGTGACGAGCGTTCCGCGCGCTCAGGCACGAAAGTGTGCCTGGCGTGTGGCGGGCCGATCGAGGAGACCCTCTTGTGGGTCGGTTCGTTGCGTTGCCTCGAATGCCGGGACATCCACCGCCCGCTCGACCCGTTGCTGGCGAAGGCTCCGGAGAAGACGGCAGGTCCGTTCATGAAGCCGGCGACGCTGCTTGCGCAGCTCCGCGCGCGAACTTCGGGCCGTCGAGCAGGCTGATCGCAGCGACCGCCCGGGTCAGGCCAGGATGCAAGCCGCACGATGATCCGGAGACACCGCGTTTCGCGGACGGAGCAATTCCGGGTCGTGCATACGACATTCCTCGATCGCGACGGGACAGCGCGGATGAAATCGACAGCCGCTCGGAATCCGCGTCGCATCCGGCGCTTCGCCGGCGAGGACCTGCGGGCGCTTGCGGTCACGCGGGTCTCGCCGCGGCACCACGGACAGCAGGGCCTTGGTGTATGGGTGCTGCGGGTTCTCGACGATCTCCGAGGCCGGGCCGATCTCGACGATCCGCCCGAGGTACATGACTGCGATTCGATCCGCGTAGCGTGCTGCAGTCGAAAGGTCGTGGGTGATCATCAGGATTCCGAGCCCGTCCTGTCGGAGTCGGTCGAGCAGGTTCAACACTCCGGCTCGGACCGAGACATCGAGCATCGAGACCGGCTCGTCCGCGACGAGCAGCTCGGGCTCGAGCACGAGGCTCGCAGCGATCGCCACGCGTTGACGCTGTCCCCCTGAGAGCTCGTGCGGGTAACGCTCGAGGAAGAGATCGGGCGGGGTAAGCTCGACGCGCGCAACCGCCTCCCGGACAAGCTCTCGCCGGTCTGCACGGGAGCCTCCGAGCCCGTGGATGAGCATCGGCTCCTCGACGGCATCCCGCACGGTCATCCGTGGATCGAGGGATTCGTAGGGATCCTGGTAGATGATCTGCATGCTCCGCCGGAGCGGTCGCAGCGCGCGGTTGGGAAGCTCGGTGATGTCGCGGCCGTCAAAGGAGACGCGCCCGGAAGTTGCCTGGACCAGGCGGAGCACCGCCTGGGCGGTCGTCGTCTTGCCGCAACCCGATTCGCCGACGAGCGCCACGAGCTCACCACGATCGACACTGAAGGAAACGCCATCCACGGCCAGCACCCGCCGCTCCGGGCGCCGACGTACGGCGCCGGCCAGGCCGCGGGCGATCGGATAGGCGACGACGAGGTCCTCGACGTCGAGTAGCGCGCCGGCCCCGTTCGAGCTCAGTGCGCGACCTCCGCAGCCACGTCGTTCAGATGACACGCGGCACCATGCTCCGGTGCCACCGTGCGCAGAAGCGGTCGTTGGTCAACGCAGCGCGCGAACGCGCGGTCGCAGCGCGGGCGAAACGGGCACCCCTCGTTCTGGCGGTCGAGCCGCGGTGGCGCTCCCGGGATCGACGCCGGCAGGCCGTCACCGTGCAAGTCGGGCGTGGCGGCGAAGAGCAGCCGTGTATAGGGATGACGTGGTGCATGGAAGAGCGCATCGACCGAGCCATGCTCGACCAGCTCACCGGCATACATCACAGCGGCACGGTCGCAGAGCTGGGCGACCACAGGAAGATCGTGCGTCACGAGCAGGAGCGCAAGCCCGAAGTCGCGACAGAGTGAGTCGAGCAACTCGAGGATCTGTGCCTGCACCATGACGTCGAGCGCGGTCGTCGGCTCGTCCGCAATCAGCACGCTGGGATTGCAGGCCAGTGCCATCGCGATCGCGGCGCGCTGGCGCATTCCACCCGAAAACTCGTGCGGGTATCGGTCAGCCCGGTCGTCGGGAATCCCAACGGCGGCGAGCAGCTCTCCCGTGCGCAATCTGGCTGCGCGTCCCACCGCCCTGTGGTGCAGCTCGAGTACCTCGACGATCTGCGAGCCGACCGTCTTGACCGGGTTGAACGCGTTCATCGCACCCTGAAACACCATCGAGAGATCCACCCAGCGATGGGGGCGCATCGTCTCCTCCGCGCCGCAGAGGATGTCGGTGCCGTTCAGGAGGACCCGGCCGGACACAGTCGCGTTGGCTGGGAGAAGCCCCATCAGCGCTAGTGCAGTCGTCGTCTTGCCGCAGCCCGACTCGCCGACCAGCCCGAGCCGCTCGCCGCGCTCGAGACCGAGCGAGACGCCCTGGACCGCGTGCAGCGTCCCGCCGCCTGGCAGGTCGAACCAGACCTCGAGATCCTCGGTCTCGAGGAGCGAACTCACAGCGCATCCGCATTTCTGCCGACGAGGGGTCGGAGCCGAAAGCCCCGTGCGGACACGTGCGCCACGCGCAGGCGTGGGTTCAGTGCGTCCTCGAGTGCTTGGCCGAGCAGGCTGCAGGAGAGGATCAGCAGCGCAACGACCACTCCCGGTGGAACGATCGCCCACCACGCTCCAGACGAGATCGCTGCCCGCTGAAATGCGTTCTCGATCACCTTGCCCAGTGAAATGCGGCTCGGGTCCCCGAGCCCGAGGAACGCGAGCGCGGTCTCGTCGAACACCGCCACCGCGATCGTCAGCACCGTGTTCGCGATCAGGAGGGGCGCCACCTGGGGCAGGACATGCCGCATGACGATACGGACGTGGCCTGCGCCGAGCGCGCGAGCTCGCTTGACGTACACGCGCTCACGCACGCTCTTCACCTGCGCCCGGATGACCCGGGCGGTCGAGGTCCAGAGCAAGATCCCGATCACGATCACGATGTGAAAGAGGCTCGGTCCCCAGATCGCAGCGACGACGATCATCAAGGGCACGTCCGGAATGACGAGGAAGTAGTCCGTGATGCGCATCAGGACGCCGTCGACCCTGCCTCCGAAGTAGCCCGCCGTGACCCCGACCGTTCCGCCGATCAGCATCGAGACGAGCGTCGCTGCAAAGCCGACCACGAGCGAGATGCGCGCGCCCCACATCAGCAGCGTGACCATGTCGATACCGCCGTCGTCCAACCCAAGAGGGTGCTGCCACGACGGCGGCCCGAACGGGGGGCCGACCTGCTCATGCAAACCGTAGGGCGCGATCCACGGCGCAAGCACCGCGCAGGCGATGATCAGGGAGAGGACAGTCGCCCCGATCGTTGCGGACGGGCGGCGGCGGATCGTGTCCCACAGGATGCCGCCACGCGAGCGGATCGGCTCCGGCTCGGCGATCAGGCCGGGCTCATTGATCACGATGCTCACTGCGTGATCCTCGGATCGAGCTTGAAGTACAGGAGATCCGCGAGCAGGTTGAAGAAGACGACGGAGACGGTCAGCACGAGAAACGCTCCCTGGAGCATCGGATAGTCGCGCGCCAAGACGGCGTCATACACAGCGCGACCTATCCCCGGCCACGAGAAGACGGTCTCGACGAGGATGGCCCCCGCCACGATGTAACCGAGCGAGAGGGCGACAAGGGTCGCGATGGGGAGCATCGCGTTTCGAAGCGCATGCTTGCGCACGATCGCCCAGGGTTTCAACCCTTTCGCGCGGGCGGTGAGAATGTAGTCCTCGCCCAGCGTCTCGAGCATCGCCGAGCGCACGATCAGCGTGTATTCCCCGAAGAGAACGAGGCCGAGCGTGAGCGAAGGCAGGATCATGTGCTTCAGCACGTCCTGCAGATGGGTCAACCAGGACGGGTCGATGAGGAAGTCGTCGGTCATTCCTCCTGTCGGCAGGATGCCCGCGAAGAGGATCACCAGCATCAGGCCGAGCCAGTGCGTCGGCATCGAGTAGAACGCGAGCGCCGAGGTCACCGTGGCGCCCTCGGCTCCCGTGCCGCGCCGCCATGCAGCGATCACCCCCGTGAAGGTGCCGACGACGATTGCGAACAGGGTTCCGAGCAGCACCATCGGCAGCGTGTTCGCGATCGCGGTGCGGAGGTTCTTCGCAACGGGCTGTGAGTTCGCGAAGGAGACACCGAAGTTGCCGTGGACGAGTTGCTGCAGATAGAGGACGTATTGCTCCCCTCTGGACTTGTCGAGCCCGAACTGCTTCTTCAGCGCTTGCCGCGTCTCCTGGGTCGCGTGCGGCACGCGGGAAAGATTCGACACGGCGCTGCCCGGGGCGAGCCGGAAGAGGGCGAAGTTGATCGACACGGCGATGAACACCGTCACGAGCGCAAACGCCGTGCGCTTTAGGAGGTAGTCGGCGCCACTCACTGCGATTGCCGGCCTTCCGGCGGGTGAATCGTTACTTCTGGTGCACCTGCGTCAGGCTGAGCTTGGAGAGCGCGTTGAACGGGCCCTGCGGTGACTGCACGAGCCCGGTCCACTTCTTGTTCGACGCGCTGACGTGATCCTGCGTCGCGAGCCACAGATACGGCCGCTTGTCGTAGAGGTACTTCTGCATCTTCCAGACGACCTGGCGACGCTTGCCCTGGTCTGGGGTCAGCTGTTGTTGCGAGTACATCTTGTCGTACTTCTTGTCGCAGAAACCCGTATCGCTCCAGCCGTTGTACTGGTCGCAGGTCACGACGGAGAGCATGAAATCGGGATCGACGAGCGCGACCCAGTCCCACATGGAGAGGTCGAAGTTGAGGTACTTCCCGTTCGGCGCCGTGATGGCGTCGAAGGCGGCGCTCGAGTCGAGTGCCTTCTGCGAGAACTGCACACCGATCTTGCGAAAGTCCGCCTGCAGGATCTGGAACGTGCGGTCGACGCTCGAGACGTCCGTCGGCGTGATCACCTGATAGGACATCTTGTGACCGTTGGCCGTACGAATGCCGCCTGCGCCCTTCTTGAAGCCGAGACCGTCGAGGATCTTGTTCGCCTTGCCGAGATCGAAGCTCACGGTCTTCAACGTGTTGTTGTACCAAGCACCGGTCGCCGACGGGATGATCGACACGCCCGGCATCGCGGTGCCGAGGAAGACCACGCTGACGATCTTGTTCCGGTCAATCGCATGGTCGAACGCCTCGCGAACCTTCTGGTTGAGCAGCTCGCGGTGCTTTGGCTTCTTGGGGTTGGAGTTGAAGATGAAGTCGGTCTGGTCGAAGCCGCGGACGTTCGTGACGTTCATGCCCGCGTTCTTCAGCGTCTTGATCGCAGTCGCCGGCACGTCCTCGATTGCATCGATCTCGTTCGCCTTCAACGCGGCGACGAGCGCATCGTCGTTCGAGAACATGCGCAGGCCGAACCCGTCCGCCTGCGGCTTGGGCCCGTAGAAGGAGCTGTCGCGCTGGAATAGCGCGATCTCGTCCTTCTTGAACTTGACGAGCTTGAAGGGACCCGCGCCGACCACCGGGGCGGAGTTCGCGAACGTCTTCAGGTCGTTGCCCTTGTGGCCGGTGTGCTTGCTCCAGATGTGCTGCGGCAGAATCGCGAATTGCTGGAACTGTCCGAGGACGTTGCCTGCAGCTGCCGAGTAGTGAACGACGAGGGTCGTCGGACTCGGCGCCTCCGCCCGCTTGATGTGGGCGATCAGCCCGGCGGCGTTCGCGGCGCCGGTGCCCTTGTACTTGATGTCCGTGTTGATCGTCCACGCGGCGTCCGCGGCGGTCAGCGGCTTGCCGTCCGACCATTTCGCGTTGGCAACCGTCGTGAACGTCCAGGTCTTGCCGTCCTTCGAGGTCTTCCACGAGCGGGCGAAGTCGGGCACGAACTTCGCATTCGTCGCGTCGTACTGGATCAGAACGGGATAGATGTACATGAAGGTGGAGTACGCGTCCTGGTTGAAGGCGACGTACGGGTTCAACGAGTCGATGCGGGAGCTCGTCCCGATCCGGAAGGTCCCGCCGCTCTTCGAGCTCGAGCCGGGCGCTCCGGACACGAACAACGTCACCGCGCCGACAGCTAGAGCCAGGACGAGGATCGCCAACGACCGCTTCTTCATGTCACCCTCCTTGATGACCTCACGAGCGGAACGCCGGTTCGTCCACCGTGAGGGTTCGGCTATCGGCGTCGAGCGTACAACGAACGCCGAGCGGAAGTGCAGCGAGGTGCTTCCCGTGGCCGAGCGGAAGCTTGTAGAGAACGGGAACACCGAGCGGCTCGAGGTGCTCCTCGAGCACGTCTTCGAGCGAACGAGAGCGCGCCCAGTCGGAAGCCTCGCGCTGGTCACCCCAGTCACAGTCCTTCATCTCTCCGACGACCACGCCGGCGACGCGCTGGAGCTTGCCGGCGGCGGAGAGCTGGGTCAGAAAGCCGTCGACGTAGTACGGCGGCGCTTTCACGTCCTCGAAGAACAGGATCGCGTCGTCGGACTCGAACTCCCAAGGCGTGCCCATCGTCTGCATGAGAAGCCAGAGGCAGCCGCCGACCAGCGGTGCCGACACCTTCCCGCCGTGCAGCGCGCGGACATAAGGATCGTCGGGGTCCTGCGGGACCTCGCCCGTGCCGTCGCCCGTCAGCACGTTGACGAGCCGGTCGCGCGAGAAGGCCGTCCCATCCTTGTCGCCCACTCCGACGAGGCCGTAGCCGTACAGCGTCGCAAGCCCTGTCGCCTGGCGGATTGCGATGTGCAAAGCGGTGATGTCGGAATATCCGACGAACGGCTTCGGGTTCGCGCGGATGACGTCGAAGTCGAGGTGCGGAATCGCCTGAGCCGAGCCGAAGCCGCCCTGCAGGCACTGCACGACGTCGACCTCGGGGTCCGCGAAGAGAGCGGCGAGGTCGGCCGCGCGGCGACGGGGATCGCCGGCGACGTAGTCGTCACGTTCGAAGACGCCGTCGGCGAGCTTGACCTTGTACCCGTGCGCCTCCCACCACTCGACGCCGCGCAGGATCTCCGACCGCGCGTCGTACGGGCTCGCAGGCGCAGCGACTCCGATCGTGCCGCCGGCCGGAAGCGGACGACCGAAGAGGGTCGCTTGACTCATGAAGGCAGATCCTCCTTTCGGACCAAGGGCAAGGGGAAGATCCTCCCGCACGCGGCCTCGGCCATGCGCCCGAGGCGTCGTTCGAGCTCCGCCCTCGAGGTCTCCAGGTGCTGCGCGACGTGCTCCTCGAGCCACGGCCCGGGCAGACGCGCACCGGGTTCCCCGCGGAGCGAGGCGAGCTCGTCCCAGAGATCCGGGCCGACATCGGGGTCACCCAGTGCCGCCCAGGTGGCGCGGGGAGAGTCACGCCCACGCCGAGCGAGCTCGATGCGGAACGCCTCGTGTCCGAGATCGGTGCAGAGCCAGTTGAGGCCGACGCGTGCGAGCGACCTAGCGGCGAGCCCAGTCTTGCCGGCGCGCAAGTGCACTAGTGCCTCTTCGAGGCGAGCGACGTCGGCGGCTGTTTGCTCGTGTGGATAGCGCGCGCTCTCCCGAGCGTCGAGCCCGTGCAACCCACGACCGATCGCCGTGAACCGTGCCCGGCCGCTCGCGTGCTCGAGCTCCCCAAGGGCAGGTGTGAGCGCGCGATGCTGCGTTCCGTCCAACGACCGGGAGACGTCTCGCGCTCGTGCGGCGAAGTCGAGCTCGTCGGCGGCGCCGGCATCCGCGTCACGCAGCAAGCGCACGCACACTTCCGCAAGACCCGCGAGGTAGTCGAAGTCCACCCTGTCGGACGTGTCGTACTGGGTGTGGTACTCGGCCCGGTCGAACGCGGTGGTGAACGTCGAGACGTTGATCCCGGGGACGCCCGCGGCGAGAAACGGCCACACTTCGGTCCACGTCGTCGGCGCTGCGAGCTTGAAGCCGTGCGGAAGTAAACCGTCGCGTGCTGCGCGGCGGCAGAGCCGCTGGATCCACCGGCGTAGCTCGGGAGGCGTGTCGAGCGTGAAGGGATGTGGACTGCCCGAGCCCTCGATGTTCAGATAGAAGGCTGCGTCCGTCGACCACTCCGGATGCTCCGCGACGATCTGGTACCAGGCGCCGTAACACCAGTCGTACGACGAGTTCGTGAGCCCGTACTCCTCCGCGGTGTGCGAGACGAAGACGATCGGCCGCTCGGTCGGCCGGTTCTTCTCCGCAAAAGAGCGCGCAAGCGCAAGGGTGATCGCGACCGCGCTCGCGTCGTCGAAGGCGGCTCGGAACCAGCCATCGTGGTGACCGCCGACGATCGACGGCGACACATCTCGGCGTCCGGGCAAGACTCCGACGACGTTGGCCGCCTCCGCGCCGCGCGTCAGCGGCGCCGTCAGAGCGACGCGGACCGTTGCGCCTGCATGCTGCTCGAGTCGAGCGGCGTCCTCTTTGCGGATCGTGACGCAGGGCGGTGCTTCTGCATGCCAGATGCCGTCGAACGTCCCGAGGGCGTCAGGCGCCTGGTAGTACGGGCCACCGGGCGGAGACGTCACGACCATCGCGGCAGCGCCGCGCAGGCCGAGCTCCAGGCCGACGTGGTACGGCCAGAGCCGCGCAACTTCCCAGTGGACGAGCGCTACCTTGCCGCTGACGTCGAGCCGGTCGAGCTGCCGTCTGCCGCCCCGCCCGACGACGACGAGCTCCGCGCCGATGCCGCCCGCGGGCGTCTCGGGGACACCGCCGAACGACGCGCATTCGAAGCGCGCACCGCCGTCCAGCTCGACGTACGCGTCTTCGAGCCGCCACGCGTCGACGGGGACAGGTTCCTCGACGACGTCTACCAGACCGGCGTCCCTCATCTCCGATGCGATGAAGCCGGTCGCCGCGCGTTCCTCGGGCGTGCCGGCGACGCGGAAGCCGAGTGGATGCGATCCGAACGACTCGAGCCGCTCGACGACATGACGGAGGTACTCGGCGGAGACACCGCTCACTGGATTCCCTCCTCGACGCCGAGCAGCGTCTCCACGACAAGGTCGCCGAGCGTGCTCAGGTCGTAACCGCCTTCCTGCACGAGCACGGTGGGCACTCCCAGTGCGCCGATCTGGCGTCCCGCCTCGCGAAAGCCTGTGGCGGTGACTTGCAACGGACTTTCGGGATCGGCGGCGGCCGCGTCGACACCGAGCGGAACCACTACTGCTTGCACCTCGTGCGAGCGAGCGAGCTCGACGAGCCGGCCGACGCCAGCGAGCCACTCGCTGTCTCCCGACCCCGGCGCCAGCGGAAGGTTCACGTTCGCTCCTTTGCCCGCATCAGCCCCGGTCTCGTCGGCGAAGCCGAGAAAGTGCGGGAACCAGCCGGCGCCGGGATCGACGTGCACGGAGCCGACCACGACGTCTGCCCGGTCGTAGAAGAGCTCCTGCGTGCCGTTGCCGTGATGTGCGTCGATGTCGAGCACGGCAACCGGCCCGCCGATGCGTTCGGCGAGCTCGGCGGCAGCAACCGCCGCGTTGTTCAAGTAACAGGAGCCGCCGTAAGACGCACGAGCGGCGTGATGACCGGGAGGCCGGCAGCAGCCGTACGCAGTCGGCTCCCCGCCGAGCACGAGGTCGACCGCGGTCAGCCCGACGTCGACCGCGGCACGGGCCGCCTCCCAGGTGCCGGGGCCGACGAGGGTCATCGTGTCGTAGGCGAAGTAACCGGGCTTCGCCCACGTGGCAGCCGGAAGATGGGGAGGCCGGCCGGAGGTCAGTGACGCGTGCGCGAACACATACGGAACGACGCGGTCCTGTCCCGGGTCTTCCGGCAAGCCGGCGTCCGCCCATTCTTCCCAGGCAGACGCAAGGTATGAGAGGAGCGAGTCGTCGTGAACCCGCAGGAGACTCTCGTCCGAGTAGCGCTCGGCCTCGACGATCCGGGCGCTGTTTCGAATGAGCGAGTCGCGCACTGCGTCGACGCGAGCGGCCACCTCGGTCCCTTCGGTGCGCACGCCGATCCAGATCTCACCGCCGGGCTCGTGCAGCCGGCAACTCTCACTCCAGACGACTGGCATGGCGAGCGACATCGGCCGACCCTAATGCGTTGAGCGAGCCGGCCACCCAAAAGGGGGCCTTTTCCTGCCGGGGCCACTTGTGATCGCCCTCCGCTGCTACCCTGCGCCAACGGGTCAGGCAATCCAGTCTTCCCGGTGAGATGAGCTTCTCGTTCCTCCTTCGGGTGTTTCGAGGTAGGCAAGTCTCGAACCCGTAAAGGAGTCGAACAACTTGACGCAACACACTTTCCGCGAGCTCGGCGTGTCCACGCCCATCGTCGACGCGCTCTCAGCTCGCTCGATCCACGAGCCGTTCCCGATCCAGGCTCTCGTCCTTCCGGACGCACTCGCGGGCATCGACGTGCTCGCGAAGTCGCCGACCGGGTCCGGCAAGACCCTCGCTTTCGCCGTGCCGATCGTCGAGCGAACGGTGGCGACCGACCCCAGGCCGACCGCCCTCGTGCTCGTCCCGACGCGAGAACTCGCGGCGCAGGTCACCGCAGAGCTTCAGTCGCTTGCACCGTCCAAGAAGCTGACCGTGGCCGCCGTCTACGGCGGCATGCCGCTGAATGCTCAGGCCAAGCGCGCCAAGAGGGCTCACGTCCTCGTGGCCACGCCCGGACGGCTCGAGGATCTGGCGAACCGCCGGCTCGTCGACCTCTCGCACGTTCGCACGTTCGTCCTCGACGAAGCCGACCGGATGCTCGACATGGGCTTCCAGCCTCAGGTCGACCGCATCGTGCGCCGGCTGCCGCGCAACCGCCAGACGATGTTCTTTTCCGCCACGCTCGACGGCCCTGTCGGCGAGCTGGCACGCGCTTACACCAACAGCCCGGCCCGCTTCGAGGCCGAGCATGCCAACCAGCAGCCCAGTGAGATCGAGCACTCTTTCGTCTCGGTGACGCAGGACAGCAAGGTCGAGACGCTCGTCGAGCACATCCGCTCCACGGACGGGCTCACGCTCGTCTTCGTGCGGACGAAGCGCGGAGCCGACAAGCTCGTGCAAAAGCTCGGCCGGCAGAACGTCCGGGCGGTCGCGATGCACGGCGACATGTCGCAGAACGCGCGCGAGCGCGCGCTCTCGCAGTTCGAGAGCGGCAAGGTCTCGACGCTCGTCGCGACGGACGTCGCGGCGCGCGGGCTCGACCTCGACGACATCACGCACGTGATCAACTTCGATCCGCCGGGCGAGGACAAGGACTACGTCCACCGCACGGGCCGCACGGGCCGAGCAGGCCGCAGCGGCAAGGCGATCACCTTCGTCCTGCCCGAGCAGCAGGCGGAGACGAGCCATGTCGCACGAAGGCTCGGACACACCGAAAAGTTCGAAGAGGCGGGCCTGCGTTCGGCGCGGCCCAAGCTGATGTACACGAGCCGCCGCGGCCGGCGCTCGAAGTGGTAGAGGCTTAGACCTTCGCCAACCCTCGCGCCTTGCGCGAGACCGCGCTCTGACGCTTCTGCGCAGAAAGCTCGGTCTTGCGCAGGCGCACATTGGTCGGCGTCACCTCGACGCATTCGTCCTCACCGATGAACTCGAGCGCCTGCTCGAGTGACAACGACCGAGGTGGAATGAGCCGCACCAGCTCGTCGGAAGTCGACGAGCGCATGTTGGTGAGCTTCTTCTCCTTGGTCGGATTGACATCGAGGTCTTCGGCCCGGGCGTTCTCGCCGACGACCATGCCCTCGTAGACCTCCACGCCGGGACCGATGAAGAGCTGGCCGCGCTCCTGCAAGTTGAAGAGCGCGAACGAGGTGGTCGGGCCACGCCGGTCTGCGACGAGACTTCCGGTCGGCCGCGTCCGGAACTCTCCCTGCCACGGCTCGTAGCCGTCGAACACGTGGTGGAGGATGCCCGTGCCGCGCGTCTCCGTCAGGAACTCCGTGCGAAAGCCGATCAGCCCGCGCGCGGGCACGAGGTACTCGATCCGCACCCAGCCGGTCCCGTGGTTGACCATCTGCTCCAGACGTCCCTTGCGAAGCGCGAGCAGTTGCGTGATCACGCCGACGTAGTCCTCCGGCACGTCGATCGCCAGACGTTCCACCGGCTCGTGAATCTTCCCGTCGATCTCGCGCGTGACGACCTCGGGCTTTCCGACCGTCAGCTCGAAGCCCTCCCGTCGCATCAGCTCGACGAGGACCGCCAGCTGCAGCTCGCCGCGCCCTTGCACCTCCCACGCGTCAGGCCGTTCGGTCGGGAGGACGCGCAACGAGACGTTTCCGACGAGCTCCTGCTGAAGCCGCCGGTCGATCATGCTCGCGGTCAGGCGATTCCCATCCTGTCCCGCGAGCGGCGAGGTGTTGATGCCGATCGTCATCGCCAGGCTCGGCTCGTCCACCCCGATCACCGGCAGTGGGCGCGGATCGTCCGGATCGGCGAGCGTCTCGCCGATCGTCACTTCCGGGATGCCGGCGACAGCGACGATCTCACCCGGGCCTGCCGCCTCCGCCTCGACACGGTCGAGTGCTTCGGTGACGTAGAGATCCGTGACCTTCGCGAGCTCGATTCGGCCATCAGCGCGACACCACGCGACCTGCTGCCCCCTGCGAATCGTCCCCTGGCGAACACGGCAGAGCGCAAGACGGCCCACGTAGGGCGAGGCGTCGAGGTTCGTGACGTGCGCCTGCAGGGGATGTCCTTCTTCGTAGGCGGGCGCGGGGATGTGCTCGAGCAGCGCGTCGAAGAGCGGCACGAGGTCGTCGGCGAGCTCGGCCGGATCGGGCCCGGCGCGGCCCGCCCTCGCATTCGTGTAGACGATCGGAAACTCGATCTGGCTCTCCTCTGCATCGAGGTCGAGGAAGAGCTCGTACACCTCGTTGACGACCTCGTCGATGCGCGCGTCGGGCCGGTCGACCTTGTTCACGACGAGAATCACCGGTAGTCGCGACTCGAGCGCCTTGCGTAGAACGAAGCGCGTCTGCGGCAGCGGCCCCTCGCTCGCGTCGACGAGCAGCAGCACGCCGTCGACCATCGTGAGCGCCCGCTCGACCTCGCCACCGAAGTCTGCGTGCCCGGGCGTGTCGACGATGTTGACCTTGACCCCCCGGTAGTCCACAGCGGTGTTCTTGGCGAGGATCGTGATGCCCTTTTCCCGCTCGAGATCCATCGAGTCCATCACCCGCTCGGCGACGTCCTGGTTCTCCCGGAAGGATCCGGACTGCCAGAGCATGGCGTCCACGAGGGTCGTCTTGCCGTGGTCGACGTGGGCAACGATCGCCACGTCTCTGATGTCATCGCGCAGGGCCATCCGCCGAGCGTAGCGACCCGCGCTAGAACCCAAGCCACTTGCCCGTTTACGCTGCGCCTATGACGACCTATCCGACCTGTGGCGCGAGCGCACGGTGATCGACGGGCGCGACGACATTCGTGAACCAATCGTCGCCCTGACCTTCGACGATGGCCCGTCCGAGTGGACCGGGCAGATTCTGCAACACCTCGCAGATCACGATGGACACGGAACCTTCTTCGCGCTCGGCTGCCTCGCCGCCGACGAGCAGCGGGGCCCGACCTTACGCCGCGTCGTCGACAGCGGTTCCGAGGTCGGCAATCACACCTACTCGCACCCTTCGCTCCCGACGATCGGGGACACGGAGATCCACGACGAGCTCGAGCGGGCCGGCGCGGCGATCGAGGCCGCGACCGGCACGACCCTGCGCTACTGGCGGCCGCCCTTCTTCCACGTCGACGAGCGCGTGCGCAATGCGGTCGCACCGTTCGGTCTCGAAGAGGTCGGCTGCTCGATGATGCCGTGGGACTGGGAGTGGGACTCCGACCGCACCGTGGAGTTCGTGCTCGAGCGGCTGCGCCCAGGTTCGGTCGTCTGCATGCACGACGGCCGGCCGCCCGACGAACCGGCCGAGCTCAGCAAGCCGACGCGTGAAGCGACGGTCGAAGCGGTGGGCGTGATCCTGGAGGCGATGACCGCGCGCGGGCTGCGCTCGGTCACGATCTCGGAGCTGCTAGCGGCCGACTGACAGGATCCGCGCGCGCCAGGAGCCGCGCGGCGCTTCGATCTCGACCTCTTCGCCGACCTTTCGCCCGAGGAGCGCCCTGCCGACGGGAGAGTCCGGCGAGACACCGCCGACGCTCGAGATCTCGACCTCCATCTTCTCGCCGTCCTCGTCCTCGATCTCGACGCGCGTCCCGACCGTGACCGTGTCGCCGACGGCCGCGGCCTCGTCGATGATGACGGCTCGGTCGAGGCGGTCGCGCAGCATGGTGATGCGGCGTTCGAGCAGGCCCTGCTCGTTCTTGGCGGCGTGGTACTCGAAGTTCTCCGACAGATCGCCGAAGCTGCGCGCAGACGCGATCGCCTGCACCGCCTCGGCCCGCCGCGGGCCTTCGAGCTCCGCGAGCTCTGCCTCGAGCTGCTCCTTCTGAGCCTGAGTCAGCGGCTCTGGCTTGTCGGTCGCCACGGGGCGGAGGTTAGCGGCCCGGCCCGAACCGGTCCAGGATTCGAGGCGAATCACCCACGCAATGGGCGTTGGCACGTGGACGAAAGCCTTGACTCCGGCGGAATGGCTCCGTCTCTCCGGCTTCGGCGCGGCCATCGCGCTGCTCCATGTCGCGGGCTGGGGTCTCTTCCTCTACTACGTCGACCGTAGCCCTGCTCTTGCCGGGCTCGGGGTGCTGGCATACACGTTCGGACTGCGTCATGCATTCGACGCCGACCACATCGCGGCGATCGACAACACCACGCGGAAGATGCTGCAGCACGAGAAGCGACCGCTCGGCGTGGGCTTCTTCTTCTCGCTCGGACACTCGACGATCGTCTTCGGCCTCGCGCTCGCCCTCGCGCTCGCCGCCAAGACGGTCAACTCGAGCATCCCGAGCTTCCAGAGCTGGGGCGGCTACGTCGGGACGAGCGTCTCGGCCACGTTCCTCTGGATCATCGGCATCCTCAACCTGCTCGTCCTGCTCGACATCCTGCGCATCTTCAAGGACATGCGCCGCGGCTCCTACGACAGGGAACGGCTCGAGCAGCGGCTCCTCGATCGCGGCTTCATGAACCGCTTCGTCATCGGCAAGCTCTTCCGCTTCGTCTCGAAGTCCTGGCACATGTATCCCCTCGGAATCCTGTTCGGGCTCGGCTTCGACACCGCCAGCGAAGTCGGGCTGCTCGCGCTCGCGGCCGGTGTCGCGACGCACCACGTCCCGTTCCTCGCAGTGATGTCGCTGCCGATTCTCTTCGCGGCCGGAATGAGCCTGATGGACACGATCGACGGCGCGTTCATGACGCAGGCGTACGGCTGGGCCTTCTCCAACCCGGTCCGCAAGGTCTACTACAACATCACCGTCACGAGCCTCTCGGTCGCGGTCGCGCTCCTCATCGGGACGGTCGAGCTGCTGCAGGTTCTCGCGCAGAAGCTCTCACTCGACACCGGCTTCTGGGGTTGGCTCGGCGGGCTCGACTTCGGCAACCTCGGCTACGGAGTCGTCGGGCTCTTCGTGGTCACCTGGGCCGTCTCGGTCGTCGTCTGGAAAGGCGGACGAATCGAGGAACGGTGGGGTGCGTTCGTGCGCGACTGAGCGGGCTACGGCAGGCGAGGCGACCAGAGCGCCGACAACACGCCCGCCGCAAGCAGCAAGCCGGCCGCGGCGGCGAGGAAGCCGTACGTGATCTCGCTCTTGCCCGGCTTTCGCCCCAGCCGTGAACCGAGCTTCGAGTAGGCGGCCTGCAGCGACTTCGCGCTCTGCGCCGCGAAGAACTGGCCGCCGGTTCGGTCCGCGATCGCTTTCAAGGTCGCCGGGTCGGGAGGAACCGGCACGCGGCGATCGCCGAACGGGCTCGACCCGGGACCACCGCCGAAGGTCAGCGTGCCGTTCGGCGTCCCGAGCGCGACGGTGTACACCGGGATTCCCGCCGCCCGTGCTCGATCGGCGCCGTCGAGCGGCTCCAGGTCACCGCGTGTCTGGGCGCCGTCGGACAGGAAGAGAATCGACACGAGCCCTTTCGTCTGCGTGTCCGGGGCTGCGGCAACTGCGGACGCCAGACTGCCGTTCTGGCCGCCGACCGCTTGCTGACCGAGCTTGACCGCCGCCGCGAGAGCGTCGCCGATCGCCGTGCCGCCGAAGCTCGGGAACCATTCGATCGTGTCGAGCGCTTTCCGCACGAGGTCGTGGTCCGTCGTCGGCGGAGTTGCAACGGCGGGATCGCCGGCGAATGCGATCAACCCGACCTGAAGCCGGTCGGGCACGCGATCGAGGAAGGTGCGGACCGCAGCGGTGGCGGCGCCGATCCGGGTCGGCTTGACGTCCTTCGCCTCCATCGAGCGTGAGACGTCGAGAACGAGGATCACGGTCGCGCGGTCTCGCGGGACGAGCGTCTTGTGTTGGGGGCGCGCCATTCCGACGCACAGTGCGGCGAGCGCGAGCAAGAAGAGAGCTAGCGGAACAAAGCGGCGGCGGAAGCGGCTGCCGACCACACCGGCGAGCACGTCGACATTCGTGAACCGGATCGCATACTTCATCCGGCGACGCTCGGCGAGCACGTACAGCGCGACCGCGAGCGGAATCACGAGCAGCGTCAGCAGGAGGATCGGCCGCTCGAAGCTCATGACCCGCCCCCACAGAGCGCGCCAACCTGGACGACCGCACGCACACCCTGCACCGCGACGCCGGCCTGCACGCGAACCTCGACACGCTTGCCGCGAACCGTGCGCTTCGTCCGCACGCTCTCGATCAACGACGGGCCGGGCGCCTGCCGCGTGTAGAACGCGACGGCGTGCCAGGCGGAGATCAGCCGCTCACTCGCAGCGCACGCACTCACGGCGCGCACCGTTCCGGGGCGCAACTGAACCGTGCGCACTCGACGGACAGTCGGCTCGCCCGGTGGAAAGACGGCCGATGGTCGACGGTACGGAACGGGCCCGGACCCACCGCCCGACGCGGGCAGGCAGCCGAGATGCGGACGAAAGCTCGGACCGTGCGGGGTCGCGCCGGCGTACGTCGCCCGGAAGAGCGCCGCGCGTGACGTCGTCACGCCCGGGTTCACGGGGCTCCCGAGGCGCCCGCCGAACTCGACGTCGATCGCGCGGTCCGTCAGCTCCGCGTCGAGCCCCCCGATCACGAATCCGCGCGGACACGAGAGCTGGAAGTCGACACGGGGACGAGGCGACGCGCTTGACGCAGGCACGACGACCCACGGGCCGGCGACGCGGACGCAGACCTGAAGGCCGCGGCACTCGTTCGTCGCACCTGCGGGCGCGACATCGGCAACAGCGGCCGTCGCCGCGAGAAGAGCGGCGCCGAGGAGCAGCCTCTTCACGGCACCCTCCTGAACCAGAGCGACGAGAGCGCGCCGCCGACGAGCAGGAACGCGGCAGAGCCGCCGGCGAAGAGGTCGGTGACCTCACGCGTTTCGCGCCGGTGCCCGAGCCGTGAGCCGAGGCGCTCGTGGATCTGGCTCAATCGCTTCTGGTCGGGTGCGGCGAAGAACTGCCCGCCCGTCACCTGAGCGAGCGTCTTCAGGGTCTCGGGGCTTGGCGGCACGCGGAGCTGCGCCTGATAGCCGCCCGCGATCGGCACGTTCACGACGCCGTCGGGCGTCCCGAGCACCACCGAGTACACGGGTATGTGCAGAGCCATTGCCTTGAGCGCGGCTGCCGGGGGCGACGTGCGGCCGCTCTTCTGAGCTCCGTCGGAGATGACGAGCATCGCGGTCGGCGGAATCGTTCCGTCGGACGCGCGCTCCTGGCGCGCCAGCCGCACACCGAGCGCAACGGCGTCGCCGAGCGCCGTTCCCTCTCCGGGGCGCAGGGACCGCAGCGCGCTCGCCACGAGCTCGCGGTCTTCGGTCGGCGCCAACGCGAGGTATGCACGACCGGAGAAGCCGATCACGCCTACGCGAAATCGCTTCGGCAGCTCTGCGACGAACGCGTTCGCGGCATTCTCCGCAGCGCCGAGTCGTGACGGGCGCACGTCCTGCGCCTTCATCGACAGGGAAGTGTCGATGACAATGATCACGGTCGCCTCCTCGCGACGAACGTCCACACTCGCGTGCGGACGAGCGACGCCCACGACCAGCGCGGTCAGACCGACGAGCAGCAGTGCGAGCGGAAGATGCCTACGCCAGCCCGGTGCGGCGGCGACGAGGTTCGGCAGGAGCGTCGGTGTGGTGAAACGCGCGGCATAGTCATCGCGGCGGCGCTCGCGCAACACATACAGCGCGATGACCACCGGCACGACAACCAGTGCGATCAGCGCGAGCGGCCACTCGAAGGTCACCGGCGGCCGCCCCGGCGCAGGAAGACCGCAAACGAGCGAAGCCAATCTCCCGCGGTCGTGAGGACGACATGCCGCGCGCCTGCATGAAGCGAGCGAACGTGCGAGCGCGGCGCGCTCTTCCGCAGCCGCCGCCGCAAAGCGAGCCCGCAGCTTCTCGCTCCGGGTATCCGCACGCAGCTGGCGGCCGGTCTCGGGATCGACCAGCCAGAGCACTCCCGCGTTCGGGAGCTCCTGTTCACGTGGATCCCGGATCTCGACGGCCACCACCTCGTGCCTGCCGGCGAGCTCGAGCAAGGGCCTGCGCCAGTCCTGCGGCCCGCGGAAGTCGCTGACGACGATCACCACTGAGCGCTGTTGCGCGAGCGCGCCGGTCCGGCGGAGGGCTTCGCCCAGCGAGGTCACGCCGGCTCCGTCGGCAACCGGTTCGTCCCTGAGCGCCGAGAGCAGACCGAGCAGGCCGAGCCTGCCCTGCCTCGGTGGCAGGGTCCGCGGGCTGTCGTCGCCGAAGGTCACGAGCCCGAGCCTGTTTCCTCTTCGCGTCGCGACGTGCCCGACCGCAATGGCGACACCCTCGGCCACGTCGGCCTTGCGGCGGTCGGCGGTGCCGAACACCATCGACGCGGACGTGTCGAGCACGAGCCACGTGACGAGCACGCGCTCGGCCAGATGCACACGGACGTGCGGAACGTTGGTGCGCGCGGTCACGTTCCAGTCGATCCGGCGCACGTCGTCGCCGCCGGGAACGTACGGCCGCACCTGCGCGAGCTCGGTCCCCTCCCCCAGCAGCGTGGCGCGATAGTCGCCCGCGAGCAGCCCTTCCACGCGGCGGCCGATGCTGACGTCGAGCGCGCGCAGCAGGGGCTCGGGGAGCGGCCCCGGCCCGGGCCGCGCGGGTGTCGGCTCGGAGCGGAGCAGTTGCCTCATGCCGCGCCGAACGAAGCCAGGTCGGTCTTCGGCACCGGCACGGTCGCGAGGACCCTGTCGAGGATCACATCCGGGGTGATCTCCTCGGCGAGTGCCTGGTAGGTCAGAACGAGCCGATGGCGCAACGCGTCCTTCGAGAGTGCCTGTAGGTCGTCGGCCAGGACATAGTCGCGTCCGCGCACGAGCGCGAGGGCCCGGGAGGACTGTACGAGGCTGATGGGCCCGCGCGGGCTCGCCCCGTAGGCGATGAACTCCTTCAAGCCCTCGATGCCGTACGCCAGCGGATCGCGGGTCGCCGTCGCGAGCGCCACCGCGTAGCTGACGAGCGACGGATCGACGTATACGTCGAACACCGCCTTCTGCAGCGAGCGCAGCTCCTCGAGCGAGAGCGCCTCCCGGAGCTCCGGCGCCTCGACGAGCTGGCGTTGCACGATCGTCAGCTCTTCGTCGTGCTCCGGGTAGTCGATCAGCACCTTGAGCATGAAGCGGTCGACCTGGGCCTCGGGCAGCGGATACGTCCCCTCGGACTCGATCGGGTTCTGCGTCGCCATCACGAGGAAGGGGTCCGGCACCGGGTAGGTGGTGTGGCCGATCGTGACCTGGCGCTCCTGCATCACCTCGAGCAGAGCGGACTGGACCTTCGCCGGCGCACGGTTGATCTCGTCTGCGAGGAGGAAGTTGCAGAAAACCGGGCCGAGCTCGGTGTCGAACGCGCCTTCTCCGGGCCGATAGATGCGCGTGCCGACGAGATCGGAGGGGACGAGATCAGGAGTGAACTGAATCCGGGAGAACGATCCGCCGAGCACGCCGGCCGTCGTCTTGATCGTCAGGGTCTTCGCCAATCCGGGGACGCCCTCGATCAGGAGATGGCCCTGGGCGAGCAGGCAGACGAGGACGCGCTCGAGCATCTCGTCCTGACCCGCGATCACCCGCCGGATCTCGAAGAGCGCCTGCTCGAGCCGATCCTTGGCCTCGAGCGGCGAGGGCACGGGCAGGTCACTGGGCTCGGTCACGTGGTCTCCCTCCGTCGCGTATACAGAGTCATATACGAGAGCAGGCGAACCTAAGTTTCTCCTGAGATTGTGCGGGCCTGCCTGGACCGCGTAATCTTCTTTCCATGCCACGCTATGTCGTCGAACGCCTCTTCAGTGTGAAGCACGAGAACATGCCTCAGATCGGCAGTAAATCGAGGCGCATCCTCGTCGAGGAGATGCCCGAGATCGTCTGGGAGCACAGCCACGTCGTCCTCGACGACTCAGGCGGGGTGAAGACCTACTGCATCTACAGCGCCCCGAGCGAGGAAGCGGTCCGGAACCACGCCGAAGCGCTCGCCGACCACATGGTCATCTCGGTCGCCGAGATCGCGGGCGACGTCACGCCCGAAGACTTCCCGCTCTAGCCGGGCTCCGATTCCGGCCTCGAGTGCCGGACGAGACGCTCCGCGTCGATGCTGTGGTAGGCGGCCTGGGCGACGACGGCAAGACGCTTGCCGATCTCGCGCCGGCGTTCGGGCGCGTCCGCGGGGGTGAGCTCGAGCGCCTCGCTGTAGAGGCGGAAGGCCTCGTCCTTCGCCCAGCCGCGGTTCGCCTGTTCCGCGCCCACGAGCAGGTACTCGACCGCGCGCTCCGGTTCGCCGGCCTCCCGCCAGTGGTGCGCGAGCGCAGGCGCGACGTCGCCTGCTTCGCTCGCCGCCCCCTCCAGGAACAGAGCGATCGCCCGGTGCCGTTTCGTGCGCAGCGCCCGTGGCAGGATCGAATACGCCACCTCGCGGATGAGCTGGTGCCTGAACGCGAATTGCTGCTCTCCCTGGAGGCGCGAGACGGGGTCGCGCCGGATCAGGTCGCGACCCTCGAGCGAGTCGAGCGCTTCGAGCCTCGCCGGCCGGTCCTCGGCGCTGCTCGTCAGGGCTCCGGACCAGAAAACCTTGCCGAACACCGACGCGTCGAGCACGACCTCCCGCTCGACCGGAGGCAGCGTGTCGAGCCTCGCGGCGATGATCCCTCGAATGCTCGAGGGAAGCTCGCCCGCGCTGGAGCGGCCCTCGACGAGAGACGTCGCCAACTCTTCGATGAAGAGCGGGTTCCCTTCCGCTTTCGCTGCGAGCTCGTTCGCGGTTCTCGCATCGGCTCCCGCAGCGACGAGCAGGCGTCTGCCGAGCTCCTCGGAGTGATCCTCGCCGAGACGCTCGAGTGGAAGAGCGACGTAGGCGGGGAGGCCGCTTCCCCACGTGGGCCGCTCGGCCGAGAGCTCGGGACGCGCGAGCGTCAGGAGCATGAGGGGAACGTCGCGTACCCGCGACGCAAGTGTCTCGAGCAGGTCGAGCATGCTCGACGCCGACACGTGGATGTCGTCGAAGACGAGCACCGTCGGCCGATCGAGAGCGAGTGCCTCGACGAGCCGTCGCGCGGCGAAGAACAGTGTCTGTCGATCGCCGACGCCACCGTCCTTGCCGACGCCGATCAGCATGGCGATGTGGGCCGCGAGCTCGGCTGCATCCTCGCCAACGAGGGCTGCCATCGCAGCGCTCAGCTTTTCGCTCGCCGCGTCGTCCGTGTCGGTGTCGAACATGGCCGCCACCTGCTTCACCTGTGCGGCAAAGGCGCCGTAGGGCGTGACCTCTCCGTAGGGGAGCGACCGGCCGCGAATCACCCTCACCTCGGCTCCGTCGATGAGATCGACGAACTCGGCGGCCAGGCGCGACTTCCCGATCCCGGCCGGGCCGAAGAGCGTGACGAGCTGCGGCCGCTTCTCGGAGACGACGTTCTCCCAGATCCCGACGAGCACGCCGAGCTCGGACGCGCGACCGAGCATCGGCACCTTCCCCCTCCGCCGCTCGCCGGGCGAGAGCGTCGGGGCGAGAGCTCGCCAAACGCGGACCGGCAGCTGCTTGCCCTTCGCAACGACCTCGCCGGCCTCGTCGTAGTCGATAGCCGACCGCGTCGCCCGAAATGTCTCTTCGCCGACGAGGATCCCGTTCACCGGCGCGGCTTCCTGCAAACGCGAAGCGGTGTTGACGACGTCACCGGTCACCATCCCCTCCCCGTGCGCCGCGCTCGCGGACAGCGACACGAGCGCCTCGCCCGTGTTCACGGCGATCCGCATCTGCAGGTCGAGGTCCGGATCGGCCTCATTGAGCTCATGGACGGCCTCGCGGATCGCGACCGCCGCGCGTACCGCCCGCTCGGGATCGTCCCCGTAGGCAACCGGCGCTCCGAACACGGCCATGACCGCATCTCCGATGAACTTCTCGACCGTGCCGCCGAACGACTCGACCTCGTTCCGCACTCGAGCGAAGTACGGCGTGAGGATCGCGCGCACGTCTTCGGGATCGAGCCGCTCCGAGCGGGCGGTGAAGCCGACGAGGTCGGCGAAGAGCACGGTGACGACCTTCCGCTCCTCGGCCAGTCCGCTCTGGGCCGCCAACGCAGCGCCGCATTCCGAGCAGAACTTCGCGAGCGGCGGGTTCTCCTGGCCGCAATTGGGACACGTAACCATCGGCAAAGCGTATGGGACCCGGGGGGCGCCTAGGCCTCGCGGCGAGCGTTTCTGCCGGCGGTAGAGCACGAAGGCGGCGACCAGCGCGGCGCCTGCGGTCGCAGCAGCTGCGATGGTGATGCGGTCCCTCGACGTGGAGCCCCCGCCTCCTTGAGGGACCTTGAGGTGGTGCCCTTCGGCTGCGGCGAGCCGCTGCACGGCGACGATCGCGGCCTCGACCTCCTTCGTCGCGTTCCGCCCGGGAGGCGGGAGGTTCTTCAGCACCTGCGCAGCCTTCGGGTCAGGATCGCCGTTCACCGAGGAGCCGTAGCCTTTCGGCATCACGACGAGCAGGCGGTCGCGATACACGAACGACAGCTCGAGCCCGAGGAACTCGGAGTACTTCTGAGGCTTGTCGAAGAGCGAGAACGCAGTACCGAGATCCGAAGGGCTCATGATGATCGCGACTCTGATCCGATAGTGCTGCTTGTTCGCTTCCCTCAGCAGAGCGTTCAGCCGCTTCACCTCGTTCTGATCGATCGTCTGCGTGAACGGGAGGAAGACGCTCTGCGTCAGCAGGTAGTCACTCGCAGGATCGCCGTTCGCCCGCGCTATCGACGCCGAGAGCAGCGCTCCGGCGACCGCTGCGAGCAGCACGGCCCGCTTACCCAAGCGCATCCATTGCCAGAAGGATGACGACAATGCACGCTGCCACGCCGGCGGCGAGCGCGACGAGTGAGGCCAGGAGAATGAGCTGAACGGTTTTCATCCGGTTGTGCGGTCGACGAACACGATTGTGAAGGGCTGTTGCCCGGCCGGCGTGATCTCGAACGACAGTCCCCAGTGGCCGACCATGACGAGCGCAGGCGCGCTCCGCACGTAGAGGCCCGGTCTCCTTCTCCGGCATCACGTAGCTCTGGGTGCCCATCTCCATGTCGAGCATGGAGAAGCCGGCGATCACGTTGGCATGACTGACGGGCTTGCCGCCTTTCGTGATCTGCAGGGTGAATGCGTTCGGCGCAGCCGCCCGGTTCGGCGAGACGCGAAGCACGATGTGGTAGCCGTTCTTGTCGACGGTCTCGTTCACCGGGCCGGGGCCGACGTGACCGATCGCGCTGCCGGCAGCGGCGAGAGCTTTTGCCGGGGGTGGCAGGCTGGAGAGGACCGCTGCAGCGACGACCGCGGCCGCCACGAGCAGCGCTTCGCCGGAGACGAGCCGGCGCAGCAGCACCGCCGCGCCGGAAGCGAGCTCGGGACGCTCGTTTTGCTGCGATCAGCCTCGGCCTCGTCCGGACCAGGTTCACTGCGGCGAGCATCAGCGCGGCGCACAGCAGTCCGATCTTCACGAGGAGTGCCTGACCGTAGGACGTCTGCCAGAGGGACGCAAACGTCGGCAGGTGCACCAGCGACGCCCCTATACCCGAGCCGATCAGCGCGAGCACCGAGACGAAGGCGACGTTGGAGAACCGGGGAACAGCCACCGTCAGTGCGGCGACTCGGCGGCCGGCGGGAAGGCTCCACCAGAGCACTAGCAAGCCGATCAGTCCGCCGACCCAGAGTGAGCCGGCGACGAGGTGCAGCCAGTCGAGGGCCACGGACAGGCCGCGCGGGGACGTCTGCGCTGCGTGCCCGGACAGGCCCGGGACGAGCAACGTTGCGCCGGCCGCGAGGAGCGCCCCCAACGTTGCGAGCAACTCGGCGACCGAGCGCTGTTCTCGATCGGAGCGGTCGACCCAGAGCGCCAAGCCTGCCGCGACCGCGAACAAGGCGAACGTCAGCTCGAGGTCCAGAAAGCCCCGGCCGAACGCAGAGTCGCGCACAAGGGGTAAGACGTTGCCGAGATCGAAGCTCGAGCGCAGGGCAAACTCCGCCGTTGCCATCACGACGTACACCGGTGTCGCGAGCAAACCAACAACGACTGCCACGCCGAAGGCAATCGAGACCGCACGCAGACGTGTCCCGGCAACTCGCCGCACGACAGGCCGCGCGATCGCGATGCGCAGGAAGAACAGTCCGATCGCCGCCATCACGGAAAGGAACACGATCGCCCGGGCCGTCACGAGCGACGGCGTCGCGGCCGTCTCCGAGATCGAAGGCGCGGGAAACTGCGGTGCCGGGCCGGGGTTCGGTCCGACGGCGAAGGTGAAGGCACCGCGGACCGGATGGCCGTCGACCGAGATCACGCGCCAGTAGACGAGGTACCAGCCCTGGCTCAGGCGATGCAACGGAACGACGAGCGTCTTCGGATCGGACGCCGACCGCCGCGGTGCGCCGGCCGTCTGCTGCTTCCCCGCGGCATCGGTCACCGACACGATTGCGAACCGCGGCTCCACCGCCTCCGAGTAGGTCAGAAGCACGACCGGCGGCGGCCGGTTCACCACCGAGCTCGGCACAGGCGACGTGCGCACGAGCACCGCGTGCGCCCAGGCGGCCGCGGGAAGCACGAGAGCTCCCGCGACCGCCACGAGCACAAGCGCGATGCGCGCGCGTCGACTCACGCCAGCGAGCGCTTCCCCGAACGCGCCACGAGGCTGCCCACCGCCACGACGAGAGCAACCACGCCGAGCGCGAGCGCGATGATCGCGAGGGTGTTGCTTCCGCCTCCCCCACCGAGCGATGACCTGGCCTCGATCGAGGGCGCCGGGGTATCGGCTGACTCCGGTCCCGACCAGTCGACCACGGACCCGTCGGAGTAGGTCTGACGCACCTTGAAGGCGTACGTCTTCGCAGCGTCGGTCGAGGCGAGGAACTGGAAGAAGGCGTCCTCACCGGTCGGGACCTTCCCTCCGGTCCAGGTGACTTTCTGGACGACGGTCTCCTCCCCGGTGCCGGTCGTCTGCTCCTGACGCTTCCAACCCGGCGCCGGTGCGAAGGAGTCGATCGAGAAGCCGCTCGGGGGGGTCAGCTCGACCTGTGTCGTGAACGCATTTTCCTTCTCGGTCGGCACTGCCAGCGCGAAGACCTGTGCATTCTTGGCCAGCACGACAGCAGGGCTCACGTTCGCATGCGCAAACGCAGATCCGGCGAAGGCGAGGCCGGCCCCGGTTACACCGAGCAAGATTGCGACACGCGTTCTGACGCGCAAGAGCGTCATCGATGGTTCTCCTTTCGGTTCGTGTGAACGACGTCAGGAGAAGGCCGGCGGCGCACGCGGAGCGCCTGCACCCGCGGACCAGAGTGCGTGGCGAGCATCAGGCAGTACGCCTGAGACGAACGGCGTTACGAGAAGTGCCCGCGGCGGCAGCTCGCGCAGCAACGCGAACGTTCGGCGCATCCAGGCCGCGATGTGGGCTGCGGCGGCGATGAGTGCCGCAGCGGCGAACGACAAGCCTATTTCGATCGGAAGCAGATCGCGGTGGAGTGGCCCGAACACACACCGCAGCCCATGCCAGCCGAGCCCCGCGCGCCAGTGGAGATAGGCCTCGACGAACCCGCCGGCGAAAGAGGTGACGACTGCGAGCACGAGCGCTGCGCGTGACAGCCCGTCCGACCCGGAACGATCGCACCGGCGCGACGAGCGCACGCCGTTCAAGCAGGGCGCGTTCGCGCACGGCAACCGAAGCAAGCCAGCAGACCGCGATCGCGAAAGAGGCCCCGAGCGCGAGCGCGACGAGCGTCAACACCGGTAGGGCGGGCCCACCCGCCCGGTGCTCGAGCAGTCGCGCGGCAGGGCTCGGCGCGAGGGCGTAGGCGATGGTGCGCGCGAGCAGGATGATCAGCGCCGCGGTACCGGCCCAGCCCAGGGCTTTGAACGTGCGACTGGCTCATAGCACCTTCAGCGTAAAGGGAGCAGTCAGGACGTGGCCGTCCACCTTGCACTGCAGGAAGAGCCGCCAGGTGCCCGGCACGGGAAGCAGGACGCCGACCCGAAGCTGGCCGGGCCGGGTGGCGCTTCCCGTCACCCGCGTCGGGCCGAGCACGCTCGTGCAGCCGGTCATTCCCGGTGAGCAGACATGCGTGTGGAAGTAGTCGAGAGAGCCTGCTCGGAAGAAGATCGCGTGAGCGAGCGCTCCGAACCAGGGCGTGAACGGGGCCGGACTGCCGTTCGGCCGCGTGACCGTGAGTTGCAGAAACGCCGGCTTGATCGCGCGCAGTACGGGTGGGTCGTGAAGTGTGAACCGATAGCCATCGACAACGACAGTAGGCCGAAACGCCGGCAGCGGTTTCGTCACTGCCTTGCCGGCCACCGTGATCGACCGAAAGAGCTGGAAGTTCCGGAGCGGCCCGCTGAGGTTCGGGTAGGCGTCGACGACCACGCGGTAACGGCCGGGGGTCGGGAAGGTCACGGTCTCGGCGATCCGTCCGTCCGGCCCGACCGGCGGATGCCGGTGGATGATCGACTCGAGATCGCTCTTGACGATGATCAGGTGAACCCCTGTGTGCGGGCCGGCACCCCTCTTGTAGTTCGTCAGAGGCGAGCCGGAAGGCTGCTCGATCGCAAACGACAGGCGCTGCGGCTTGTCCGAAACGAACCTCTGCGGGGTGAAGCCGGCGAGCCGGTAGGTCCGCGCAGCGCCGACCTGGATCTGGTTCGCCCCCGACGACCCGCAACCGGCGAGCAGCGCGGCGGCGAGCAGCAGCAGGGCGAGCGCTTTCGTCAATGGATCAGCAGCACGAAGTCGAAGCTTGCGACCAGTTTCTTGTGTACCTCGGCGAGGTGCACGAGGAGGCGCTTGTCGAAGTACGGGTCGCGGTCGTTGTAGAGCGCGCCCGGAAAGTAGAGCTCTGTCGTCAGCGTCTGCTGACCCGGGGCCCGCACCTTGACGTGCATGTGGCGCGTACGCCCCGGATACGGGCCGGGCAGGATCGTCTCGAGGTGATAGCGACCCCGCGCGTCCGTGAACTGATGACTGCGCAGGCGAGTGCCCGTGTCGTCGTAGTGCCCGTTCGTATCGGCCTGCCAGAAGTCGATCCGCGCACCCTTGACCGGCCTGCAGCTCGTGGACAGGACGAGCCCCTGAAGCGTGAGGCGAGTGCCCGAAAGACCTGCGAACACGACGTCGTGCCGAAGGGGAGAGCGCCGGTAGTGGATCCCACCGATCTGACCGGGAGTTTGCGGAAAGCCGGCGCAAGCACCCGGGGCTGAACGTGAGTCGGAAGCGGTGGCGGCTCCCAGCACGAGCGTCGCCGCGAGCACGACGACCTTGGCGCGTGCGTCCACGCCTGCATTGAAGCAATAGCTGTTCTGGCGCGGCTGATTGAATGACGTCGTGGCGACGGAAGTCCCGCCCGGCCTGCCGATCAGGCGAAACACGGTGATTCTCGCGGCCACGATGGCGGTGAACTCCGCGGTTCTCCAGCTGACGGCCGCGGTCTCGTCGCTCACCTTCGTGCTCGTCACCGGTGTCAGAGGACTGCTCGGCCTCGGGCCGGCGATCTTCCTCACCTCGTCGGGGCTCACGGCTGTCCCGGCCGGCCGGCTGATGGACCGCTTCGGCCGGATACCGGTGCTGACGGTCGGCTTCGCCCTCGGCTCCTGCGGCTGCCTGCTCACGGCGCTCGCAACGAGGACGGGTTCGACCGCGGCTCTGCTGGCCGGTTTTGTGTTCGTCGGGGCCTCGAGCGGGATCACATTGCTGACACGCGCCGCCGCCGGCGACATGTACCCGCCCTCGCGACGCGCGCGCGGCATCTCGTATGTGCTCTTCGGGTCGGTGTTCGGCGCAATCCTCGGCCCGACGGTCTTCGGTCCGCTCTTCGCGGGGAAGAAGCTCGAGGCCAGCGCGCTCACGGTCCCCTGGCTCGCCGCGGCGGGCATCGCACTGGTCGCTCTCGTGCTCGTTCAGTTCGTTCGTCCCGACCCCAAGCGGATCGCCGAGCTGATCGCCGCGCAGGGCGACCCGGATCCTGCGCCGTCGGCGCCGCCGGCGCCGCTCCGCGAGCTCGTGGGGCGACCCGGTGTCCGCCCGGCGATGCTCGCGGCCCTCGCCAGCTTCGGAGTCATGGTCTCGGTGATGAACCTCACGGGCTACGTCGTCGTCGAGCACCACCACCACAGCCAGCATTCGGTGTTTCCGATCATCGGCGCACACGTGTTCGGGATGTACGCGCTCGTGCTCGTGATCGGCACGCTGATCGACCGCGTCGGGCGGACTCCAGCGCTCGAGGTCGGGCTCGTCGTGATGGCGTTGTCGACCATCGCGCTGCTTTGGGTCTCGACCGTCTTCGCCACCGCGGTCCTGCTGCTCGGGCTTGGGCTCGGCTGGAACATCTCGTTCGTCGCAGCGACCGCACAGCTCGCCGACCGCACGAGCCCGACCGAGCGCGGGAAGCTGCTCGGGTTCAGCGACCTGCTCGGCGCATTGTTCGGAGCGAGCCTTGCGCTGCTGGGCGGCTACGCGCTCGATGCGATCGGCGTCGGCGCACTGGCGATCGGCGCAACCGCGATCGTCGCAACGCCCATCTTCCTGATCGCGCGAACGCAGGCAGGTCCAATCGTGCGCGAACCGGCATGACGACGGCCACACGGACGGCAGCGGCGGCCGTCGCAACCGGTGTCGTGCTGGCGGTCACGGGTTGCAGCAGCGTCTCGAGCGCAGCAGGCCCGACCGCGCCGACAAGGCACTACCACTCCGAGCCGGATCTGAAGCCACCGCTTGTTCAGATCCTCAAGCGGACACGGCACACGACACCCGGTTACATCTTCATCGCGCCGAAGAAGGACGTCGTGCAGGCCGGACCACTGATCATCGACAACAACGGCCGGGTGGTCTGGTTCGGACCCCTGGACACGCACGGCGTGACTGACTTTCGCGTGCAGCGCTACCTGGGGCGTCCGGTCCTGACCTGGTGGCACGGCAGGCCGGACAAAGGCGGCGGCGATAGTGGCTACACCATCTACGACAACTCGTATCGCCTCGTCACCCACGTCCAGCCCGGCAACGGGATGCTCGGCGACATCCACGAGTTCAAGATCACCCCACGCAACACCGGCGCTGATGACGACCTCACGCCAGATTCGCGTGAAGGGCAGGAGAGTTCTCGAGGGCGGGCTGCAGGAAGTCGACATCAAGACCGGGCGCGTGCTCTTCGACTGGCGCAGCATCGACCACGTGCGGCTCGTCGAGTCGTACTACCACCTCCCGAAGGATCCCGGCCGCATCTTCGACTACTTCCACGTCAACTCCATCGAGATCGACCACGACGGGAACCTGCTCGTGTCCGCCCGGAACACTCACACGATCTACAAGATCAGCCGCAGCTCAGGCAAGATCCTGTGGCGCCTCGGCGGCAAGCGGAGCGACTTCACGATGGGACGCGGAGCAAGCTTCGCGTGGCAACACGACGCCCGCAGGCGGCCGGACGGCGACCTGACCCTCTTCGACAACTCTGCAGGGCCGCAGGTGCGCAAGCAGTCGCGAGGTCTCGTCCTGCATCTCGACATGAAACGCATGCAGGCCACTGTCGTGCGCACCTTCGTCCACCGGCCGCCGATCGTCGCCGTCGACCAGGGCAACCTGCAGCGGCTCGCCAACGGCCACTACTTCGTCGGCTGGGGTCACCAGTCGCGCTTCACCGAATTCGGGCCGCGCGGAACGATCCTCTTCGACGGGCGCTTCGGCCGCGGGCGCGTCGACTCCTACCGCGCCTATCGCTTTCGCTGGTCCGCCCGGCCTCGGTACCGGCCCCTCGTCGCCGTGAGCGGACGGTGGGCATACGTCAGCTGGAACGGAGCGACGGACGTGGTGCAATGGGAACTGGTCGCAGGTCCGCGGAAGAGTCAGCTCCGGCCCGTCCGCACCGTGGCGAAGAAAGGCTTCGAGACCCGCATACCCCTCCGCAGTGCTGCCGGGTGGATCGCGGTGCGCGCGCTCGACCGCCGGGGCCGTGCGCTCGGACGCACAGCCGCTGTGAGCCTCGACTGAGCCGTCTATGCTCTTGCGCGTGAGGCGGGCCCTCTTCACCCTGGCGGTGCTGTCAGTTCTGCTTGCAGGCTGCGGCGACTCGACCAAAGAGCAGGCGAGCGCAGCGCCGACCCCACCCGCGGCGACCGTCGCGCAGACGAAGCCGCCGCCGTCACGCACCTATCACTCCCGCCCTGATCTGAAGCCGCCGCTGGTGCAGATCCGCACCCCGGCCCACAACACTGCGCCCGGGTACATCTTCCTCGCCCCGAAGATGGTCGTCGCGCAGGCAGGCCCGATGATCATGGACAACCGCGGCGAGGTCGTCTGGTTCAAGCCGCTGAACACCCGCGGCGTCACGGACTTCCGCGTCCAGCACTATCTCGGCAAGCCCGTGTTGACGTGGTGGCGAGGTCACGTCTCGAATATGGGCGTCGGAGACGGGTGGTACGTCATCTACAACACCTCGTACCGGCCCGTGGCGGAGGTCCGCCCCGGCAACGGCCTCGTCGGCGACGTCCACGAGTTTCTGATCACGAAGAACAACACCGCCGTGTTCACCGTCTACCACCGCCTGCCGGTCGATCTCTCGGCTGTAGGAGGCCCGAAAAAGGGGACGATCTGGGACGGAATCGTCCAGGAGGTCGACATCAAGACCGGGCGCGTCCTCTTCGAGTGGCACAGCTACCCGCAGGTTGCAGTCGAGGAGTCCTACGCCCCGCCGCCGGCCGCAAAGGCCGGTGCAAAGGCCCCGCCGTACGACTACTTCCACATCAACTCGATCGCCGTGGAGCCGAACGGGAACTTCCTCGTGTCGGCTCGCAACACGCACACGATCTACGAGATCGACCGCAAGACGAAGAAGGTGCTCTGGCGGCTCGGCGGCAAGAAGAGCGACTTCAAGATGGGGAAGGGCACGAACTTCGAATGGCAGCACGATGTCCGCCGCCAGGCGAACGGCACGATCACGATCTTCGACAACGGCGCCGCACCGCCCGTGGAGAAGTTCTCGCGAATCCTCGTCCTGCGCGCGAACCCGCAGACGAAGCAGGCGACGCTCGCGCGTGCCTACCACCATCCGAAGAAACTGCTGGCGCCGTTCGAAGGCAATGCGCAGTTCCTGCCGAACGGGAACATCTTCGTCGGCTGGGGTGCCGAGCCGTACGTCAGCGAGCTCGACCGGAACGGCAAGCTGCTCTTCGACGCGTACTTCGGTCACGGCAAGCCGCCTGGCGAGGACGCCGACACGTATCGCGCCTACCGCTTCGTCTGGCACGGACGCCCAACGGACCGGCCTGTTGTCGTGGTCGCGAACGACACCGCCTATGCAAGCTGGAACGGTGCGACGGAAGTGGTGAAGTGGCAGGTGCTCGCCGGTCCGGGAGCCGGGCAGCTTCGACCGGTTCAGACCGTGGCGAAGAACGGCTTCGAGACTCCGATCCGCCTCGGTAAGTCGGCCGCGTTCTACTCGGTGAAGGCACTCGACCGCAACGGGCACGTCCTCGGAACCTCCGCTGCGGTCGCGCCGCAGCCCTAGCGTCGGCTAGCTGGCGCGAAGGACGCGGAGCCGGGTCAGTTCCCGGTCGCGCTCTTCGATGATCTCTTCGAGCCGGGCGACCTTCATCCGCAGAGTCTCGGTCGTCGTCACGAGCTCGATGAAGGCGCGCTGGCGTTCCTTCAGAAGCGCCTCGACGCTGTGGAGCTTCATCTCCGGGTCGTGGATGAGGACCGGTTCAGCGGCAGCGGGCGGGGGTGTGGGGGCCGGGGCCGGTGGTTCCGGCGCGGCGACAGGCGGGACCGGCGCCGGTTCGGCAGCTCTCACGGGAACGAACGTGGCGAGGACCGGGGTCGCCGCGGGAGGTTCGGGTGTCGGCGGCGGTGGTGCGGGCGGGGCAACGGGCTGCTCTGCCGCCGGCGGCGGTGCGGGAACGGCCTCGGCGGGAGGCTCGGCAGCAGGAACGGCGGGGGCCTCGATGTCGAGGACCTGCTCGGCGATCGCCCGCGCGAGGGCGAGCCACGAGATGCGGCCGGTCTCGATCAGGATCTGACCCAGGCGAAGGCCGGTCCGCTCCTGTTCGGCGAGCGCCGCGGCGAGCTCGGCCTCCGAAATCTCGTTCTTTTCGACCAGGATCTGGCCGATCGGACGTCTCCGCATGGGAGTCCTTATCGGCAGGAATGGCCCTGGACGAAAGGGTCTCGACGGAAGCCGTCAGCTGGGGCGGGAACGCCCCTGCTCGCGTTCCTCGACGAGGACCGCTTCGCCTGGATCCTCCTCGTCGGCTTCGGCCTCGTGCGGCTCATCGAAGCCTGCTTCCCAGGGATCCACGGACGGCATCGGGTCATCGGCGGAAAGCACCCGCACGTGGCGCGGAACGTCGGGCTCGGGGGCCCGGCCTTCGCCGTCGCGCCGGCGCTGCCACCAGTGGCGGCCGCCAGGGTCGTCCTGCTCCGCGGCCGGAGGGAGCTCCGGCTCGGGCTCTGGCTCCGGTTCGGCGACCGGCCCTGGCTCTGACGACTCTGCGACGAGATCGTCTGCACGTGACGGCTCGCCGATGATCGTCATCGCGTCCGACGGTTCCTGCGCCTCTTCGAACGCCGTCCAGCCGAGCGAGTCGTGCTCGTCGGTGTCCTCGGCGCGCTGCGCCTCCACCACTGGATGGACGGCGGGGCTCGACGCGCCGGCCGGACGGACAAACGACATCTGCTCGCGCCCTGCGAGCCACTCGATGAGGCAGACGATCGCGAATGCGCCGGCCATCGCGACCAGGATCGCCCACCAGGAAAGCTGGGCGACGCCGAGTGCGACGGCGACCACGACGAGAAACGCAACCTCTCCGCCGATCCGCCAGACGGCCGGCGGAACGCCCTCGCGCGGAGCTCGCATTCCGTAGCCGTACGACGGAGGTTGCGTCCATGACTGTTGGGTCCAGCCGGCGGCGCGCAGCGAGCGCAGATCGGCGCGCAGCGAAGCGGCGCTGCGGTGGAAAGAATCCACGGCTTCGAGCGTCCGCAGCGCGGCATCGAGCTGGGCGGCATGGCGGTAGAACGAGTCGAAGGCAGCCCGGACGCTCTCCTGCTCGTAGCCCTGCTCGGCCACGGGGAGATCGTCGACGCGCGGAAGCGGCTCGCGTGCCGGGGTCTGAGGAGTGGGCCAGGCCTCGTGCTCCATTAGCAGTGGATTATGCGCTCTATCCCGCGGCTTCCGCACTTCTGAGACCCCGTACGGCCCAGGCGCCGAAGCCGAGGGCCAGTCCAAAGCCGATCGCGAACGCCGCCAGCGCCAGCTCGGGCTCCCCGGAGATGAAGCCCCGGCCGGCCTCGAGGAGCGGCGTGATCGGGTTCACGGATGCGACGCCGTGGATCCACCCCTTCAAGAGACCGAGCGGCACGTAGACCGGCGCGAAGAAGAGAAGGAGGAACACGGGCATCTGCATCACCGGTGCGGCTTGCTGCGTACGCAAGCGCATCGCGACGCCCGCCGCCCACAACGCTCCCGCGAGGTTGAGCAGCAACGCGAGCGTGTAGAGGCCGAGCAGATCCACGCCGTTCCCTCCGATGTTCATCTGCGCCACCAATGCGACAACTGTGACGACGCTCGCGACGGTGAGCCAGCGGACGAGCGCGGAGAACAAGTAGCCGAGCAGGATCCCACTGCGGTTGGGCGCGGCGAGCATCAGGCGGCGCATGAAGCCGCTCTCGAAGTCGCGTGCGATACCGAAGCCCGTGAACACGCCCGCAAACGCGGCGGACTGCAGCAAGACGAACACGAACTGGAAGGCTGTGTAGCCCGTCGGGAAGTCGAAGCCCGGCACCTGTGAGATGCGCGACAGGCCGCCCACGAACGCCGTGAAGAAGAAGAGGGGAAACGCGAGCGAAGGGAGCAGGAACGCCGGGTTCGTGAAGAACATGTGCAGCACGCGCCACGACACGCCGCGTGCGACGGCGAGTGTGTCCTTCATGTTCGCTCCAGCCGTCGGTAGAGCGCGTGCGCCGAGAGCGCGAACCCGACCAGGCTGAGCGCGCCTGCCGCCGCGAAGCCGAGCGCGAGCGCTTCCCAGTTCCAGCCCTCGATCACGAGCGAGCGCACCGCTTCGACGAGGTACGACACCGGATTGACCGTCGCGACCCAGCGGAACCAGTCGGCCTGGATCAGGTTGCGCGGCATGTTCATCGACGAGAGGAACAGAAACACGAAGAAGACGGGAAAGAGCCCCTGCACCGCCTCCGTGGAACCGGTTCGCAACGCTGCCCAGCTACCGAGCGCTGCGAAGCCGAGCGCGATCACGATCTCGAGCACGAGCAACATGAACGCACCGCCGACACCACTGGCGAGCCGCACTCCGAACGCATAGCCGACCGCGAGGTAGAAGACAGCCTGGATCACGGCGATCGTCATCAACCCGCCGAGCTGGCCGAGCAGCAGGACGATGCCGCGCACCGGCGTCAGCGCGAGCCGATTCAGGAAGCCGGTCTGGATGTCGCGTGCGAACTCGACGTTCGCATTGATCGTCGCGAGCAGCGCGCCCTGGACGAACGGAACTGCGAGCGCGAAGGCGAGGAACGAGTCGGTCGGGAACCCGGGCAGGCGCGTTGCCGACTGGAGGCCGCCGGAGTTCACGGCCAGGAGCAGCATCGGAAAGACGAGCGGGAAGACGACGTTCGCCGGCTGGCGTGCGGTCCGGACGACGGCGCGGTGTCCGAGCGCGGCGGTCTGTAGGAGAGCGACGCTCAAACTTGCGCCGGCTCGGCTTCCCGTTCCTGCCCCTGCTCCTCTTCGTCGCCCGAGCCCTCGAGGTGGCGACCCGTCTTCGCCAGGAAGACGTCGTCGAGCGTCGGCTCGTGGATCTGCAGTTGCGCCAGGACGACACCGTCGGCATCCAGGGCACGCACGATCTCCGTCAGGTTGCCGTCCGGCGACGACAGCTGCACGGCGATGCTGCCGGGCCCGTAGCCGGTCGTCTGCTCGCCGAAGCGCTCGAGGACGGACGCGACGGCTCCACGCTGATCGGGGTCGGCGGGCACCGCCTCGACCGTCGACGACGAGATCTCGGACTTGAGCTTCTCCGGCGTCCCCTCGGCGACGATCGTGCCGTGGTCGATGATCCCGACGCGGTCGGCGAGAACGTCGGCTTCCTCCAGGTACTGCGTCGTGAGGAAAACGGTCACGCCCTCCTCCTTCGCGAGCCGGCCGACCTCCACCCAGAGGGCGGTCCGGCTCTGCACGTCGAGCCCTGTCGTCGGCTCGTCGAGAAAGAGAATGCGCGGCCTGTGCACGAGGGCGAGCGCAAGGTCGAGCCGGCGCTTCATCCCGCCCGAGTAGCCCTTGACCTTGCGGTCCGCAGCCTCCGTGAGACCGACACGCGTGAGCAGCTCGTCGCTTCGTCGCCTCCGCTCTTCGCCGGTGATGCCGTGCATCGTCGTCTGGAGCCTCAGATGCTCTCGTCCCGTCAGAAACGGATCGAGCGCGGCCTCCTGCAACGCAGCGCCGATCGCCTTCCGCACCTTCGGCCCTTCCTTGACGACGTCGAAGCCGGCGACGGTCGCCGTTCCCGCAGTCGGCGGGAGCAGGGTCGTGAGCATGTGCACGGTCGTGGACTTGCCGGCTCCGTTCGGGCCGAGGAACCCGTAGATCTCGCCCGGCTCGACACGCAGGTCGATGCCGTCGACGGCGCGAGGTCCCTTCTTGAACTCCCGGACGAGCCCGTGCGCTTCGATGCTGTTCTCGCGCTCCACGAATCGGAGGCTACCCGCGCGACAAGCCTCAGTGCCGCAGCTCAACCCTGCAGGTTGATAGCCTTTGCTACGCGTGCGAAAGCTCGCGGCGGAGCACTGCTGCGAGCGCGGTGAGCGCGACCCGTGTTTCGTCGAGCCGCGGCTCGCGCGTGGTGAGTCGCTGCAAGCCGAGACCAGGCAGGAGCACCACGCGCGCCAGACGTGGAACGCTCTGCACGAGCTGCCAGAGCTCCATCGTCAGTGCGAGTGCGAGCACGGACACGACGACCGGCGTGAAAGCCGTTGCGGGCAGCGGCCACACGTGCCCGCCGAGCACGGCGACCGGCATCATCAGCGCCGCGAAGTTCGTGCCGCAGCGAAGCGAAAAGCGTGACGGCGAAGCGGCGCCGTGCCACGTCTCGCGCAGGCGCCGTTCCTCGAGCGCGGCGATCGCACGGTGCTCGGCGCCGTGCAGGTAGAGGGTGCGCCCCCGCAAGAGCCAGCCGAGCAGCGCCATTGTGGTGACGAGGCCGGCGATGAGCCCGATCCAACTCGGAGCGAACGCCAGCGCGAGCGGTGTGACGATCGCGGCGAGGAGGAAGATTCGCTCCCGCTTGCGGGCGACGCCCTGCCGGCGAAAGAGCGGCGAGAGTGACGCGCTCAGGCGAACGAGACCGCGCGCAAGCGGAATCGCCCGGAGCGAATTCGGCGCAGACGGCATCGTGCCCTCTCGCAGGCTGCCGTCGGTGCCGGCGAACGCCCAGAAGCGCTCACTGACGATGACGACGCCTTCGGCGCGGGCCATCCCGCCGAGGCGAGGGACCCGAGGCGCGAGATCTCCCTGCTCGAGCAGGGCAAGTGCGGCGGCCTGGTCCACCCGACCATGATCGCCGGAGAGAGGCCGCCCGGCAAGTGCCAGGCGGCCCATTCAGAGCTTCAGATGGTCCTACGCGCCTTACCAGCGCCCGCGCGAGAAGAAGCCGAGCAGCGCGAGCACGAGAATCACAATGAGGATGATCCAGAGAATGCTCATGCGGTTTGACCCTCCCTTCGGGTGAGGTTGTCGACCTGCTCCGTTTTCACCATGGAGTGGTAACGAGAAACAACCCCCAGGCGGATACGCGCGAAAAGTGACCGTCTCCGGTCACCCAGGTAGCTCGTGCCCCAGGTCGTCGGTCGTCGTTCACCGCTTCGTCGCCGGATAGTTGCCGTTCGTCGGCCCACGCGCGGTCCGTGCAGCCAACACTACGAACGATGAGCGGCAGCCTCCTGCTCTGCGAGCTACACGCGCACACAACCTGGAGCGACGGGCAGCTGACGCTCAGCGAGGTCGTCGACCTCCACGGGCGCAACGGCTTCGACGTGCTCTGCATCACCGACCATGCAGTTCGTCTGGACGACCCGATGCCGGCCGCAGTCGATCCGTGGACCTGGCCGGCCTACGCGACGAGCGTGCGAGCCGAGGCCGTGCGCGCCGCCCGGGACTATGCGCTCATCGTCCTCCTGGGCCTCGAGCTGACCGACAACCACCCGGACCCCGATCGGTCCGCACACGCGCTTACGCTTGGCCTAGAGCACTTCGTGTCGATCGAGTCCGGGCTCGTAGAGGCGCTTGAGGAAGCCAACGACCAGGAAGCCGTGGTCGTCGCAGCGCACCCGTATGCCGACCACGACCGCTCGCCGCTCCGCCCGACGCGGCGGATCTGGCGTGAGCGCGAGTCGCTCAAGGGCCTGATCCACCGCTACGAGCTGTTCAACCAGCGTGAGACTTTCGCCTGGGTCGCGGAAGAGGGGCTACCGCCGCTGGCAACCGGCGATTTCCATCGTCCGAAGCACTTGTCTTCCTGGAAGACCCTCCTCCGCTGCGAGAAGGACGCCGACGCGGTCCTGGATTGCCTCCGCTCGCGATCCCGGGTCTATCTGACGCCGTTTGCCGCGGACGACCGGCTCGCCGTGCCTGTCGCTGCCTGATACAAGACCGTCACAGGTCCGTAACCCACATTCGCGCGTCGGCGAGAAAGGATGGCATGTGGCTCGCGCTGAGGCGGCTCTGCTGACTGACGACGCGCGACTGCTCAACAGGGAGCTGTCCTGGCTCGATTACAACGCCCGCGTCCTCGCGCGCGCGTCGGATCCGGCCTTGCCACTCCTCGAGCGGTCGCGGAGCTGCGCCTACTTCTCGTCCAACCTGGACGAGTTCTTCCAGGTTCGTGTCGCCGGTCTCATGGGCCAGGAAGAGGCCGGTCTCCTCGTGCGCTCCCCCGACGGACGAACTGCGCCCGAGACTCTCGCCGCAATCCGAGAGAAGACACTCGAGCTCACCGCAGCGCAGGCGAAACTCTGGAAGCGCGAGCTTCGTCCGGCTTTGGCCGACGCCGGCGTGATCGTCGGCGAGGTCGAGGACTGCAACCGCAAGGAGCTGGACGAGCTCGAGCAGCGCTTCGAGCGCGACATCTTCCCGATCCTCACGCCGCTCGCGGTGGGGCCGGGTCAGCCGTTTCCGTACATCTCACCGCTGTCTCTCAGCCTCGGCATCTTCGTCCGCGACCCGGATTCGGGTGAGGAGCGGTTCGCCCGCGTCAAGGTCCCCGAGCTGCTTCCGCGCTTCTTCTCGATCGGCACACGCGGGCTCTTTCTCCCCCTCGAACGCATCATCCGGCACTTTCTGCCGCGACTGTTTCCCGGCATGGAGATCGTCGAATGCTCCGCATTCCGCGTGACGCGCGACGCGGACTTCGAGGTGTCGGACGAGGCAGACGACCTGCTCGAGGCGGTGCAGGACGAGCTACGCCGGCGCCGATTCGGAGACGTCGTGCGCGTCGAGGTCTCCGGCTCGGTCTCGGACCGGATGCTCGAACAGCTCGAGGGCGGTCTGCGCGCAGGCACCGAGCAGATCTATCTGATCCCGGGCCTGCTCGACCTCGCTGAGCTGCAGGAGCTCGTCTCGATCGACCGCCCCGACCTGAAGGACGAGCCCTGGTATCCGGTCGTGCATCCGCGTTTCCTCGCGGCAGCCGGCGCGGACGAGCTCTTCGCGGAGATCCGGCGCAGTGACATTCTCGTCCACCATCCGTTCGACTCGTTCGCCTCGAGCTACGAAGCGTTCCTGAAGGCCGCCGCGCGAGATCCTGCGGTGGTTGCGCTGAAGACGGCCTTGTACAGGACGAGTGAGGACTCACCTGTCGTGCCTGCGCTCGTCGACGCGTCAGAGCGTGGGAAGCAAACCATGTCGCTGATCGAATTGAAGGCCCGTTTCGACGAGAGCCGCAACATCGGCTGGTCTCGTTCGCTCGAACAGGCCGGCGTGCACGTCGTCTACGGCATTCCGAACTTGAAGATCCACGCGAAGATGACGCTCATCGTCCGCCGGGAGGGAAACGAACTGCGGCGTTACGTGCACCTCGGCACCGGCAACTACAACATCATCACCGCGAAATCCTACGAGGACTACGGCCTGTTCACCGCCGATGCGGACATCACCGCCGACGTCGCCGATCTCTTCAACTATCTGAGCGGCTTCAGCCGGCCCCAGCCCTTCCGCAAGCTGCTCGTGGCTCCCTTCGGCCTGCGCGACGGAATGGTCGACCGCATTCGCGAGGTCCGTCGCGCGGCGGCGAACGGCGAGGAGGCGCGGATCCGGATCAAGGTGAATAGCCTCCACGACGAGGAGCTGATCGAGGAGCTCTACCGCGCGTCACAGGAAGGGGCGAAGATCGACATCGTCGCCCGCAGCATCTGCACGCTCCGACCGGGTGTGCCCGGACTGAGCGAGACGATCCGTGTCCGCAGCATCGTGGGCCGCTTCCTCGAGCACAGCCGCATCTTCATCTTCGAAGCAGGCGAGAAGCGGGCGATTCTCATCGGCAGCGCGGACCTGATGCCGCGGAACCTCGATCACCGGATCGAGGTGCTGACGCCGGTCGAGGACGGGCGCGCGCAACAGGAGCTCGTCCGTGCGTTCGACGTCCTCCTGGCCGACAACGCTTCGGCGTGGGAGATGAGCTCCGAAGGGCTCTGGATGAAGTTGCGTCCCAAAAAGGGCGATCGCGGACGCCAGGCGCAGCACGTGTTCATGCGGAGCGCCCGCGCCCGTGCCCGCCGCAGAGCCGCCTCGCTACGGACGCGCTGATCTTGCGGTTGCTGAGTTTATTCGTCCCTAAACGGGCGACGACCGGTGGGATGGCCAGAATCGCCTACGTGCGGGTGGCAATCGTCGACGTCGGCGCCAATACGTTGCGCCTTCTGGTCGCCACGCAAGAGGAGGGCCGACTGGTCGCAGTTCGTGAACAGCGCGTCCAGCTCGGCCTCGGTGAGGACATCGAGCTGTCGGGCAGGATCGGCGAGGAAAAGCTCACAGAGGCCGCAGCGATTGCAGGCGCGCATGTGCGTCGCGCTCGCAAGCTCGGCTGCGACCGGATCGACATCCTCGTGACTTCACCGGGACGACAGGCGGCCAATGGACGGGAGCTCGTTTCCCGGCTGGCCGAGACGACCCGCGTCCCGACGCGCGTCCTCACGCCGGAAGAGGAGGGCGAGCTGGCCTGGTACGGCGCCGTCGCAGCACTCGAACGCGCACCGTCCGAACTGATCGCGGTCTGCGACGTCGGCGGCGGCTCGACTCAAGTGGTGGTCGGCTCAGACTCGGGTGGCCCGGCCTGGGCCCGCTCCTTCGATCTCGGCTCCCTCCGGCTGACGCGGCGAGCACTCGGCCCGGCGCCGGCCTCGCCCGAGGCGCTCGACGCAGCTCGGGCGGAAGTAAGCGCCGCGTTCGCCGAGCTGACACCGCCGCTGGCGCGAACGGCGATCGCGACCGGCGGAACAGCACGCGCGCTTCGCAAGGTCGTCGGGACGACACTCGACGCGGAGAGCCTGTCGTCAGCCGCGCGCAAGCTCGCCCGGCGGTCGAGTCGCTCGATCGAGGAAACGTACGGAGTCGATCCAGCGCGAGCGCAGACGCTGACCGCAGGAACGCTCATCCTCGGAGAGGTACAGAGTCGACTCGGCGTGCCCCTCGAGATCGGCCGCGGCGGGATCCGCGAAGGGGCTGCGCTCATCGCGCTCGACGAACTGGCCGAAGCGGTCGGCTAGGAGCGGAATCGCTCGACGAGCTTTCCCTCGTCGTCGAGCACGAGCACTTCACCCTTCTTCTGCGAAACGCCGGAGATGGTGTCGCTGAGCCCGCCGTGAACGCAGAGGGCCGTCTGCTCTCCGCCGAGGGAACGCACGAGCGCGGCGCCGGCTTCGCCTTGCTGCTCTTCGCTGAGCTCCTCGCGCACCTCGATGTCTAGCCCGCGAGAGCGGGAAACGGTTCGACCGTCTGCACGCAACGCACGGCCGGACTGGACAGGACACGCGCGATCTCGTAGTCGCGGAGGAGCTCTGGGAGCCGCGAAGCCTGGTTTCGGCCCCGGCCATCGAGCGGTCGCAGACGGTCATCGCCCACCCAGTCGTCGCGGTCCCCGGCCGATGCATGGCGAATCAGCAGGAGCGTCATCGCCGGCTGTCGAGCGAACGCAGAACTGTCCAATCGCGCGAGTACGTCAGACGCTCTGCAGCGACGTCGCTCTCGTCGCCCTTGACCTTCCCTTTCGGAAACGTCCAGTCGTGGTACCTGGGTCGATGAACTAGAAGCACTTTGAGCGATCCGTCAGCTCGTCGACGCACCGGCACTCCGCCGGCGGCGCGGACCGTCCCCGTCAAGCCCAGAGCTTGCGTCCCTGACGGTCGAGCTTCTTCCAGGCCTTCGGCAGCGACTTGCGCGCTTTTCGGCGGCGCGTGTGCTGACGCTCGAGCAGCCTGCCCGCAGCAAAGACCGCCTCCACGTTCTTCGCTTTCGGAACGAACGCGGTCAGACGTTCCTCGGCAACGACGGCGTCCTGGTGATCGCCCACGACGTCCTGGAACGACTTCGCAGCTTCGGCGAACCGACGCGCCCGCTTGCCGCCGGCAAGCTCGGCCGCGTAGCGCGCTCGTTTGCCGCGCTTGCGCACCTCGTGCAGGGCCTCGTCTGACGGCTTCTTCTTCAGCGCGCGGACCGAGCGGCGCAGCCGCTTGAAGTCTCGGCGCGCGAGCTTCTTCAGCGACTTGTCGACCCTGCGCACGCGAGGCGCGTTCGCCGCGCGTTCGAGCTCTTCCAGGACGCTCAGGTAACGAGGACTGTCGAGCGCTTTCACGAGACGCGTCTGTGCCCGGCGGCGGTCGCCTTCGAGTTGGCGGATGATCGCGCTTCCGGACTTACCGAGCTTGGCCGCGTCCTTCTGCAGCCCGTCGAGGAGAACGTCGAGATCACGCGCGGGCGAGAGCTCTCCGCCGAGCCACTTGAGCTCGGCGCGCAGTCCGTCGACCCACGCCTTGTCGAGGAGAGGGCGGGCGGTGCGAAGAGCAGAGCGCGCGCGGCGGGTCGCGACGCGCAGTTGATGAACCTGCTCCGGCGTTGTCGCCCAGGCGGGCACCCGGATCGTGTCGCGCGATCTCTTCCACCTGCTCCTTCAGATAGGTGCAGAGACGATCGAGCGCCGGCGCGCCGGTGTGCACCTTCTTCAGCTTCTTCGGCTTCGGCAGCTTCGGCTGCCAGTCCGCAACGAGGCTGATCACGCGTTGGCCGTCGAGCAGAGCGGTCTCGACGGCGTCGCCCTCACTGCGAGTTCGCGTCCTGGCGATCTCGACGAGCTCACGACCGAGTAGTGGCGCAGCGAGCAAGCGCAGAATCTCGTTGGGTGGGCCGCCTGGTCCGCCGTCGGCTTCGCGCGTGGCCTGACCGACGTCGAGCTCCCAGACACTCTTACCGTTCTCCATGCGGCGACGAAGGCTGATGCCCGCACGCGAGAGGCGCCGGTCCTCCGTGTCGTGGTACGTCGCGGTGAAGATCCGGGAACCGTTTACGGAGGCGGCAGTAGCCACAGCGGTCTGATCGTAGCTCCGAAAAGCGGCTTGGGCGAGCGGCTGCTCAGAAGATCGCTTGAACCGGCCAGTAGAAGGCCGCGGCCACGGCTGCCGCGGCGGGGATCGTGAGGACCCAGGCGACGACGATATTGCCGGCGACGCCCCAACGGACCGCGGAAAGGCGCTGGGTGGCCCCGGCTCCGAGCACCGCACCTGAGATCACGTGCGTCGTCGACAGTGGATAGCCCTGCTTCGTTGCGGCCCAGATCACCGCGCCGGCCGCGCTCTGAGCCGCGAATCCGCTCTCCGGCTCCATCTTGTACAGCCGCTGGCCGAGCGTCCGCATGATCCGCCAGCCGCCTACGTACGTGCCGGCCGCAATCGCAAGCCCGGCGGCGAACTTCACCCAGGTGGGAATCTCGAACGTGTCGAGGTTCCCGTTCGTGAACAGTGCGAGTGCGATCACGCCCATCGTCTTCTGTGCGTCGTTCGCACCGTGCGTGAACGCAACGAATGTCCCGGACGCCAGCTGACCCAGGCGAAAGCCGCGGTTGCCGACACCGCGGGTCAACCTCCGGAACACCCAGTAGATGATGACCAGCAACACGAAAGCCGCACCGAACGCGATCGCGGGCGCGATCAGGGCAGGGATGACGATGTCGTGGGCAAGCCCGTGCCACAGGACCCCTTGCTCTCCGGACTGGACGAGCGCGGCGCCGACGAGGCCTCCGATCAGGGCGTGCGAGGAGCTCGAAGGAAGCCCGAACCACCACGTGAGGAGATTCCAGGCGATCGCGCCCAGTAGCGCGGCGAGAATGGTTTTGGTGGTGATCAGGTCGGCGGCGACGATGCCCGTCCCGACCGTCTTCGCCACGGCGGTCGTGGCAAACGCACCCGCCAGGTTCGCTACGGAAGCCACCAGCACGGCGAGCCGCGGCGGGAGCGCCCGTGTCGACACCGAGGTTGCAACGGCGTTCGCGGTGTCGTGAAAGCCGTTCGTGAAGTCGAAGCCCAGGGCAACGACGATTACGACGACCAGCAGGACGTCGTTCATCTATCTGTTCTTGACCAGAATCGCCTCGAGGACGTCCGCTGCGTTCTCGCACGCGTCGACGGCTTCCTCGAGCTGCTCGTGGATGTCCTTCCAGCGGATGACGCTGATCGGATCCGCGCCCGCCGTGAACAGCTCGGCCACCGCGGCGCGGTTCAACCGGTCGCCTTCGTCCTCGAGATCGCGCAAGGCATACAGCTGACTGCTCGAATCCTTGAATCCTTCGAGCAGCTCCACGGCTTCGTGCAGTTTCTGGGCGCTGCGGAGGATCACCTGCGCCTGTTCCTTTGCCTTCGGGCGGATCGCTTCGACGGCGTAGCCGGCAATGTTGCCCGCGGCCTCGTCGATGTGGTCGCACACGTCGTCGATCGCTCCCGCGAGGAGATAGATGTCGTCCCGGTCGAACGGCGTCACGAACGTCCGGTTGAGGAGGTCGACCACCTCGCGGGTGAGCCGGTCGCCTTCGTGCTCGAGCTCCTTCACCGCCCGCAAGTGCGATCCGTTCGCGGGGAACTCGTCGAGCAGGTCGACCAGCAGGCGCGAGATGCCGATCGCATTGGCGGACGCGCGCTCGAGGAGCCTGAAGAACTCCCGGTTCTGCGGGACCAGCGAGATACGTGCCACGGCGCTCCTCTCTCGGTTGACCGCGGAGTCTGTCAGGCGTTGCGGTGGGACGGGTGAGACGCGTCCGTGAACTCGCGGAACTCGGCCGTGAGCAGGTAGGCGGTCTGCTCCCCGATATCGACCGCGTGATCCCCGATCCGCTCCAGCGCCCTCGAGACGATCACCATCCGCAGCCCGTACTCACGCATCTCCGGATCACTGCCCAGTTCCAGGATTCGTTCGACGACCCGGCGATTCGCCCGGTCGATGAGCTCGTCGAGCTCGACCAGGGACTCGGCGCCCTCGAGGTCACGGTCGCCGAAGGAGCCGAGCGCAATCCTGATCATCTCCTCGCAGCGCGAGCCCATCTCCTCGAACCCTTCGACGAAGCGCGGGCCGGGATCGACTTCGGGGACGAGCTTCGTGAGCTTTGCGATCGTCACGCAGTAGTCCGCCATCCGCTCGAGGTGCAGGTTCACGTGCAGGATCGCGAGCACGAGGCGCAGGTCGGTCGCGACCGGCGTCTGCCTGGCGAGCAGCAGCTGGATCCCCTCCTCGATGCGCACGTAGCGCTCGTCGACGTCGTCGTCGAAGGCGATCACCTCGTCGGCGAGCTCCTCGTCCCGCGTCTCGAGGGCTTTGATCGCACCGCGCAGAGCCCGGAGCACGAGCTCGCCCTCCTCCTGGAGCGTCGCCTCCAGCACGTCGAGATCCTGCTGGAAGGCAGTCCTCATCCGAATCGCCCGGTGACGTAGTCCTCGGTCCGCTTGTCGGCCGGATTCGTGAAGATCTTCGTCGGTCCCGTCGTACTCGACGAGCACGCCCGTGCGTCGGCCTTCGTCGACATCGAGGGTGAAGAACGCCGTCATGTCGGCGACACGCGCGGCCTGCTGCATGTTGTGCGTGACGATCACGAGCGTGTAGTCGCGCTTCAGCTCGTGCATGAGCTCCTCGATGGCAGACGTTGCGATCGGGTCGAGCGCGGAGGCCGGCTCGTCGAGGAGCAGCACGTCCGGCTCGATCGCGATCGCGCGTGCAATGCACAGCCGCTGTTGCTGCCCACCTGAGAGGGACAGCGCGTTCTTCTTCAACCGGTCCTTCACCTCGTCCCAGAGAGCGGCGCCGCGTAAGGGCCTTCTCGACTCGCTCGTCGAGGTCCTTCTTCATCCCGAGCACGCGCGGGCCCCAGGCGACGTTGTCGTAGATCGACTTCGGGAACGGGATTGGCCTTCTGGAAGACCATGCCGATGCGCCGCCGCACCTCGACCGGGTCGACGCCGTCGGCGTAGAGGTCGTCGCCCTGGTAGAGGATCTTGCCGTCGATCCTCGCGCCCGGCACGAGGTCGTTCATGCGGTTCAGGCAGCGGATGAACGTGCTCTTGCCGCAACCGGACGGTCCGATCACCGCCGTGATGACGTTCCTGTAGATCTCGAGGTCGACGCCGCTGACGGCAGGTTGCTTGCCGTAGCTGACGGTCAGCTCCTGGATGTCGAAGACGACGTCGTCCTTCTCGATTGGCTCGGCGCCCTTCCGCGCCTGCGCGACGTCGATCACGGGGGTCATCGTAATGCCCTCGGTCATCCGACCAGCTTTCGACGACTCCGCGCGAGCAATGCCTTCGCGGCGAGGCTCGCGACCAGCACGAAGGCCATCAGGACGAGCGCCGCCGCCCAGGCCTGCTCGTGCAGGGCAGGGTCGGGCTGCTCGGAGTACGTGAAGATCAGGACCGGGATGTTCGGCAGCGGCTTCGTGACGTCGGTCTGAACGGCTGTTGGTGAAGATCGAGCACGTGAAGAGCAGCGGTGCAGTCTCCCCGGCCGCCCGCGCCACTGCCAGCACCGTGCCGGTCAGGATGCCCCCGACGCTCGACGGGAGGATCACGCCGAGAACCGTGCGCCAGCGCCGCACCCCGAGCGCAAGGCTCGCTTCCCGGAGCGTCGAAGGCACGAGCAGAAGCACCTCCTGCGTCGCGCGGGCGACGAGCGGAAGCATGATGATCGCCAGCGCGAAGGCTCCGGCAATGCCGCTCTGCGTGTGGCCGATGACGAGCAACGCCGTAGACGAAGATCCCGATGACGATCGTCGGCAGGCCCGCGAGGACGTCGATCACGAGCTGGATCGGAACCGCGACCCCCCGCGGCGCGAACTCCGTCAGATAGATCGCGGTCAGCACACCGACGGGCAGCGCCATGGCGCTTGCCATCAGCACGAGCAGCACAGTCCCGACGATCGCGTTCGCAATGCCGCCGCCCGGCTGGCCGAAAAGGGCCTGCGGCTTGGTGAAGAAGTCCCAGCTGATCGCGCCCGCGCCCCGCTTCGCAACCGAGACGACGACGATCGCGAGCACTGCCACTGCGACGAGCGCCGCGACGGTCGCGATCACCTCCATCATGCGGTTGACGATCCGCCGGCGCCGGTACACGATTCACGACCGTGCTCCGCGCAGAGGATCGAAACGGCGCACGATCACCTGAGCGGCGAGGTTGGCAATCAGACCGATCACGAGCAGGATCGCCGCGAGGTAGAGGAGCGACGAGATCTCGAGGCCCGATCGCCGCTCCCTGGTAGCTCGCAGGCGATCTTGCTCGCGAGCGTGTCCGCCGGCGCGAAAGAGCGACCAGCTGATGCGCGTGCCGCCTCCGATCACCTGTGTCACCGCGATCGCCTCTCCGAGCGCGCGCCCGAGCCCGAGGATCATCGCCGCGGCGATCCCGACCGGGTCGCGGGCAGGATGACCCCGCGCACCATCTCCCACCGCGTCGCGCCGAGCGCGAGCGCGCCCTCCTCGAGCTCGCTGGGCACCTGCAGGAAGAGCTCACGGCTGATGCTCGCGACGATCGGGACGATCATGATCGTGAGGATCACGGCGGCGGTGAACAGGCCCGTGCCGGTCTGCTGCGGGTCGCCGAAGAGCGGGATGAAGCCGAGCGTGCTCGTGCAGCCAGGGCTCGACGTGGTGCGCGAGGAACGGGCCGAGCACGAGGATGCCCCAGAGCCCGAGCACGACGCTCGGGATCGCGGCGAGCATCTCGACGAGCGACCCGACGATGCCGCGGACGCCACGCGGCGCGAGCTCGCTGAGCTAGAGGCCGATCGCGATCGCGAGCGGCGTCGCGAGCAGGAGCGCGACGAGCGAGGTCACGGCCGTCCCGTAGATGAACGGCAGCGCGCCGAAGACGTGCTTGACCGGATCCCAGGTCCGGCCGGTGATGAAGCCGAGGCCGAACTGCGTCGAACGCCGGCCCGGCCAGCGCGAAGACCTTCCAGACGATCGCGCCGACGAGGACGAGACACGCGAGCGCAGCAGCCAGTGTCAGGCCGTGGAGCGCAAGATCGCCGAGCCGGCCACGCAGCCGTGGCGGCGGGCCTGCAATGGGCTCGACGTCGGGACGGCGCTCACCGCGCCGCGAGCCTACTGAGGTTAGCGGCTCCTGGAGCCACCGTTCACCAGGTTGTCACCAGTTCGCCACCACCGTTCTTCCCACGCGAGGAAGGGGCGCGGGCACGCTCGTCGCGACGTGAACCAAAAGACGAAGAGGAGAAGACTTGAGTAGCAGGACACTGCGCCGTCCTAGCCGCACTCGGTGCGGCGCTCGTGCTCACCGCCGGAGCCGGCGCTCGGATCGTCTGCCGGATCGCTGACCGGAGCCGGGAGCTCGTTCGTGGCCCCGCTCGTGTCGGCGTGGATTCCGAAGGTCGACGCGGCGTTCGGCATCAAGGTCACCTACGGACCGATCGGATAGCGGCGGCGGCATCAAGCAGATCACGAACCGAACCGTCGACTTCGGCGCGAGCGACGCGCCGCTGACGCCCGACCAGTTCGCGCGTGCAAGGGCTGCGCCCAGATTCCCTGGGCTCTCTCCGCGACGTCGATCCCCTACCGCGGCGACGGGATCCCGAACCACGATCCGGCTCGACGGCAACGGTCCGTCGCCAACATCTTCCTCGGGCCGGATCAAGAACTGGAACGCCCCGGCGATCAAGAAGCTGAACAAGGGCAAGAGCATTCCGGAACACGCAGATCACGGTGATCCACCGCAGCGACAACAGCGGCACGACCTACAACCTGACCGACTACCTGAACCGCGTCAGCCCACAGTGGAAGAGCGAGTGTCGGCAAGGGCACGGCCGTCAACTGGCCGACGGGCGTCGGGGCGCGCGGATCAGCCGGGTGTCGCCGCACGCTGAGCCAGACGAACGGCGGCATCACCTACGTCGACGTCGCGTTATCGCGCTCGCGAACCACTTCAAGTTCGCGGCGGTCAAGAACAGCGCCGGCGTGTTCGCAGCTGCCGGGGCTTGACGCGGGATCAGCGGCCGCGGCCGCGACGATCAACCGCGTCGCGCCAGACAACGGCGGCATCTCGATCGTCAACCCGGCGAAGAGGCAGCCGCTCGCCTACCCGATCTGCACGTTCACCTACGTGATCGTGCCCGAACCAGACCGCGAAGGCGGCGGAGCTGAAGCAGTTCATCCGCTGGGCCCTGACCAAGGGGCAGGCGGACGGGCCGAAGCTGCTCTTCTCACCGATCCCGAAGGTCGTGCTGAACGCGTCGCTCAAGACGCTCAACTCTGGTGCACACGTAATTGGAGCAGGCTGCTAAGGGGCGGGGAATCTGCAAACCATCTGCAGCCCCCGCCCCGGGCCGCCCGATGCTTCGACCTCGCCTCCCGCGGAGGCGACGACGTGCTTGACGATCGCAAGCCCGAGGCCCGGTGCCACGCGAGGCGCGCGCCCGGTCGCTGCGGTAGAAGCGCTCGAAGAGACGGGGGAGCTCGTCCTCCTCGACTCCTCGTCCGTCGTCGGCGACCTCGAGCACGCCGGGCTCGCGCCGAGAGGGTGAGCGTGGATCCGGGGCCCGCATAGCGAATCGCGTTCTCCGCGAGGTTCTCGGCGATCGATCTGCAGCATCCGGCGCCGAAGCGGCAGCTCGACCGCGGGCTCCGCCTCGACTCGAATCGCAGATCTCGGCCCGCTCGGCGCTGTCGGCGAGCCGGGCACGGACCTCCTCGAGGACGGGCCGCACGCGCGTGTCGTCCCGAGGGCGACGACCTCGCGTCCGCTCTCGAGCTCGGAGAGAAAGAGCACGTCGTCACGAGCTCGCGCCATCTGCTCGACCTCCTCCCGCGCCTGGGAAAGAAGCCCTCACGGTCGGCTTCCGGGAAGCGCCGCCGACTCGAGCAGTGCCAGCAGCCGTGCCAGGGGGGTGCGGAGCTCGTGCGAGACACGCAGCGGTGAAGCCGACTCGAAGCTCCTCATAGGCCCTCGCATCCTCCATGATTCAGGTCGAGTATGGCCAAAGTCCTGATCGTCGAAGACGACAGCGTCATCGCTGAGGGCATGGCGCGCCATCTCGCCTCGGCGGGATTCGATCCCGTCGTCGTCGGCAAGGGCGAGCAAGGTCTGGCGCGGCTTCGATTCGAGCGCCCGACGTCGTCGTCCTCGACCTGATGCTTCCCGAGCGTGACGGCTGGAGCGTGATCCAGGAGGCGCGCTCGGAGGGCATCGCCACACCGATCGTCGTCGTCTCGCGCCCGCGGCACCGAGCACGACCGCGTGCACGCACTCGAGATCGGCGCAGACGACTATCTCGTCAAGCCGTTCTCGATGAAGGAGCTCGTGGCCCGCGTACGCGCGGCCTCGACGGCGGGCGAGTCGACGCGACGACACTCCGCGCGGCGAGCCGATCAACATCGAGGAATTGCGGATCGACCCACGGGAAGTGCAGGCGTTCGTCGACGACGAGAGCGCCGAGCTCACACCGACGGAGTTCCGGCTCCTCTACCAGCTGGCCCTCGAGCGGGGACGCGTGGTGACCCGCGACGAGCTCCTGCAGAAGATCTGGGGACGTCGCGAGACGCACCGCGACCGGACCGTCGACGTTTTCGTCCGGCGGCTACGGGACAAGATCGACCGGCGGGCGTCGCGCCATACCTTCATCCAGACCCGATACGGAGTTGGTTACAGATTGGAGCCTGAGGCAAAGAACGAGGCATGACGCGGTTCGGCCTCGTGCGCACGGCATTCTCACCTACGCCGTCACCGACGGCCAGCAGTTCGCCCCCGAGCTCCAGTTCGCGAGACTGCCCGGGAAGATCGTCGCTGCCGACAACCGCACGATCGGGCGCATCGAGAAGAGCTAGTCCCTGGGCGCGAGGCTCGCCACCGTCCGGCGCCCGCCCTCGTCGTAGACGAGGTCGACGGTCTCGTGCTTCCGGTAGGTGCCGGCGACCCCGAGCAGCATCGAGAGCCAGCGGACCGGGCCGAGACGACCCTCCTGGGCGAGGGCCCGGCGGAAGACGAGCTCGTCCCCGATGCGGTCGAAGTCGCGGCCGGGCTCCTGCCGCACGCCGTTCACGTACACCTCGTAACTATGTCCTGCCCCTGCGGGCAGCTGGACGCGCGAGTTGCCTTCCACCTCTCGTAGGATGCCACCGCTCGTGAGGCGCAAGCTCTTCGTCTTGATGATGGCTCTCGGCGTCGCGCTGGCGGTGGCTGGCGTCGCCTACGCGGGCAACGGTGGTTTCGCGCCCGTGACGCCGCATTCGCCCAACGCAAAGCGGATCGACGACGCGTACCTATGGATCACGATCTTCACGGCAGTCGTCTTCGTCGTCGTCGAGAGCGCGCTGCTGCTGTTCATCTTCCGCTACCGCCGCCGGGGACGCCCGCGCGACGCGGAGGGCCCGCAGGTCCACGGCGCAACGCGCCTGGAGCTGATCTGGACCGCGATTCCCGTGATCATGCTCGCCGCGATCGCGGCGTTCGTCCTCTACGAGCTGCCCGGGATCCAGGACATCCCGAAAGCGAGGGCGGAAGGCGGCCGCCGCTGCAGGTGAGAATCGACGCGCACCAGTTCTACTGGCAGTTCACGTATCCGAACGGCGCCGTGTCGATCAACGACCTGCACGTGCCGGTCAACCGGGTCGTCCAGGTCAACATCCACTCGCAGGACGTCGACCACAGCTGGTGGATTCCCGCGCTGCGGGGAAAGTTCGACGCCATCCCCGGCAATCCGACGAAGACCTGGTTCAAGGCGGACCAGGTCGGCACGTATCGCGGACAGTGCGGAGAGTTCTGCGGCGTCTACCACGCGACGATGCGTGCAAGCGTGGTCGCGCAGAGCCAGAGCGAGTACGAGTCGTACCTCGCGTCACTCGCCAACCCGCTCGAGCTCGGCGGCCAGGAGTGGACAGGCGTCTGCGCGCAGTGTCACGCACTGGACGGCTCCGGCGGGTACGGCCCCGCGATCAAGAACAGCTCGACCCTGATCCAGCCGGAGGGCCTGCGGACGCTGATCACGCAGGGACTCAACCAGCGGGCGCCCGTCGCGAACTACATGCCGCCCGTGGCGCGCGGCTGGACCGACGCGCAGGTCAATGCGCTGCTCGCTTATCTGAAGGCGCGCGTCTACAAGGAGTCGGCGAGTGGCGGCTAGAGCCGAGCCGATCGCCCCGTACCGCCCCGACTGGCGCCGAGGCCGCGTGATGTCCTGGATCACGACGGTCGACCACAAGCGCATCGGGATCCTCTACCTCGCCACCTCGCTCGTCTTCTTCACCGCCGGCGGAATCCTCGCGCTCCTGATGCGCTCTCAGCTCGCGACCGCGGGTGAGAGCTTCATCACGAAGAACTCCTACAACGAGCTCTTCACGATCCACGGGACGACGATGATCTTCCTGTTCATCGTCCCGTTCTGGGCGGGATTGGCGAACTTCCTCGTGCCCCTGATGATCGGCGCGCGCGACATGGCCTTCCCGCGGCTGAACGCCGCGTCGTACTGGTTCTTCCTCTTCGGCGGCATCGTCATGTTCATGAGCTTCCTCTCGAGCGGCGGCGCGGCGAAGTCCGGTTGGTACAGCTACCCGCCCGTCTCCGAGAAGTTCTTCTCGCCCGGCAGCGGCCAGGACCTCTGGATCCTCTCTCTCCATCTCGTCGCGATCTCGTCGCTCCTCGGTGCGATCAACTTCATCTGCACGATCCACAACATGCGCGCGCCCGGAATGAGCTGGATGCGAATTCCGCTGTTCGTCTGGGCGATCGAGGTCTACTCGTTCCTGCTGGTGATCGTCCTGCCGGTGATCGGCGTCGGGCTGACGTTCCTGCTCCTCGATCGCCAGGCGGGAACGCACTTCTTCCTACCTCAGGAGGGTGGAAACGCCCTCCTCTACCAGCACCTGTTCTGGTTCTTCGGCCATCCCGAGGTCTACATCATCATCCTGCCGGCGATGGGCGTGATCTCCGAGGTCATCCCCGTCTTCTCGCGCAAGCCGATCTTCGGTTACAAGGCGATCGCCTTCTCGACGATCGCAATCGGCTTCTACTCGATGCTCGTCTGGGCGCACCACATGTTCAGTGTCGGGCTGCCCAGCTTTCTCAACGTCTTCTTCATGCTCTCGTCGATGGTGATCGCCGTCCCGACGGGCGTGAAGATCTTCAACTGGATCGCTACCACGTGGCGCGGCAACCTCATCTTCGACACCGCGATGCTCTGGGCGCTCGGATTCATCGCCCTGTTCACGATCGGCGGACTGTCCGGGATCTTCCTTGCCGCCTTCCCCGTGGACTGGCAGGTGACGGACACGTATTACGTCGTCGCGCACATGCATTACGTCCTCTTCAGCGGTGCGGTCTTCGGGGCGTTCGCCGCCCTCTTCTACTGGTGGCCGAAGATCTTCGGACGAGTGCTGAACGAACGGCTTGGCAAGGCTCAGTTCTGGCTCGTGTTCATCGGCTTCAACCTCACGTTCTTCCCGCAGCACATGCTCGGGCTGATGGGCATGCCCCGCCGGATCTACACCTACGACCGCCACGGGCTCTTCCAGGCCTACAACCTGATCTCGTCGATCGGATCGGGCATCATGGCGCTCGGCATCCTGCTTTTCTTCGTCAACGTCGTGAAGACCAGCCGCACCGGCCGTCGTGCGCCGAACGATCCGTGGCTCGGCGACACGCTCGAGTGGTACACGACGTCCCCGCCGCCGGCGCAGAACTTCGACAGGGTCCCGTACGTCACGAGCGCGCGGCCGCTCCGCGACCTGCGGCGCCGGCTCGCCGAACGAGGCAATGCCTAGGCCCGGTTCCTGGCTGCGGCTGACCGCGCTGTTCGCGGCGCTTGCCGTCCTCCTCGCAGTCGTGAGCGGCGCGGCCTCTCTCGGGACCGCGCACCGGCTGCTCGCGGCGCTGGCCCTGCCGCCGCTGCTCGCCATCCTCGTCTCGGCGCTCACGTTTCATCGCCGCTTGCTCGTGCCCTCGCTGAGCGCGCTGGTCCTGTTCGGAATCGCGGCGCTCGTGACGGCTCCCGGGTTACACCTCGCACTCGCAGCGGTCGCCTTCGCCGCTGCGCTCGTCCTCGCCGTTGCGACCTATCGCGGCGAGACCGCGCCCGCAGCGTCGTGGCGGGACTACGTCACCCTGACGAAGCCGCGCATCATGTCGTTGCTGCTCATCACCGGTCTCTGCGGGATGTTCGTCGCCGAGCGCGGCGTTCCGGCTGCGTCGCTGATCGTCGTGACGATGACGGGCCTCGCGCTCGCATGCGGCGGCGCGTCCGCTCTCAACCACGTCCTCGACCGCGACATCGACAAGTTGATGGGGACGCGCACAAGAGCACGGCCGCTGGCGGCGGAGCGAATGCCGCCTTCGCGCGCGCTCGAGTTCGGACTGACACTGTCCGCGTTCAGCTTCGTGCTGCTCGCGTCGTACGTGAACGTGCTCACCGCGACACTGGCTCTGGTCGGCAACCTCTTCTACGTGCTCGTGTACACGCGCTGGCTGAAGCGCTCGACGCCCCAGAACATCGTGATCGGCGGCGCCGCGGGAGCCGTCCCGCCGCTCGTCGGCTTCGCGGCCGTCACGGGGAATCTGACGCTGCCGGCGCTCTGGCTCTTCCTGATCGTCTTCCTCTGGACTCCCCCGCACTTCTGGGCGCTTGCACTGCTGATCCGGCGCGACTACGAAGCGGCGCGGATTCCGATGCTGCCCGTCGTCCGCGGGGAGCGCGAGACGACACGGCAGATCCTCCTGTACGCGGTGGTGCTCGTGGCGGCCACCGTGTTCCCGGTCGTCTGGGGGCCGCTCGGTTTCGTCTATCTCGGGGCCGCGCTCCTCCTCGGCGGCGCATTCCTCTGGCTCGCGCTCGCCCTGCGCCGCGAAACGACGCCTCGCCGGGCAGCACTGCTCTTCCACTTCTCGCTTCTCTACCTCGCGCTGCTCTTCGCGGCGATGGCGGTCGACCCGCTGCTGTGATGACCGAGCCCACAGCCGACCCCGCACCGAGCACGACCGTGGCCCCCGTCGAACCTGTCGGGGATGTCGCCCGCAAGAACGTCGCTCTGGCCCTCGCGCTGGTGGGCGTGGTTGTCCTGATCGTCCTCGGCACGATCGCGGTGTCGTTCATCTACCTGCACTACGACTGAGCCCCGGCTAAAGGAATCGCGTTCGGGCGCCGATCTGGCTCCTGATGACGCGATCATCCCGTTTGCTGCTGCCCTTTGCCCTGGTCGTGCTGGCGGCGTCGCTCGCAGCCGGCGTGCCACGGGCCGCGGCCACCGACCCGTTTCCGACCGGGCCCTCGACGCTCTCGAGTGATCACTTCCAGGTTCACCTGAGCGGCGACACCTCGCCCTGCCCGACGGCGACGATCACCCAGGAGCACGCGGGAGACGTGCTCGGCATGGCAGAGCGCGCCTACGCCCTCTACAGCAGCTGGGGCTACACGACCCCGGTCCCGGACAGCGGCGACGGGCTCACCGACATCTCCGTCGACGACTTCGGCTCGGGCTGCCTCACCTCCGGCTCGATCGGGATCGGCGTGCCGGTGCCGCTGAGCCGCTGGGACGCGGTCATCACTCCCGTCGCCCCCGCCGGCGCCGGCGAGATCCATCTCAATGCCGCGACGGGGCTCAGCTACCACATCGTCGCGCACCAGGTCTTTCACCTCTTCGAGGATGCGGTGCTTCCGCCCGACACCAACCAGTGGTTGCACGAAGGGCTCGCCGAATGGGCTGCGGTTCGCGCCGAGAGCGCAATCGGCGGCCTCGAGCAGAATCCCGACCGAACGATGGATTGCGTCGGCTCCTCGTGCGGCGACACCGAATTCGATCGCAACGGCTACCCCGGGTGGATGCTCTTCGAGTACCTAGCGGAGCGCTTCGGTGACAGCGCGGTCAAGTCGGTCCTCGACACATCCGCCGCCGCCCCGGCCCTCTCGGGAACGCAAGCCCTTTCCGCCGTCGTCCAGCCACTCGGCACGACGCTCGGGAAGTTCTTCGAGGACTACACGACCGCCCGCATGACGGGGAACTTCACCTCCGAACTCCTCGCCGGAGTGCTGCCGCAGACCCAGGGCTCGATCGTCGTGGGCTCCTCGAGCGGCGCAATCTCCCCGGTGACGCTCGCAGTCAACCACCTTGCCGTTCGTTACCTCGACCTCGCGCACGGTGCCGACACCGACACCGGGCCCTGTTATTCGGCGTCACTCGCGCTCAAGGTCGCGCTGCCCGCAGGCGTCGCCTCGACGCCCTACTACTACGCGAACACGAAGGGCGCGACCGCCCAACCGTTCACGGTCTCAGGCAGCACCGCCACGCTGACGGTCCCGTGGAACACCTGCGCAGCCAGCCCGCACGCGTACGTATCGCTACCGAACGAGACGAACGACGCGGTGCCGCCCGCACTGGACGGACGCGAGTTCACGGTCTCCGGAACGGTCACCGTCGACAAGTCGAAGCCCGCAAGCGCGAGCGAGCCGCCTGCAGGCGTGAAGATCACCGGCCCCGTCATCCAGGCGCCGACAACCGATCCAGCACCGGATCTGACCGTGCACGCCCCGGAGCTCATCCGCGTTTCCTCGAAGACCCGACTCCTCCGCTTCATCGTCTACTCGAACGGAAACGGAGCGCTCAAGGCAACGCTCGGCTCGACCTGGCTCGGATCCGGAGGACTGCACGTCGGCAACAACGACATCCGCTTCGTGCTCCCGACACAACTGCTCAAGAGCTTGCGCAAGACCAACACGCCGGCCAACGTCCTCACGCTCACGAGCTACTCGGCCGGCGGCACCAAGGGTGCCAGCACCACACGCCGCGTCGCGATGGCGCCGGTGAAGAAGCCGCCGAAGCCGAAGCGCCGCAAGTAGCCAGTAAGGTCGGCCGATGGCGGCCGGCGGCATCTTCCTTGCGACCCCCGCCGCTGTTGGCGAGGGGACCCGGCTCGCGGTCAAGGATCTGCTCGACACTGCAGGCCTGACGACGACGTACGGCTCGGCGATCTTCGCGGAGCACGTCCCGGTCACGAGTGCTGCATCCATCCTCCTTGCCGAGGCGGCCGGCTATGCGAACGTCGGCAAGACGAACTTGCACGAGTTCGCCTACGGGGTCACGTCCGAGAACGCACACTTCGGCACCGTCCCGAATCCACTCGCTCCCGGCCGGATCGCCGGCGGCTCGTCCGGCGGTTCCGCTGCGGCGCTGGCAGCGGGCCTCGCCGACGCGGCGCTCGGAACCGACTCCGGAGGGTCGATCCGCATTCCTGCAGCATGCTGCGGCGTCGTCGGTTTCAAGCCGACCTTCGACCTCGTCTCGACCGCGGGCTGCTTCCCCCTCGCACCGAGCTTCGACCACGTCGGGCCGATGGCGAGGAGCGTCAGCGACTGCGCCGCGCTTCTCGAGGCGATCGCACCGGAGTTCACCGCCGAAGAGGTGAGCTCCCTCGAAGAGGTCGCCGTCGGCGTGGCCTGGCTCGAGGACGCCGACCCGCTCGTCGCCGAACGCGTCGCCGCTGCGGCGGCGCGATTTCCACGAGGCCGCGCGCTCGACTGGCCGCGGCCCCACATCGGCTCCCTCTTCATGCGTGAGGTCGCAGACGTCCACCGCGAGCTCTACGCCGAACAGGGCGAGCTGTACGGGGAGGAGATCGCGGTCAAGATCGAGCGTTGTCTCGCCGTGTCCGACGTAGAAGCGGCACGCGCCGAGCAAGCACGGACCGAGTACGTCGACCGCTGCCTCGAGCTCCTCGACGGGCTCGACCTGCTGCTGACGCCGACACTGGCATGCGTCGCGCCGCCCACCGGAATCGGTGACCTCGCGCTGAGAGAGCGGCTGATCGCCAACACGCTGCCCTTCAACACGCTCGGCTGGCCTGCCCTGGCACTCCCCGCCGGGCCGGCCGAAGACGGTCTCCCGGCGTCCGTGCAACTGGTCGGCAGGCGCGGAGCCGACGCTCTCGTCCTCGCCGCAGGAACCTGCCTTGCCGCTCTCCTGAACTGACGGCCCGGGCATCCCTCGATCGAGGGACAGCAGGCGCACGGCGCCTGCCGACTACCAAAGAGGACCATGCGGACTCCTCTTCTTCTCGCCGTCTGTTTCGGCCTGCTCACACTCGCGCCTGCCGCCGAGGCGGCGAAGCCTGTTCGCCGCGTCGCACCGGCGAACCTGCACGGCTTCCTGCTGCGCGCTGACGAGCCTTCCGCCACGTCCTTCTCGCGCACACCCGCGTTCGCCTGGAATCCGGTGCCGGGCGCGGTCCGCTACCAGTTCCAGCTGGCGACGAGCTCGACCTTTCGCGAAAGCGGCATCGTCTACTCGACCGGCGCGCTGACGACTCCCGTCGCAGCACCCACCGTGATGCTGCCGTGGATCACAGGCAACCCGCACGCGCTCTTCGCCCGGGCCCGCGGCGTCACCGCTTCCGGAACCACTCCCTGGAGCAAGGCGTTCGGCTTCGACATGACGCCGGGCCCCCCGCCGAAGCCGCTTCCGGCAGCTCCGGGCCTGCTTCGTTGGGCGCCGGTCGAAGGAGCCGACGGCTACCAGGTCTGGTTCGTCGACATCAACAACCCGACACCGAAGATGGAAACGGTCTTCACGAACGTCCTCGACGAGCGCGAGTTCTACACCTTCCATCGCACTCCGGACTGGACGACGACCGTGCGCTGGCGAATCCGCGCGCTCCGCACCGACCGCACCGACGACAACAAACAGACCCGCCAGAACGGACTGCCGGCCGTCGGCTACGGCCCCTGGAGCCCGGTGTACAGCTCGACCAATCCTCCGTATCAGGGCGGTCCGATCAAGCTCGGCCAGACGATCTCCGACGTCGTGTCGAACGGCGATGCTTCTTCGCAAGCCCATCGCCTGATGCCCGCGTTCACCTTCAGCGGCGACCAGGCAATCAACGGGACGAGCAGCGAGCTCTTCCGTGTCTACGTGTTCACCGACCGGCAATGCCTCAACCGCGTGTTCACGAGCGCCGTGATCGGCGGCCCCGCATACGCGCCGCGTCCGTTCGGCCCGCTTGCGCTCCCCGCGCTCCCGGGCGCCCTCCCCGCGGCGCGCGCCTCGTATCTGCGCGACGGCTCCGAGCCCGACAGCTTCAGCCTTCGACGGACTCAAGGTCCTGTCGACCGAGCTGACGGCTCCCGCCACCCCGACGACGGCGGTGCCGTCCGACTCGGACTCCGATCCCGGCACGACCACCGCTCCCGCAGCGAGCCCTCAACAGATTCAGGTCGGAAGCGCCGTCCTCGGCGCACCGGTCGACCTCTGGGACACGGACTGGCCGGGCGGCGGGTACTACTGGACGGTCATTCCGGTGGCCGCCGTCTCACCCGGCGCGCTGACCACAAGCACCGCGGCCGGCGCGGCGATCGGCGCCTCGGGCATCACAGTCGTAAGCGCGGTCGGCTTCTCGAGCGGGGATGTCGTTCAGCTCGGGAACGCCTCGAATCAGGAACCGGTCACCGTCGTCAGTGTCAGCGGCACGTCGCTGACGCTCTCCTCCCCGCTCAAGTTCGCACACGGCGCCGGCGAACCGATCGTCCGTACAGGTGGGAACCTGCAGTACCAGGATCTCGAGCTGCCGCAGGACGTCTGCGCTCCTCCGTACAACCGCGTCGCTCGCTTCGGCAAGAACAGCGAGCCGTCGCTCACGGCTGCGGGCGAGCTGTTCGCATCGGGTCTCTCGACGAAGGGCACGCTCACCGCCGGTCAGTCGAGCCAGGCCTTCTACGGTGCGCCGCTCGTCGCCTGGACGCCCGCGCTCGGTGCGAGCGTGTACGAGGTGCAGTGGAGCAAGAAGGCTTATCCGTTCAAGCCCGAGCCGAATCCGCACAACGACAATGCACTCGGGACGCTCGCGCTCGGAACCTCGATGGTCCTGCCGCTGAAGCCCGGCACCTGGTACTACCGCGTGCGCGGCTTCAACTACGCACTCCCCACCGGCGCGCAGCAGATGTCCTGGTCGGATCCCGCCCGGATCGTCGTCGCGAAGCCGAAGTTCAAAATCGTCAAACCGGGCAAGTAACTCGCTACTGAATCGCTCGTAGCAGCCGGCGGCCTAGCCGCTCTACCTGCTTCGGAAGCAGGTGGCGCTGCTTCTTCACGGCGGACGACCCGAGCCAGAACGCAGTCTTCACCCCGAGGACGTAACGGTTGCGGGCGCGATCGGCGAACGTGTTCTGCGCCACCCTCCGGGCGACCGTCGTCGACCCGACGACGAACCTCGCATCCTTGAACTTCGTCGAGCGGTAGATCGCGTGACCGACGACCTTGCGCGGTCCCGCGGTCCACGTCGTGTCATGGAAGGCGACCCAGCCGCCGTCGACCACCTTGGGCACCCACTTTTCGAAGTCCTCCAGCACGAGGTCGTACTCGTGCGAGCCGTCGACGAACAGCAGCTCGATCGGCTCGTCGAAGTCGTCCGCGGCGGGCTGCGAGAGCGACGCGATCGGATTGACGAGCTCCGTGATCCCGGCCCGGTCGACGTTCGCCTTGAAATCCCCGAAGCGGTAGTCGGCGTGCGGGTCGATGGCATAGATCGGTACTGACTCCCCGGCCTGCGAGCCGCGGCCGAGGCAGATGGTCGACTTGCCCTTCCACGAGCCGATCTCCACGATCACACCCTTACCCGTACACCCGCGCGCGAGCTCGTAGAGCGCCTCGCCTTCCTCGTCTGTCAACCAGCCGGGAACGTCCGCGATCAGCGGCTTGACCTGATCGGTGAAGTCGTTCATCGGTCGATCTCCGGCCGCTGAACTGTGGAAGGGGCATAAGCGGAAACCGGGAGGTTTCCCCTCCTGTTCTCCTCGGCCCACGCGGCGATCCCAGCGGCGCGGGGGTTGAGGCGATCCCTAGAGAAGGGAGCGAGCCGAAGGCGAGCGACGTTCATCTCGTTGCTGAGCGTACGGCTTCTTCGTAGACCAGGTCGCGTTCGAACCGGTCGAGCTCGGCCGAAAGCAGGTCGGAGGGAGGAGGCGGGTCGCCGGGAGGGAACGGCGCCGGGTTGCCGTCGATCTCGACGCCGACCAGCTGATCGGAGGGCTCGTGCTCGAGTTCGACGTCACGGCCGAGTCGCGAACGCAACCATCCGGCGAGCAGCTGCGCCTGGGCGGCTGTCCCAGAAACGCGAATCGTCTTCACATCGGCGATGCCGGGCCAGAGCGAGGCGAGCTGCCTGCGCCAGCGGCTCGTGCGCGCCCAGGCGATGTCGGAGACCACCACGCGGTCGAACACGTCTACCAGCGGGCCGTACGAGGCCGGCAGGTCCGGCCACTCCGTGCTGTCGACGATGAGCCGGTCGACGACGTCGACGAGGCTCCCGAACGGGGCCGACCCGAAGGAAGGGACGCCGCGCCAGCGCAGGAACACGGGCAGATCGGGCAGGAAGAGCGGCTGCACGACGCTCGCGGGCGCCGAGGCGCGTTTGCCCTTGAGGTGGATGTGAATCGTCTCGGCGCAGATCTGCCGGCCTTCGCCCGCCTGGAAGACGTCGACGTCGACCTCTGCCTCGAGCCCGTCCTCGGCATCGGGCTCGGGAACGAGGACGATCGTCCGAGACGGGTGCCGCTCGGCAAGTCCGGCGAGCACGTCCTCAGCAGCCTCGACCCACTCCGGCGGAACCCACGCGGTGTGCGTCATCACGCTCGTCCGCTGGTAGGGCATGTCTTCGCCCGGCGCGAGGCGAAGCGTTGCGACCTCGCGCTCGATCTCCCGCACCGACGTTAGCGGCGCCGCCATGCCCGCCCGTCTCGTTCCATCAGCCCGTCGGCCGCCGACGGCCCCCAGGTCCCGGCTGAATAGTTCGGGTACGCGGGCCGGTCGCGCGCCCAGGCCGCGACGATCGCGTCGACGAGAGCCCACTGCTCCTCGACCTCGTCGATCCGCGTGAAGAGCGTCGCGTCGCCGAGCATCGCGTCGAGGATCAGGCGCTCGTACGCCTCGGGCAGCCCCGTGCGAAACGCGCCGCCGTAGAGGAAGTCCATGTGCACGGTACGAATCGTCATCCCCTGCCCCGGCACTTTGACGCCAATCGCGAGCGACACGCCTTCGTCGGGCTGGACGTGGACGATCAGCACGTTCGGCTTCAGCCGCTCCGCCGACAGCTCTTCGAACGGTGGGTGAGGCGCGCGCTTGAACTGGATCGCGATCGTCGTCTCACGGCGCGCGAGGCGCTTGCCCGTGCGGACGTAGAACGGCGTGTCGGCCCAGCGCCAGTTGTCGACGTAAAGCTTCGCGGCGACGTACGTCTCGGTCATCGAGTTCGGGTCGACGCCCGCCTCCCCGCGGTAGGCAGGCACCTCCTCGCCTTCGATGTAGCCGCGCCCGTACTGGCCGCGCACCACCGACTTCGGGCCGGGCGTATGCATCGCGCGCAGCACCTTCACCTTCTCGTTGCGGACCGAGTCGGCCGTGAAGTCGATCGGGGGCTCCATAGCCGTGATCGCCACCAGCTGCAACATGTGGTTCTGGAAGATGTCGCGGATCGCGCCGGCCCTTTCGTAGTACTCGGCGCGACCCCCGATGCCCATGGTCTCGGCCACTGTGATCTGGACGTGATCGACGAACTGACGGTTCCAGATCGGTTCGAAGATCCCGTTCGCAAACCGCAGGGCCATCATGTTCTGGACCGTTTCCTTGCCGAGGTAGTGGTCGATTCGGAAGATCTCGTTCTCGGCGAAGTACTTCTCGAGCACCTTCTGCAGCTTTTTGGCCGACGCGAGATCGTGGCCGAACGGCTTCTCGATGATCAGTCGCGCCCAGCCCTGCGCGGAACGGCGCTTGCCGACGGCCTTGACGACCGTCTCGAAGACGGCGGGCGGGGTGGCGAGGTAGTAGACGCGATTGCCCCCGGTCTGGCGTTCCTCGTCGAGCTTGGTCAGCGTCGCGGCCAGGCTGTCCTCGCGCTCCTCGTCGGCGAAGTCCATCGCCACGTAGTGCATGCCTTCGGCAAGCGGCTCCCAGACGTCGTCACGGAACGGATCGCGCGAGTGCTCCTGCACCGAAGCCTTCATCCGTTCCCTGAACTCGTCGTCCGTCTCTTCCGAGCGCGAGACGCCGACGACCGCGAAGTGCTCGGGGAGGAGGCCGCGGTAGGCGAGCGAGTAGAGCGCCGGGAACAGCTTGCGTTTCGTCAGGTCGCCGGACGCGCCGAAGATGATGAGGATGCAGGAGTCCGGCGCCCGCCTGACCTCCAGCCCTTCGAGCAGCGGGTTGTCCTGGAGCGGGGTGGTCGTCACGTGAGGCTCCCAGGAGACCTGTGGAACATCCGTGACACTTTCGTCACCATGTCCGACACCGGGACTGGGCTCTGTCGGCCAGGCGACGAAGCGTCACGCATCACCGCGGGTCCTGGCCGGCCTTCGCGCTCTCTACGGCCTTGACCGCATGGCCGCCGAACTGGTTGCGGAGTGCGGCGGCGACCTTCGCGGAGAACTTGATCTCGTCGCGTGACGCGAAACGTGCGAAGAGCGACGCTGCGATCACCGGCGCGGGGACGCTTTCGTTGATCGCCTCGTTGATCGTCCAGCGCCCTTCGCCCGAGTCCTCGACGTAAGGCGCGATGTCCTCGAGCTTCGAGCCGTGAGACTCGAATGCCGCGTGCAACAGCTCGAGCAGCCAGGAACGCACGACCGATCCGTTTCGCCAGATGCCCGAAACCTGCAGCGCGTCGATGTCGTACTCGGAGTGATTCATGATCTCGAAGCCCTCCGCATACGACTGCATGAGGCCGTACTCGATGCCGTTGTGGACCATCTTCACGAAGTGTCCCGCGCCCGAGGGACCGACATGCGCGTAGCCGTCCTCCGGCGCAAGGGCCTCGAAGATCGGCTCGAGCCGCTGCACCGGCTCGTCGTCGCCGCCGACCATCAGGCAGAAGCCGATCTCGAGCCCCCAGATCCCGCCCGAGACCCCAGCGTCGATGAAGTGGATGCCCTTGTGCTTCGCCTCGACATACCGCCGCTTGGAGTCGCGGAAGTTCGAGTTGCCGCCGTCCACGATGATGTCGCCCTCGTCTGCGGTGTCGAGCAACTGCTTGAAAGTGTCCTCCGTGATCTTGCCGGCGGGGATCATCATCCAGAAAGCCCGCGGCGCCTCCAGCTGCTCCTTCAACTCTGCGAGCGATCCGGACGTGCGCTCCGCGACGTTCGGGTCGTAAGTCTTCATGTCATGCCCGTGCTCCCGCAGGCGCTCGGTCATTCCGTGTCCCATGCGCCCGAGCCCGATCATTCCGAGTTGCATCAGAGGTCCTCCAGTCTGACTCGCACGATCTGACGGCCACGTTCTTGGAGCGAGCGATAGTCGCCTTCGGCCTGAGCGCGAATCAATCGCCCGAAGCCGAAGTCCTCGCCCGGGATCGGAATCTCTGCTCCTGTGTCGTCGACCACCTGGACGAACAGGCCCGTCGGCGGGCCGCCCTTGTGCAGCTGACCGGTCGAGTGGAGGTAGCGCGGGCCGAGCCCCTTCGTCACGACGCAGCTCGTCTCGTGAGCGCGGTCGACGAGCGGCCGGAGCTCGCGTTCGCGCGTCGGATCGATGAAGGCCTGGATCGCGACGTAGCCCGGCGGCTCCGCCGAGGCGAGCAGCTCGTCCAGTGAGCCCTGGGGCTCGAGCTTCGGATCGTCGCCCGAGGCGAGCACTTCCTTCGTCTTGTCCTTCGCCGCCTGGACGTCCGGCTGGTCGAACGGGTTGATCTCGAGAATCGACCCGGCGACTGCCACTGCGAACTCCCAGCGGAAGAACTCGCCGCCGATCGCATACGAGTCCGCCAGATGAACCTCGGCGCCCTGGCGGTCCGGGCCGTCGAAGCTCTCGCCGGGCGCTGGGATGAGCCCTTTGCCCTGCTTGCCCGTCGACTCGGCGATCAGCTGCTCGGCCCAGAGCCCGAAGTTCCCGTCGGTCTCCTCGATGCACACCTTGTCGCGGCCCTGCCGCCAGCCTTCGCCGAGCTCGAGGCCCAGTTGCAGCCCGGGGTTCGCATCGCTCCGGCACGCGTCGGCCATCCGCTCGGCGTTCGTGAGCAGGCGCTCGGCGTCGATGCCCATCAGAGCGGCGGGAACGATGCCGAAGGGCGACAACGCCGAGTACCGGCCGCCGATCGTCGGCTCGCCGTGGAACACGCGCATCCCGCGCTCCCCCGCGAGCTGCTCGAGCTCCGAGCCGGGATCGGTGACCACGATGAACTGCTCCGGATCGCCGGCCTGCTCCCAGAAGTAGGCGTAGTGCGACAGCGTCTCGAGCGTCGTCCCCGACTTGGAGGAGACGATGAACATCGTCTTCGCCAGGTCGAGGGACTGCTCCGCATGCCGGATCATCGCCGGGTGGGTCGTGTCGAGCACGTGCAGCTGCTTCTTGCCGAACGTCCGCTTGAGGACCTCGGGCGCGAGCGACGAGCCGCCCATGCCGAGCAGGACGAACGTGTCGAATTTCGTGCGCGCCTCCTGTGCGAACTCGGTGATCTCGCCGACGCGCTCCAGCATCCGCCGAGGCTCGTCGAGCCAACCGAGCCACTTGTCCTCGTCGGCGCCGGTCCAGACCGTCGCGTCGCGGGCCCAGATCCGCTCGACGAGCTTCTGTTGCGTCGCGACGCTCATCGGCACGCCTCGCGCCGATGAGCAGTGGAAGGGGCGAAGGGGGAAACCGGGAGGTTTCCCCTCTCGTTCTCCTCGGCACACGCGGCGATCCCAGCGGCGCGGGGGCTGAGGCGATCCCTAAAAAAGGGAGCTCGAAGGCGAGCGACGCTCAAGCCGGCGCCAGCTGCCCGCGCTTCGACCGGATTCCTTCCAGCAGCTCGTCGAACGAGTCTGCGAACTTCTGCACGCCCTCGCGCTCGAGCGTTTCGGTCACGTCCTCGTAGTCGATGCCGGCGGCGTGCAGATCCATGAACAGCTTCCGCGCGGCTTCGACGTCCTTCGTCAGGGTCAGCTCGACCTTGCCGTGATCCTGGAACGCGACCATCGTCTCCTCGGGCATCGTGTCCACCGTCTCCGGCCCGATCAGCTCCTCGACGTACATGACGTCTCGGTACTCGGGGTTCTTCGTCGACGTGGACGCCCAGAGGCAGCGCTGCTTCGTCGCGCCCTTCGCCTCGAGCGCTTCCCAGCGTGGGCCCGCGAAGACCTCCAGATAGTTCTGATAGGCGAGCTTGGCGTTGGCGATCCCGAGTGAGCCCTTGAGCTTCGTCGCTTCCCCGCCGAGCTCGTCGAGTCGATTGTCCGTCTCCGTGTCGACCCGCGAGACGAAGAAGCTCGCCACCGAGTGCACCTGCTTCGGGTCGCCGCCACTCTCCACGAGCCGTTCGAGGCCCCGGAGGTACGCCTCCATCACTTCCTGTGTGCCGTTCGAGCGAGAAGATCAGCGTGACGTTGATGTTCTTGCCGAGGGCGATCATCTCCTCGATCGCCCCGAGGCCGGGCTCCGTCGCCGGAATCTTCACGTAGAGGTTGGGCTTGTCGACCCAGTCGTGCAGGCGTTTTGCCTGCGCGATCGTGCCGTCGCGGTCGTAGGCGAGCGTCGGGTCGACCTCCCATGACACGTAACCGTCGAGACCCTCTCCCTCGTCCCAGACCTTTCGCAGCAGGTCGCAAGCATCCGAGATGTCGTGCGAGGAGAGCTGCAGGAAGATCTCCTTGGGATCTTCTTCGCCCGTCTCGAGGATCTCCCTGAGCTGTTCGTCGTAGGCGTCGCCTTCCGCAATCGCCTTCTGGAAGATCGTCGGGTTGGAAGTGACGCCGACGACCGCGTCCTCTTCCATCATCCGCGCGAGCTTTCCGCTCTTCAGCAGCTGGCGCGAGAGGTAGTCGATCCAGACGCTCTGGCCGAGCGCCGACAGCTTGTGCAAGTTCGAGTCAGGCATGGGCGGCATTCCTTTCAATGTCTTCGATCATCTGCAGTCGTTTCACATAACGCTCGCCGCCGTCGAACCGTGCCGCGAGAAAGGTCGTGACGAGGTCACGCGCAAGCGAGGGCCCGACGACCTCGGAGCCCAGGCAGAGCACGTTCATGTCGTCGTGCTCGACGCCCTGGTGGGCCGAGTACACGTCGTGACAGATCGCCGCGCGGATCCCAGGCAGCTTGGAGGCTGCGATCGAGGCCCCGACGCCGGAGCCGCAGACGAACACCCCACGCTCGGCGTCTCCACTGAGGACGGCCTCACCGATCTCGCGCGCCTTGTCCGGGTAATCGATCCGCACGGCGTCCGTATCGGTTCCCAGGTCCACCACCGAGTGCCCGGAGAGCGCTTCCAGCACAGCGTCACGCAGATGGACTCCGCGGTGGTCGAATGCGATCGCCACCTTCACGGTATGACCGTACCCCAACGGCGGCAGAGCAAGCCGGTTCCCTCCTAGAATGGCGACGATGGACGCAAACGAGCTCCGGGAACTCGGCCAGCAGTTCCGCGTCGATTCGATCCGCCCGGCGGCGGTTGCGAAGTCCGGGCATCCGACGTCCGGGATGTCGGCCGCCGACCTGATGGCCGTCCTCGTCGCGAACCACCTGCGCTACGACTTCGGCGACCCGAAGAACGCCGCCAACGACCGGCTGATCTTCTCGAAAGGCCACGCGTCGACTCTCTACTACGCGATCCTGCGCGCGGTCGGGGCGATCAGCGACGAGGAGCTCCTCACGTACCGCAAGTTCGGCAGCATGCTCGAAGGGCATCCGACGCCGATCATCCCGTGGGTCGACGTCGCGACGGGCTCTCTCGGCCAGGGCCTTCCGATCGGGGTCGGCATGGGCCTCGCCGCGAAGTACCTCGACCGGCTTCCATCGCACGTGTGGGTGCTCTGCGGAGACAGTGAGATGGCCGAGGGCTCGATGTGGGAGGCGTTCGAGCATGCGTCGCACTACGAGCTCGACAATCTGACCGCGATCATCGACGTCAACCGGCTCGGTCAGCGCGGCGAGACGATGATCGGCTGGAACACCGGCGTCTACGTCGAACGGGCGCGCGCCTTCGGCTGGAACGCGATCGAGGTCGACGGTCACGAGGTCGAGGAGATCGACCGCGCCTACAAGCAGGCCGAGGAGACCAAAGGACGGCCGACGGTGATCGTCGCCCGCACGATCAAGGGCAAGGGCGTCAAGGCCGTCGAGGACAAGGACGGCTGGCACGGCAAGCCACTGGACGATCCAGATGCGGCCATCGAGGAGCTCGGCGGCATCCGAAACATCCACGTCGACGTCACCAAGCCGGACCCGGCGGAACCGCACACTTTCCCGAACAGCCCACTGGAGCTACCCCGCTACGAGCTCGGCCAGGAAGTCGCCACGCGAAAGGCTTACGGTGAAGCGCTCGCGGCATTGGGGACGGCTCGAGGCGACGTCGTCGCACTCGACGGCGAGGTCAGCAACTCGACGTTCGCCGAGATCTTCAAGCAGGCACATCCGGATCGGTTCTTCGAGATGTACATCGCCGAGCAGCAGCTGATCGCGGCGGCGGTCGGTCTCCACGCGCGAGGGTGGAATGCGTTCGGGTCGACGTTCGCCGCCTTCTTCTCGCGCGCGTACGACTTCGTCCGCATGGCGGCGATCAGCCGCGTCAACCTGCGGCTCGCGGGCTCGCACGCCGGTGTTTCGATCGGCGAGGACGGCCCGTCGCAGATGGCTCTCGAGGACATCGCCTCACTCCGGGCGATTCACTCGAGCGTCGTGCTCCATCCGTGCGACGCAAACCAGACCGCGAAGCTCGTCGCCGAGATGGCAGACACGGAAGGCATCGTCTTCCTGCGCACGCTGCGCCCGAACACGCCGGTCATCTACGGCCCGGACGAAGAGTTCGATGTCGGCGGCAGCAAGGTGATCAGGTCGTCGGACGACGACAACGTCACGATCGTCGGGATCGGAGTCACCGTGCACGAGGCACTCGAAGCCGCTGCAACTCTCGACGAGGAGGGAATCAGCGCACGCGTGATCGACGCCTACTCGGTGAAGCCGATCGACGCGGACACGCTGCAGGCTGCCGCGGAGGCGACCGGCAGGATCATCACGGTCGAGGACCATTTCCCCGAGGGCGGGCTCGGCGATGCAGTGCTCGCCGCGCTCGCGGAGAAGGACGAGCACCCGCACGTGCTGAAGCTCGCGGTCCGCGAGATGCCTCGCTCGGGAAAGCCGGACGAGCTACTGAACGCCTACGGCATCGACGCTGAGCACATCGCGGAAGCTGCGCGTCAGCTCGTCGGCTCCGAAGTCACGACCTCGTAAAGCCGTCGCTGGCGCTCGCGCGCCTCGCGGAACACCTCCGCCTTGCCGGGGCGAGGCCCGACAACGGGACCGAGTGGCGCCGCCGCGGCCCCGACCCCGATTCGCCCGAGCGCGATCACGGCCGCTCCCCGGAGAGAGGCCTCCCTGACGGCCGATGTCGTCACCGGCCGCCCGAGCGCGTCGGCCATGATCTGAACCCAGTCGGGATCCCCGACCAGGCCGCCGCCGGTGGCGACGATCTCCTCGACCCCCTGAAGCAGGTCGGCGATCTCGGCAAAGCGAAAGGCGACTCCCTCGAGGCCGGCCTGACGCAGGTCGAGCGGAGTCGTGTCGAAGGTCAGGCCGTGGACAGCCCCCTTTGCATGCTGGTGCCAGCCGGGGCTACGTTCGCCGCCGAGCAGCGTGAGAAACGTCAGGCCATGCGAGCTCGGATCCCGGTCTGCAAGCGATCCACTCGCGTGTCGAAGCGTCTCCTCGAGCCAGGCGTGGAGGTTGCCGCCGTCGGAAAGCGACCCCCCTTCGACGACGCGCGAGTCGTCTACCCAGTGTAGGAAGAGCCCTTCACGTGGCTGCGGGCGCTCCGTCTCGTACACCGCCCTCAGTGCGCCCGAGGTGCCGACCATCAGGGCCGCGCGCTCGCGCGTCAGGCAGCCGGCGCCGAAATTGGAGCACGCACCGTCCAGGAGCGCCGGATACCACCCGTCGACCGGTGCATCCGAGATCTCGGGCAGACGCTCGGCAGTGAGGCCGAGCGTCTCGAGGAGCTCCGCATCCCACGCGCGTGTCTGAAGATCCACGAGTCCCGTGGCAGATGCCATCGAGATGCCCGCTGCAACCTTGCGGCCGAGCAGCTGTTCGTAGAGGTAGTCGCAGAACGAGACGAAGCGCGTGGCGGAGCGGAACACGTTGGGCTGCTCCTGCGCGAGCCAGGCCAGTTTCGCCGGCCAGTAGCTCGTATGGATCTGGCAGCCGGTGCGCGCATGCACCGCCTCCCCATCGACTCGGCGCAGGAGGCCGTCTGCAGCATCGGCTGAGCGCGTGTCCCTCCACGAGAGGACCGGCGTCAACGGCCGGCCCTGTCGGTCGAGTGCCAGCAGGCTGTGGCCGAAGCAGGAAGTGCCGACACCTTCCACTCCTTCGGCGCCTCCCGCTTCTGCGATCACCTCGCGGATGCGAGCGACGAGCCGGTCGGGATCGATCTCCCCCTCGTACTCACGGCGCGCGGGCTCACCCACTTCGGCGGCCGTTCCGTCGAAGCGGTGCGCGCGGACCGACGACGTGCCTACGTCGAGTGCGAGGACGATCGGCGAGGACACCGGCCGACGATAACGCGCTCGTTCGGAAGAACGGAGCCGACTACCCTCTGCGCAATGGCTGTCCTGATCGCATCCAGCCTCCGCAAGGAGTTCTCCGGGGATCCGCTGTTCGACGGCGTGTCGTTCAAGGTGGAGCGCCGCGACCGCGTGGCGCTGGCCGGGCCGAACGGGGCCGGCAAGACGACCCTTCTGCGCGCCCTGGTCGGCGAGACCAACCTCCAGGGCGGTGAGCTCGCCTTCCAGAAAGGAACCCGGGTCGCCCTGCACGACCAGCGCCCGCCTCTCGAGCGGCGTCTGACGCTGCGCGACTACGTGCTTTCCGGAGCCCGCGACCTGGTCGCGCTGGAGGAGGAGCTCCGGCGGCTCGAGCAGGTCATGGCGGCCGGGGATCACGGCGACGCCACGATCCGGCGCTACGGGGAGGCGCAGGCCCGGCTCGAACACGCCGGCGGCTACGACTGGCGCGAGCGCGCGACGGCCGTCGTGCGCGGCCTCGGTTTCGCCGACGAGCACCTCGACCGACAGCTCGAGACGTTCTCGGGAGGGGAGCTCACGCGGGCGTCACTGGCGCGCGCGCTCGGTGGGGATCCGGATCTGCTCCTGCTCGACGAGCCGACGAACCATCTCGACGTCGAAAGCCTGGAGTGGCTCGAGCGCGAGCTCTCGTCACTCGACGCCGGGATCATGATCGTCGCGCACGACCGCTGGTTCCTCGAGGCGGTCACGAACGTCGTGCTCGAACTCGACGCCGGGCGCTCGACGTACTTCAAGGGACCCTGGCACGCCTGGCGCCTCGAGAAGGCGTCGCGCCTCCACGCCGCGTCGAAGGCGGCCGAGCGGGTCGGTCGCGACATCGAGCGACTCGAGCGATTCGTCGCGCGCTTTCGCGCCTCCAGCGAGAAGATGGCACGCAAGGCGCAGGTCAAGCTCACCCAGATCGAACGGCTCGAGAAGGAGCGCTCGAAGTCGAAGGCCGAGATCGATCTGCTGACGCGGCGGACGAGGAGTCTCGGCTTCGAGTTCCTGAAGCCGGCCCGCAGCGGCCGGACAGTGCTCGAAGCGGAGGGTCTCGAGGTCCGGATCGGCGCCCGCGTCCTCCTCGACGGTGCAAGCTTCGCAATCGAGCGCGGCGAGCACGTCGCGCTCGTCGGGCCGAACGGATCCGGCAAGACCACGCTGCTCGAGACGATTCTCGGGCGCCGCGAGGCAGACGGCGGCTCGGTCCGCCTCGGTCACGGCGTCGAGGCGGCCTATTTCTCGCAGCAGGAGATGGAGCTCGACACTCGCGGCTCGGTGCTGCAATGCGTGCAGCGCGCGACCGGACTGCAGCGGCCCGACGCGCAGAAGCTGCTCGGCCGTTTCCTCTTCTCCGGCTGGGCCGAGCACGAGAAGCCCGTCGTCGCACTGTCCGGCGGTGAGCGGCGCAGGCTTGCGCTCGCGCTCGTGGTCGCCTCGGGCGCGAACTTCCTGGTCGTCGACGAGCCGACGAACCATCTCGACCTGGAAAGCCGGGAGGCGCTCGAAGCGGCGCTCGAGGCGTTCCCGGGGACCGTGCTGCTCGTCTCACACGACCGCGCACTGCTGGACGCCGTCGCCGAACGCACCCTGGCAATCGAGGACAAGCGCCTCAACTCGTACGACGGCGGCTGGGCGGAGTACGTCCGCCAGCGTGAGGCGCGGCGAGTGGCGGCACTACCTACGCCCGAGCCGAAGGCGGCGCCGAAGGTGCGCAAGGTGGCGACGACGAAGGCGAAGGGCCCGTCGGAGCTCGAGCGAATCGAGGCGGAGATCGCCGCGCGCGAGCAAACCGTGGCCGAGCTCGAGCGGCAACTCGCCGAGGACTGGAACGACGTCGAGACGCTTGCTCGACACCGTCGCGCCCGCGACGAGCTGCAGGCGCTGCTCCAACAATGGGAGCGACTCTTCGAGCGGGCGCACACATGACCGAGGAATCGACGCCGAGCCGCATGACCGGCCTCGCCGAGGCGCTCTTGCGCTTCGCACTGGTCTGCGTGGCCGTCGCGGCTGGGCTCGGGCTGCTCGCAGCACTGATCGCGTTCGCCACCGGTCACCGGGTCTCGAACGCGATCGCCGTGGCGTATTACCTCGTCGGCTGCATCCTCATCCTGATCGGCGTCTTCCCCAGCGGCGGCTTCTCCCTCGTGCGAGGAACGATGACGAAGCGACGCCCGACCGGTGCGCGGCAGGATCCGACCTTCCTCATCGGCGCGGTCCTGATCGCGCTCGGCGTTCTCGCCGACCTCTACTCCTTCTAAAGAGAACGGTCAGCCTTCGAGCGTCGCGATCAGCGCCTCGGCGACGACCTTGAGCGGACGGCCGGAGATCTGACTCGCCTTGCGCAGCCGCGCGAACGCGTCCCCCTCGGACAGGCCTTCCTTCTCCATCAACAGTCCCTTTGCACGCTCGATCGCCTTGCGAGCGGCGAGCGCGTCGGCGAGCGACTCCGCCTCTTCTCGCAGTGCGACGAGCTCTTCGTGCCGCGCGCGCGCGGTGCGAATCGCCGGGAGGAGGTCCTGCTCACGGAACGGCTTGACGAGGTACCCGAAGACGCCGGCCTCCGCCGCACGCTGCACGAGCTCGTCCTGCCCGTAGGCGGTGAGCATCACGATCGGGATCGGGCGCTCGTCGAGGATGCGCCGGGCGGCCTCGATCCCGTCGAGCTTCGGCATCTTGACGTCCAGGAGGGCCAGGTCAGGGCGCTCGGAGCGGGCCAGGAGGACGGCTTCTTCGCCGTCGCGGGCCTCGGCGCAGACCTCGAAACCGGCGTGCTCGAGCAGGGCCCGGAGGTCGAGCCGGATGATCGTCTCGTCTTCGGCGACCAGGATCCTCAACTTTGGGTGAGTCTGGCGGAAAACGCTCAGCCGAGGGATAGGGGCCGGGGTGCCCCGGAACGATTCCTCAAGTGCGGCCCCATGTCTGACCACGAATACAGCACCCCGAAGCCCCTCGTCCTCCGCGTGGAGATCTCCGCGGAGCAGGCAGCCTCGCTCGCGCCCTTGTTCGGGGCGGCGACGGAGAATGTCGGGATCCGACCGATTTCCGACGTGGCACCTATTTCCGACGTGCAAGCCGATGCCCGCGTGACGGAGCTGAAGCGGCTCGAGACCGATCTCGACCAGCGCGAGGCCGAGTTCGAAGCCGACGTCCAGTTCCGCGAGGACCGGATCGAGCGCTGGCGCACCGAGCTCGAGGAGCTCGAGCAGACGCTAGAGCGACGCGAACGCGATCTCGTCAGCTACGTCGACCAGCTTCAGGGCGTCATGTCCGGAAGCGACAACGCAGCCTGGTGGTCCCGCCCCGCCGGCGGCGACGGCGGCGTGCGCTAGGTGAGCCGCGCCTCGTACTGCCTGTCGTAGTACTCGCGGTAGCCGCTGGAGCGCTTGATCGGCTCCCACCAGTCGCGATTGTCGCGGTACCAGTCGATGGTGGCACGGACGCCGTCGTCCCAGCTGCGCCGGGGTTGCCAGCCGAGTGACCGGATCTTCGTCGTGTCGAGCGAGTAGCGGCGGTCGTGGCCGGCGCGGTCCTCGACGTGGCGCACGAGAGCGTTGTCCGCGCCGAGCTGCTCGACGATGACACGCGTGAGCTCGACGTTCTCGTGCTCCTCTCCCGCACCGACGTTGTAGACCTCGCCTGCTTCACCCTGCCGAAGGACGACCTCGATCGCCGCGCAGTGGTCGTCGACGTGCAGCCAGTCGCGCACCTGACGCCCGTCGCCGTAGAGCGGTAGCGGCTGTCCGTCCAGGGCGTTCGTGACGAAGAGCGGCAGCACCTTCTCCGGATACTGGTTCGGGCCGTAGGTGTTCGAGCCGCGTGTGATCGACGCGTTGACGCCGAAGGTCCGAACCGCCGCCAGCACCTGCAGATCGCCGCCCGCCTTGGACGCGCTGTACGGGCTCGATGGGCGGAGCGGGTCGTCCTCGCGCGACGACCAGCCCGGCTCGACGTCGCCGTAGACCTCGTCGGTGGAGACCTGCACGAACCGGGCGCTCTGCTGCTCCGCCGCCTGGAGGAGCACGAGCGTTCCGAGCACGTCCGTCCGCACGAAGTCCTCGGGGCCGAGGATCGACCGGTCGACGTGGGTCTCTGCGGCGAAGTTGACGATCGCATCGAGCGCGCCGACCTGGTCGACGTCCTCTCGGACCGCGATGTCGCCGCGGCGGCAGTCGACCTCCCCGGGCAGGTTCGCCGGGTTGCCGGCGTACGTGAACTTGTCGAGCACCACGACGTCCTCGCCGGCTGCGAGCATCCGCTTGACGAAGTGCGAGCCGATGAACCCCGCACCCCCGGTCACGAGAAGGCGCACGGCGCCACGGTATAGACTTCATCCGTCAGCGAGGCAATGGAGCCTTGGGCGCGACGTCCGCGCCTGAGGCTTTTCGCATTTCAAGGGAGGATTCATGGCGCAGGTCGAGACAAAGAACAGAGCCACGTCGAGCGAGGACTCGCGCAAGCGAACGCTTGCCCGGATCGAGAAGGAGGGCATCGAGTTCGTCCTCCTCTGGTTCACGGACATCGAGGGTCACCTCAAGAGCTTCGCCGTCACACCAAGCGAGATCGAGGCGGCGCTCGACGACGGGATGGGCTTCGACGGTTCTTCGATCACCGGCTTCAACGCGATCGAGGAGTCGGACATGGTCGCGATCCCCGATCCCGAGACCTTCCAGCTGATGCCGTGGAAGCAGGGGGAGACGAAGGTCGCGCGGATGATCTGCGACATCGTCACGCCCGACGGCAAGCCGTACGAAGGCGATCCCCGCTACGTCCTGCGCCGCGCTCTGGACCGCATGGCCTCCCTCGGCTTCGACACCTTCAACGTCGGCCCCGAGCTCGAGTACTTCCTCTTCCGCGACGACAAGGGAACGGAGACGCTCGACGAGGGCGGCTACTTCGCGATGACGACGCTGGACGCAGCGAGTGAGCTGCGCCAGGAGACCGTCCGCGCCCTCGAGGGGATGGGCATCCCGATCGAGTACGTGCACCACGAGGTCGGGCCGTCGCAGCACGAGATCGACATGCGGTTCTCGGAGGCGCTCTCGATGGCGGACCACACGGTCACGTACCGCTTGATCGTCAAGGAGATCGCGAAGAAGGCGGGGTACCACGCGACCTTCATGCCGAAACCGATCTTCGGCGAGAACGGCTCCGGAATGCACACGCACCAGTCGCTCTTCAAGGACGGACGGAACGCGTTCTTCGACGGAGAAGACGAATGGAACCTCTCGGATGCAGGGAAGGCGTTCATCGCCGGCCAGCTTCGCCACGCGCGGGAGATCAGCGCGGTCTTCGCGCAGTGGGTGAACTCCTACAAGCGGCTCGTGCCCGGGTACGAAGCTCCCGTGTACGTCGCCTGGTCGCGGCGGAATCGCTCGGCCCTGATCCGGATCCCGCTCTACAAGCCCGGCGCCGAGCAGGCAACACGCGCGGAGATCCGCTGTCCCGATCCGGCCTGCAACCCGTACCTCACGTTCGCAACCCTTCTGCACGCCGGCCTCGAGGGGATCGAGCAGGGGTACGAGCTCCCGGATCCGATGGAGACGAACCTCTATCACCTGACCCCGGAGCAGCGGAAGGAGCGGGGCATCGTCTCGCTCCCGGAGACTCTGGGCGAGGCGATCGACGCACTGGCCGAGTCGGACCTGGCCCGAAAGGCGCTCGGCCCCCACATCTTCGACCGCTACGTCGAGCTCAAGCGAGGCGAGTGGGACGACTACCGCGTCCAGCTGACGGACTGGGAGCTCAAGAAGTACCTCGCCGTTCTCTAGTCCGGACCGGTTCGATCAGGACTTGTCGGTTCTTGGAGAAAGAGAGAGAATGACGGTTGATCTCGTGAGCTCTGCGGCCTACGAGATCCAACTGACGGCCGACTGCGAGCTGCTGCATTCATGCGCAGCTCGTGGTCGTAAAACGGGGGAAACCAGGTTTCCCCCGTTAGCCCCCTTCTTCTGGGGGTCGGCGAGGCGAGCGTTTCGTAGCGCTCCCGGCGTGACGCGGTCACGCCTCCGCGCTCGGGTTGGCGCGTCACCCAGACGGCTTGAAGAGCCGGCTGGGTTAGAGGAAGCGGCGGATTGTCTCGCGGGCGACTCGGAGGCCGACGACCTTGCTCGCGCGGTCGACGTCGGCGATCGTGTCGGCGGGGACCAGGCGGCGATGGCGTGAGAAGAAGCCTGCGCGGACGGAGAGCGCGTCGGGCACGTCCGGCAGCGTCCCGTACATCGGACACTCGACCTTGCCGATGACGCGGCCGCGGTTGTCGGCCACGAGGAAACCCGCCGTGTCCACGAGATTCAGAGGGAGTGCGGACATGGTCCGAACGTATTCCCCGTCTGCAAGGAAATTCCCCTCCAGGGCGTAAGGGTTGTGTTAACTCAACCCGGCTTCGCGGTCATGGCCCACATCGCGACCACCAGGGCCAGCAGGTAGATCGGAGCCAGGACAGCGAGGGCCGTCGCGAGCCGTCCACTCCCACCCCGTCGTGAGCTCATGAAGGCGATCACGCCGATCGCGATGAGGACGATCAAACCGGGCTCGGTGACGATAAAGCCGACGTCGACCCAGCCCGGCGTCTTGTCCGGATACTCCTTGTCGACCACCAGCTGTGCCCCCACGCGCATCACGATGAACGCCGGCACGACG
>CAWHXK010000057.1:0-28022 GCA_963833255.1 uncultured Actinomycetes bacterium
AGCTCTGTGCGATGATCGGCCCATGCTCGATCCCAACCGCCCTGGCCCGTCCCTTAACCAGCTCACGGTGATGGAAACGATGCATCCCGGCGTCGTTTCGTGCCCGTCGACGACACCGCTGCGCGTCGTCGCCCGGATGCTGGCGACCCACCGAATCCACGCAGTGATCGTCTTCGCTGAACACCGCGCAACCGAGCCGAGCGAATGGTCGGTCGTCTCAGACATCGACATCGTCCACTCGGCTTCCCTCGGCGATGTCGAGTCAGCCACGGCCGGCGGCACAGCCGCGACACCGGTTGTCATCGTCTCGCCCGACGACACGCTTGACCACGCCGCAAGGTTGATGGTCGAGAACAAGACGACGCACCTGATCGTCGTCGATCCGCTATCTGTTAGACCGATGGGCGTCCTCTCGACACTGGATGTCGCAAGAGCGCTTGGCGAACTGCCGTAGCCTTGTTCCTCAACGTCCTCGTCGGTGTCGACGGCTCGCTCTCGTCTCGGCGTGGACTCGAGCACGCAATCGATCTCGCACGGGCCGGGAACGCGAAGTTGACTCTGATCACCGTCGCGCCTCCGGTCTCGAGTTACGTCACCCTCGCCGGTCTCAGCAGCGAAACGATGCGAGCGGAGCTCGACAAGTGGGCGGCGGGGATTCTCGCGACAGCTGCAGGCGATATCCCGGAAGACGTCATCGTCCATAAGGTTCAGCGCGCCGGAGATCCCGGGCCTGAGATCGTCGACGAGCTCGAGCGCGGCAGCTACGACCTCATTGTGCTCGGCTCTCGTGGTCGCGGGCGTGCCCAAGAAGGCCTGCTCGGCAGCGTGACCGGTTACGTTCACTTTCACTCACGCGTACCGCTTCTATCTGTCCCGGATTGACTGCGGGCACCTGAAGCACTACGGCGTCCGCCTCCGCAATGTCACCGCGCCGAGCGCGAGCGCGAGCAGCGCGGCACCGACGGTGACGGCCACGTCGACGGCGAAGCGCGCCCCATAACCATTCCCGCGGGCGACACGTGCGAGCGCGTCGTATGCATACACCAGCGGTAAGGCATCCGAGATCCATTGCAGCCAGTGCGCCATTTCGCTGCGTGCGACGAAGAGCCCCGAAAGGAGCAGTTGCGGAAGCACGATCGCCGGCATGAACTGGACCGCCTGGAACTCGGTTCCCGCGAAAGCGCTGACGAACAGGCCAAGCGCCATCCCGAGAGTCGCATTTCCGACGGCCAGCGCGACGACGGCCCAACGGGGTCCGTCGACCTCGAGACCGAGCGCACCAAACGCGAGCAATGATACGACCCCCGCTTGGACAACGGCTGTCAACGCAAACGCCGCGGCGTAGCCCGCGAGCAGATCGAGCTTCGCGACCGGCATGGCCATCAAGCGTTCGAGCGTGCCCGACGTGCGTTCGCGAAGCATCGTTACCGACGTCACGACGAACATCGACACGAAGGGAAACAGCCCGAGTAGCGGTGCGCCAACATGCTGGAAGATCTCAGGCCGTCCCGAGAAGATCTCCTTCAACAGGAATTCCAAGAGGCATGGCACGCCGACAATGAGCGCAATCGTGCGTGGGTCGCGACGAAGTTGCGTCAACACACGCACGGCCGTCGCCGTGGCGGCACCTCCGCTCATAGGACGTCTTCAATCAAGCGGAGGAACACCGACTCGAGTTCGTCTGTACCGGTGCGCTCGCGCAACTCCTGCGGGGTACCCGCCGCAAGCAGTTGCCCATCGCGAAGCAGCAGCAGGTCATGACACCGTCCTGCCTCGTCCATCACATGACTCGAGACGAGCAAAGTGCGGCCGCGGCTGGCAAGCTCGTGAAACATGTCCCAGAGGTCGCGCCGCAGCACCGGATCGAGGCCGACCGTCGGCTCGTCGAGCACGAGCAATTCTGGATCGTTGAGCAACGCGGTCGCAAGCGAGACTCTCGCCCGCTGTCCGCCCGACAGGCGATCCACGACGCGCTCCGCGAACGGAGTGAGGTCGACGATGCCGATTACCTCGTCGACCCGCTGCCGCGACGCGCCGACGATACGTCCGAAGTAGCGAAGGTTCTCGCGAACCGACAGGTCTCCGTAGACGGACGGCGCCTGAGTCACGTAACCGATCCGTGCGCGAAGCGACGCCGAGCCGGCGGCCTCGCCGAGCACCGTGACGCCGCCCGACGTGATCCGCTGCACGCCGACGACGGCCCGGATCAGCGTCGACTTGCCGCTGCCGCTCGGGCCGAGCAAGCCCGTGACGCGCCCGGCGCTCACCTGAAGGGAAATCCCGTCGAGCGCAAGCGTCCCGCCGCGAACGACTCGGAGCTGTTCGACATCGATGGCCGCATTCTTTTCCACGTAGCAAGCAATACGCGGCGTCGCAGGAGATCTCCTGCTCGTGCTGATCGCCTGGACTTCTCCGTCGTCGACGTGCAGCGCCGCCTCGGACACCGCAAAACTCGACACCACCCTGCACCCACCAGTGGAAATACCGCGATGCTCACCGAAGCGGCGCCGGCCACGAGGTCAGCCACCTCATCGCTGCGCATCATGCTGTGCGAGGGCGTCGCGACCACCCAGGCGGTAGCGATAGGCCCATGACGCGCTTCTTCCGTCGGCCGCCTCAGCCTTCAACTTGAACACTTGTCCCTGCTACATCATCGGTTTCCTCCCTCGTCTACGGCTGAGGGAGTAGCGTCAATTGGCCATGGGCGCGTGGTTCGCCTGAGCGTGTGCCGTGGCTTACAAACGGCGAGGAGCAGACGGTTCGAGAAGAAGCCGAGCGCAGCGCAGGAGAGATGCGCTACTTGCGTAGATCTCGCTGTCGCATGCCGAAGAGGGCGAGCGTCGTGAGCGCGAGCGCGGCCGCGGCTAGGACGGCGAGGTCGGAGGCGTCGACGCCGTTGCCGATGGGATCGTGACCCTCGTAGTAGTAGAAGAGCGAGAAGTACTTCAGCCACGCGATCGCGTCGACCAGCGGCGCGAAACCGTTGACGAGGAACCCGAGGACGGCGAACGCCGCGGCCGTCCCGGTTGCCAGCGTCCGGCGCCCTGTTGACGCGGCGACCGCGAGCGCGAGAGCGCCGACCGTCCAGCCGAAGAACGCGAGGTGCAGCGACAGCGCCGCCATGTTCGCCAGCCCGATACCGCCTCCGCCGACGGCAACCCCGACCACGAGCCCGAGAAACGTCCCAAAGGCGACCAGCGCGACGCTGATCGCGACCGCGGCAGCCTTGCTCAGCAGCAGGCGCGAGCGCTCGATCGGGTAGGCGAGCGTCAGCCCGAGGATGCCGGCCTCCTCCTCGCCCGCCGTCGAGGATACGGCGACGGAGATCCCCGTGTACGCGATCAGCAGCGGCCCGTACACCGCGCCGATCTCGCTGCGCATCCAGCCGGTGATCGTTCCGTAATCCGCGCCGCCCAGAAGCGCGGTAACGCCCTCAGGAAGATCGAGCTTGCCGATCGAGTCCCCAACCGACGGGAAGAGCGCCCCGACCATCAGGATGACCAGGGCCATGCCCAGCGCCGAGAGCGCGGTCGTCAGCAGCCGCAGGCGCATCGCCATCCTGAAGGCCGGCACACTCATGCGCCCTCGCGATCGCGGTAGTAGCGCAGGAAGATCTCCTCGAGGTCGTCGTCCCGGCTTCGGATCGAACGCACCTCGTGGGCGGCGATCGCCTTCACAAGCGCGTCGGCCGAGCCCTCGAAGGCAACGACGAGATGCGCGCCCTCGAAGGCCACCTCGCGCACGCCCGGCAGCGCGGCGAGCTCCTCGACCCGTGGAGCGTCGCCCCCGAACTCGATCTCCAGACGCTGGACGGCGACCTCGCGCAAGTCTTCAAGCGAGTCCACGACCACCAGCCGCCCGCGCCGCAGCATCGCGACCCGGTCTGCGACCCGCTCGACCTCGGAGAGCGCATGCGAGGAAAGAAAGACGGTCCGCCCCTGCGCGGCGACCTCCCTGAGGAGCGCGTGAAAGCTCTGCTGAACCAGCGGATCGAGCCCCGCAATCGGCTCGTCGAGAATCAGCAGCTCAGGCTCATGCATGAACGCCTGGATCAGGCCGAGCTTCTGACGGTTACCCGTCGACAGCTCGCCGATCCGCCTGCCGAGATCAGCGTCGAACCGTTCTGCAAGCGCGTCGCGAACCCCGCGCTCGACACCGCCGCGGAGCTCGGCCAGGTACTCCAGCATCGCCGCGCCGCTCAGCATCGGATAAAGCGCGAGCTCACCAGGCAGAAAGCCCACCCGCCGCCTGATCTCCACGCTGCCCGCCCGGCTATCGAGCCCAAACAACGTCGCCGACCCCGAGGTCGGCTTGATCAGGTCGAGCAGCAGCCGCATCGTCGTCGACTTGCCCGCGCCATTCGGGCCAAGGAAACCGAGAACCTCGCCGCGCCGGACGTCCAGGTCAAGATCGAAGAGCCCGTGCCCCCGGCCATAATCCTTCGCCAGCCCCGTCATCCGGATCACGAAATCGTCGCTCATGGCCGGCGGCTCCACGACGTTATGCCCCTGCTCCGCAGCTGGCGTTCAAGCAGCTTCTTGGCCTCGTCGGCCCAGAGAACGACGCTCGCGAGACCGACGCAGATCAGCCACTCCTCGAGCCCGAGCGGTGCCGTATGGAATGCGTCGTTGAGGAAGGGCAGCTGCACGACCGCCACCTGGAGCAGGGCCGAGAGGGCGATCGCGCCCCAGAGGAGCCGGTTCGTGAACAGCCGGTGGAAGGCGCTGGCGCGATCGGAGCGCGCGTTGAAGCAGTTGAAGAGCTGGGCGAACACCAGGGTTGTGAACGCCATCGTCCGCGCCTCGACGACGTTCCCCGAGCCGCCGACGATCCCGCCCGAAAGCCGGAGGTCGAGCGCAAGCAGCGTCACCACCGCCATCACGGCGCCGACCCAGATGATGCCGACCCACATCTCGGCATCGATGACGCCGATCCGTGAACCGGCGCGGCAGCCGCCGCATCACATCGTCCGGAGGCGCGTCCATGCCGAGCGCGAGCGCGGGCGCACCGTCGGTGAGCAGGTTGATCCAGAGGATCTGGGTCGCGAGTAGGGGTACCGCGATCGCCTCGCCCGTGTCCTCCAATCCGAGCACGCCCGCGAGCACGACGCCGAAGAACATCGTGAAGACCTCGCCGATGTTCGATGAGAGCAGGAAGCGCAGGAACTTGCGGATGTTCGCGAAGATCCCGCGCCCCTCGCGGATGGCGCCGACGATCGTGGCGAAGTTGTCGTCGGCGAGGATCATGTCCGCCGCCTCCTTGGCCACATCCGTGCCGGCGACGCCCATCGCAACACCGATGTCCGCCGCCTTCAGCGCGGGTGCGTCGTTGACGCCGTCGCCCGTCATCGCGACGATCCGGCCGTCAGCTTGGAGCGCGTCGACGATGCGCAGCTTGTGCTCCGGAGCGACGCGGGCGTAGACGGAGGCCTCCCGAACCGTGGCGGCGCGTGCGTCGTCGTCGAGCGCCTCGAGCTCGCCGCCCGTGACGACGCGCGAGCCGGCCGCGGCGATACCGAGGTCGGCGGCGATTCGCGCCGCAGTGTGCGGGTGGTCGCCGGTGATCATCAGCACGCGCACGCCGGCGGCGTGCGCCTCGGCGATCGCCGTCCGAGCCTCCGGGCGCGGCGGGTCGATGATCCCGACCAGCCCAAGGTAGACCAACTCACGCTCGACCGACTCGTCCTCCGGCGGCCGCTCGTCCGGTGGCAGCGGCCGATAGGCGACGGCCAGCGTGCGCAGCGCCAGGTCGGCGAGCCGCTCGACGATCGCGAGAATCTCGCTCCGGCGGGCCCCGGTCAGCGGTCGAGCCCGGCCCTGGAGGCGCTCCTGGGTGCAGCGCGCAAGCAGAACGTCGGGCGCGCCCTTGGTGACGACGGCAAGACCGAACTCTCCTGCAGCGTCGGACTGGAAGGTACTCATCAGCTTCCGCTCGGAGGTGAACGGGACCTCGCCGACGCGCTCGAAGCGCGCCGCCCGGGCTTCGTGCAGTCCCTCGATCTTCGCCTCGGCGACGAGGAACGCGGCCTCGGTTGGATCGCCCTGGATGGTCCATTCGCCGCCGTCCTCGCGCAGCACAGCATCGTTAGCCAGGCTCCCAGCTGCGAGCACCGCGCCGACCTCCTCGAGCAGGACCGGATCGTCGAGCGGGCGTCCGTCCACGCGCAGCTCACCCTCGGGCCGATAGCCGCTACCGGTGACGTCGGCCTCCCCCGAGCCGGTGACGACCTTCTCGATCGTCATCTCGTTCTTCGTCAGCGTCCCCGTCTTGTCCGAGCAGATCACCGACGCGGAGCCCAGTGTCTCGACCGACGAAAGCCTCTTCACGATCGCCCGCCGCCGGGCCATCCGTTGCACGCCGAGTGCGAGCACCACCGACAGCACGGCCGGCAGCCCTTCCGGCACCGCGGCGACTGCGAGCGCAACGCCGACCAGCAGCACCGAGACGATGTCCGAGGCCGTCCGGATATCGGCGGTGAGCAGGATCGCGGTCACGACCACAACCGCGATCGCGATCACCGCGATCCCGAGCATGCGCCCGATCCGGTCCACCTCCCGCTGCAGCGGCGTGCTCTGCGCCTCCATCCGGCCGAGCAGTCGGGCGACGTTGCCCATCTCCGTCGCCATCCCGGTCGCCGTCACGACGGCGCGGCCCCGCCCGCGCGCGACCGCGGTGCCGCTGAAGACCATGTTCACCCGGTCGCCGAGGCCGACCTGATCCGCGATGGGCGCGACGTCCTTCAGCACCGCCTCGCTCTCGCCCGTCAGCGACGCTTCGGCCACCGTCAGCGACGCCGCCTCGACCAGCCGCCCGTCGGCGGCGACCGCGTCGCCCTCGGCGAGCAGCAGCACGTCGCCCGGCACGACCTCGGTCGCGAGAACTCGTTCCTCGCGCCCGTCGCGGACCACGCCGGCCATCGCCGCCGCCATCCGCTGCAGCGCCGCCACCGCCTGCTCGGCGCGCGCCTCCTGCGCATAACCAAAGACAGCGTTGGCGACGACGATCGCGGCGATCACGATCGCGTCGAACGGGGCGGCCTCGCCTCCCTCCAATATCCACGCGACCAACGAGACCACGACCGCCGCGAGCAGCAGGTAGATCAGAGGGTCGGCGAACTGGTCGAGGAACTTCCGCCAGCCGGGCACTCGCTGCGCGGCTTCAAGGCGGTTCGGCCCGAACCGCGCCTGCCGGGCCGCCGCCTCGGCCGCAGTCAAGCCCTTGCTCACACTGGTGCCAAGCGCGGCGACGACCTCTTCCGCCTCGCGGCGCCACGCCTCGGTCGAGCCTGGCAAGGTCATCCTTGTGCCTGCGCCGATGTCAGACGTCGCCCTCATGTCGCTCCACCCGAGCGTCGCACAGGTCGCAGCCGTGGCGTATCTGCGCACGCCCCGATCGGCTCATGGCGGCGTCACCTCGGCGCTCGGAGCGCCGACTTGATCTGCAGCTCGATCGCGCCCTGGGAGCCCCTTCGGTTCTTCGGCCTACACTGCGGTCCCGCCGCTGACGACGAGCACGGTAGGGTCCGAGGCGGTGGACGCGCTCGAGGTCGACAGGGTCAGGCGGGGACTCGTAGATCGTGGTGGCGGCTACGAGATCATCCATGACTCACGCGGCCTCGAGGTCGGTGTCTACGTGCTGGTTGCTCCGGAGCCCGACCATCAAAACGCCCACACCGACGACGAGCTCTACGTCGTCCTCGAGGGGCGCGGCGAGTTGACTATCGAGGGCGACACGGTCGCTCTCCACGAGGGTCAAGCCGCTTTCGTTCCTGCGGGCTCCAACCATCGGTTCACCGGCTATGAGGGTCTGAGCGTGCTGGTCATCTTCGCGCGGCAGAAAGAAGAGACGCCGTTGCGCGAGCGACAGCAGCTGCAACAGCCGCTCTAACCCGGATCAAGCCGGCGCCCGCCCACTCGTCGAGGGAGAACCGCGAATCGCCCGGGAAATGTTCTGCTGGAGCAAGCCCCGCCAGGCCTGAGCGCAGCGAGACGTATGCTCGAACCATGAAGACCAGCTACTCGGTCACCTGGCACGACCCTGAGGGGGAAACCCATGTCGGACATCTCGAGCTCGGCGCCAAGAACTTGCGTCTGACCGAAAGCGGAGACAGCAACCCGATCGAGATTGGCTACGACGAACTTCAGGGTGTGACCTTTCGCTACGCCGAGAGCGAACCCCAGCCGTCGCTTGTGCTCTACCGTCCGGGTGGCTCGTATGTCCTGACCAGTAGCGTCATGGAGGCCGGCGTCGTCCCGGAGCTCGTCGGGCACCTGGCCGAATTGCGCTTGCTGGCCTCCAGGCGGGCCATCGTCGTGCTCCCGCTCACCGAGGGCGCTCTGGAACACGCGCGCGAGCTGGCGGCGAAGGGCCCGCCGTTCGATCCCGCTGCGACCGGTCTCACGCGGCACCGGCTCCTCTTGACCTCGCACGAGGCGATCTTCGAATTCGAAGCCGCAAACGACGGCGTGCTCGAGGCGCTCCTCGGGCAAGTCGACCTATGGGCAGCCGCCGCGGCCTGGCGCGACCTCATCAGCGGCCCGCCCCGGCTCGCGGAAGTGGCCTACGCCTGGGAGCGGATGGAGCCGACCGACCTTGCGATCGGCCTCGGACTCTAGCTGGCCGCCTGACGTCCCCCCGCCCCCGGTCGACTTCGGACTGCGTGGACTCCCGCGTCGTGATCGAGCAGGCGAGAGGAATCCTCGCCGAGCCACACCAGCTAGACCTTAACGAGCGTTTCAGCGACTGCGGCGGAAAGCGCGAAGCCTGAGGATGAAACTCCACGAGCTCGCTAGCAGCATGGTGGCCTCCAGTAGTTCAGTCGCAGACTGACCCGCAAGCCAGCCCGAAGAGCAGCTCTAGTTGGTCGTCCGCAGCGCGACGGCTGGCCGGATCCGGGTTGCCGACAAAGCCGGTGCCACCGTCGCCAGGAGCGAAGCGGCCATCGTTCCGAGCAGGAGGATCCCCAGCTCGGTGTAGGGGACCGCAAACGACAGGTCGCCCATCGCGTCGGAGCGGGCGACGATCGTGTACAGCGTCAGCAGGGCGAGGGCGACACCGATCACCGTGCCCTGGAGCGCGACATATCCGGCTTCGATCGCAAAGCTCCGGCCAACTGACTTCGCAGGGAAACCAAGCGCACGGAGGGTTCCGATCTGACGGCGCCTTTCCCGCACTGCGCGGACCATCACTACCGCGATTCCGGCGATTCCGACCAGCAGCCCCATGGCCAGGTACCCCTGGAAGAGCTGGAAGATTTGATGCGTCATCGAAAAGGCCTCGTCCGTGAGCGCAGCAATCGAGAAAGCCTCCGTGCCGTTGCCGATGAACTGGGTCTGGAGACGTGACGCGAACGCGTCGGCGTTCGTTCCGGGCGCAAGCGTCACGTAGGAGCGACTGGCAACCAGACGTTCGCCGAAAAGCAGATGCGCACTGTCCCAGCCGTAGAGCATGCCGTTCGCGATCAAGCCGTCACTCGTGCTGAGCGCCGCCACGGTCACCTCGTGCGAGGCTCCAGAGATCGGATCCTTCACGGTCAACCGGTCGCCGACCCTGATGTTGAAGCCCGGCGGCCCGCCCGTCTGGAGGAACATCGGGTCGGCGATGATCAAGTCGGGATCGCTGAGAACCGCCGTCCAGGCTACGCGGTCGCTGACGTACTGACCCCGATCCTCGAGCTTCGGCGGATGCATTCGGATGAGGCTTTCGTCGAAGGCAGTCAGCGGCCAGGAATGCTCATCGGCGGAGCCTCGGAGGGCAAAGCTAGCGTCGACCGTCGACAGCGGTGCGATCATCCTGACGCCGGGAGTTCGCGAGAGATCGGCGATGTTGATCGGATTCGCGGCACTCGACTTCACGTACACCTGAGCACCGCCGGAGACATTAGCGCTGGCTGTCGTTACTTGACGGTCGATCATGTACGAGATCGCCGTGATGAACGTCAGGATGAAGACAACGAGCGCGTACATCGAGACGGTCAAGCCCGTTCGGGATGGGCGCGCAAGCGGATAGGCGAGCCCGAGCCGCAGCGAGAGCGCTCGACCCCCGAACCGACGTGCGCCTCTGCCAACTCGATCAAGCTGAAGGGTCGCGAGCGTGACGCCACCAGCCGTCATCACGATGCCCTGCGCGACGTACATCATGATCGAGGCACCCTCGGCGGACTGTGGGAACACCGCGAACACGACCGCGCCCCAGACCACGACGAGAGCAGCAATCACAGAGAACGACGTCCGCGCGTGTATGACGCGACCGAGCGCCGGAGCGAGCCCGACGAGCAGCAGCGTTGGGCCGAGGAGCAACCCGAAGGGTTCGTTCGACGCCATCGCACCGATCGTCCAGACTGCACCGAGGACAGCGGCAGCAGCCCCGATGAACAACCAGCGGCGCTTCCGCTGACCAGGCGGTTCGGGTATGTCGCGGATCGCGCGGATGATGTTCAGGCGGCTCACGCGAACGCTCATCGTGACGATCGTCAAGATCGCAACGGCGAACGAGATCATGAAGGCTTGTCCGAGGCTCGCAGCCTTGAGCGTGAAGTAGAGATCGAACCGGTTGTGCTCCGAACTAAACGCGCTCTGCGAGAGTGAGACGAGGACCCGCCCAAGCCCGATTCCGACAACCGTGCCCAGCAACGAGGCCGCGAACGCATAGAGAAAGCCCTCGGTGGCGAAAGCTCCGACGAGCGCGCTTCGCCTCATTCCGACTGCACGCGCCATCCCGAGCTCCGGCTTTCGCTCCGCAGCGAGCATTACGAACAGGTTGACCAACAGCAATAGACCGGCGAGAACACCAAAGCTCCCCATCGCCGTGAACATCTGTGTGAACCCCTTCCCCACTTGGTCGGCCGCATCGAGCACCTGCTGCTTGATCGGCGTGACCTCTGGGTCGAGACCGCTCGCAGCGTGCCGAATCGCACGGTCGACCTCGCCGGTGAGCGGTGCCCCACTCTCGACACCCCCCCGGTTGGAAACAGCGACCATCCAGACCGGTGGTGCGCCAGCCTGCACCCCGCCGCGTAGCAGGGTGCCAAACGTAGCCGGTGAAACGAGCACATTTCGCGCCTCCTGCTGGTCGCCCAATGAGAAGCCGGCGACGCCGATGCGAGGCACGATGCGATCGACGATCAGCGTCCGCGGCCTGCCGTACGCATACACGTCGATCTGCGCTCCGGGCCCGATATTGAGACCTTGCGCAAGGTCTGTCGTGATGGCAGCGTGGCCCGCCCCGGGTGTCACGCCCCTGATGCCGGTGGAAGCCGGATCGCCGCCGAAGACGCGAGCGGACTCGAAGTCGACCGCGACAACCTGGGAGTTCGGGACGCTCCGGAGTGTTTCCGCGCGGCCGGCCGTGGTGGGGGCGTCGAGTGTTGCGAGCTGCAGGACGCCGTCGACCTTCGAAGCCGGCAGCGAGCGAAGCCGGCCGGAGAGCGAGCGCCACTCCGGGGCATCCTGCGCAAGGACGAGCTCGTCGATCGGCCCGAGATGCTGCCTCGCCCCCTGGCGGATCGAGGAGTTCATCGTGTCACCGACCACTGCGGAGCCCGTGATGATCGCCGCGCCCAGCAAGGAACCGAGCACGACGAGCAAGGCCTCGCGTGGGCGCCTCATGGCGTTGCGTACGGCAAGGCGACGCAGGATCGGCCGTCTGGCGAGGATGAAGAGGAAGGGAAGCGAGATCAGAAGCGAGATGAGAGCTGCAACCTTCATCGCAGCACCGGCTCCCTCGCCTTCTCGTCTCGTTTCGGGCTATTTGCGCCGAGTTGCTCGTCACCGACGAGGCGGCCGTCGCGCACGGTGATCAGCCTGTCGGCGTGCGCCGCAACCGTCGGATCGTGCGTGACGAGGATGATGCTGAGACCCTCGGCGTGGAGCTCACCGAGCAGCTCCATGACCGCCGCAGCCATCTCCGAGTCGAGGTTGCCCGTCGGCTCGTCGGCCCAGACGATACGCGGCTTTCCCGCCAGCGCCCGTGCGACCGCGACGCGTTGCTGCTCGCCACCGGAGAGCTCCATCGGTCTGCGGTCGAGCCTGTGACCGAGTCCCACTCTGGTGAGTGTCTCGCGTGCACGGATGTGAGCGTCATGCTCGCGCACACCGGCTAGCAGCAGCGGAAGCTCGACGTTTTCTGTTGCCGTAAAGACGGGGATCAAGTTGAAGGCCTGGAAGATGAAGCCCATCTCCTTGGCGCGGTGCTTCGTGCGCGCCTTGTCGGAGAGCTCGTGAATGCTGAGGTCATCGACCAGGACCCGACCGCCGTCGATCTCGTCGAGGCCGGAGACGCAATTGAGGAGAGTTGTCTTCCCGGATCCGGACGGACCCATCACTGCAACGAACTCGCCCTGCGGCACGACCAGGTCGAGTCCGTGCAGCGCGACGACCGAGTCCGCTCCGGACCGGTACACCTTCCGGACGCCTTCGGAAACGAGGATGGGTTTGCGCTGGGTCCCGTAGGCGCTCATCGTCCATCCCTCCCAGTGAAGCCTCGAAGTGATGCCGACCACGCCGGGAACTCGGTCGACGAAGGCCTCGATCAACTTCGCCTGCTCCTTGTCTCCGACCTTGCCGCTGAGCGTGACGGCGCCTTTCTCAACCGCAACGTCGTAGTCGCTCGGCCGTCGCCAATACGATCGGATGAGTGGGTCGGTGTCGATCTCTCGGCGAATCTGCTCGTCGGACCGCGCAAACGCCCGGACCAGGTCGTGCCGCGTGACGATCCCGACGAGCCGTCCGTGATCGACAACCGGCAGGCGTGACACGTTCTCGTCCAACATGGTCACCGCTGCATCCGCGACGCCGCGCGAGGGCGCGATCGTGAGCGGCGGCGAGGTCATAGCCTCGCGGGCGGTTCTGGCGTCGATCTTGAGTGTGAGATCGCCCTCGTCCATGAGCCATGCGAGCACACCCCGGCTCAAGCCGTCTGAGGGCCGCTCTTTGAAAAGGATGTCTCGTTCGGAGACGACGCCGACGACCCGTCCGCCCTCGACCACGGGCACGCCGGAGATGCGCTTCTCTACGAGCAGCGCAGCGAGATCCCTGAGGTCGGTGTCGGGCGCGACGGTCGCGACGTCTTGGGTCATGACGTCCCTGACTCTCATCTCGCGCTCCCTTCGCGCTCGATTGCCCTGTTCGCACGGACTCTCGTGCTTCGGGCTCGGGACGACATCGGTGCGAGAACGGAACCAGCGTGCGGAGTTCTACGGATCCCGGCCGCCGGACCGGTCATCGCTGCGCGCTGCGCAGAAGAGTCCAAGAACGGCCGGCGGCGTGACCATGTTGCCGACGACCAGTGCGGTCGTCATCCAGATGCCGATCGAGCGCTTGAGGCGAAGCTTCGCCCTCGGCGCCCTCGGCGCCCTGTCGTTCAGCCACGACATGATTCCTTCTTCCTCAGACGCCGGAGGCGTCCGGGTTCATCGCGAATCGGTGCTCGATCGGCACCTTCCGCGGTGTCGTGCGCGCGCCGTTCGTGCGCGGTGCGTGCAATTCCAATGCACCGTGCGTGTAAGTGGCGGTAACGCGGTCCGTGTTGACGTCGGCCGGAAGCTGGAAACGCTCCTCGAGCCGCTCGTGCAAGCGGAACGGACCATCGTCGATCGTGGTCTGCGTCTGGTCGCCTCGCACTGTCACCAAGCGCCCGGCGATCTCGACCTCGAGCTCCTCCTGCGCAAAGCCCGGGACGGCGAGATGCACGACGTACTCGTTCGCTGATTGCTCGACGCTCGCCTCAGACGGCAGGAGCGGAGCGAGGCCCATCGTGCGCATGACAGTCATGGCACTCCTCCTTTTGTCGCTGTCTCGATCCTCTCCGGATGGGCCGTTGGTCGCATCGGGGAGCATCCCGATCCGCGTTACGTCCTTTCACGGACAGACTAGGCCGCTCCCGGGCGTGTCTTGACCGTTGTTACTGCTCTATGCGAGCGTCTTGCCGGCTGCGCGCGGCGCCGGCGCGTCCGGCCACGTGAGTCGAGGCTCGACGGCGACGACACCAGGGACCCGCTGCGCGAAGTGGAAGATCTGCTCGGCCACGCCTTCGTCGTCGACTCGTCCCTCGAGCGTGACGTGACCATCCTTGACGTGAACTCTCACGTCAGCAGGGTTCATCCAGAGCGTCGCCAGAAGCACGTCTTCCCTGATCTCACGTTCGACTTCCTCGTCCCCGCGCGTGAACGCTCGCACGAGATCTGCCCGGGTCACGATCCCGACGAGCTCTCCGGCATCGACGACCGGAAGCCGGTCGATCCCTACCTCGAGCATGAGCTCGGCAGCATCGGCGACAGACCGTCGCGGCGTGATCGTCACGGCCGGCGTTGTCATCGCCTGGCGGGCCGTTCGGGCGTTCAGCTTGGCAGCAGGCGGATCCTCTCCATAGTGCACGAGCCAGTCGACTAGGCCGTCCCGTTTCGGCGCTGTCGTTTCCTTGTAGAGGATGTCCGTCTCTGACAATACGCCGACGACATTCTGTTCGTCGTCGACGACCGGAAGCCCCGAGATTCCGTACTCGAGCATTCGAGTTGCCACCTCTTTCAGCGGCATGTCGGAAGGCACGGTGAAGACGTTGGTGGTCATGACGTCACGGACTTTCATGATTCCTCCCTTCGGTTTCTGTCCAAGTGTCACGGTCACCCGGCTCGTCGGCCATCGGCGAGGACGCTGAATCGCCTGCGGGTTTCCCGCAGAGCCAGGGCGAGCGAAACCGGCTCGCCGTGCCAAAAGACGGGCGGGCCGACCGCCGTGTCGACACGCCCGCAGGAGAGATCTTCAGACCGGCATAGGGGCGGCCGCTCGGACCTCAAGCTCGACTTCGACGGGAATCCTCAGCGCCTGCGCGATGAGGCAGCCGGACTCTGCTGCGCGTGCCGCCCTGCGAGCGTTGTCCTCGAATCCCTCTTCTGTCGTGATCTCGACGGCCAGCTCGACGACGACGAATCCGAACCGCGCGTCGGCGCGGCGCGTAATATGACCTACACCTCGGATTGCAACGTCGTGCAACGGAATCTCTCGGCGATCCGCGACTCCGGCAAGCGTCAGGGCATAGCACGACGACACTGCGGAGACGAGCAGATGTTCCGGGGACCACATTCCGTGAATGCCACCGCGAAACTCGGGTGGTGTCGCAACGGACAGAGCAAGACCTTCTTCAGTCGTGGTCTCGACAACACGTTCGGCGTTTCCCTTGACGTCAACCGTGAAGCGAAAGTCTTTGAGGATCGACATCTCACACCTCCACTAGACGTTTGTTATCGCTCTTCGCCTCGGCCTCTTGCGCCGGTGCTGCCGGCACGACGAGGTCCGGGCCTCCTTGTTCTCTCCACAGACTCGCGCCGCTGGGTCGACTGCGCATCCGCGTGTCGGCTGAACCGCAGTACGGGGTTTACCGCAGCGGCAGGCGGCTACCAGCTTTTCAGCCGAGACGCCGGTGGCGGGGGGCCTATGCGCGCACGCGCGTCGACCACCACGCACCCGTCGGGGCCGGCGATGACGGGATTCAAGTCGAGCTCGGCGACTTCCGGCAGGTCGTCCGCGAGACGTGCGACCCGGAGCACGACATCGGCCAGCGCGGAGACGTCAGCAGGCGGCGCGCCGCGAAAGCCTCTCACGAGGAGGCCCGCCTTTCCACTCTGCACGAGCTCGTCCGCGTCCGTGTCAGTCAGCGGCGCCAAGCGGAAGCCGGCGTCGCCGATCAGCTCGGCCATCGTGCCGCCTGGACCGAGAGCGACCAGCGGGCCGAACACCGGATCCTGGAAGGCACCCACCAGCATCTCGACCCCGCCGTGCAGAAACGGCTGGACGAGCACTGGCAGACCGATCCGTGTTGCCGCCTCTCTGACCGCGTCGCGATCACGGAGGTCGAGTGCAACCCCTCCCTGTTCTGTTTTGTGCACGCCGGCGGCGGCGGTCTTCACGACGACTGGATAGCCGAGGTCATCTGCAGCAGCGAACGTTTCCTCCAATGTGGATGCCACGCGCTCCGCTACGACTGGTAGCCCGTACGCCTCGAGCAACCGCCGAATATCGCCGGGAGCTAGCCACCGCTCGCCGGCTTCCTCGATCACGAGTCGCGCGGCGGCAAGGTCGACATCGTCGAGTTCCGGCACACGTCCTTGCGGGCGACGCAGCCATTCCGCACGCTCAGCGGCCCGCCCGAGGGCACGCGCAGCGGACTCCGGATAGCTGAACGCTGCGACGGGCGCCGCCAAGAGCTGAGCAGGTGTCCCGGTGTGACTGATCACGCAGGCGAGCACCGGCTTTTCCCGGGCGGTGTCGGTCTCGACGGCACGCACGATCGCTGCAGCCACCTCGTCGGCACCGGCTACGACCGGCGGGACGAAGAGAACGATCACCGCGTCGGTGCCTGGATCTCTCAGAAGGATGGGGAGGACGCTCTCGTAGGTGGTGCCGACAGCCGAACCGAGCATGTCCACGGGATTGCTCAGACTTGCCTCGCCCGGCAAGATCTCCCGCAGCGCGGCAATGGTCTCGTCGGCAAGCGGCGGAAGCGAGAGGCCGGCGGTCTCGCACGCGTCTGCGCACAGGATGCCGAGGCCTCCCGCATTGGTGAGCACGGCGACCCGGCGCCCGCGGGGCAACGGCTGCCCGTCGAACAACCCGGTCACGTCGAGCAGCTCTTCGAGCGTGTCGACCCGGGTGACACCGGCCTGGTGAAACAGCGCGTCCACCGCCGCCTCTGAGCCCGCGAGCGCAGCGGTATGCGAGCTGGCCGCCTTCGCACCTGCGGAGGTTCGTCCCGCCTTCATGGCGACGATCGGCTTCGTTCGCGCGACTCGTCGCGCCACCCGCGCAAATTTGCGCGGGTTGCCGAAGGACTCGAGGTAGAGCAACACCACGTCGGTGTTCGGATCGTCTTCCCAGTACTCGAGCAGGTCGTTCGACGAGACGTCCGCTTTGTTGCCGATGGACACGAAGGCCGAGAGCCCGAGGCTCTTCTCGCCCGCCCGCTCCAGCAGAGCAAGCCCGAGCGCGCCACTCTGCGACGAGAAACCGATCTTGCCGGGTGGAAGCGCACGCGGTCCGAACGTCGCATTCAGTCGGACATCCGCCACAGCTATGCCGAGGCAGTTTGGTCCGAGCACCCGGGCACCATGAGACCGCACCAGCTCGAGCAGAAGGTCCTGGCGCGCCTCACCTTCGGGGCCGATCTCGGCAAAGCCGGCGGAGATCACGCAGAGAGCTCGGACACCTACGGCGAGCGCCTCTTCGGCCGCCTCGAGCACGGCGTCGCCGGGCAGGCAAATCACCGCTAGATCGACGGCCTCTCCGATCTCGGCGATGCTCCGATAAGAGCGCACGCCCGCGACGGGCTCGCCCGACCGGTTGACGGGATAGGTGACACCGCGGAACTCGCCGCGCAACACGTTGCGGAAGAGCTCACCGCCGATCGAGCCCGGACGCGATGATGCGCCGACGACCGCAACCACCTTCGGTTTGAAGAACGGATCGAGCGAAGCAGCTACCGCGACGTGGTCTCGTTCGTCGATGCGATTGCGCAGCGACTCTGTCGCATCAAGCCGCAGCCGTACCTCGGACGTCCCCGATTCGAAGACACGGGTCTGCTCGAACCCAGCGTCCCCAAAAACTCGAAGCATTTGCACGTTGTCACCCATGACCTCGGCAAGGAACTCCTCGATGCCGACACTTGCCGCGAGCGAGGCGAGCCGTTCGAGGAGCCGAGTCGCGATGCCGCGCCCCTGAAACTCGTCCGCGACGGCGAACGCAACCTCGGCGGTGTGCGCGTCACGCAGACGCACATAACTCGCCAGCGCGACTACACGATCGTCATGGGTACCGAGGAGCGCGCCCCGTTCGACCCAGTCGGGCTCGAGCACCGGCTGGACGAGGCGCTCGTCCACGCTCGGATGACCGTGGAACCGGAGGTAGAGGCTCTGGTCCGAGAGGCCGCGAAAGAAGTCGAGCACGGGATCCGCATCCGCGACTTCCGGCGGACGAAACCGCATGGTCGACCCGTCTCGAAGGACGACGTCTGAAACGGCTTGTGCTGCCGCATCCATCACAGAAGAGGTTGCCATTCCCGCCAAGCTTTGCCCAGGGTGGGAATTGCCACATCCGCCCGGAGCCGCAGGCCGGCTGCGGGTTGACCGCAACGCAATCCGGCGTCGCCCCGATGCCGCGAGCCTGCGCCTGGAGCACCCTCTGATCGGTTCGAAGAAAGGAGCTGGCATGCAGGGCTCGGAACGCAGCAATCGCCTCCTGATCGCCACGGACGGATCGCCCGGATCGCTGGCGGCTGCCGAAGAAGGCGTTCGCCTCGCGAAGCTCCTTGGCGCCGGCGTCACCTTCGTCGGGGTCGCGACTGCGCCGCTGCCTGTGCTGGGCGACCACTACTACCAGCGCGCGCTGAGCAAGAATCTCGGCGCCATGCGAGCTGCGCTCGCGAAGTCGACCCCATATGCCGTGGAGCGGCACGTCGAGTACGAGACCGAGTTGCTCGAAGGATCTCCGGCTGAAGGTGGTCCTCGATCTTGCTCGAAGCCGCGATGTCGATCTGATCGTCGTCGGCTCTCGTGGGCTGCGGACGGGCGAAAGGCGCCCCGCTCGGGAGCGTCGCCTCGGAGATCGTCCAAAAGGCGGACCGTCCGGTGCTCGTCGCCCGGCCGATCGACCAGACAACCGGCCGGTCAACCCGGATCGCCGTCTGAGTCCAGCAGCTCGCGTGCAGCACGTGCTGCGATGAGTTCTTCTCGTGCGCGCACGACAAGAATCCTGACTGCGGAGCTTTTCGTGGCAATGTCGCAGTCGGGCGCGGCAGTCTCGTTCTTCCTCGAGTCGAGGTCGACACCGAGAAAGCTGAGACGGGCGCACAGTCCCCCACGTACGAATGCCGACCCCTCGCCGATCCCCGCGGTGAACGCAAGGGCATCGAGCCCTCCGGCGGACGCAGCCATCGCCGCGACGGCCGCCTGCTAGACGATGCAGCATCACTTCGAGGGCAAGGCCCGCCTGAGCATCACCGGAGCGTGCGCGGCGCTCGATCTCGATCATCCCACCGCCGACACCACCGGCCAGCCCTCTGATACCGGACTCGACGTTGAGCGCGTGGTCGAGCGAGTCGACGTCGAAATGGCCGGCGCGGAGCAAATACAGCAGCGCGCCAGGATCGACGGATCCGGAGCGCGTGGTCATCGGCACGCCCTCGAGCGGGGTGAAGCCCATCGTCGTGTCGACGGATCGGCCGGCGACAACGGCGGTCACAGAGGAGCCGCCCCCGAGATGGCAGACGACCAACCGATCGGCGACGTGGCCAAGCAGCTCCGGTACACGTCGCGCGCACCAATCGACGGAGAGGCCTTGAAATCCGTACCGGCGAATCCCCCATCGCTCGCTCCAGCCGGGCGGCACGGCGTACTCGGCCGCCTCCGCGGGAATCGTGCGATGAAACGACGTGTCGAAGACGGCGACATGAGGTACCCGCGGCAGCGCCCGCTGGGCAGCGTCGATTGCTTCGAGGGCCGGGGCGTTGTGAAGAGGCGCGAGCGTCACGAGTTCGCGGATCTGTTCCCGCACTTCCTTGTCGATGACAACGGGGTCGAGGAAACGCGGACCGCCGTGGACCACCCGATGCGCGACGGCACCGATTCCCGCTGGAGCGTCCGCGAACGACTCGACTCTGGTGCTCTTCCGGTCATCCTCGACGGCATGGAGCTTCAGGCTCGTCGAGCCTGCATTGACGACGAGGATCGTGCCCACGCTCTGGGCTCAGCCTGGCCAGGTCCAGTCGCGAATCTCGGGCGGGTCCTCCCCGTGTTCACGCCCGTACGCGCGAGCACGCAGCCGACTGTCTACGAGCTCCTGCCGCAGGTGATCCGCTTTTCCAGCGAGCTGGGGAAGCCGATCAATGGCGTCGATCGCGAGATGAAAGCGATCGAGGTCGTTCAGCATCACGATGTCGAACGGCGTTGTGGTCGTTCCCTCTTCTTTGTACCCGCGCACGTGCAAGTTGTCGTGGTTCGTCCGCCGGTACGTCAGCCGGTGGATCAGCCACGGGTAGCCGTGATATGCGAACACGATCGGTCGGTCGGTGGTGAACAGTGAGTCGAACTCCCGATCCGAGAGGCCGTGTGGGTGCTCGCTCGCCGGCTGTAGCCGCATGAGATCCACGACATTGACGACCCGGACACGTAGCTCGGGCAGTCGTTCACGCAAGATCGCGGCCGCAGCGAGCGTCTCGAGCGTCGGGACATCTCCGCAGCATCCGAGCACGACATCCGGCTCCTCGCCCCCATCGGTGGATGCCCATTCCCAGATCCCGACGCCGCGAGTGCAGTGCAAGACCGCGTCCTCCATGGAAAGGTACTGCAGCGCCGGCTGCTTCCCCGCGACGATGACGTTGACGTAGTCGCGGCTGCGCAGGCAATGATCGGCGACCGAGAGGAGCGTGTTGGCGTCAGGGGGCAGATAGACCCGGATGATCTCTGCCTTCTTGTTGACCACATGGTCGATGAAGCCCGGATCTTGATGCGAGAAGCCGTTGTGATCCTGGCGCCAGACGTGCGAGCTGAGCAAGTAGTTCAGCGACGCAATCGGTTGACGCCAGGGGAGTGCACGCGTGACTTTGAGCCACTTGGCGTGCTGGTTGAACATCGAATCGACGATGTGGATGAAGGCCTCGTAGCAGTTGAAGAGCCCGTGCCGGCCGGTGAGGAGGTAGCCCTCGAGCCACCCCTGGCACATGTGCTCGGAGAGAATCTCGAGGACGCGTCCGTCGGAGCCGAGACCCTCGTCCGTGGCTGCACCCTCGGCCTGCCACCGGCGTGACGTGACCGAGAAGACATCTCCCAGCCGGTTCGAAGCAGTCTCGTCAGGACCGAACAGGAGGAAGTTGTCGCGATTCCTCGAGATCACGTCCCTGAGGAACGTTCCGAGCACCCGGGTCGACTCGGCAAGCTCGGCGCCCGGCTTGCCGACGTCGAAGGCGTAGTCGCGGAAATCCGGCAACGCGAGGTCGCGGAGCAGGAGCCCGCCGTTGGCGTGAGGATTCGCGCTCATGCGCCGCACGCCCGTGGGCGCAGTCGCGGAGAGATCGGGCCGGAGTCTCCCGTCATCGTCGAACAGGTTCTCCGGGCTGTAGCTGCGGAGCCACTCCTCGAGGAGTTGCAGATGGCCGGGATTCGTGCGCACATCGGTCATCGGGACCTGGTGCGAGCGCCAGGTGCCTTCCATCGGCAGCCCGTCGACCTCGCGCGGCCCTGTCCATCCTTTCGGTGAGCGCAACACGATCATCGGCCAGGTCGGCCGTGTCCCCACTCCGTCGACTCGCGCGGAGCGCTGGATCTCCTCGATCCGGTCGAGGGCCTCGTCGAGGACGGAGGCGAAGCGACGGTGCACCTCGGAGTGTTCGTCGTCCGCCTCTACTGACATGAAGAGTGGCTCGTGGCCGTAACCTCGCATGAGTGCGGCAAGCTCTTCCTCGGGAATCCGCGCCAGTACGGTCGGGTTCGCGATCTTGTATCCGTTCAGATGCAGAATCGGCAGCACGGCGCCGTCGGTCGCCGGGTTCACGAACTTGTTGGCGTGCCAGCTCGTGGCCAGCGGACCGGTCTCGGCTTCGCCGTCGCCGACGACGCACGTGACGACAAGGTCGGGATTGTCGAATGCAGCGCCGTACGCATGGGTGAGCGCGTAGCCGAGTTCGCCGCCCTCGTGAATCGACCCCGGTGTCTCCGGTGCCACGTGACTCGGGATGCCGCCTGGAAACGAGAACTGCCGGAAGAGCTCGCGCAGCCCAGCCTCGTCGCGCGAGACGTGCGGATACACCTCCGAGTAGGTTCCCTCCAGATAAGCGTTCGCGACGAGGCCCGGCCCCCCGTGACCAGGGCCAGTCACGTACAAGACGTTGAGATCGCGTGCGCGGATCGCACGATTCAGGTGGGCGTAGAGAAAGTTCAGACCTGGAGTCGTGCCAAAGTGGCCGAGCAACCGCGGCTTCACGTGCTCTGGCTCGAGCGGCTCGCGCAGCAGCGGATTGTCCAGCAAGTAGATCTGGCCCACCGAGAGATAGTTCGCGGCGCGCCAGTAGGCGTCGATCAGCGAAAGCTCCTCCTCGCCGGGAACCTCGTCCGTGTGCAGCAGGGGCCCGATCTCAGTCACGTCAGGCCCACGTTATTCGTTTCTCCTCGAGCGCCGAAGGAGCGAAACACGTCGGGCAGGATCCGCGCGAGCACCATCCAGATCATCGCGCCTCCCGCGAATCCGAGCCCTACGGGTAGCGCGCCGCGGAATGCCTCGACGAAGACGAAGGCGGGCACGGCAAGCACCGGCTGCGGCAGGCTCGTCACCACGCTCCAGCCGGCGGCCCGGAGGACGCCCACCCCGCGCGGAACGAGCACCAAGCTGATCGCCAGCCCTTCCGGGATGTTGTGAAGGGCGATGGCGAGCGCCGTCAACAGGCCGAACGAACGCCCAGGACCGAACGCGACACCCACGCCTATCCCCTCGGCCATGGAGTGAACCGTCATCACCGCGACGATCATGACGGCGGTTCGGGCCTGCACCCCACGCAGGGCCTCGAAGCGCAGATTCTCACGCCGGTTGAGCCAACGCGCGGCGAACGCGATCGCAGCCAGCCCGACGGATGCGCCAAGAAGCGTCTTGCGCGGATCGGAGCGCGCACCCTCGTAGAAGAGCATGACACTGGCGCCGAGCATCAAGCTCGCCGCAATTGAGTTCCCGACACCGAGCCAAGAGCCTGATGCTCGCTTCGTAAACGCGAGCGGCATCGCGCCCAGTCCAGTCGCAAGCGCCGTGAGCAGCGCCGCGGCGAAGACGGTGAACACGGTCGGCTCTGTCGCAGCAGCCGACCATGGCTCAGCTAACCCTCATAGTGAATTCCTTCGCGATTGCGGCCGGCGCCGCGCTTGATGCGGCGCCGGCTTTGTTCTCTTGCCCTAGGTCAGACCTTGGCGCTCTCATGGGCACCGTTCGCGGCGGCCACTGCCCGCTCGGCGACGCCTCGCACCACCAGCACCGGGCAGCTCGCGTGATGCAGCACGCCGGTGGACACGCTCCCGAAGACTGCACGCTTCATCGCTCCCCAGCCGTGAGAGCCGATCACGAGGAACTGCGGCGCGAACTTCTCGGCCGCCTCGCAGATCGCCTCAACCGGAAAACCGCGCAGGACGACAGTGCGCGTCTCGACGCCGGCTTCCTCCGCCTGCGCGGCCGCCTCGACGCTGATCCTGATGGCCTCCTCCTCGCCGAGCTTTGCGAAGTCTGCGTTCCTCGGAATCGGCGCGAATCCCATCGGGCCGTACCCGGCGTACACCAGGTCCCAGACACTGACAACGATCAGCTCGGTGTCAAGCAGACGAGCGAGATCGATCGCCGTAGCCGTCGCCTTCTCGGCGGTAGGGGATCCGTCTGTTGCAAGCATCACAGGTTTCATCACATGCCTCCTTTCGTCACAGCTCAAGTCCGGTTCGGCGCGCGAGCTCGCGGTGCGCCGCCTCGGCCTCCGATGAATCTCGCGCTTGGTCGAGACGGTCACGGGTCTCGAGCAGGTGGCGCGCCACGTCGGGGCCGAAAATGTGCAAGCCGAGCCGCTCGATCACGCAGCCTCCCTCGACGACGGCCCCGCCCGGCTCCCAGAACGCACATTGCTGCGGCCGGCAAGTCTCCATGACGCCCGTTGCAAGGCGGAGCGTGCACCGCTTTGGCTCGATCTGGCTCACGACCTAAGTGTCCCGAGCCGATGCATGGCCGACATCCGCGCGGCGCCCGAACCTCGATGCGGCCTTCTACTGAAACGCGAAGGCCGAATACGCCTCCGCGGGGGCGGCCTACTCCTGGAGATGGCTCTCGGCCGCGGTCGCACGCGCGTCGGGGGACTTCGGCGGGGAGCGTCGGCTGGCGCTTTCAAGTCCAAAACCATGCGCCGCTGCTTTTCGAACCGGTTGATTCTTTCGGCGAGCGGATGGATACTCGACCGATGCGCCGCCGTCTCGGAGCGGTTGGTTCACTGGCTGTCGGATTCGCCGCCGTGGTTCTCGCGGGCTGCGGCAGTGGCGGCGACCGCGGGACCAATCCGAGCGACCCGCAGGTCGCGATGGGTGCACACGTCTTCGTGCAGTTCGCCTGTTCGTCATGTCATGGTGAACAAGGGAAGGGCGGCGTCTCACCGGACGTTCCCGCACTGAAGGGTGTAGGTAAGTCGCTGACGGTCGCACAGCTCAGTTCGATCATCAACCATGGCCTCGGCGAGTCGGCGAATCCGCAGAAGCCGTATATGCCCGTCTGGGGTCCAGTGATCTCGAAGAGCCAGGTCGCCGATCTCGTCGCCTACATTCGCGATGGCCTACCCAAGGTGCGCGATGCGGTTCCCGTTGCAGTTCCGGCACATCAGGGAGCTGCTGTCGCCGGGGCCGCGTTGTACGTGCGGCACGGCTGTATCAATTGCCACGGCCCGAGCGGCCTCGGCGGTGTGCCCAACCCCCAGGCTGAGGACAAGACGATCCCGCCGCTCTCGGGGCAGGACTTCCGCACGGAGTTCAACACCGACGCGAAGATCATCTCCTTCATTCGCAGCGGCAGCGTGATCGGCAAGCCACCGATCGCGAGCATGCCGCATTGGGGCGGAATCATCCCCAACCAGGACCTCGCTGCGCTCGTCGCCTACCTGAAGACCCTGCAATAGAGGCTTTAGACCAGAGCGGGACTCGCCGCCGCGGCGACCGCCGCTGCGACTCGTTGGGCAACCTCGCTGTTGAAGACGCTCGGGACGATGTAGTCGGGGCTCAGCTCGCCCGGCGGAATCACGCCCGCGATCGCCTCGGCTGCTGCGATCTTCATCGGTTCGGTGATATCTGAGGCCCGCGCATCGAGGGCGCCCCGAAAGATGCCCGGAAACGCGAGCACGTTGTTGATCTGATTCGGGTAGTCGGAGCGACCGGTCGCGATCACGGTAGCCAAGTCCTCGATCTCTTCCGGGGCGACCTCGGGAGTCGGATTCGCCATCGCGAACACGATGGCGTCCCCGGCCATCCGCGAGATGCCTTCGGCTGAAACCGCCCCGGGACCGGACAGCCCGATATAGACGTCCGCGTCGTGAAGAACGTCGTCGCCTCGCCCCCGTTCGAGGCTCGGGTTCGTGAGCTCCGCATAACTCGCCTTCATCGTTGAGAGAGAAGAGTCGCCGCGCCACAGCGCGCCATGACGATCCACGCCGATGACGTTCTCCACGCCGGCCGCCAGCAAGATCTTCGTCGTGGCGACGCCCGCAGCACCGACGCCCGTGATGACGACCTTGACGTCCTCGGGCCGCTTGCCGACAACCCGCAGCGCGTTCAGAAGCGATGCGAGGACGACGACGGCCGTCCCGTGCTGGTCGTCGTGGAAGACCGGGATATCCAGCTCCTCGCGCAAACGCTCTTCGATGGCGAAGCAGCGTGGTGCCGAGATGTCCTCGAGGTTGATCCCGCCGAAGACCGGCGCTATGGCACGGACGACCGCGACGATCTCGTCCTCGTCTTTCGTCGCAAGGCAGATCGGCCAGGCATCCACCCCGCCGAACTCCTTGAAGAGGAGCGCCTTGCCCTCCATCACAGGGAGCGCGGCCTCCGGGCCGATGTCGCCGAGACCGAGCACCGCCGTTCCGTCCGTGACGACCGCCACGGTGTTCTTCTTGATCGTCAGGTTCCAGACGAGCTGCGGGTCTTCGCGCGATCGCCATCGAGACGCGGGCGACCCCGGGGGTGTACGCCATCGATAGGTCGTCGCGTGTCTTCACGGGTATCTTGCCGACGACCTCGATCTTCCCCCCGAGATGCATGAGGAAGGTGCGATCGGACACGCGGTCGACGTCGACTCCGGGCACGGCCCGCGCTGCGGCGACGATGCGATCGATGTGATCCGCGTCACCGGCCAGCACCGTGACGTCTCGGACCTTCTTTCCCGCGCTCCACACGAACCAGGTCGATTGCCCCAAGCAGGCCTCCGGCGTCGCCAATTGCACGAGCCAGATCGGCGAACGCACCCGGTCGGTCGTCCAGGTGAGCGCGGAGCGTCGCGCTGAACGAAGCAGATGGATGCGTCACGCCGTTTCTCTGACTACCCGTCGAACACCGGCCACGCCGGCCGCTCGAGGAGCGGCAGATAGAGCTGGTCTTCCTTCCAGAGGTGCACTGAGATAAGGGCGTAGAGGCCGTACAGGAGCTCCTGCAAGAGGTCCACGTCCGTGTCTTCGGTTACGCCCAGCTCGATCACGCGCGCGCGGATCGCCAGGTGATCGTGCGTCATCGGGCGGGTCGACTCGGGGTTCCCCAGCAACTCTCCGACGACCGGATAGAGCCACTGCTCCTCCTCTTCCGCGTGCGGAAGCAGCGTCCCGCGCAGGAAGTCAAGGATGCGACCGACGATCGCGTGCCGTTCTTCGGGCGACACGGTCGGAAGCTCGCGGGCGGCGATCCTGATGTGCTCGACGTGCTCGTGAAGCTTCGCGTGGTCCTCGCGCACCGTCTCTGTCCGATGCATGGTCATTGTGCCTCCTTCCGTCTTGTTCAGGCTTGCGCAGTCACGCCTGTCGCGCATCGGGGACAAACCGCAAACCGCCTGCGGGGGACTGCCGATCGGCCACACGCGACGGGTTTCGCTGACTCGCGATCAGTGTTTGCCCCGATGGCGTGAGCAGAGGTTCGCGGCAGGCTCTCGACGAAACCCCGAGCACGAGGCTGGAAGGAGGCCCACATGATCACAGAGGTCATCCAAGAGCTCAACCGCCGGGGGCTCGACTACGAGCTCCTTCCCCACTCGCGGACACAGACTGCCCGCGCCGAGGCCCACGCGGTCGGCGTAGCCGCCATGGAAGTGGCGAAGACAGTCGTGCTGACGACGGACCGCGGTTACGTTAGGGCCGTGGTGCCGGCGTCCGAGCGGCTGGACCTGGGAAAGACGCGCGTCCTACTCGACGACCGGCATTCTCGACTGGCGACCGAAGCGGAGCTCGGCGCGGCTTACCCCGCGTTCGAGCTCGGAGCCGTTCCGCCCTTCGGCGGACCGTCAGGAGACCGCGTCATACTCGATCTTGGGCTGGCGAAGCTCGAGGAGGTCGTGCTCGAAGCGGGGTCGCACGATCAGTCGGTCAAGATGCGCACGAGTGATCTGCTGACGCTCTCGGGCGCAAAAGTCGCAGACATCTCCGTCTGACCACCCGGTCGGAGCTCGAGCGCGGCGGCGGCGTCGAGAAAGACGTCGCCGCCGCGGAGCGAGTAGCGACCGTCGAAGTCGACGGCCCCGTTGAGCTCGAGCACGACGTGCCCTCCCTCTGGAAGCTGCAGCAGGTCGACCCCGGCGAGATCCATCCCGATCGCCGCGACGGCGCGGATCGCGAGCGCGACCGCGGCGCGATCCGGATCCGCGTGGGCGAGGCTCCCTCCGAGCGACACGTTCGTGCGCCACTCGCCCGGTGCGGCGTCGCGTCTGGCGGCGCCGACGACCTGTCTGCCGGCAACGATGAGCCGCAGGTCGTGCGGCGTCCGCGAGACGAGCTCCTGGACGAGAGCGCCGTGCTCGAGGAACCACGCCTTGAAACGGACATTCTCAAGGCACCTGCTGAGTTGCCGCTCGCTCTCGCAGAGGAAGACGTCACGCCCCCAGCTGCCGAAGCGGGGCTTCACCACGACCGGAGGCTCAAGATTGATCGGGCTTTCCGGCGTCGTCACGTGAGCCCATCTGGGATGAGGGACGCCTGCCGCGCGGAGCCGGCGCGCCGTTTCGAGCTTGTCGTGGGCCCCCAACAGGGCGTCCGGGCGATTCAGGACACGGATGCCGCGCCTAGTCAGCGGCTGCAGCAGCCGTAGCCCGGGCTCGATTCCATCGAGGGTCTGGCGAACGTCCAGGCGAATGAGCGCGACGTCCCCTGCATCGAGACGCCAAGGGGCTTCCTCGGGGGAGAGCAGGTGGGCATTGATCCCAGCAGCGCACCAGGCTCCCACCAGTAGAGGGTTCGTCTCCTGGCGGGGCCCACCGATGACGCCGACGCGCAACGCCGCCTCCTCT
>CAWHXK010000058.1:0-28481 GCA_963833255.1 uncultured Actinomycetes bacterium
CAAGCCGCGGCTGCGTCCTGCTCGCAGCGCAGCTGGAGTGCAACCCACTCCTGGTCGATCTGACGCTGGATCTTCCCCACGACACCACGCGCCTCCGGCCGGAGCAAATGTGCAAATCGGGCCTGCGGGCGCAGCCAGTCCTCAATGGGCCGCACCCTTTCGGGGACATACGTGAGCCGGTAGCGGCCGTCGACCACCTCGTAGAGGGGCCAGAAGCACGTGTCGACCGCTGCGTTCAAGACCTCGAGCGAGGCGCGCGGCTCATGTCCCCAGCCGACCGGGCAGTTGGTGAGCACGTTCAGGAACGCTGGGCCGTCGGCAGCTGCAGCGCGCTCGATCTTTTCGCTGAGGTCGTGCCAGTGCACGGCGATCGCCTGAGCGACGTAGGGAACGTGGTGCGCGACCGCAATCGCGGTCATGTCCTTGCGCTGCTGTGCCTTGCCGAAGCTCGCGGTCCCTGCCGGGCTCGTCGTCGTGCTCGCTCCGAACGGCGTCGCACCGGAACGCTGGATTCCCGTGTTCATGTACGCCTCGTTGTCGTAGCAGACAAAGATGAAGCGATGACCGCGCTCGAGCGCTCCCGACAACGCCTGCAGGCCGATGTCGTAGGTGCCGCCGTCGCCCGCGAGCGCGACGAACGTGATCGGCCCGTCCTGAGGCAATGCGTTTCGCTTCGCCAGTGCGCGATAGGCGGTCTCGACGCCGCTCGCCACAGCCGCGGCGTTCTCGAACGCGACGTGGACCCAGGGAACGTTCCACGCGGTGGTGGGGAACCTCGTCGTCGCGACTTCGAGACAGCCGGTCGCGCTGATCACGACAACCGGCGTGTCGATGCTGTCGACGATGGTTCGCACGACCATCGGCACGCCGCAGCCCTGACAGAGCGCATGGCCACCCCGCAGCGGCGGGCAGCCGGCCTCGTTGCGAACGAGTTGCTTCAGACGAGACATGGTTCGCTCCTCAGTCCCAGGTAGAGAGGAACCGCAGCGCCGGCGGGGGCGCAGAAGACACTGCGGATCTCCTCGGGATGGAGATCGCGACCCCCGAGCCCGTAGACGTAGCTCTCGAGCTCCACGCTCGTTCCGTGAAGAGCGGCTGCCAGATCGGCGAACAGGGGTGGCAGCCCGCCGGGCGAGTCGGCTCGATCGAGCACCGCGATCCGGCCGACGGGCTCGAGCGCAACGCGCAGGCGCTCGACCGGGAACGGCCGGAACGACCGGATCTCGAGGAGGCCGACGCGCTCTCCTTCGGCGCGGAGCTCGTCGACCACGTCTTTCACCGTGCCGCCCGTCGAGCCAAGGCAGACGATCGCGCGCTCGGCGTCGTCCAACGCGTACGGCTCGATCACGTCGTACCGACGGCCGGAGACGGTCTCGAACTCTCCGGCCACATCTTCGAAAGCGGCGAGGGCGGCCGACATGGCTGCGACCTGCTGATGACGCACTTCGTAGTAGTAATCCGGCATCGCGAACGGGCCTTGCGTCGTGGGGGCACTCAGATCGAGCAGCGGAAACGGAATGTGGTATTCGCCGACGAACCTCTTGACGCTCCGGTCGCCGAGCAACACGACAGGCTCGGCAGAGTGCGTGATCGTAAAGCCGTCCTGGCACACGAGCACGGGCAGTAGGACGTCCGGATGCTCGGCGATCCGCGGCGCCATCACCATCAGGTCGTACGCCTCCTGCGCGTTTTCGGCAAAGAGTTGCACGACGCCGGAGTCGCGCACGAGCATGCTGTCGGAATGATCGCAATGGATGTTGATCGGGCCCGAGAGAGCGCGGTTTCCGACCGCCATCAGGATTGGGGCGCGCATCGCGGCCGCGATGTAGACGACCTCGGCCATCAGTGCAAGACCCTGTGACGAGGTGGCGGTGATCGTGCGCGCTCCGGCCAGCGCCGCTCCGATCGCTGCGCTCATCGCGGAATGCTCGGATTCGACGTTGATGATCTCGCCGTGCACGCGGCCTGCCGCGGCGAACTTCGCAAAACCCTGGATCATCGGTGTCTGTGGCGTGATCGGGTACACGGGCACGACATCCGGGTCGATCTGGCGCATTGCTTCTGCAACGGCCTCGCCGCCGGTCAACACGCGCGGTGCAACGGTCCTAGTCGCCATCACGCACCATCCGGATGGCACCGACAGGGCACACGACCTCGCAAAGCTCACAGCCCTTGCAGACGTCGTGGTCGAAGCCGACGAACACTGTCCCGTCCAACCGAATCGCAGAGTCTGGACAGTAGAGCCAGCACAGCAGGCAGTTGACGCAGCTCGAGAGATCCACTTCGGGCTTTAGCCCGGTCCTCCAGCTGCCGGTCCGCGGCTGCTCAGCTTCGCCGGGACGCACGGTTCCACCGACAGGCAGCTCGGTCCAGGACTTCAGCTCAGACATCGGTATCCCGTCATGACGGCCGTGCGCACATCCTCGGGCGGGGCCTTCTTGCCGAGCAGCTCGACCGCCGCGTCCGCGACATACGACACAGGTGGCTCGCCGAGGGCAGCAGCAAGCGCCCCGACCATGATCAGGTTCGCGTACTTCGAGCCGCTCTGCTCCGCCATCCGTGACGCAGGAACGCAGGCCACGCGCCTGCCCGCCACCTTCGCCGGGGGGCGCTCCGCGTTGACGAGCATGAGCCCTTCGCCTGCGAGACCTTCGGTCACGTCGACCTCGCTGAGGAGCGACGGCTCGAGGACGACGACGACATCGGGCTTCGTCACCGAGTCGTGCCGCCGGATCGGGCGGTCGTCCACACGGGTGTAGGCCCGAAGCGGCGCACCGCGCCGCTCCGGGCCGTACTCCGGAAACGCCTGAACGCTCTTGCCGGCGCGCAGCGCTGCGGTTGCGTAGAGCTGCGATGCAGTCTTCGCACCCTGCCCCGCGCGCGCATGCCAGCGAATCTCTCTCATGGTTGCCGCCTCCCGACCCAACCGTCGACACCGCGCGCTGCGATCTTGGCGCCGCGCACCGCTTCGACCACTGTGGCGCCACCGTTGGTCGCGTCGCCGGCGGAGAAATACTTCGGGTTCGTCGTCTGGCCGGTCTCCGGATCGACCTTGAGACGGCCGCCTCGAGCTCGAGGCCCGCGATCAGGGCGAACAACTCGGCGCGGGGCCGCTGGCCGATCGCCTTCACGACTGTGGACGCTGGGAGGAGAAAGTCGGTTCCGGGCATCTCCTCGGGCTTGCGCCGACCGCTCGAATCCGGCTCGCCGAGCCGGCAGCGCCGGCAGAGGACACCCTCGAGCGTCGCGCTTCCGACGAACTGGAGCGGGATCGTCAGCCATTCGATCCGCATTCCTTCCTCTTGTGCCTCTTTGACTTCGTGCTCGTACGCCGGCATCTGCGCGCGTGTCCGCCGGTAGACGAGCGTCACCTCGCCGGCACCGAGGCGCAGCGCTTCACGAGCGACGTCGATCGCGGTGTTACCCCCGCCGATCACGGCGACGCTGTCGCCCACGTCCGGTGGGCTCCCGGTCTTGATCGCCTCGATGAACGGCAACGAGTTCCAGACGCCCGGAAGCTCGTCACCGGGATACGTCACGTCCGCGTCCGGCCCCATACCGACTGCGAGGACGACTGCGTCGTTGAAGGATTCCACGTAGGCGAGCGCGTCGGTGGTGTCGATTCCGAGCCCGAGCTCGAACTTCACGCCGAGCCGCTGGAGTGCCAGGACCTCTTCCGGCAATGGTTCGCGCAGCTGTCGGTACGGCGCGATCGCGAACCTGGCGAGCCCGCCCGGCTCGACGTGGTCGTCGTACACCGTGACGTCGAATCCACGGGCGGCGAGCTCGCCGGCACAAACGAGGCCGGCAGGGCCCGCGCCGATGACAGCGACCGGATACCAATTTCGCGGACGCCGTCGCCGAAGGGGAGCACCGCCTTCGAGCGCCACATCCGTCGCAAAGCGTTGCAATCGTCCGATCTCGACCGGCTTTCGTCCCTCGTGCCGGAGTACGCACGCGCCCTCGCACAGCATCTCGACGGGACAGACCCGCGCACAGGTGCCGCCGAGCAGGTTCTCGGCGAAAATCGTCGCTGCTGCAGCATCGGCGTCATCACGCGCGATCGCGGCCACGAAGCCGGGCACGTCCACTCCCGCGGGACACGCAGTCACGCACGGGGCCTCGGCGTACGGGCCCCCGCACTCGAGGCACCTCTCCGCCTCGACGATCGCCTCGGGCCTTGTCAGCGGAGAGACGAACTCTTCGAAGACTTGCTCCGGATGTGGAGCGACTGTTGCCATTACCACGAGTCTGGTCCCGGGCCCCCCGGCTCACATCGGGGGGCCTACGGACGCGTATCCGTGGAAAGGCGCAACATTTGCTCAGGGCGCCGCGACCTCATCGACGACTTCCCGCTTCCAGGTGAACAGCGGCCGGGCGATCCTCGGATTGCCGTCGAGCAGTGGGCGCCACTCATCGAGCGCGGCGAGAAGAGGCCAGTGGAACGGCTCGTCGACGAGTCCGTCCACGACCCACTCCACCTCGTGACCCTCGAAGACGAACACGACCTCATCTGCGGCGAGATAGACGGTGTGCCCCTCGAACCCGCTTTCGCCGGGCTCGAAGGGTGGGCCCTGTGCGATCAGCTCTGCTGCGCGCGGCTCGGCGCCGCTCTTCAGGCGAGCGACGATTGCAATCTGTTCCATGATTCCTCCTTTGCGTTGTCATCTGTCTGAATCAGGCGCACAGGCACGAGCAGGACAGGTGTCCGTCCTCGCTCCAGCAACGCGCGCACCACCGGCGCCCGCCCCCAGTCGATCTCCTGCGACCACGCGAGTGCGATCAGATGGGCGTCCATCCCTTCGGCGGCAGCGAGAATCTCTTCCTCAGGCCGCCCGACACGCAGCTCGACGTCGACCTTGCCGATGCCCCAGGGGCAATAGCGCGCGACGAATTCGTCCCCCCAAGCGCGGGCCTGGTGCTGCGGCTGATCGGTGAAGGAGGGCAACGTCGCAGCGTCGTGCACGTGAAGGAGGACGACCTCGACTTCGGCGTCCTGTGCCAGCTCGATGATTCCCTTCGGCGCGAGCGCCGTCGCTGTCGTGCCCTCGAGCGGCACGAGCACGCGCTGCAGCACCGATCTGCGGACAGCGTCGGGGGGCACGACTACGACCGGCTTCAACAGCGACGTGATCACGTCGAGCGCGGTCGCTCCGACTGGGCGTCCGCCGACCGGCAACCGGCGCGTCCCCACGACCAGAGCCGCGACATCATCGCTCGCGGCGGCCTCCACCAGCGCGGGCACGGTCGGGCCCGCAACTTTCCGTAGCCGCAGTCCTGCAGCCGACGCGGCGTCAAACGCGATTCCGTCGCCATCGTCGCCGACATGAAGTGCCTCGACGTCGGCGCCGAAGAGTTCCGCGAGATTGCCGGCGGTCGCAAGCACGGCTCTCGCGGCCGGGCTGTTGTCGACCGCCGCGATCACCCTTGTCATTGACGTACCTCCTTCCAGTCTTGTCCCCGTCGCTCGAAGCGGCGGCCCAGCCATCCGCGCACGGAGACCGGCACAGCCGGGTCAGCATCGATTCCGATCGAGTCGTGCTCGAATCGCACTCTCACCGGATAGCCGTGAAACTTGAGGCTGACCTCGAGCGCATCCCACGCGTCCGGCAGCCGTGGATCGAGGTCGAGACTGTTGGCCGACGCTCGTGCGCCGGCGAAGCCGAAGACGAGCGCCTGCCAAACACCGCCCATCGTCGCGAGGTGCACCCCGCCGGCTGTGGTGCCCGTCAGGTCGTCGACGTCGATCCGGCAGGCCAGACGCAGCGCGTCCAAGGCTGGGCCGAAACGGCCGGCCCGAGCGAACAATGCAGCATGAATCGCGGGTGAGAGTGAGCTGCCGTGCGCCGTTCGCGGTTCGTAGTACGAAAGGTTCGGCGCGAGCGATCCTGGTTCGACTTCGTCCGGGACGAGATGCTGCAGCATCAGCACGTCCGCCTGTTTCAGGACCTGGGCGCCCAGAACGCGCTCGTGCCCGAGCAAGAGGTCGGCTGCGATCGGCCGGCGCGGGACGATGTCCGCAATGACCAGCGGTTCAAGGCGGTTGAAGCCTGCAAACTGCTCATAGAGCTGTGTGTCCGGGTCGTAGCCGTCGACGAGTGCAGCTGCGAGCTCGAGCCACGAGCTCCGTTCGGCCTCCGGAACGAGTCCACGCCCGACCTCGGCCGCCCGGCGCAGGTTCCAACGCGCCATCACGTTCGTGAACGCATTGTCGTCGACCGGCTCGTGGTATTCGTCGGGGCCGATCACACCGAAGATGTGTGCTCGACCCTCACGGTCGAGGCGAATGCGAGAGGCCCAGTAGCGCGCAGTCTCGGCGAAGAGCTCGCGTCCTGCGCCGGCGCCAAACGCCACGTCGCCGCTCCAGTCCATGTAACAGCCGGCTGCCCAGGCGATGTCGGCGACGATGTGCTCCTCGAGCTCGCCGGTGCGAATCGCGACGACTTTCCCTGAGTGGTCGTGGGCATGAGAGGGAGTCACGTCGACGCCGGCGCCGGCGGACTCCCACGGGAACCGCGCCCCCGCCCGTCCGAGTTTCGCCGCAGCTGCGCGCGCAGCGTCGATCCTGCGAAGCCGGTATTCGAGCATCGCCCGTGCGGCCGGCGGATCGGTCGCTGCGAGGAATGGCAGGACGAAGACATCAGCGTCCCAGAAGACGTGTCCGCGATAGGCCGGGCCGGTCAGGCCCCGCGCGCCGACGGCAGCTTCGCCTGCCTCGGCAGCCGATCCCATCAGGTGGAAGAGCGCGAAGCGCACGAGCTGTTGCAGCTCGTCGTCGCCCTCGATCCTGATGTCTGCCGTCTCCCAGCGCTCGGCCCAACGCTGCCGGTGCGCGGAGAGCAAGCCGTCGAAGCCCAGCTTCCGCGCTTCGCCAAGCCGCCGTAGTGCTTCCTCCGGGTCGGGCACCGTTGATGGATCGGCGACGTAGCAGGCGAGGCGTTCGAGTCGGTCGCCCCCGAAACGCTCGGCCGCCGCGACGGCAAGGCCTCCCGCGGCGGCATGCTGCAGCGTCCACATCGCGTCATCCACGATCCCCGTCTCAACCGCGATACCCTCTGCAACCTCGAGCGGTTGATCGGACTCGAGCAGAGCACGGACGCCACTGGCGCGAAGCACTGTGGTGCCTGGGGAGGCGAGCGAAGAGAACTGGATGCTTTGGAGGTCTTGCTGTCGTCCGAGCCGCTGGCGCAGCAGACCCGAGTGCAGATCGAGCTGGCGCTCGAACGAGGTGGCATGCGGCAGCTCGCCGTCGAGGCGTGTCCACACGGGACAGGCAAGGAGGTCCGTGCTGGGTCCTTCGCCGTCGTAGAGGCCTGCGGCGAGAACCCTCGGGCGCGCAGAGGGATGCGCACCGACCGGACTGCCGCTCGTGCCGATCACCCCGTCGGCAATCGTCAGCAATGACGAGTGGACGCGTTCCAACTCCGGATCGAAGCCGCGGACCGAAATGGTCCAGGCCTTGTCCCCGTCGGCTTCGGGCAGGTCGCCGCGGCTGCGTCGCTCCAGCTGGTCCTGCAGCAATCCCACGAAAGGCCTCCGGACCACCGCCGAGCGCAAGCACGCCCCGGGGAACGCCGGTGGGCTCGCGCCCAACCGACACCGAGACTGCGCGCTCGGCTATTGCCGGCAGCAGAAAGGAGTCGCTGCCCGGTAACCCGCCGAGCGGGCCGAATTCGTCGCCCGCAACGAGCACCTGCGCTGGGCCGATTCCCCGTCGCCAGAGCTCGTCAAAGATCCAGCGGGCCGAGTCGGCCTTATCGGTGAGACCGATCTCGATGTGCTTGGCGTCCGTCGTGACCTTTGGCTCCGCCAGCCCGGCGTTGCGCGCCGCCTCCTCCGCCAGGCGGACACCCTCACGAAGGCCGTCCAGGCCGACTGCTCGTAACCTGCTCTCGACTGCCGCGAGCAGCTCGCTGATCCTGGCCTTCGGCGGATCGGCCCACTCGGGCTCGGGGATGACGTCGATCTTGCGCCGGTTGAGTCGCTCCGACACGATCTCGGCGGAAATGCCGCGCGCGGCCAACCGCGCCACCGTGTCGCCGGCCGCTGCATCGAGCGCCGCCTCTTCCGCCTCGGTCGCAAGTCGGCGAACAACCAGATGCGGTCCTCGCTCATCGACGACGAAGACCTCGGAACCGCGGTTGAGACAGAGATACAGCCGTCCAGGCCCGACAGGACGCGCGCGGAGCTGTGCGTCGACGTTGCCGATGTGCGTCCCGGTTACGACGGCGAGGTCCATCCCCTGGGCGCACAACTCTTCGATGGCGCCGCGAACCTCGGAAGCATCGGAGCTGCGGTCCGGCACGGCCGTGCCGTCCCAGTCGAAGACGATGGCCTCGAAGCGACGGTCGAGCCCGGGAGGAACCGACTTCGGCTCGACGACCGGTGGTCGGCCGCTCAGCGGAGAGGTTGCGACGGTCATGAGCCCTCCTGTTTCTGCAAAGGCCTCGACAATGTCCAGAACCGAGAGGACGCCGATCGCGCGCTGCAACCCAGGACCGTCGACGACGACCGCATGCGTCGTCTCGTGCTCGTGCATGCAACGCGTCGCATGCGACAACGTGTCATCTCTGACCAAAACGGCGGCTGGCTTCGCGATCTCGGTCGCAGAGCTCGTCGCGAGAGTGCCGTCAAAAAGAGCGCTCGCAATTTCAGCGTCCGTCACGATCCTGGGCCGGGCTCCTGGACCTATCACGACGACGGAGTGGATCCGATGCGCGGCCAAGATGCGTGCGGCCGTCAGACCCGAGAGGTCCGGACCGCACGTGATGACTCCGGGGTGCATCACGGCGCCTACACGCGTAGTTGAGAAAATCGGAGAAACTGAATGCGCGACCACTTTGGTAGTTGACCTCCCAATCGATACCGACTCCATGGTCGCGCCGGCCCCTTGGGGTGCCATCGGGCCGGACTCGGATTCGAGCGCGGCGAACTACTGACTAGGCTCGACCAGGACCCTCAGACCGCTGATCACGAGACCGAGGAGGGAATCAACCGGCCGACTTCTAACCGGCCGACTTCTCCGCGTCCGCTTCCATCTTTGCAAGTCGCGTGTAGTAGTCAGCGAACTCGTTGAGATGGGCGCGTGCGATCTTTCCGGTGACGATTGGATCATCGTTCGTGACGTTCGTGGCCGGATCGTGGGACCCGTGTTCGAGCTCCACGGTCAGGCCCATCCGGAATTGCTCGATGTCGTACGGAGCGTTACTCCAGTCGATGCCGATCGCGTCTCCGATGGCGCGCGCCTCCTCTGTAGTGAAACTCTTCTGGCCCATCGCCTCTCCTTTCCCGGCCTCGCGGCTCATGCACCGACCAATTCCCTGACCCCGGTGGTGCGAACGATCATCACCGGCCGGTCGGCCTTCCTCAGAACCTTGCGTGAAGTACTCCCGAGGATGGCACTCTGGACACGGCCGAGGCCGCGGGACCCGACGACGATCAGGTCGGCATCGATATCACGGGCAAGCCGAATGATCTGCTTCGGCGCATACCCGATGAGCAGCTCCGCCTTGGCGGGGACGCCGCACTTTCGTGCCTGCTCGAGGGCCTCCACGAGAACGACGTCGGTATCCATCTGTAGGACTCGTTCCGGCGCCTCGCTCCCGGTGGCCGCGGACTGGAACTCCAGAACGGACGTCACGTGGACGAAGACGACCTCTGAGTCGTCTTCCGCCGCGAGCTCCAGACCGGCGTCGATCGCCGCATGAGCGGGGCCCGACCCGTCGGTTGCGATCAGAATCTTCTTCATCCGAGCCTCCTTTTCAGCTGAATCTGCTCCGAAAGGAGATGGTGCGCATCGGCGGAGACCACGAGTGCTACTGCGGCTTTTCCACAACCGCAGGGTCATGAATCAGTGATTGCACCGATGGCGGTCCGGCGCTCGAGTGCAACGATCGTTCAGGTCGAATAGGGTCGGTGGGAGAGATCATGGCGTTTCGGGTCGTAATTGCGGGCGCAGGTGTCGCGGCACTCGAGACCGCCTTGGCGTTGCGTGCGCTGGCCGAGGGTTCGGTGTCTGTTGAGCTCGTCGCCCCCGAGGAAGAGTTCACGTACCGACCCCTGGCTGTAGCGGAACCGTTCCGGGTTGGTGAGGTGCGCCGCTTCCCGCTTGCCAAGCTGGTTGCCGCGACCGGCGCCGAGCTCCGACGAGGCGCGGTCGCGCGGGTCGACGCGCTCGACAACGTTGCAGAGCTCGAGAACGACGACACGATCGCCTTCGACGCCTTCGTGCTTGCCTTGGGCGCCCAGCCGCGCGAAGCCGTCGCCGGTGCGCTGACCTTTCGCGGACAGGAGGATGGCCCGGCGTTGTCTGGGCTCCTTGACCGGGCAACCGGAGGCGACCTCCGCCGTATCGTCTTCGCAGTGCCGGCGGCGATCACCTGGCCGCTCCCTTTGTACGAGCTCGCGCTCTTGACGGCCGAGTACCTCACTGATCATGGAACTCGGAGCGTGGATGTCCTCCTCGTGACTCCCGAAGAACGGCCCCTGGCCCTCTTCGGCGCCGAGGCGAGCGACGCCCTCCGAGAGCTCCTCGAGATTCGTGGTATCGAGCTCCACTTCGAAACCGCTCCGATCGGGTGGCACGAAGGACTGCTCGAAGTGGCCGGCCTGCCGCCGATCGAGGCCGACGCCGTCGTCGCGCTGCCGCAACTCGTCGGGCCCGCACTGCCGGGCCTTCCGCACGATGGCGCCGGTTTTGTGCCGACAGACCTGCACGGCCGGGTGCCCGGAACGGCCGCCGTCTACGCCGCCGGCGACTGCACGCAGTTCCCGTTGAAGCAAGGCGGGATCGCGGCACAGCAGGCAGACGCTGTCGCAACTGCGATCGCCGTGGATGTCGGAGCCGTCAGCGAGTCTCCCCCGGCTCGCCCGGTAATCAGGGGTTTGCTGCTGACGGGACTCACGCCCCGCTATCTCCGTTCGGACCTGGGCACGGGGCAGTCGGTCGTGGACACCGAGCCGCTTTGGTGGCCTCCGGCGAAGATAGTCGGGCGCTACCTCACGCCGTTTCTCGCAACGCAGCTCGGGCTCGCCCCCTCTCTCTCGGAGGCAAGCCGAGCCGCCGCGGTCGAGGTCGAGGTCGAGGTCGATCCGAGCGACAGCGCGCATCGGTCACCTGTCTGAGGCCGTTCCTCCTCGGCCGTCCACACCAACCTCGAAAGGAGAACCGCCCCGTGCTTCGGGGCGGTTCTCTTCAGAGATTAGGGCCGGCGCCTACGCGGAACGCACCGGGCGCCGGCCCAGCTTGTGCCGCGGCTAGCTCGTCTGCGCGGCCATCCACTTGCGGTGCAAGGCAGCGAAAGCGAGAACGATGAAGCCGATCCCGCTCAGGAGCAGTGCGACCCCGACGACGATTCCGAACAGTCCGAGCCTGTCGGCCATGTAGGACGTGTTCAGGGCGGTCGCCAGCGCGGTCTCGGTCACCCAGAGGTCCCGGACGCCGTTGGCAACCGGCTGCTTCGTCGCCGTGTCGATCAGGGCGAACTGCTGGTTGTCGGTGCCCCCGCCCACTGCGAGCTGTGCCTTGGGCGTGTCAGGCTTGGCCTGGAAGCGACCCATCTGGGCGTACGTGTAGCCGCCCGTCGCCTCGAGTGCGTGAATCCGCATGTAGCTGGCGAAAGCGCGCGCCCTCGGGCCGCTGTTGATCTGCTGGCCTGCAACAGCAACGGTGGGAAGGTCGACGTTCGTCAGCCCAGCAGCCTTCGCCTCTTTCGCGATCAGCGCGGGAGTCATGTCGGCCGAGCCGACGATCTTCTCCTGCTTGAGGCTGTCGGTGACCGTGGAGCGGCCGCTGAAGCCCATGATGATCGCGACGACGCCGAAGGCGATGAGAACTGCGCCTGCTGCGAAGCCGCCCCACTCGAAGAGCTTCCGAATGAGCTCGCTCCTCTGGCGGGTTGCACTTGTTACCCGCTTGTCAGCTGTGATGGTGCTCATTTCCTGCCTCCAATCCTTGTGGTGGTTCCGGGTTGTTGGATCGAACTCAAGCCGACCCCGTGTCTGGCGCCATCCGCATCTGACCCTCTAGTTCGTGGGGCTCAACCGCTGACTCGCTGCGGGTTTCCCGCAACGTGTCACTAGTCGCTCAGGCGCCGGACCTCGCCCCGGACGGCTGCGACGACGACAGGCACAGCAGCTGCAACCTCGGGTGTCAGCTCGTCCCCGATCTCGAACTTCTCGCCCTCGACGCCGAATACGACGACGTGCTCCGGGAGCCGTCCGAGCGCCCGAGCCATCGCCACCGCCTCGCCGAGGCTGAAATGATGGGTGGAGCCGCCGCCGAATTGCTCGGGCAGCTCATCGTGGCTCGCATCCACCCGGTGAACCGTGCCGGGTGGGGCGCCCGACGAAACCGCATCGACGAGCCAGAGCGCCTCGGCGCCCGCCCAGGTCTCGATCAAGGCGGTCGGCTCACCCTCGCGCTCGAGCACCTCGACGCTGTCGGGCAAGGCCTCCCGCAGGCGCTGGGCAACGACGAGTCCGACGGCGTCGTCGCTGCGCCACGCATTCCCGATCCCGACGACCTTCAGCTTCGCTCGACCTCGAGTGTGAGGAAGTGCGTCGCGCAGGAGATGCACGGGTCGTAGTTCCGAATCGTCTGCTCGCAACGGCGTGACAGCTCGTCATCCGGGAGGTCGAGCGAGCGCTCGACCACGCCTCGGAGGTCCTCTTCGATCGTGCGCTGGTTCTGCGAGGTGGGCGGCACGATCTTGGCGTCGAGGATCGTCCCGTCGTCGTCGAGCTCATAGCGGTGGTACAGGATCCCACGCGGCGCTTCCGTGCAGCCGTAACCGACGCCCGCGCGCGGCTCCACCTCGACGGCCGGCGCGGTGGGCTCCTCGTACTCCTCGATCAGCCGAAGCGCCTCCTCGGCCGCATAAACCATCTCAACGCCGCGGACGACGATGCTGCGAAATGGGTTTCTCTCTGTGGCAGAGAGGCCGGCCTCGGAGGCCGCGGTGCGCGCGGTGCTGGAAAGCCGGTCGCCGCACAGCGCGAAGCGAGCGAGCGGGCCACAGAGGTAAGAACCACGCTCGCGGAGACGCGAATGAAGGGCATTCGACCACGGAACATGCTCCTCGATGAAGTGCTCGTCGTACTCGGAGACGTCGATGTCTAGGCCGTTGCTCGACAAGATGCGACCACGGTCAATGGGGTACTCACCTGGCTCCGAAAGGCTCACGAGCTCGTACTCCTGCTCATATTCTGGAAAGTCCAGCCCCGACGCGAAGCGCACGGTCTGGAGTGCGACCTCGCGGGCCTGCTCGAGCCTCGGAACCAGCGGCGCCAGCTCGTCTCTCCGCGGCACGCGGTACCACCCACCCACACGCACGTTGATCGGGTGGATCTCCCGTCCACCGATAACGGACATCAGCTGGTTTCCGGTCTTCTTCAGCTCCAGCGCCTGCGCCACGAGCGCAGGCTGGTCGCGCGCCAACTCGACGACGCTGTCATAGCCGAGGAAGTCGGGCGCATGCAGCATGAACACGTGCAACGCGTGGCTCTCGATCCACTCCCCGCAATAGAGCAGGCGCCGCAGCGCACGTAGCTGTCCATCCACCTCGACGCCGCAGATCTGCTCCATCGCCTGCACCGCGCTCATCTGATACGCAACCGGACAGATGCCGCAGATTCGCGCCGTGATGTCCGGCGCCTCCGTGAACGCGCGGCCGCGCAGAAAAGCCTCAAAGAACCGGGGCGGCTCGTAGATCTTGAGCTTCACGTCGGTGACGCGACCGTCTTCGATCTTCACGAACATCGCCCCCTCGCCTTCGACCCGCGCGAGGATGTCCGTCTTGATGGTCCTCGTGCGGCTCTCAGGCATCCTGGCCGCGAACCCGCTCGAAGGCCTCGACGTTGAACGTCCGGAAGACGCGATCAACCGCGCGGTCGTTCATGCCGAGGACTCGCAGCTGGCGCGTGAGCGAAACGGTGTTCGGCGTCTCCATCGGACCGAAGCAGCCGTAGCACCCACGGTTGTACGAAGGGCAGAGGGCACCACAACCGGCATGCGTAACGGGGCCGAGGCACGGCGTTCCGTGGGCGACCATGACGCAGACGGTCCCGCGGCGCTTGCATTCCGTGCACACGCTCGCGGACGAGATCTGCGGGCGCCGGCCCGCGAGAAACGCGCTGATGACCTCCAAGCAGCTGACGCTTGTCGATCGGGCAGCCGTGCAGCTCGAAGTCCACGTTGACGTGCGCGGAGATCGGCGTTGAGGTCTCTAGCGTCGAGACGTACTCGGGGGAGGCATACACGACCGAGAGGAAGTCCTCGACGCTGGCGAAGTTCCGCAGCGCCTGGATTCCTCCTGCCGTGGCGCAGGCACCGATCGTGACGAGCTTCCGGGAGACGCGACGGACCTCCCGGATCCGTTCTGCGTCGTGAGGTGTCGTCACCGATCCCTCGACGAGAGAGAGGTCGTACGGTCCCCTGACCACTGCGCTGCTGGCCTCGGCGAATTGCGCGATCTCGATCTCTCCTGCGAGCGCAAGGAGCTCGTCCTCGCAATCGAGGAGCGAAAGCTGGCAGCCGTCACACGACGCGAACTTCCAGACCGCGAGCTTCGGCTTGCGCGCAGCGGCCGTCAAAGCTCCCTCACCGCCAGCAGGGGTGCGAGGTCGTCCCAGCGATAGACGGGGCCGTCGCGGCAGATCAGGGTCGGCCCGAGCTGGCAGTGACCGCAGTGGCCCATGCCGCACTGCATGTTCCGCTCCATCGACACGTAGATCTGCTCCGGAGGAACACCTCGCTCCAGTAATGCCTCGGCCGAGAACCGCATCATGATCTCGGGGCCGACGATGAAGGCGGTCGTTGCGCGCGGGTCGAACCGGGCGCCCGCAACGAGCTTCGGGACGACGCCCACCTTGCCGCCCCAGCCGCTTTCGGCGCTGTCGACCGTGACGCCCAGTTGCAGGTCGTCACGCGCGCCCCAACGATCGAGCTCCGCGCGGAAGACGAGATCAGCCGGAGTTCGCGCGCCGTAGAGCAGCGCCACCTCGCCGTAATCGCGGCGCCGGTGCAGGACTTCGTAGAGCGCGGGACGCAGCGGCGGCAGGCCGATGCCCCCGGCGACGATCACGACGTCTCCCCCGGCTGCCTTCTCCACCGGCCACGCGTTTCCAAAGGGCCCTCGGATGCCGAGCACGGACCCGCGCCGCGCCGCGCAGACCGCTTCGGTCACCGAACCTACTGCTCGAACGGTGTGGACGAGCGGCCCGCGCGAGTCGCCCGAGAAGGAGATCGGCACTTCGCCGACTCCGAACGCGTACACCATCGTGAACTGTCCGGGACGCACGCGGGGGCCGCCTTCGCCGGCAACCGGCTCGAGCCGCAGCGTCCAAGTGTCATGTGTCTCGCGTCGACGAGACCGCACGCGAAACGGGCTGGGCGCAACCGCTTGCGCCGCGTCAGCCTGCTGTGGAGGTCCCATAGACGTCCAGTAGCCGGAGCCGCGTCCACTGCAGGCGCTCGATCAGCACCTGTGCGAACCTCGACATCAGGTCGTACCCGAGCTTCGGGTCCTGCTCGCATTTCCCGCGCAGGCATGCTGCGTCAAATGCTGTCGCGCGTATCGCCGTGAGGGCTCGGGCGTCGAAATGCCAGCGGTAGGGCGGGAAGAGCCACGACCAACCCAGGACCTCGCCGGCATCCAAGGTCTCGATCGTCACGGCGCCGCGCGCAGGGACGAATAGCTCGAGCGCGACGGTGCCATGCCGAACCGCGTAGAAGACGTCGGCGGGATCACCTTCCCGGAAGAGCACCGTCCCTACGTCGAACTGCACGTTGGACGCGCAGCCCGCGAGCAGGGCGAGCTCCTCTGGCTGTAACCCCCGAAAGAGGGGCACCTCACCGAGCAGGGTCTCAATCGTCTTCACGTCCCGCCTCTTCGGTTGAGCGGATCGCGGTCAGTTCCTCCGTCACGTCGATGCCCACCGGGCACCAGCTGATGCAGCGACCGCAGCCGATGCAGCCCGACGTGCCGAACTGGTCGTGCCAGGTTCCGAACTTGTGGGTCAGCCATTGGCGATATCGCGATCGTCCCGAAGGACGGACGCTACCGCCGTGAATGTATGAGTGATCGAGCGAGAAACACGAGTCCCACAGCCGGACTTGCTCGGCCTCCTCGCCGGCCAGGTCGCTGACATCTTCGACGCTCGTGCAGAAGCACGTCGGGCAGACCATGGTGCAGTTGCCGCAGGTCAGACAGCGCGACGCAACGTCGTCCCAGCGGTCGTGCTCGAGGTTGCGGGCCAGCAGCCCACGCAGGTCGGTGGTGTCGAGCTCGCGTCCCATCTTCTGCGCAGCACCTTCGACCGCCTCCGCCGCGGCCTGCCTGTCCACGTCCTCCGCTGGGCGCCGTGGCAGATCGGCGAGCACGGTCGAGCCCCGCTCGGTGCCGACCTCGACGAGAAACCTGTGCGAGCCGTCGAGAATCTCCGTCAAGGCAAGGTCGTAGCCCGCCTCAGCCTTGGGACCGCTGCCCATCGAGACGCAGAAACACGTGCCGCCTGGCTCGAAGCAATTGACAGCGACGATGAACGTGTCTTTTCTGCGCGCCGCGTAGTCGCGGTCGACGAATTGGCCCTCGATCAGGACGCGGTCCTGAATCGCGATTCCCTGGAGCTCGCAAGCGCGAACGCCGAAGAAGGCGAGCGGCGTATCGTCCGTAGGCTCCTCCTCGACCTCGAGACCGCTCTTCCCACGCTGAGCCCGCCAGAGGCGCAGGCGCGGCGGCAGCAGAAATTGCTTCCAAGAGTGGGGCCCGACGGCATAGCCGAAACGGGCCTCGTCGTCTCGTCGCTCGAGGCGGTAGCGCCCCGGGGCCTGCTCGTCGGTCCAGCCGATCGGAAGCTGTGCGGCCGACGCGAGCTCGTCGTAGACGATCGCCCCCTCGCGAACCGTTGGCCCGAGAACGCGAAATCCACGCTCACGAAGCGCGACCACTAGCGCTTCGAGGCCGTCAGGCTCGATCACAGCTGCCTCGGGAACCGGCATTGAACACCTCCTGCGAAGAGCATGCGTGTTGCTGGGGCGACCCTACATCGGTGTACTCCCGGAAGGCGACGGTGGTCTTGCCGCAGAAAACGAGGCGCTTCCAGGGCTCCATAGGTTCTGCGACGATGCTCAGATGCCCACGACCGAGGCGTCACAACGTCTGCGAACCCTCGTACAGACTGGGATCGCCATCACTTCTGAGCTCTCGCTCGACGGTGTGCTCGAGCGAATCGTCGAGGCGGCGGCGCACGTCACCGAGGCACAGTACGCCGCTCTGGGCGTGATCGACCGAGCAGGAACCGGCCTCGAGCGCTTCGTCACTTACGGGATGACGGACGAAGTCCAGAGACAGATCGGCGATCCTCCGCACGGCCGGGGAATTCTGGGAGTGCTCATCAGCGACGCTCGAAGCCTCCGGCTCCACGACCTTTCGGAGCACCCGCGCTCCGTGGGCTTTCCTCCGGGCCACCCGCCGATGAACACGTTTCTGGGCGTGCCGATCGTGCTCCGGAGCGTGGCCTACGGAAACCTGTATCTCACGGAGAAGGACGGCGGCGGCGATTTCACCGACGAGGACGAGGAGCTCGTCTCGCTACTCGCAGCACAGGCTGCCGTCGCAGTCGAGAACGCGCGGTTGTACGAATCGGCTACGTCCTGGTCGCACCAGCTCGAGTCCCTGAACGAGATCGGCGGTGCCCTCGCTGGCGAGCTCGAGCTCGAGCCGCTGCTCGACCTGATTGCGACGCGCCTGCGCGGGCTGATCGGCGCGCGCCTCGTGGCGATCGCGCTTCCTGCCGGCGAGGGCCTTCGGATCGCGGCTGCGGACGGCGAGGGCGCAAGCGACCTGGCCGCGGTGAGCCATCTCGAACTTGACTCGAAGACGGGACGAGTGCTGGAGCGGGGTCGAAGCGAGCGCATCGACTCGCTCCTGGAGGATCCCGAGGTGAACCAGGACATCGCCCGACGGCTCGGGGCCTCGACCGGTCTCTACGTGCCGCTACTTGCACGGGAACGACCGATCGGCGTTCTCGTCGCGCACGACAAGATGGGGCCCGATCCCCGGTTCACGAGCGCCGACCTGCGACTCGCAGAGCAATTCGCGAACCGAGCGTCGATCGCGGTCGATCTCTCGCGTCAGGTTGCTCGCGACGCACTACGCCGCGTCGTTGCGGGGCAAGAGCTCGAGCGGCGCAGGCTCGCCCGAGAACTGCACGACGAGACAGGCCAAGCGCTGACATCAATCCTCCTCGGACTGCGTTCCGTGGAAGAGACAAAAAGCGCCGACGAGCTCCGGTCGGCAACGAGCGACCTGCGCGAGCTGGTCGTCGCGACACTCCAGGACGTGCGCCGGTTGGCGGTGCAGCTCCGGCCGAAGGCGCTCGATGACTTCGGTCTCGCAGCGGCACTCGAGCGGCTTGCCCAGACCTTCTCCGAGACAACCGAGATGCACGTAGAGCTCGAAGCCCAGCTCGGAGAGGCGCGGCTTCCGGCCGAGGTCGAGACCACTCTCTACCGGATCGTCCAGGAGGCCCTGACGAACATCGTCAAGCATGCCGAGGCGACAAAGGTGAGCATCTTGCTCGTCCGGAAGGCCACGACTGCCACAGTTGTGATCGAGGATGACGGCAAAGGCTTCGACACCGAGGATGTGCGGGCCGAGGGGATGGGTCTCGCCGGCATGCGCGAGCGCGTCGAGCTCCACGACGGGCGGCTGACAGTGGAATCGTCGCCGACGTCAGGAACCACTCTTGTCGCCGAGGTGTCGCTGTGATCAAGATCGTGCTCGTCGACGATCACGCCGTCGTGCGCTCCGGTCTTCACCTCCTCCTCGATGCCGAGGAGGACATGGAGGTGATCGGCGAGGCCGGGAACGCCAAGGACGCGATCTTCCGAGCTCGCGCGCTCAAGCCCGACGTGATCTTGCTGGACGTGGTCATGCCAGGGGAGAGCGGCATCGAAGTCCTGCCAATGCTCCTGAAGGAGTCACCGGAGACGAAGGTGCTCGTCCTCTCGATGCAGGACGATCCCAGCTACGTCCGCGAAGCCTTCGCCGCCGGTGCGAGCGGCTACGTGCTGAAGGAAGCGGCAGACGAGGAGGTCGTGTCGGCGGTGCGCGAGATCGCCGGCGGCGGCCACTACGTCCATCCCACGCTCGGCGCCCGCATGGTGGCGGCCGAGGCGCAGGAGCGAGCTGCAGCCGAAGCCGACCCTCTCTCGGAGCGCGAACGGGAGGTGCTACGCCTCCTGGCGCTCGGCCACACGAACCAGGAGATCGCGCAGGAGCTCTTCATCTCGGTACGCACCGCGGAGTCTCACAGGGCGCACATCATGCAGAAGCTCCGTCTGGCTACGCGCGCGGAGCTCGTACGTTATGCCCTGTCGCATGGACTGCTGGCGGAGGACGCCTCCTAGACGCCGAGCCCGATCCCGAGCTTGCTCGACTCGCGTGACCAGTAGAAACGCTCGTGAGCAAGACGGGGGGTTCCTTCGATGAGCTTCTCCCACGGCCCGAAGGCTGCCGCCACCACCGGGTCATCGACGATGTCGTTGACGATCCATTCGACCTCCGGAGCCTCGAAGAAGAAAACGACCTCGGTCGTCGTGAGATATGCGCCATGCCGGTGGAAGCCGAGCTCCTCCGAGTCGAATGGCGGGCCGCCTGCCATCAGGGCCTCCGCGTCCTCATGAGCGCCCTCGCGCAGACGGGCAACGATCATCAAGCGGTTCATCGGTTCCTCCTTGGTCTCGCGTTCACTGAAGGCTGCCGAGGCCGAGGGGCACTGGCATCGGGGGCTACCGCGAACCCGTTACGGGTTTTCCGCAGGCTTGTGCTCGAAGATGACCAGCACGCTGAGGTGTTCGTAGGCCGTGAAGCGATGTTCGGCTCCGGCTTCGACGAAGACCGCGGTGCCCTCTCTGACGGGGACTTGCTCTCCCTCGACTTCGAGAACGCCTGTGCCCTCGAGGACGACGTAGAGCTCGTCGTCCTCGTGCGGCTGCTGCCGGTCGGGCTCCGGCGCGACGAGACTGTAGACCCCGACCTCGAGGCCGGCGGATTCGTGGACGATCTCGTAGCCACCGCCGGCCTCACGGAGCCGTTCCTTGACGGCTGCGACCTCGAACGCGTGCACGCTACGAACCTACTTCACCCGCACGGTCAGGCGTAGCACGTTGTCCTCGCCGACCGTCTTCATCGAGGAGGCCCAGGCGTAGTCCTCGCCGGCCTTCGTCGTGAAGCGGTAGACGCCCTTCTGCTCTAGCTTCACGGTCGCTGACGCCGCCATCCTGCTCATGTTCGCGTGCGTCAACCGCGCCTTCGGACCGGCGGTCTGAATCAGCTTGTGGGGCATGACGTCGTTGTTCGTGATCTTCAGGACAGTGCCAGCCTTGACACTGACGGACAGCGCCGGCTTGAACGGGCCCGAGTTGAACGACCACGAATGGCAACCGCGCGTCTGATGCCTGATCGCGATCGTCCCGGTGCTGCCTGCGGGCGCCGTCGCGCTGGCCGCGAGTGCGGCAAGTGCCACGAACGCGAGCACGGCACCACGGATTGTCTGGTTCAGACGATTCGTCTGCTTCCTCAGCATGACCTTCTCCTTCGTTCGGTTCCGCTCAGTGTGGGAAGAGCCGGCACGGCTGCCATCCGAACTCAGCCTCAGGCCGTCTGCGGGTTTTCCACAGCACGCCTGCGTCTAGCTGCGGATGCAGCGCAAGACCCGGAGCCGACATCTTTCGACCATGCGTAGAGGTAGCTATGCCGTTTGGTGGAAAGAGGGCGACGGCCCAAGACATGTGGGCAAGCTCGAGGTTGCACGGCTCCACGCTCTCCTGTCCGGCAGCGGCTCGCGGCGGGTCGCGGTTCCGCTCGATCAGATCACTGCCGTTGAGTGGCAGCGTGGGGAAGTCTTGGTTTCGCGGAAAGCCGCTCCCATTCTTCAGATTGGCAGCCTCGATGCGCCCGGCGCGTTGAGAGAAGTCGCGAACCGCCTCGTTCCCTCGGCCTCTTCGGTCCAACCAGCGTGAGTAGCCGCGGCGCACGACCTGCCCTGGTCGCGACGCCCTAGTCGTCTGCTCCCTCGTTCTCGATCGGGCCGCGCTGCGGCCTCACTACGCCGGCGGGGGCAGCAGGAAGCTGGGCGCGCGGGCTGAGCTTGCCCACGGGATCATTGCTCGCCGACGCATAGCGCAGCAACGCGAGGTTCGCAACGATCGCCGCAGCGGCAACGGCCGCAATGAGCACTACTGCGATGAGAAGCTTGGTCACGCTGCGAACGCTAGCTCACGCCGAAATGCTCCGACGGCCGCCGGTCGATTCGCAGCCAAGACCGCCACAGCCTCACCCGAGACCGTCAGATAACGAGCGACGAAGCTGTCCCGATCGCCGTCGAGCTCGACGGCGGTTGCTCCGGTCGGGTCGCCGACGAGCTGGATCCTCCACCCGAATTGGTCCGACCAGAAGAACGCCGGCTGCCGTGGCAGCGGCGCGAGGCCGAGGAGGCGGCGCCCGAGGTTGACTCCGCTTGCGGCCGCGCTCGTCCAGTGACCGGGCCCACCCCCCGCGTCGCCGCACACGTGGATTGGCCTCGGGGAATTTGGCGAACTCAGCTCGAGGGCAGGCTCGACTCCGACCGCCACAACCGCGACATCGCACGCGACCTCGCTGCCGTCCGCAAGCACGACGCTCCGAAGCTTGCCGTTGGCGGCTGCTCTGAACTCCGCGACACGTGTGCCGGTGCGGACGTCGACTCCGTGTGCGCGGTATCTCGCCGACAGGAGCGCTCCGAGCTCCTCTCCGAGGAGCCGAGCGAACGGCGCCGGGCCTTGCTCGAGCATCGTGACTTCGAGGCCGAGCGCGCGTGCAGTCGATGCGACTTCGGCCCCGACGAAACCTCCGCCGACCACGACGAGTCGGCGGTCGGGGACGAGCTCGTCACGCAACGCCGAGGCTTCCGCAACCGTCCGAAGGACGTGCACCCCCGGCGGCGCCGGGAACGGAAGGCGACGCGGCCGCGCTCCCGTCGCGAGGACCAGCGCGTGCCAACGGATGACCGTCCTTCGATCGGTCGTCGCAGTCCCGGCTCGCGAATCGATCGAGACCACGCGCTCGCCGAGCGCAAGATCGATTCGGCGGTCCAACCAGAACGATTCGGGTCGGAGGAGCAGATCCTCCAAGCTCCGTTCGCCCGCGAGGAACTCTTTCGAGAGCGCCGGGCGTTCGTAGGGAGGAAACGGCTCCTCGCCGACGAGAACGAGCTCGCCCGCGAATCCCTCGGCACGCAATGTCTCGGCACAGCGCGCACCGGCGAGTCCCGCGCCGACGATGAGGATGCTGCCGGGAGGCATTAGGCCGCTGCCTCCTCGATGATCGTGATCGCGGCCATCGGGCATGCGGCAGCAGCGTCGAGAACAGTGGCGTCGTCGGTCGTGCCGACGCGCACCGAAGCAGTGCCACCGGAGTCGAGCTCGAAGATGTCGGGCGCGAGGTCGGCACAGGCACCGAATCCGCTACACAGTGAGCGGTCGATCAGAATCTTGTACACGGTTTGCTCCTTTCGGTCGAATCGGTCGGGTGAGGACGCGCCATGCAGTGGCCGTAGCGACCGCGAAGACCGCGCCGAGGTAAATTCCGAAGGCCCATGGCTGGGTCGAGTCGGTACCGGCGGCGAGGCCGTGCGCGGTCGCGAGTGCGAACACGCCGTAGGTCGCCCAGTGCAACCTCCGCCATGTACGAGGTCCAATGCGCTTGCGCAGAGGAAACGACACGATGACCAGCCCGGCAAGCTCGGCCGCCACGACTCCGAGCCCCGTTGCGAGCGGTCGGTAGCCGCTAAGTCCCGGCACTAGCAGAGAGCCGAGACCGATGCGCACCGTCCGGTCAAGGGTGAGCGCGAGCCCATGCAATCCGATCGCACCGAGTGCAAGCAACGTCAGGAACCTGTGAGTGTCCACGACCGAGGCGGCCTTCAGCGCGCGTCCGAACGGCCGTGACTTGACGACGAGTCCCGCGAGAAGCGAGAGCGTCAGCAGAACGTACGCGGTCAGTCCGGTTGCGCGCGCAAGGATCCAGAACGTGGGGTCCTTCACGCCAGCCCTCCCGCGAGCTGCGTGCGCCCTCCGGTCGTGACGAGCACGGCCGGAACACCACGGGCGTCGGCCTCGGTGAGCTCGATGCTCGTGCCCATGGCGCGAAAGGTTCGGTGCACCATCAAGACGTCCGCGTGATCGTGAGCGGAGGCAGCGAGACGGTCCGCACCGAGGGGGCGGTGGCCGCGGCGAGCTGGGCTTGGTGCGCTGCGGCGATCTGGGCGTGACGGTGGCGAAGTTGGACGCGATAGACAGCCCAGCGGTGCTGGACGATCCGTCGGACCACCAGGCTTTCTCGGGCCAGTTGGCGCTGGCGGACGGCGAGCGCCGCAAGCCGGGGGTCCGAGCTGGCACTCGCCCACGGTCGCGCAGCAACGCCTGCCCATGTCAGGAAGAAGATGACGAGCGCAATGGCGAGCGCGTAGAGGCGGCCTGTGTGGCTAGTCACTCCCGCCACCCTCTGCCTCTCGATCGCCACCCTCGTCGCGGTGTGACGCGTGCTTCAAGACCACGATCGGAGCCGGCCGGTTGTAGACGACCCTGGCGCTGGTTGTGGCTGGGCTCTGTGCGGAGGGCACGGGGGGTAACGCGGGCGGCCGGTCGCGGAGCGCCTTGTGCAGCGCCGCCTCGACCCGGTCGAGCCGCTGCGCACGTGTGGCGACGGCGGCGTTCGAGCTGGTCGGGTGAGAAGCGACTCCTACCGCGGCAGTTCGGCTTGCCGCGACGACTCCGAGGACGGCTGCCATTCCGAGCAGGAGCGCAACGGTGATGATATGGACTCTCTTCATCGGATCACCTCCGTGGTTGACGCCTATGACGGTAGGCCGCAGCGAGCAACGTGGTGACGAGCAGAGGGAAAAGGTTCGGAAGCAGGTCGCAAAGATTCGGCAAATGCTCCTGGCTTCCGCGTCGCGTCCGTCAGGATGAGGGCATGCACGTGCTGCTTGTCGAAGACGAGGATGCGATTGCCGAGCCTCTCGCCGAGGGGTTGCGTCGCGAGGGATTCACGGTCACGCGTGCGGCGACTGGCGCGGAGGCACTCGCGGCCCCGGAGAGCGACGTCGTCCTGCTCGACCTGCGGCTGCCCGACATGGACGGGCTTGATGTCTGCCGCCAGATCCGTGAGCGATCGGACGTTCCGATCATCGTCGTCACGGCGCGGGGAGAGGAAGCGGACCGCGTCGTCGGCCTTGAGCTCGGCGCCGACGACTACGTGGTCAAGCCGTTCGGGATCCGCGAGCTGATCGCGCGTATTCGCGCTGTCACGAGGCGCGGACGTGGCACGGCTCCAGAGAAGGACATCGTCCAGGTTGGGGAGCTCGAGCTCGACAGCCGAGCTCGACGGGTGCGGCTCGGTAGCCGCGAGCTCGAGTTGACGCCGAAAGAGTTCGACCTGCTGACTGCCCTGGCGCGCGATCCCGGCGCGGTCCTCAGCCGTCGGCGCCTACTCGAAGAAGTCTGGGAGACAAGCTGGTATGGCTCGACGAAGACCATCGACGTTCACGTTGCTGCGCTACGCCGCAAGCTCGGCGACCCTGACTGGATCGAGACGGTGCGCGGCGTAGGCTTCCGCTTGCGCACGTGACCAGACGCCTTCTGCTCGGGTATCTCGGGCTCGTGGTCGTTGTGCTTGCGGCGCTCGAAGTGCCACTGGGCGTCGAGAACGCGCATAGGGCGCGCCGTGACCTCGAGACAAAGGTTGAGCGCGACGCCACGACACTCGGGTCCATTGCGCAGGAGGCGGTGCGCGTCCCCACGCGAAACAGACTCGAGCCCGTCGCGGCAATTGCGTACCGCTACGCGCGCGATACCGGCGGCCGAGTCGTGATCGTGAGCCGCCGCGGACGTGCCCTGATCGACACCAATCCACGCAGGCAAGGCGCAGAAACGTTCGCGTCGCGACCCGAGATAGTAGCCGCGCTTCGCGGCCGCGTCGCTGCCGGCACACGACAGTCGAAGACGCTTCACGCGACCCTTCTCTACGTAGCTGTTCCGATCGCCGCCGCCGGACGCGTTGACGGCGCGGCCCGCATCACTTACCCCACGTCAGCCGTCGATGCACGCATTCGCCGCTATTGGCTCGTGCTGTTGGCCATTGCCGGAATCGTGCTGAGCGTCGCCACCATCGTAGGACTGCGTCTAGCCGCGTTCGTCGTCCGCCCGCTACGGGAACTCGAGCACGCCGCGGCCGCCGTCGGGCGAGGCGACCTGTCGAAGCGTGCTCCGCAAGAACAAGGACCACCCGAAGTCCGGTCGTTGGCGACAGTCTTCAACGAGATGGTCGCGAGGCTCGAACTGCTGCTCCATTCACAACAAGAGTTCGTGGCAGATGCATCGCATCAGCTGCGCTCACCACTGACTGCGCTACGGCTTCGGCTAGAGAATCTCGCACGAGACGTCGAGCCGCCTGGAAAGGGCGAGCTCGCCGGCGCTCTCGCGGAAGTCGAACGCCTGGCCGGTCTCGTCGACAGCCTCCTGGCCTTGGCACGCGCCGACGCCCATGCGACGCCAAGCGGCCGTGTCGATCTCGCCCGGCTCGTGCGAGACCGGGTCGAGGCGTGGAGCGCCCTGGCCGAGGAGCGCGGAGTGCACCTCGTCTGTCGGGCCGACGGCTCTCCCGCAGCACATGCGTCTGAGGAACGCATCCGGCAAGCCCTCGACAACCTGATCGAGAACGCGGTCGAGGTCTCGCCGCGTGGCGGGACGGTAACCGTCGAAGCGCGCTCGAGGCATCCGCTCGTCGAGGTTGGCGTTCGCGACGAAGGGCCGGGGCTGACCCCAGCGGAGCGTGAGCGCGCATTCGATCGTTTCTGGCGAGGCCGCAGCGGCGAGGGCAGCGGGCTCGGGCTCGCGATCGTTCAGCGTCTCGTTGAGGCCGATGGCGGGACCGTCGAACTCATGGCTGCCGACCCGAATGGGCTCGAGGCGGTCGTGCGTCTACGCTCGGCCCGAGTTTGACCAACCTCGGTGCCTCCATTCACACGAGCACGGGTTCCCGGACGCCCACCAGTGTGGCGAGCTCGACCAGTCGGTTCGAATAGCCCCATTCGTTGTCGTACCACGCTACGACCTTGACCTGTGTCTCGTCCACGACACTGGTCAGCGGCGCATCGAAGATCGCTGAGTACGGCGACCTGACGATGTCTGACGAAACGAGCGGCTCCTCGCTGTAGGCGAGAATTCCGGCAAGCTCCTCCACGTCTGCGCGTTCACGGAACAGTGCGTTGATCTCGTCGATGGATGTGGGCCGTGCGGCTTCGATAGTGAGGTCGACGATCGAGCCGGTCGGGATCGGGGCGCGGACAGCGAAGCCGTTCAGCTTGCCGGCGAGCTCGGGGATTACCAGGCCGATCGCCTTCGCAGCTCCGGTCGAGGTCGGGATCAGGTTCACTCCAGCGGCCCGAGCGCGCCGGAGATCCTTGTGCGGGAGGTCGATCAGCCGCTGGTCAGAGGTGTAGGCGTGAATCGTCGTCATCATCCCGTGTCGGATGCCTACTGTCTCGTGCAGGACCTTCGCGACCGGTGCGAGGCAGTTCGTGGTGCAGGAGGCGTTGGATACAACATCGTGCACTTCGACGTCGAAGGCCTGTGCAAAGTTCACGCCGAGAACGACGGTAGCGTCGGCGTCCTTGACCGGTGCTGACACGATGACCTTGCGGGCGCCGCCTTCAAGGTGCTTGGCTGCGTCGGCGCGCGAGCGAAAACGTCCGGTCGCCTCGATCACAACCTCCGCACCGAGGTCGCCCCACGGGAGGCGGGCAGGGTCAGCTTCGCTGAACACCGGGATTTCGGTGTCATCTATTCGGATGACTCCGTCGCCGGCCTTTGCCGTGCCCGGAAACCGGCCGTAGACGGAGTCGTATTTCAAGAGATGTGCGAGGGCTTCAGGGCCGGCGAGATCGTTGATCCCGACCCACTCGAGTTCAAGGCCGCGTTCGTAGGCGGCACGGAACGCCGCCCTCCCGACGCGCCCGAACCCGTTGATACCGACGGTGGTCATCGTTCCTCCTTTGCTAGGCACAACGCTCCTTCGGCTTGAAGTCTCCCGTCAGTGTCCCCGGCGTCACATCCGCGGACTCACCTAAACCACCTGCGGGAAGGACGCAGGGCCCCCCGAAATCAGTAACCATCCGCAGCGGCTTCGCAGCAACTGCGGATGCGGGCGCGCGATGGCAGTTCGATGCTGTCATCACGATGAGCGTTTCAACCCCGACTGCTCCGCTCGTTACAAGCGACAGCGAACGAGTTCTCCGTGACTTTCGACCGCCAATCCCTCTGAAAGAAACACCCGCGTTGAAGGCGACTGCTGGGCCCTGGCACACACTGGAGCTCGACACGACAAGCTCCCATTGGCAGCTGGCGCTGGACAGTGCCCAGCGTGCACTGAGCGCGTCCGACGGCCTGTTGCCCGGCCCGGAGCTCGAGCGGCGTCGACGCGAGCTCGCGCAGGAGCGGCAGGAGACTGTGAAGGTACTCGCGAGTCTGGCGAACGTTGCCGGCGTCCGGCCTGTGCCGTGGCTGTCGCCGATACCGGTGACCACGCAGATGCTCGGCCTGCCCGCCATGACAAGCGCTTGTCTCTTCGATCTCGACGGGGTCCTCACCGACAGCGCCGTCTTGCACGCGTGGGCTTGGGGCGAAGTCTTCGACGAGTTCCTGTTGCGCCTGAGTGAGAAGACAGGTTGGCACTTCATCCCCTTCGACCGCCTGACCGATTACAGCGCCTACATCGACGGACGCACAAGACTCGAGGGGATCCACGCCTTCTTGGGCAGCCGGGGCATCCGGCTCCGGGAAGGGAGAGTCGACGACCCGGTCACAGCAGACAGCGCAGAGGGATTGGCCAAGAGAAAAGGCGAGGTGCTCTCACGAGGGCTGCGGCAACGTGGAGTGGCCGCCCTCGCCGGAGCGCGTCGCTTCCTCGAGGCGACCGGGCATGCCGGCCTCGGGCGCGCGGTGGTCTCCGCGAGCACGAGCACGTTGCCGATGCTCGAGCTCGCAAACCTCGCAAGCCTGGTCGACGAACGCGTCGACGCCGAAGACATCCGCTCCGAAGGCCTGCGCTCCCGCCCGGCCCCGGACCTTCTGGTGGTTGCGTGCCGCCGCCTCGGCGTCCAACCAGAGGAGGCAGTCACCTTCACGCACAGCGCTGCCGGTGTGGCCGCGGGGCATGCAGCCGGGCTTGGTGTCATCGGTGTCGGCAACCGAGAACAACGAGAGCTCCTGCAAGGGTTTGGTGCAGAGGAAGTCGTGCCCTCCCTCAGCGTGCTTCTCGACCATCAGCTGTCCGGCGGTGCAAATATTCCCGCCGGGCTCGACCAGCGCGGCTCCTAGGCGTCCATCTCTTCAGGGCTGGCCGAAGTCGCAAGGGCGGGCCAGGAGAACGACTCGAGTG
>CAWHXK010000059.1:0-17038 GCA_963833255.1 uncultured Actinomycetes bacterium
GCGCCGATCATGTGCTTGACCCCATTGCGGGGGTCGAACCGCCCGACGAACACGATCGTCTTCTTGTCCGCATCAGGCATGACCGCCGGCGCGTCCGGGGAGAAGAACTCGGTGTCGATGCCGTTCGGGATCGTCCGGAAGCCCAGATCCGGAAAGTAAGGCCCGACCGAGTCAGTCACCGCATCGGAGACGCTGATGCGCTCGTCCAAGCGGCGGAACACGATCTGGAGCAAGGGTCTCATTGCGCGCAGCAGCCTGTACCCCTCTGGAACAACGCTGTGCACTGTGCCGACCGTGACCGGGGCTCGAGAACGCATCGTGGCAGTGATCGGCAGCAGCGGCCCGAAGGGGTTGTGCACATGGATGACGTCGAAGCGCCTGGCGGCAAAGAGCCGATCGAGTTCCGGCAGAGTCCGCGGGCTGATGGTCAGCAGCGTTTCGGACCCGTTGACGTAGAACGGAAAGGCGCGGCCGACTCGAACGACTTCGAATGGCGGTTCCCGGTTGTATCCGTCCACAAGCTTCGGAACGCGGGCCAGCCTGGGTGTCACGACGGTGACGTCGTGTCCACGCCGAACGAGTTCCGCCCCTTGGCCATGGACGTGCTCGGTGATGCCCCCGAGCATCGGGTAGTAGTAGTCGCTGACTATGGCGATCTGGAGCGGCACGACGTCAGTCCCTGTGCGCCCGCGCGGCCGCCGACCTGTAGGTATCCGACTGGGGCGCAGAAGCGCGGCGACCATCGACGCGACTGCAGGCTCGGCCTGAACGGCCGGCAAGCGTCGCCAGCGCCTGCTCGATACCCACGTGGAAGGAGAGAGCGATCAGGCCGCGCCGTGACGCAAGCACGTCACTCATCCCGTCCGCCCGGCTCAGCTTGGACCTGTAGTTCCTCGCTCGGGAAGGGCTCGGAGCCGAAGGTTTTGGGCGCCGGACGCGGCCCCGCCAGGCGATACGTCCGCAGAGCTTCAACTGCGAGCGCACCGATTCCTGCGACCACGATTCCACCGACGATGTCGAGCCAGAAGTGGTTGGCGGTGGCGAGCACCGAGAACCAGACGGTCAGAGGCCAGAGCAGCCAGACGGCCTTGATAGGTCGTGATCGAACGAGGAGCGCCAGACCGACACCGACGATGAGTGCGTCCGCTGAGTGGAGGCTCGGCATCGCCGCGTACTGGTCGTTCGGAAGTGGCAGCAGTCCGTGTCCATGGCCAGGAGTGCTCGAGCTTCCTGCTGTGTCGACAAATCCCAGGCTGGGGAACTTGCGCGGCGGCGCGGTCGGAAACGCGTAGAAGCCGACAAGAGCGATGAGGTTGGTGATGATAAGCGTGTTTCGAAACCGAGCGAATCCCTCGCGTCGGCGCAGATAGACCCAGAGCAGCGCGAGCCCGACAACTGCGAACTCCGAGCTCCAGTACGTGAGCGCCACGAAGGTGTCGAGGGCGCCTGAGTCGCGCGCAACCTCTTGCAGACGCAGCTCGACGAGCCCGTGCACCAGATCTCGTTCAAGCTCTACGACGCCGAGTCCGTTTGCGAGCGCCCGACCGCGGTCTTGGCCGGCTCCGGCCTGGATCAGCTGGTAGCCGAAGACGAACACGAACCAGAGGGCGGCCTGAAACGCGAGGTTGACCGACCTCCCGGTAGGCGATGATCTCGCCCCGGCCCGTGTGCCCGGCGTCATACGAGCGCCGAGTCTACGCTTACGGAACTCAGGTTCTCGTCGGGACCCGCGTTCTCTTCCGACGAGGTTGCATAGCATCGCTCCGCTTGTCTTCGATTCGCTCCGAACTTGGGTGGCCCGCACCGGGACGGTTCCGTGCCGGTGAAGGTCTCGTGTGCACGGGCACCGCGGCGCTTCTCGCCGCGGCACTCGCCTGGCTGGGGCCTCAAGGCTCGGACATGGCCGCTCACGCCTACCAGCGAGCGTTCTTCATCGAGCACGGTTTCACGCTGTGGAACAACTTCTGGTACGCGGGGCACTACAGCTTCGTCACCTACAGCGTCCTCTACTACCCGCTCGCGGCGGTGATTGGGATTCGCCTGCTCGCGGTCGCCACCGTGGCGACGGCGGCGCTCGGGTTCGCGATCGTGACCTGGCGCGAGTGGGGGCCGACTGCTCGCTGGTCGAGCAGGACCTTCGCACTAGTCTGGGCAGGGATCGTGCTCGCGGGAGCATTCCCGTTCGCGCTCGGTGTCGCCTTCGCGCTGTTCGCGCTCTATGCGCTGCAGGTGCGGGCCCAGTGGGCGTTCGTCGCCCTCGTTCTTCTCACGCTCACCGCGAGCCCGCTCGCCTTCGTCCTCCTCGCGCTGATCGCCGTCGGTGTTGCGATCGCAAAGCGGATCGAGACGAGGCGCGCTGTTGTACCCGCCGCCGCGCTCGCGGGGACGGGCGTCTTGGAGCTTGCGCTGTGGCGGATCTTCCCCGACAACGGACGCTACCCGTTCTCGATCGCCGACCTCGCCGCCGCATCCGCGTTCAGTCTGCTCGGAGCCGCGCTCATCTGGCAGATCGACCGCGGGCGAGCCCTCCGGATGGTCCTGTTGGTTTACGGATTCGCGTGCCTCGTCGCCTATGTCGTTCCCTCGGCACTCGGCTCGAACATCACGCGGCTCCAGTTCGTGGCCATCCCGATCGCAGTGCTCGTCGTGTCACTTCGCTCGTGGCGGCCGCTGCCGGTCTGCCTTGTGGTCATCGCCCTCGCCGTCTCATGGAACGTGAAGCCGCTCGTGCGGAGCTTCTCGCAGGGGCTCGAGAACCCCTCAGCGAGACTCGCCTACTGGAGGCCGGCGATTCGCTTTCTCGATGCGCACTTAACGCCGTCCTACCGCGTCGAGGCGGTGGACACGGTTGGCCACTGGCCTGCTGAGTACCTGCCGAACTCGGGGATTCCGCTTGCGCGCGGCTGGTTTCGCCAGGACGATTTCCCCGTGAACGCCGTTCTCTACGGCCGACTGACCCCGGCCCGGTATAGGGCGTGGCTCCGCGGTCTCGGGGTGCGCTACGTGCTGCTCTCGAGCGCACAGCCGGACTACAGCTCTCAGGGCGAGGCGGTGCTCCTTCGAAGCGGTCGGTCGGGTCTTCGGGTGGTGTTCCGATCGCCGAACCTGACGATCTTCGTCCTTCCTGATCCAGCCGGGATCTTGAGCGGCGGCCCGGGTGCACGGCTCCTTGCACTGACGCAAACGCGCCTCGTGCTTCGGATCGCTCGCCCCGGCCGTTACCGCTAGCTGTAGGACCCAAGCAGGTTGGTTCTGCTGACCGGGGGTTGGTGACCGAGGGCTGAGTGTCGACGTCGATGGTTGTAGTGCCAGAGCCAGCCGTCAAGGGCCTTGGTTCGTTCGTGGCTTGTGCGGTAGATGGCGCCGTAGGCCCAGCCGTTGATCAGTGTGCGGATGAAACGCTCGGCTTTGCCGTTTGTTTGCGGGCGGCGTGGCCGGGTGCGGAGGTGGCGGATGCGTAGCTTCCGACAGGCGACCGCGTGGGTCGTTGAGACGTAGGCCGAGCCGTTGTCGGTGAGGACCCGCTCGACGGTGATGCCGTAGCGTCTGTAGTAGGCGACGGCGCGGCGGAGGAAGCCGATCGCTGTTGTGGCTCGCTCGTCGGGGAGCACCTCCGCGTAGGCGAGCCGTGAGTGGTCGTCGACCGCGACGTGGACGTACTCCCAGCCGATCGTGCCGCGGCGGCTTCCCAGACCGCTGCTGCGGCGAGGCCGGCTCTTGCCGGGCAGGCGGCCGCCGACCCGTTTGCCTGCTCCGCCTTCGATCCGGCCGAGCTTTTTGATGTCGATATGGACGAGCTCGCCCGGTCGAGAGCGCTCGTAACGGATCGGCTGCTCGAGCCCGATCCGGCCGAGTCTGCCCACGCCGTTGCGCTTGAGCACAGCCGACACCGTTGAGAGCGGCATCTGAAGCGTCTCGGCGATCTCGGCAGCTGTCATGCGCAACCCTCGCAACGACAAAATCACGGTCACCCGGTCGAATGGGGTGCGGTTGGCGACCCGTTTCGGAGCCGAAGATCGATCAACCAGGCCTGCTTCACCGGCCACCCTGTACCGGCCGACCCACTTGCGCGCGCAGCGCACGCTCACACCGAAGGCAGCAGCCGCCGCCGTCAGCGTCCAACCCTGATCTACAACACGCACCGCCAGCAACCTTCGGCCGCTCCAACTGAGAGCCGCGTTACGGTGAAGCCTCATCCGGACGCCTCCTTTGGACTGAGATGCCTTCGACAGCTCTCAGCCTCCAAGGAGGCCCGGATGAACCAACGTGCTTAGGAACTACACCTAGCCGTCCACTACTCGCCGTACTGGCGTACCTCGAGTGGATGCATCGTCGCCCGGCGGGATGGGTTGAGCGAGGTGCTGGCCCCACGGCCCGGCATGGTCGTCGTCTCCTTCCACGTCGGGATCGAACGCGCGCTCGCAACAGCGGTCGCCGGCGCCACGCGGACGTGCGCGCTTACGGTGCGGTAGCGCGTCTCAGTGCGGTGAGAGTCGCAGGTCCGACGATCCCGTCGGCGATGAGCTGGTGAGCCTGCTGGAACTTCGAAACTGCGGTCTTGGTCGCCGGCCCGTAGTAGCCGTCGATCGCTCCGGTGGAGTAGCCGAGCTGCGCCAGCGCCCGTTGGAGCGCCCGCACTTGCGCCCCACGGTCGCCCGGCGTCAGCGCGGTTGTCGGAGGCTGGACGGCCGGCGTCGTAGTCGTTAAGGACGTCGTCCGCACGGTTGTCGTCCCTGCTGCGGAGTGCTTGCTGGAGCTCGAGAAGACTCCGGCAAGTGCGAGCGATACCAGGAGCAGGACAAGCAGGAGGGCGCCGATGACCAGGGCGTTCCGCGTCGAGTCAGAGGCGAAGGGCGGCCGCCGTGCCCGGGAGGGAGCGGAGCTTCCAAGCCAGTCGTCCGCCGAAGGCAACACGCGCTCTTCGGTTCGTGCCTCGTCCGGAGGAACGGTCTGGCCGCCCCGTGGACGTTGCGGGCGCGAGGACTCAGGCTCGGCGAACCAGTCGTCGAGCTCGGCGTCGCTCTGTTGGTCGCTTTTCGTAATCCGACATAAAGTAGCGTTCAGAGGTCTTGCGACCTAGCGGTACACCCCGTTGTGGCCAAGGCCGTACCGCCCCGGCTGAGGCAAGTAGGCGAGCCCATGTGGTCTCTTTCCGGTACGAATCCTATGAATCAACCGACCGGTCGACGTGTTGACGACTGACACATTGCCGTAGAAGCGACTCGACACCCAGAGCTCGTTGCCGTCGGGGGAGATCTGGATCATGCCTTCAGACGGCTTAAGGCAAGCCTGAGCGGCCGCCCCAGGCCGCGTTCGGTCGTTATCGCACCCAGGAGGTCGTACGAACGTCGTGGTTCCCGCAAGGGGATCGTCAATCCCATGGCCAGTACACGCGGGCCAGCCTCGCTACGCACGATCTAGTCCGCGCGCACGCGACAAACCAAGTACTTGAATACTCCGTCTCGGAGACAATTCGCCACCTGTATAAAGTCCCGAATGGCCGCCGTTAGCGCCGGCCGCGCCTCTTACGTCGCCTTCGCGTGCGTTTCACGGCGCCCGTCGTGTTCGGCTCCCGGCTGGGCGTTCGCTTAGCCTTGCTCAAGTGGTGCTCGTGGAGAGATTCGCTGTCCTCCTCGGGCTCGTCCCAGCCGTGGCCGCGGCGCTTTCGTCCGAAGAGTTGGGCGAACTCGCCTTTGAGCTGCTCCAGCGGATCTTTGCCGGCGGGAGGCAGGGTGTCCTTGCCGTAGTCGGGATCGAGAGGCGCGCGTCCATAGGCGTCCCGGGAGAGCGTCGCGCCGCTTTCGTAGCCGATGATGATCTCGCCACCGTGATGCAATTCCCGCGGGTCGGGGAAGAGCAGGTAATTCTGGGCGACCTTGCCCCACTTCACCTTCTTGGCGAGGTGCCGTTCGGGGTAGAGCCATTCCTCCTCCGCTGCTGCGACAAAGTGGTAGGCCCGGCTCTTCACGATGAAGTTGATTCGGCGTACCTCGTCCTCGTTGAGTTCGCGGCCGGTCTGGATGTCCATCTGATTGAAGATCGCGTCGCGCTCGAGCCGCGGGTTGGGACGCATCTTTGTCGGTGATCCGTAGGGATTCGTATGGCAGCCAAGATCGCCGGCTCGAAGGGGTGGGCTCACCAACGATCCGCCCGGCCCGTGAGCCGCAGGCGCGCAGTACATGCGCTTGGCGTCGTCTCAGGTGGAGCGTTCGTGGTGCTCCTCATCGCGTCGTTCTTCCTGTCGAGGGACTGCGGGGATGCGGCAGGGAGTGACGCCTCCTTCATCCTCGTCTACGTCGCGCCCGCGCTTGCCATCGGCACGGTCGGCTCGTTCAAGGACAAGGCGCCATCCACGTCGGCCTGGATCGGGCTTCTGATTGCAGTGCCGCTTCTCGCGTGGTTCTCCTTCTTCCTGGCAAACACTTTCGGGAACAACGCAGGAGGGTGCGTCGGATTCTAGGCGCGTCAATGCCCGTCTTGACTTGCGTGGGGCGGGAATGAAAGAGCCTCAACGTAATAGTGCGTGTGCGCTGCTCGCTGCCTGTTGTGTCACCATGGTCGGCTCCGTGTGGGGGTCGACTTGTCGCGTTTGTCGCGGTGCTGGCAGTCGCTGGCACCTCGGCACGCGTCGCTGTTCCCGTCGCCCACGAGGCGGTGGCGCGGCGCATGGCCGAGACGGCTGTGTGTGGGGTCGAGCGTTGGGCGGTGAAGACGTTGCAGGATCGGCCCCGTCTTCTTCCGGTTCGTGCGACGACCGTCGCTCATTTGGTTAGCTTGCCTCGGCCGCCGTTCGTGCCGAGGACGCGCCTGCCTTTCGAGCGGCACGTCTACAGGGTTGTCGCGTCCGCGACGCTGCTGCGTGAAGAGGACGACCAGGATCTCGATGTCATTCTGCGGATCGGGTCGAGGCAGATGATCTCGGAAGCGCCTAACGCGCCGGCTTGTACGCCGAACGCCACCGGCTACCGGAAGCGGCAGATGCGGGTGGCGCGTTTGCGCGTGAGACCGTTCTGTGATCGGGCTCGTGTTGTCGGCGTCGCTTTCTGGGATTTCTTCCACGGTCAGACCGGCGTCGCCCCGAACGCGATCGAGCTACACCCGATCGTCGGCTACGTCTGCCTGAAGTAACGGCGTCGGCTAGACGTGAATCCGCCCGGCTGGCGCAGTTGCGATCCTGAATGATGTTTCTGATTACGCTCGCTGCGGCAGGAGATTCCAAGCGTGTGGCGAGAACTGTCGCAGTGGTGAGCTTCGTCCGAGGCATCTGGGCGTCTGTGCAGGGTGATCCCGTTTTCATGCGCCGGGTCAACGGTTGGTTAACGCTCTTCTGGGTTGCGATGATCCCGATCTCGTATGTCGAGGGCTGGCTCAAAAGCGTCGTCTTCGTATCCGCCCTCTCGCTTTGGGCGCTCGTCTCAGGTCACTGGTCCGCGTGGCAGGCTGCGCGTGTTGAGGTTGCTCAACAACGAGTGGAAGAGGCGGAAACCGAACATCCGGTCGAGCAGCGTGTCGTGAAGGCGATCGTCGAACGGACGGAGATCGACCCGAAGTAGACGGGAGCCACGTCGAGCGCAAGCTGACCACTGCTCTTCTCGGTTCCGGGCGACATGCGCGCAGATCGAGTCGTTTGGAGCTAACTGACTGCGAAACCGGTCCTTCTGTTGTGTGAGTAGTGGGCGTGGAACGGACGATCACGGGGATCGTCTTCAAGCTCTTGACGTCGATTAGGCTGGGACCCGACCCGTGAAGGGAGGAATGATGATTGACCACGTAACCGCGAACGTCGGTGACTTCGAGCAGGCAAAGCGGTTCTACAAGCAGGTGCTCGCGCCACTTGGCTACTCGGTGCAGATGGAGTTCGAGGGCGCCGCCGGCTTCGGCACCGGCGAGGGGATCCCCGATTTCTGGATCGGTTCGAGTTCCGAGCGCGGCGCGGCCCACGTCGCGTTCAGTGCGAGCGATCGCGCGACGGTGGACGCGTTCCACGAGGCCGCGATGGCGGCGGGTGGAAAGGACAACGGCGCTCCCGGCCTGCGCCCGCACTATCACGAGAACTACTACGCGGCCTATGTACACGATGCGGCTGGTAACAACGTCGAGGCCGTGTGCCACCAACCCGGGTGACGGTCGACGGCATCCGCGTGATCACCTGACGATCCATGACGCCCAGGCGAGCTGCCGCTGCTAGGAGGCGACGCTCGCCATGCTCGTCGCCGGTGTGTTCCCACTTCACTCGGATGACAATCCGTGTGGCACGGAGGTGGCGTGTCGCCTCCTCACCACCCCTCACATGGTCGCGTTTCCACCAAACTGCGACGACGGCTCCCGCGGGTGAACTTACCGTTCGCCTGACGGCGAGCCAGTCTTCACTGGTTAGGTCGAACGAGCAAGTGTGATATCGCGCGCGCGCGTCTACAACTGATCGTTCGACTGGTAGTCCTCGTGCGCAAGTGTCGCGTTTTGGCGGAAAGGCGACAAGACCAGGGGTCGTCACCTGTCGGCCAGCGTTTCGATGTCTCGCGGTGGCGGTGGGTTGCACCGCGATTTGGTTGCCCGTGCCCGCGGTGTCTAGCGCCGGGCGACGATCTCGAGCGTTCGTGGCTCGAAGCTGTCGAGTACCTCGCGGAGGCGTGCCACCCGTTCCTGGTAGCCGGCGAGGGCACGCCAATTCCTGACGGCCGCCATGTTCGCCCATGGGCCGAAGCTGATGAACGCCTGCGGGTTTTCCAGGTCGCGGAGCAGCAGCGCGGGAGCTTCGAGTCCTTCGCGGTGGCTCCAATCGACCCACTCGTTCCAACGCCTGACGAACTCGTCCTCGCTTCCTGCCCTCACGCGCCAGGTCGTGTGCGTGTACGGCTTCTCCATCAGCCCCTCCCTTTGGCGGTCGCACCCTTGATGACGGCGCTCGCGAAGAATGCGGGATGCTGGGACTTGTCGCAGACGAGCCGAACGGGCGACGCGCAGGAACTTGGTCGCCCGGTCGCCTGGTCGTAGCCTCGAAAGTGTGCAATGTGCAGGAAGTTTCGATTCGCGGCGCCGGGTCTGGAGGTAGCCTGAGAGCCAGGTAGGTCAGACGCGATGGACGCCCAACCGATCCGGATTCTGCTCGTCGACGACGATGCGTTCTTCCTGCACTCGCTCGAGGCGCTGCTTACGGGCGAGCCGGGGCTGGAGATTGTCGGCAAGGCCGCAAGCGGCCAGGAGGCACTCGCGGCAGCCGCCCGTGCCGAACCCGACGTGGCCGTGATCGACGTGCTCATGCCGGCGATGAGCGGGACCGAATGCGCACGCCTGCTGCGGGAGCTCTACCCGAAGGCTCGCGTGATCTTGATCAGCGGCTCGATCTTTGAAGACAAGCGACCACACCCAGACGAGCGCGGAACGGACGCCTATTTGGAAAAGAGCGAAGTTCCCGAGCGCCTGCACGCGACGATCCTGGCGCTCGCGGCCGACACAACCGCCGCACCGCCCAGCCAGACAAACGCCTAAACCGAAGCGGCATCCAAGCAGGCGGCCGTCTCCGCGACATCGCTCTTAGACCATCTCGGGCTCTGGGCACGCCGCACATCAGGCGTGGCGGGACGTCCCCGTCGCAAGGGACGTCGCGCTCGGTAGTAACGGCGCCTATCCTAGGAAGAAGTCCTCAATGGGAAGGAGGCGCGACGTGCGCTTTCGCCTAGTTGCTCTTGCGTCCGCAGCTGCGCTGGTGGCCGTCAGCATTGTCACGGCGGCGGCGACCGCGACCACGATGGTCGTGCCGAAGCTGCACGGGACGATCGGGCCCGGCTACACGATCTCGCTCAAGAACGCCCGCGGCAAGAAGGTCACGACTCTTAAGCATGGGAAGTACACCTTCATCGTCGGCGACAAGTCGGGTATCCACAACTTCACGCTTAACGGCCCGGGGATCAAGAACAAGACGATCACTGGCACCAGCTTCGTTGGCACGAAGACGGTGACGCTGACGCTGAAGAAGGGGTCGTACACCTTCTACTGCACCGTGCATCCCACTATCACCGGGACGTTCAAAGTCACCTGAAACGGACAGGGCGGGCGGCTCCTTCTCTGGGCCGCCCGCGGACGCTGGCGAGATCGGCCGAATCGCTCCCGTGGATTCTCCGCACTTGATGCGAAGGACGTCGCAAGCCTTAGCGAACCGATCGCGAGGATCTCCGTCCGCTACGCCGTCGTGGGTGCGAGAGACGATGACCTCGCGTCAGGCAGCGGTCTCGGCCTCTCGCTCGCGCAACAGCTAGCCGCGCTCATGGACGGGGCCACACTGCAGCAAGGGGCCGCCCAAATCGCGAGGCACGCGAGGAACGGTCCCCGCACCAAGGTCAGCCGGATCCTGCACCGTAGGCACGGACCCGCGGGCCGATGAAGTCGTACGCCAAAGGTTGGTCGGCTGTCCTCCGATCGCCCCCGCGCGGACGTAGACGACGATCACGTCGCGGTTCGGCTGTTTGAGCACGCTCGCGCGCTGCATCTGACTGACAGATTGACACCCTCCAGGCTAGCGCCGGGCCTACTCACCAATCTGGTCACCATGTACGCGCTCGCGGTCGGCGTCGAAGCGTGAGAACGGCCCGGTTGACGAATGGGCGGTGACGGGATCGAACCGCCGACCTCCTGCTTGTAAGGCAGGCGCTCTCCCAGCTGAGCTAACCGCCCGAGGCGGCTCAGCGTAGCTTGCGCCGCCAACGCCTGGGCTCTGTCAGAAACAGGCCCGCAGTCTGTTCGCGCAGCCCGGGCGGCGGTGGCATCGGCGCGAAGCTCGCGAAGATCTCGGTTGCCGAGGCGAACCGCGCGCTGGTCTCGAGGCACGAAGCGCAGTCGCACACATGTCGGCCGGCGACGTGCTCGATGCCCACGCCGTTCGCCGAGAGGTCACCGTCGAGACCTGCACAGCTGTGCCTAGACCGCGTGGCCAGCAACGTCAGCCGGACGGTGCTGTCGAACCAGTCACAGAGACGCGACAGGTCCCAGGCGACGTCGTCCCGCGGTAGCTCGAGCTGCTCGGCGAGCTCGTCGACACTGAGGTCGCGACGGACATGAAGATCGAGCAGTGAGTAGTCCTCGCGCTCGAGAGCTGTCGCCGTGTCCCAGACGAGCTCGATCAATTCCCTGTCGAACGCCAGCGACGGGTCGGAGAGCTTCCCGGCCTCGAGAGCCGTGTAGACGAGTCCCTCACGCTCCTGGACATCCCCCGTGCGCCGCCGCGGTCGGGCGAGGACCGCGTCGCGCGCAATGACGAAGAGCCAACCTCGAACGTCGTACGGTGCCCCACACTCACGAAAGATGTCCCACGCCTGGTGGAGCGCGTCACTCAGCGCGACGGCCGCAGAGGCACGATCGCGAACGGATCGCAGGACGAAATCGAACAGCCCGTCGAAGTCAGGCCCGTACAGGAACACGAAAGCGTCGCGATCCCCGGTCCGGATCTGAGCCGCAGGCCCGTCCGGCCGGACGAAGGTGGCTGCCGCAGCCTCCATCTATCAACCTTTCCGCGGGGCTCGGAATATAGGCCAGCCCCAAAGAATTGAAAAGGGGTGACGCTCCATACCACCGCCGCGTGCGGCTGTGCCGGACGCGGCCGCAAACGCCCTCCGACAGGACGGAAACCGGAAACGCGCATCCAAGGATCCCGTCCTGGATCATCATGGCCGCGAAGCGGCCGGATCTTCGACGGTCATGCCCCCAGCGGGATTCGAACCCGCGCTACCACCTTGAAAGGGTGGCGACCTAGGCCGCTAGTCGATGGGGGCGGCGGCCCCAGAATAGCCGCGACACGCGTCTACACTGACTCGGTCGGGGCCGGTAGCTCAGTTGGTAGAGCAGGGGACTTTTAATCCCAAGGTCGCAGGTTCGATCCCTGTCCGGCCCATCGAGAAGTGCCTGCAAAATCGCATATTCCCGCCCAAGCGGCCGTCATCCACCTTCGCTTGGGAGAACGGTGGGAGTACGGCGGCAGTCAGACGGAGAAAGCACCCTCCATCTTCGCGGCCTGAAGCTTTCGCTCGGCGCGTTCCCAGTGTCCGTAGATGTCGGTCGTGACCTTCAGGGAGGAGTGACCGAGGTGGCGCGATAGCCACGTGATCTGCGCGCCACTCTCTAGCACTCGCTTCGCGAACGTGTGCCGGAAGCTGTGAAACGTTCGCTTCTCTTGCGTCGGCCCGACTCGCGAGATCTTCGCACTTGCTATCGCCGGATAGAGGTGGCTCCGGAGCAGCACCGAGGGCGTGAGGAAGCTGAAGCCATCCTCACCGTGGAAGATCAGACTGTCGGAGCCACCAGGGTGCCACGTCTTGTCCCGCCAGAAAACTGAACAGCCCGACAACGTCGGTGATTAGGTCGACGTCACGACGCTCGCGGTTCTTCGAGGCCAACCTGGCCCTGCTCCGTGACGTCCGATCGATCTTGCTTTCTGACACCGGACACTTCGCGGCCCTCGAACAGCCCAACCGCGTCGCTGAGATCCTTCTCGACGACCACGGTGGCTGAGCAGGACGCTGGATCAGCCCGCTGGCGAGGCGAGGGCGGGCGCACACGATCAGCTACTGCGGCCCGTAAGGGAGCGAAGTCGAGCCTTGCCCCGATCGGAAGCCTCCTCGGCCGGCGCCGGGCAAGCTGAAGAGTCCAGCTCGAGCCCGGGTGATGTGTCGTCTTTCCGCCAAAACGCGACAACCGTGCACCTCGACACAAATTCCGCTTGCGACCGAAGCGGCGTCCGAGGCTGGCAGCAGGCGGACTACCACCAGGATGGCTCAAGCGGAGAGGACGCCTTGATCGACGGCGGCGTGAGCGGCGCCGGTTTGACCTCCCATTCTTAGCGCGGCCGTGACGGCCGAGCGGGGCGATGCCGTTCGAAAACGGAAGAACGGGCGCGCCGATAATCTCGCCGCTACTCTCGGCAGCCCATGCTACGCCGCGTCCTCGCGCTTCTACTGGTATCCCTGGTCGTCGCTTCAGGTGCGAGCGCCAGGCCAAAGCTGCAGCCCAAGCCGAAGCCGCCGTCTGATCCGGTTGCGTGGACGAGCTATGGCTATGACAACCAACTCCGGAACGCGGTGCCCTCGACCCTTCTGACGCTTCGAAGCGTCACGCGCTTGGCTCCGGCGTGGGAGACCGGACTTGACGGCCCTGTTTACGCCTCGCCCCTCTCCGCTCGAGTCGAAGGCCACCAGGTGGCGTTCGTCGCGACTGAAGCCGGGTCGCTGTACGCCCTATCCGTTACGACTGGCGCGGTGCTGTGGCAGCGCGACCTCGGGACCAGCACCACCGAGTTCTGCGGTACCTGGGGTATCACCTCCACCGGCGCGATCGACCTCGCACGCGGACTCATCTATGTCATCGGCGCTACCGGACGGCTGCACGCACTCTCGCTCGCGAGCGGCGAAGAAGCGGCCGGCTATCCGCGGCAAGTTGTGTCACGCCCCGACATCGAATACGTGTGGGGAGGTCTTCGCATCGCCGCTGACCGGCTATACGTACCGATTGCCTCCTACTGCGACGTTGGCGGCGCCGACGGATTTCCTGAGGGCGGCCTACTGGCGATTCCGCTCGACGGCGTGGAGGCGATTACGACGTGGGATCCGGTCCCCGGTCCGGACAACCTCGGCGGGATGTGGGGTTGGGGCGGCGTCTCGATCGATCCCACGAGCGGCGTCGTCTACACGGGAGTCGGCAACTCACATGTCTGGTCGGACGAGTGTTCCTGCTTCGTTGACAACGCGGGCTATGGGGACAGGATCGTCGCGTTGAGCCCTGACCTCACGAGCGTGCTCGACTCCTCCAATCTGCCCATTCCTCCGATCGGGGACTCCGATTTCGGTGCCGCCGCCTTGCTTTTCCAACCGGAGGCCTGCCCGCCGCTGGCCGCCGCGAACAACAAAGATGGGACGCTCTACATCCTCGACCGCGAGCACCTGTCACAGGGGTCACTCGTCTTCATCCCGCTCGGCGACGGTGTGACGCCTTTTGTCGGCGAGCCAGCCTGGTCGGCTTCCAAGCAGATGATCTACTCCGCGCAGTCCGTCCTTTACAGCGACGACGGAAAGCGGCTTGGCAACGGAGTACGTGCCTTCCACGTCGACCCTGGCTGCGGCTTCAGGCCGATCTGGTCGAAGGCGCTCGGCGACGGGAACCAGGCGAAGCCGCTTGTCGTCGGGAACGTCCTGTTTGCCACCGGCGGGACGCCGGGCGGGTTCTACGCGCTCGCCGCGGCCAACGGCGTCAGCCTCTGGTCCTACGCGACGACCGGTAGCACCGTCGCCGCGATGATCACGGTCGCTGGAACCGTGCTAGGGGCCGACACCGAGGGTACGGTGTACGCCTTTCGTCCGACTGGCTCGTTGAAGCCACCTGAACCGGCGTGCTCGACGTTCGGGGCTAACAGGGCCCCGTTTCGTCCGCGAGCGCAATGCCCGTCACGAGAACGCCGCCCGAGCGCGCGTAGCTGACGAAGCTCCGCTCGCTTCGCGGATCCCCGTAGATCGGTGAGTAACGGGAAGCGTGGATCTGGACGTCGGCGAATCCGCGCGCGGGCACGCAGACCGAGATCTGCTTGCTGGTCGGGTGCTCGTCGGCCTCGGCCGCCCAGTTGCTGGTGTTCGAGACGATGCGAAACGGCCGCGGCGGTACGTCATTTGGGCCGCGCACGGAAATCGTCAGGAACCTCTTCGTCGGCTCCGTCTGCCCCGGTGCCGCGAAGACTCTGATCTTGGCCACGACCTTCGGAACGGTCCAGCCGTCGCGGTAGAGATCGAACGCCACCCATTCGGCGCGCCATGGGTTGTCGGGGGCGATCAACGCGACCCCGCGGTCCTCGCCAAGATCGGTGCCGGCTAGCCGAAATCTCGTCTCCGCGATTCCCTGGACGGCGTAGGGCGTGGGCGAGACATTCGCCCGGCCCGTCGCGCTGTCGAAGGTCAGTTCCGTCGTCGGAAACGTCTCCGGCGTTCCGGTGAACGCACTCTCGTAGACGGCAGCACGCTGCACGGAGGCGTTCCAGAATTCGACGTTCCACCAGTACGCGACGTTTTCCCAATAGTTGCCGTAGAGGATCGGGTACGGGACCATCGTCACCTTCGTCCCGGGCCCGACTTTTCGGTCGATCCAGTCGAAGATGCCACCCTGCTCAAGGGTGATCGGTCGACCACTCGTGCCGTCGACGCTCAAGAGTCTGTCGAAGGCGAGGGCAGTCTCGGCTGAGATCATGACGGCGCCAAGAAGGACGACCACGAAGGCGAGCCGCGTTCGGCGAAGAAATGCCGCGCCGAGCAGAAAGAGCAGGATAAGGACGAGTAGTGCGAGGCCGAGGAAGACACGCGCGCCGTTTACGGAGCCGCCCGCGTCGAGCAGCGCGCCGTTGAGAACCGCAACCGGCGAGTCGACGTTGAACTTCTCGTAACGCACGACCGGCACGAATGAGAAGGCGAGAGCGAGTAGCCCGGCCGAGACGAAGAGCGACCCTCGCGGCCGGAGCTCGGCCCGCAGCGCCGCTGCGAAAGAGATCAAGACGAGCGGAACGACGTAGAACAGATAGCGGTCGTGCAGCCTACCCTGGCCGAAGCGCAAGTCGTACGACGTGACTTCGACGAGAAGCGCCGCGAACGTGACGATCGCGATCACTGCAAAGGCGTGTTCCTCCCGCGCCCGCGGCCGGACGAGAGTCGCGAAGAGCCAGGCGACGCCGAGCACGAACGGCAGGATCCCGAGTCCGAGGCCGAGCGGTGCGAGGTGCTCCAGAAGCGAGCGGCCCATGCCACTCGGAAGAACGTTTCCCTCGGCCGTCACCGAGTACGTCCCCAAGGCGCTCGAGAGTCGGCCGACGGCAAGCAGGACAACTACGGCGACCGCCAGCACCGCGAACGCCGCGGCAAGAGGCCGATGCGCCTCCACAAGGTTCCGCCCGGCGACTCGGACTCGAGACAGCCGGGACCGCGACTGCGTGTACGCCAGTTCATGGAGAAAGAACGCAATGGGAACAACGATGAACAGGACGAGGAACTGCGTTCGCGCCAACGTCGCCACCGCGAGCGCGACGACCATCACGACGTCGTTCTGCGGCCGCGGCGAGACAGCGGCGCGGTACACGGCGAGCACCGCCCAAACGAACGCCGGATAAGCCACGACCTCCGTCATGAGCATGGAGGACAGCGGGATCCAGGGAATGCAGACGCACAACGACGCCACGACGTACGACAAGCGCTTGCTCCCGGTGACTGCGTGCGCGAGCAGAAACGTCGGCAGGCACGCAGAGCTCATGACGAACGCGTTCAGAACATGGGCGTCATGCAGCGCCGGTGGAACGAGCCGGTCGTGAAAGAGCGGCGCTAGCAAGAGCGGATACAGCTGATTGACGTTCCCGATCAGCTCGTCGTGGATGTGCGGCAGCGGTGAACCGAGCTTCGCGATACTGATCGCCAGCCGCTCGTAGAGCAGCTCATCGGTCATCACGTACCAATCGGCAACCTGGCTCGTGAGAGCAGCAAGGCTGCCGGCGAGCACGAGCCAGAGCGCGACCAACGGCAGCTCGATTCGCTGTGTCACCGCAAGGAGAGACGCCACGGCTATTCCGCTGTGCGACCGAACCCTGCGTGTGGCTGGCAGCAGCCCCAGTCTCCTCCTTGCCCGGCAACCTATCGGTTAAAAGCAGGACTTTCCGGCAGGCGCGCATGCCCGGCCTCCTGGTGACGGACACGACTTGCCCTTGACCTTCCCCGCGGGGTCGCAGCTCGTTTCCGGCGACGGGGATCAGAATGGGCTGTTTCGTTCTCCGGGTCGGATCGAAGGGGCAACTGGCCGCGCGTTCTGCTTGGCGCGCTAGGCGCTAAGTTGGTGAGCAATTGGTGAGTAGCGCGTGGGAAAAGCCGGGAATCTGCGCCCTCTTTAGTTCGCCCAGGAAGGCTCAAAACGTCGGCGTCCGTGCCCTGGAGTCCACTCCGGCACTCGCCTTACAAGCAGGAGGTCACTGGTTCGAGCCCAGTACCGCCCATAGCTCAACCACCTGAGTTCCCGCCCCATCTGCGGGCACTTC
>CAWHXK010000060.1:0-99575 GCA_963833255.1 uncultured Actinomycetes bacterium
TGCGGGCGACGACCACACGCAGCCAGGGCCACCGTCGCTCCGAGACAGCGCCGACGAACGCCGCAGCCGTCGCCCCTGTCAGGATCGTTGCGCCGAGGACGTGCAGGAAGAGCGGGAGGTTCCAGCTGTCCGGCCGGATGATCGCGAGCATCAGTGCCCCGGCTTCCAGATCATGACCGCGAGGATCGCAAGAACGACCAGACCGCTTCCCCAACTCAGAGCGAGCGTGACCGGATCTCGCATGCGCGCACGCAGGTCCGCACTTGGCGCATCTCCTTCCGCAGCGAGGCGCTCGGCAAGCTGGCGCGTTGTCTTTTCGCGGCGTCCGCCCATTCCACCCAACGCGTTGGCCACAACCCAGAGGACCAGTGCGAGGATGACCCAGGCGTCGCCCCACTTCACGAACTCGAGATCGGCGACGAGCCAGAGCCCGAACACGAGCGTCAAGAGCATTCCGAGCGAGATCGAGCCGACGGCGATCCGCACCAGTCTGAACAGCACGACGATCTCACTCGGGCGTTCCCGGCGAAGTGCGGCGATGTTGAAGATCGCAGCGAAGACCGCGCCGCCGATGAGCAGGAACGCGCCTGTCATGTGGAAGACCAGCAGCCAGTGGTAACGATCCACGGCGGCTAGCCTAGGCGTTCCAGTGGACGTACGAGGCCGCCATCTGCGCTTGCTCACCGAGACGATCGCGGCAGTGAACTCGACACTGGACCTGGAGGAGGTGCTGGCTCTGGTGGCGAGCAAGGTGGCGGATGCGCTCGGCACCGAGGCCTGCTTCGTCTACCTCTACGACGAGCGGGCGAACGAGCTCATCCTGCGCGCCACGTACGGGACGAGAGTCGAGGAGATGACGAAGCGGCCCCGTCTGCGGCCCGGCGAGGGGATCACGGGCACCGCTGCGGCAGACCGGGCCCCGGTGATGATCCCGTCGCAGGCCCACCTCGACCCGCGCTTCAAGCAGTTCACCAATCTCCCCGAGGACGACTACGAGTCGATCCTCGCGGTGCCGATCCTCGCGCGCGAGCAACTCGCCGGTGCTCTCAACGTGCGCACTCTCGAGCCGCGCGAGTTCACCCAGGAGGAGATCGAGCTACTCGTGGCGATCGCGGATCAGGTCGCCCAGACGATCCAGCACGCCCAGCTCTACGCACAGGCCCAGAGCCGGGTCGCCGAGCTGGAGGCGCTCGCGAAGATCTCTGAAGCGGTCTCCGAGTCGCTCTATCTCGAAGAGTCGCTCGAGGCGATCGTGAAAACCACGATGGAAGCGGTCGGCGCGACCGGCGCGGCTCTCGTGCTCGAGGACGGCAACATCGCGTGGCCCGAGGGACGGCCGGGGGCGCACAACGTTCGCCTGCCGCTGCGCTGGAAGCGGCGCCAGATCGGCGAGCTCGTCTGCGACCGCGACACACCGTTCAGCGACGAGGAGCGCGCGTTGCTCGCGTCAATCGCGCATCACGCCGCGGTCGCACTGGAGCATGGGCGGGCAGTGATGCGAGGCGTCCTGGCACAAGAGATCCACCACCGCGTCAAGAACAACCTCCAAACGGTTGCATCGCTCCTCCGCCTGCAAGCGCGAGCGCCGGGCACCGACCCGCGAAAGGCGCTCGAGGACTCCGTGAATCGCATCCTCGCAATCGCTGCGGTGCACGAAGTCCTGACGGAGCAGCGCGAGGAGGTCGTCGAGCTGCGTGAGCTACTCGAGCGACTGCGCGCGATGCTCGTACAAGGGCTCGCCGCAGGAAAAGAAGTCCATGCAGAGCTCGACTCGGTCTCGATCGCAGGCAACCGTGCAACCGCCCTGGCGCTGGTCTTCAGCGAGCTCCTGCAAAACGCCCTGGAGCACGGCGGCAACAGCGTGAGGATCGAGCTCGCGCAAACCAACGGCCAGGCACTCCTGGTCATCGCAGACGACGGCAAGGGAATCGAAGGCGACGCAACAGGCACGGGCCTATCAATCGTGCGAGCCCTGGTCCGAGACGAACTACAAGGCCGCCTAGAGCTCAGCTGCAAGAACGAGATGCGAGCCGAAGTGACGTTTCCCACCTAAGGAAACCGCCCGACCAGCATGACCACCAAAAGCCGGAGGCTGAGACCAGGCGGAGCCGGGATTAGCCGAAGCGCAGGCAACCAGCACTGCCCACCTCGTACCTGTAGATCCCGCGCGCTTAAAGGAAAGGCCCGCTTCCGCGGGCCGTTCCTTCGGGGGTAGTGGATGCTCAGGCGGGGCCGGGTGCTGTCTCGGCCCGTGCCGAGCCGGGAGCGGTGGCGTCGCCAGTGACGGGCGTTGCGACGTCGACCGCGATCAGGCCGAGGTTGGCTGCGAGGGTTGCGCCGATGATCGCCGTCACCGCGCCGAAGCCGGGCGCGTGCGGAACCTGGTACCCGAGCCAAGCGCCGACCGCGGCGCAGGCGATGGCGGTCAACGCGGCGACGCCACGGGGCGCCGTCGACCGGAACCAGCCGGTGTGCACGGCGAGAGCGACCGGCGGGGCGATCGAGACGACCGCCAGCGTTGCGTCAGTGATCGGAACCGTGGGAAGTGCGACCAGGGCGATCAGCACGCCCACGCACCAGCCGCCGAAGCCGAGCAGCAGCGCGAACAGCGACCGCACGGCGACGCTCGTCTTCTGTCCGAACGTCGCACCGCGGCGAAGCCGCCGGGCGAACCAGAGAACGGAGAGGACGAGGAGGGCGGCGAAGCCGACGAAGACGCCGGCGACGATCTCTGCGATTCTCCCCTGGGTGTTCGACGGCGTGAAGTCCAGCTGGTTGGTCGTGTAGCGGGAGGTGTCGACTCGACCGCTGTCGAGGTAGCTGTCGATCAGGTGGGTGGACGCGTCGGGCTCGTAGGCCCAGAAGTCGTCGGCGTGCCCGAGCTTCGGCAGGACGACCTGGCGACCGTTCGGGAGGTGAGGCAGGAGCTGGCGAGTCGCGTTCTCGGGCGGCGCGGCGAAGTCGAGCTGGCCGTTGATCAGCAGCGTCCGGACGTTCGAGTTGCGGACGCTGTTGTATTCCTTCTCGTCGGGAGTGGCGGGCCAGGCGTTGAGCAGTCGGCCGCCGGACCAGAGGAACTCGGTGCCGGGGTTGCCCATGACCGAGCCGCGGCCGGCACCGCTCGCGAAGAGCCGTTTGCCATAGGCAGCGTCGATGCGAGCGACGGAGGCGACGTCGCCCCAGACCTGTCCGTGCGGGAGCGCCGCTCCTGCGAAGAGGGAAAGCAGCCACGCGCCTCCCGCCCCGTTGCCCTTGTCGATCGAGAGGAGCGTGTCGATCGTCTTCGGAGCCGCGAGCGGCCCGCCGCCGCCATTGGTCGAGTTGATGAGGCCGAAGAAGCCGGCGATGCGGACGTTGCCCTTCTTGATCGGCAGGAACCAGAAGCGGCTCGGGATCTTCGCGTAAGCGGAGTGGATCGACGCGGCGAGGTCGGGCGTCCGACCGCGGCAGTCCTGGGCCTGGGCGCACACGGCGGCGTAGCGATGGATCTGCTCGTCGGTCGTCTTCGTGTTCCAGAGGTAGTTGCCGGGCGGGTTGGCGGCGACCATCACTGAGCGGTTGATGCTGTGCGGGTAGCGCCAGGCGTAGATCATCGCCGTGCGCGTGCCGGCGCTCTCGCTGACGAGGTCGATTGGTCCGTAACCGAGTCGGTGCCGTGCCAGCTCGAGGTCTTCGACGCGCTCGGCAAGCGAGTACCCGGCGAGATCGACGCCTTCGTCTTGGAGCCGCTTGGCGCAGGCACGGTAGGCGGAGGCGTTGGATGCGAGTGAAGCCCTGCTGAGCAGGTCACGCGAATGCGCCATCGACGTGACTACCTCGGGGCAGTCGAGGCGGGAGGAGCCGTCGACGCCGCGGTAGCCGACGAGCACGAAGTCGTGGCGGCCGGTGAAGCGCTTCGCCTCGGGGAAGTCCATATTCGACAGCCCGGGGCCGCCCTGGAGGCGGAAAATCGGCGCGCCGGGACGGGACGTGTGCGCGCGGATGCGCGTGATCGGCAGTGCGATCAGGCGCGAATGCGGGTTGTGCCGGTTCTCGGGGACGACGAGCGTGCCGCAGTCCGCCGCCTCGTTTCCGTAGGTGCAGTGCTTCAGGGTCAGCTGACCCGCGTGTGCGCCCGAAGGCACGGACACGGAAGTCGATCCGCCGGCGACGTGGAGATAGGCGAGTCCGAGCGTGGTCAACGCGATGAGCGCGAGCGCGACGATTCGCTTGCGAGTGACAGGGATGGGCTTGGCGGTCATGAGCAATGTCCTTTCAGGGAGGCTGTGGCCGCTCAGGCGGCGTAAGCGAAGGGGTGGTAGAAGGCATCGAGCGCGCGATCCGGCGCGACGGGGATGTCGAACTGATCTCCGACCCGCGCGTCTTCGACGGAGACGCTGAGCGTGTTCTCGCGCGGGTGCCAAAGCAGCAGGACGTGAATGCCGTCGCTGTCACGCTCGGCGAGCTCGCGGGTCTGAAGTGTTGCGGGATTCATTGGTCCTCCTTCTCGTTCGGAGATGGCGTGGCGGGACTCGGTCATGGGATCTGCACGTCGCTCACGCTCGTGGCGGTGGTGCGGTCGGCGACATACGGCGGGAGCAGGTCGAGCGCATCTGCTGCGCTCGCCGACTCGACCGTCCACCAGATCGCGTGGCCCCCGGATCGGCACGACGCGAGCGTCGTCCGGCGGCGGAGCGGGCTTGTGTGCCCCCGAAACGAGGCAAAAACCACACCGCATTCGTCCGGCTGGTGACTGTGCTGAAGCAGGTAGCGGGCCATGACGAGAGCTTGGCCCGACGCGACTGCGCCGACATCAGGGCAACACCCCGGTCTTGGGCCTTTAACTTGGATGTCTCACCGCTCTATGGTGCGAAGCGGATGCCCGCACCATTTGTCGGCCGCAAAGCCGAGCTGGCCACCATCGACCGGCTCCTCGAGGAGCTCCAGACGGGGCGGGGCGGAGCCGTGGCCCTTGTCGGCGAACCAGGCATCGGGAAGACGCGCTTACTGGGAGAGTTGATCGGGAGCGCCGACATCCGCGGCTATCTCGCGTTGAGCGGGACGGCGTCAGAGCTCGACCGCGACGTGCCGTTCTGGGTGATCGCAGACGCGCTCGAGGAATATGTGCGGGGGCTGGCGCCTACGGTTCTCGAGCCGCTGGGCCTCGATGTGCTGGCGGACCTCGCGCAGGTCTTGCCTCTGATCAACAGCGCGGTCGACGGCGCGAGCGCACCCGTGACGCACGAGCGCTACCGGAGCCATCGAGCGGTGCGCCTTTTGCTCGAGCGCCTCGCCGCGAACCGGCCGCTCGTTCTCGTCCTCGACGACCTGCACTGGGCGGACTCCGGCTCGTTCGAGTTGCTACTCGCCCTGCTTCGCCGGCCGCCGGCTGCGTCGGTGTTGATCGCAACCGCTTTCCGGCCGCATCTCTTGCCCGACCGGGTCGAGAGAGCTCTCGAGCGCGCCGAGCGAGCTGAAACGCTGACCCGTATCCAGCTCAAGGCGCTGCCGTTTGAAGACGCACGCGACCTTCTCGAGCAACGCGACGATCCGGACGCGAGCTTGATCTATGCCGAAAGCGGAGGGAATCCTTTTTTCCTCGAGCAACTGGCACGGTCATTCAGGCGGAGAGGGGGTGCCGCGGAGAGAACCGCCGGGGAAGGACCTCTCGCCGGCATCGCGGTGCCGCCGGCGGTAGCGGCCGCCCTCGCCGAGGAGCTGGCCGAGCTGGGCGACGAGATTCGGCTGCTTCTGCAAGCGGCCGCAGTCGTAGGAGATCCTTTCGAGCCTGAGCTGGCGGCCGCCGCGGCGGCGACCGACGAAGAGGTAGCGCTCGGCGCACTCGACCTCTTACTCGCGCGAGACCTCATCCGCGAGACCGACGTACCACATCGGTTCCGCTTCAGGCATCCACTCGTCAGGCGTGCGGTGTACGAGTCGGCACCCGCCGGGTGGCGTCTCATGGCGCACCAGCGCTGCGCGGAGGCGCTCGCCAGCAGAGGAGCCCCGGTGGCCACGCGAGCACGCCACGTCGAGCTGTCGGCAAGACACGGCGATGCGTCCGCCGTCGCTGTACTTCGCGAAGCAGGCGAGGCCGCTGCAGGCTCCGCACCGGCTATCGCCGCTCGCTGGTTCGAAGGAGCACTGAGGCTTGTGTCCGAGGATGCTCCGGCAGAAGAGCGAGTGGCATTGCTGCTTGCGCAGGCCCGTTCCCTGGCGGCGACCGGTCAATACACCGAGAGCCATGCGGCACTTCTCGAGAGCATTCGACTCGTGCCCGACGAGGCGGTCGCACTGCGGATGCGCCTCATCACACAATGCGCTGTCGTCGAGCATCAACTCGGTCGATACGACGAGGCACGGGTGCGCCTCGAAAGCGCGCTTGCCGGATCAGACGACGAGCATTCACGCGAAGCGGTCGAGTTGATGCTCGAAGTAGCGATCAACCGGCTCTTCCAGGCCGACTTCGACGGGATGCACGCCTGGTCGGTGCGCGCGCTCGCCGCAGTCGGGCCCCTCGGCGATCGCGTGCTCACCGCGACAGCGCTGACCATCCAGGCAGCCGGTGCAGCCCTGTCCGGTGCATCCCTTCTCGGTCAGGAAAAGCGTGACGAGGCGGCTGGGCTGATCGACGGGCTCTCGGACGAAGAGCTCGGCGGCGACCTGAACGCCATCACACATCTCGCGTTGGCCGAGATGTACCTCGATCACTTCGAGGCGGCACGGCGGCACGCCGATCGCGCAATGAACATCTACCGCGCAACCGGCCAGAGCGACTACCTCACGTTGATTACGGCCATGCTTGGAACCTCGCTTTGGATTCGCGGCCGACCGCTGGAGGCCGTAAGTGTCCTGGACGGCGCAGTCGAAGCGGCACGACTGGTCGACGACGCACATGGTCTTTCCTGGGCGCTCTTCAACCTCGCGGATGGGGCGTCCGCCGCGGGCGATCTCGAAGTCGCGCTTTCGGCGGCGGAGGAGAGCTGGGAGCTCGCAAAGCCGTTCGAGCCTGGACCAATTCGCGCACATGCAGGGAGCGCGTTCGCAATGGCGCTTCTTCACGAAGGTCGCGCCGCGCAAGCCGCGGACCTGTTCATGAAAGCGGCAGGCGGTGATGAGCTGCGCACATTCGGTGGCGCGGTGCGCAACCGCTATCTCGAAGCGCTCACCCGGTGCTTCATCGCAGCAGAGAGGCACGAAGAAGCCGAGCGTACGGTCGCAGCGGCGCTGGCATGCGCGCAGGAAGTCGGCTTGCTGTCGGCACGCGGAATGGCGCAGCTGGCGTTAGGGACGCTCGCACTGGCCCGCGGCGAGGCAGAAGACGCAAGCCACGCTGCCGTCGATGCCGTTGCTGCGTTCGACAGTGTCGGACATGCGGATGGCGCCACACGCGCCCGCGTCGTCGCCGGAAGGGCACGTGCACTCGCCGGCGACTCCGCTGGGGCCGCCGAGATGCTGGAGCAGGCCGCTTTGGACTTCGAATCGTTCGGCGCTTCGAGGTACCGCGCCGAAGTGGACCGCGAGCTGCGCAAGCTCGGCCGCACCGTCTACCGCCGCAGTGCCGCGGGCACCGCGGATGCTGGGATCGGCGCGCTAACGGCACGCGAGCTGCAACTCGCGCGACTTGTAGTGGATCGGAAGACGAACACACAGATCGCAGCCGAGCTCTACCTGAGCAAGAAGACGGTGGAGACACATCTGCGAAACATCTTCCGCAAGGTCGACGTCTCTTCCCGAGTGGAGCTCGCGCGCGCCGTCGAACGCGCCGACAACGACAGCCTCTAACGTATCTCTCGCCGCGGAAGTGACCAACCGCCCAACGAGACCACCACTAGGAGTGCGAAGCGCCGTACCCAACCCGCGCGAAAGCGAAGCTTCTCGCGAGGAGCGCTAGCACTCCTCGCGCAAGCGGTCGATCGGGTCGCGCTGGCCCTGGATCGACTCTGAACGGTCGAGCAGCTCGAGGACGCCGTCACAGCTACCCAGGTGGACGCGGGTCGATGCGAGGTTGTAGTCGGCGTACGCCTCGGTGAGGGAGTTCGTCCCCTGCAATCTTTGCACTGCGCGTTCAAGGAGCGGCAATGCGCCAACGTAGTCGCCGGCCTGCATCTTCCGGAAACCCACATCGTTCAGTGCCGCGCCGCTCGCGCCGGACGACGGCGCCGCTGAAGTCGGTGCGGTCGCCGTCGTGACCGTGACCGGCTTCTCGACCGTCGTGATCCGACCCTGCGTCGTCACCCGTTGCACACGGGTGACCACCGTGGGGGACGCGCCGTCACCGCGGGTCAAGAGGTAAGCGAGGGCCGCACCGCCGACGGCTCCGAGCAGGAGGAGCGCGGCGAGGAGCGGCCACGCCCCGCGCGAGCGGACCGGTGGGTAGCCGACGCTGCGGTCACGGTGCAGCGACCGCGTCGCCTGCGTCGGCGGCGGAGCGGGAACGAGGATGGGCCGCTCGCGCGTGGGCTTCGCCGCGCCGGCGAGCGCCCCTCGTAGTGCCGCGACGAACTCGTCGGCGGTGTCGTAGCGCTCCGCAGGATCCTTCGCGAGCGCCTTGGTGAAGACCGGATCGAGCTCGCAAGGAAGGCGGCTGCGCTCGCACACGGACGGGATCGGCGCATTGACGTGCGCGGCAGCTTCGGCCGTGGGGCTCTCCGACTCGAACGGACGTCTACCGGTCAACAGCTCCCAGGCAACGATCGCCAACGCGTAGCGGTCGCTCGCCGGGCCGGCCCGCTCACCCCTCGCCTGCTCGGGAGAGAGGTATCCGGCGGTGCCGAGCACGGTTCCCGTCATCGTCAGCGAGTGCATCCCCGCAGCGCTCGCGATGCCGAAGTCGGCGACGTGGACGTGCCCTTCCGCATCGAGCAACAGATTCGCCGGCTTGACGTCCCTGTGCACGACCCCTTCTCGATGTGCGACGTCGAGCGCGCGAGCGGCTTCCTCGAGCCACGTGAAGACCTGTTCGGGGGGACGAGCGCCTTCGGCGCGAAGGATGTCGTCGAGCGATCCGCCGCCGAGGTGCTCCATGACGATGTAGGGACGTCCGTTGTGCTCGCCGACGTCGAAGATCGTGACGGTGTTCGGCTCACCGGAAAGGCGGGCGGCCGCCAACGCCTCCCGTGTAAACCGCTCACGGACCGAGCCGTCCTGCGCGTAGCGATCGGCGAGAAGCTTGATCGCCACGACGCGGCCGAGCACCGAGTCGGTGGCGGAGTAGATATCGCCCATGCCACCGTGCCCGATCCGTTGAGGGCCTTGGTAGCGCGGCGGCAGGATGTGGATCTGAACAGTCACAGCGCTAGTTCAAACGAGTTTTCCCCCGTCATGGTCGCGCAAACGATGAGATGAGCGTTCCGTAAAGAAAAGGGCTGCACATGAACGCCTTTGCTAGCCTCGGACGCGTCCTTCCGGGGGTCAGGTCGATGCGTCGAACTCTCCTACTCGTCTCCGTGCTGTTGCTCGTCGCCGGTTCGGCGGCGCATGCGCGTTCGACCGCACAGCCCGTTCCGCAAGGCGCAGCGACGTTCGTCGTCACCGGCCACGGCTGGGGCCACGGAGTCGGGCTGAGCCAGTGGGGTGCCTACGGCTACGCCCAGAAGGGCTTCGACTACGAGCAGATCGTGCTGCACTACTTCCCCGGCACCGAGCTCGGTGATGCACCCGTGTCGCGCGTGCGAGTGCTGCTGACGAGCGGCGTCAAGACACTCACCGTCAACTCGACTGCGGATTTCAAGGTGCGGGACGGAAGCGGCGTCGTCCACACGCTTTCGGCCGGGGCCTACCCGCTGACAACCGCGCTGAAGCTGCGCGTCGACGGCCAGACGAAAGCCAGCGCACTTACCGGGCCGCTGCTCTTCCAGCCCGGCAGCGCCGCGCTGGCGCTGAAGCACCGCTATCGCGGCTCGATCCAGATCGACGTGACCGCGGGCAAGCTGCGTGCGATCAACATGGTCGGCCTCGAGCAGTACCTCTACGGCGTCGTCCCCTCGGAGATGCCGTACACCTGGCACCCCGAGGCACTGAAGGCGCAAGCGATCGCCGCCCGCTCGTATGCGCTTGCGACGCGGCGCACCGGCGCGTTCGATCTGTATCCCGACACGCGCAGCCAGGTGTACCTCGGGATCGAGCACGAGAAGCCTTCGACGAACGCCGCCGTCAATGCGACCGCCGGCCAGGTCGTCCTCTACGACGGTGAGGTCGCGAAGACGTACTTCTTCTCGAGCTCGGGAGGGCGGACGGCGTCCGCCGAAGACGTCTGGGGTGAGCCGGTTCCGTACCTGGTCTCCGTCCCCGATCCCTACGACTCGATCTCGCCACATCACGACTGGGGGCCCTTGGTCTTCACCGGGACCAAACTCGCGAAGATGCTGAAGATGAAGGGCCAGGTGGTCGACCTCCAGCCGGAGCTGAACTCCTCAGGTCGGATCAAGGTGCTGAACGTGATCGGAACAAAGGGCACGCTCGCCGTGCCCGGTGCCGTGCTGCGGACGAAAATGGGGCTGCGCTCTACCTGGTTCAGCGTCGGCGTCCTCTCGCTGGCCGCTCCAACCCAGACGGTCGTCTTCGGCGGACGTGCCAAGCTGATCGGCGTCGCCCGTGGGCTCACGCAGGCCGTGCTGCAGCAGCGTCAGGCAGGAACCTGGACGGATGTCAGCTCGGTGAAGGCAGACAAGGACGGGGCCGTCAGCGTGCTCGTGAAGCCTTCAGTGACGACGCAGTACCGGCTCGCCAGCGGAAAGGTGCTGGCAGCTTCTGTGCGCGTGCCCGTCGCGCCGCTCGCCCGCTTCTATCCGGTGAGGACGCCGACGCAGCTCCGCGGTTACGTACGGCCGGGCTCGCTGGCGGGCACGACGGTCCTGATCCAGAAGCAGCAAGGCGCCGCGTGGCCTACCGTCGCGCAGACGACGGTGGGAGCAGACGGCGACTTTGCCGCAGCGCTGCAGCTCACGACCGGCGTCTACCGCGCCCGCATCAACTCGGGACACGGCTTCGTGGTCGGCTTCTCGCCGGTCGTTCAGGTCAGCACCCCGTGAAGACAGCGGTATTCGCGGCCCTGGCGCTCCTTCTGGCGCCGACGGCCGCAGCCCTGCCCGTACGCAGCGGGTTCTTCCCGAGCGACCCGCTCGCGCCGAAGCAGTACTACCTCACGCAGGACCACGCGTTCGACGCGTTCTCGGCCGACCTGCCGGTGCTCAATCCCGTGCGTGTTGCGATCATCGACTCCGGTCTCGACGGCGGCCATCCGGAGTTTCCGAGATCGCGCATCTGGCCGCAGGCCAGGAGCTGGGTCGGTGGGAGCGCGCTCACCGACGAGGAAGGACACGGCACCTTCGTCGCCGGGATGATCGGCGCCGCCCTGAACAACAACGAAGGCATCGCCGGAATCGGGTTTCCGACGCAACTGGTGATCGCGAAGATCGCGCGCCCTGATCAATCGATCGACGTGCGCGACGAGGCCGAGGCGATCCGATGGGCCGTCGACGCCGGCGCACGGGTGATCAATCTCTCGATCGGCGGTCTGCGCGATCCGTTCCACCCACGCCGAGACACGTTCTCGAAGGTCGAGGCGAGCGCGATCAACTACGCGGTCAGCCGAGGCGCGGTTCTCGTCGCGGCTGTCGGCAACTCGGACGAGGCGCCACAGTCTCCGTGGCCCTTCGCGAGCTATCCGGCGGCGCTCCCCCACGTCATCGGCGTGAGCGCACTCACTCCGACCGGCAACGTCCCGCAATTCTCCAACCGCGATCGCATCTACAACGACATTTCCGCGCCGGGGCAGGAGATCTACTCGACCCTGCCGCGCGCGTTGACGGCGATCCACCCGCTCTGCCAGAACCAGGGCTACTCCGATTGCGGCCCGGACGACTTCCGCCATGCGGCCGGAACGTCGTTCGCTGCGCCCCAGGTCACCGCCGCGGCCGCGATCCTGTTCGCGCTCCGCCCGAGTCTCCAACCTGACCAGGTGGTCAACATCCTCGAGCGCAGCTCGACGGACGTGAATGCGTCGAACGGCTGCAAGCAGTGTCCACTGTTGCGGGACACGTTCAGCGGTTGGGGCCGGATCGACATCGCGAAGGCGATCGCAGCCCTCGACGGCGTTCTCCCGCCGCCGGACCGGCTCGAGCCAAACGACGACGCCGGTGGAAACGCGGCCAGGCTCGGCACCCGCGTCACCTCGGTCAAGGCGACGATCGACTTCTGGGACGACCAGATCGACGTCTACCGGATTTCGCTTCGCAAGGGCCAGAAGGTGAAGCTCGTTCTCAACGGCCCCGCGGGATCGACCTCGAATCTCCTGCTCTGGAAGCCGGGGACGAAACACGTCAACGACTTGCGCGCCCAACACCTCCGCGCAGCCCAGGCGATCGGGCCGGGCCCGACCCACGCGATCGGCTACAGGGCGCCGGCAAGCGGTTTCTACTACGCCGAGGTCAAGTTGACCGCTCGCGGCTTCGGGCCGTACGAGCTCACGATCACGCGGCGCTAGAGGAGCTCGTCCGAAGGAACGTCGCGCAGCACTCGCGCAGGGTTCCCAACGACGACGGTCTGTGGCGGGACGTCCCTCACAACCACTGCGCCGGCGCCCACGAACGCCTCGACTCCGATTTCCACGGCCGGACAGATCACGGCGCCGGCCCCGACACGCGCTCCACGCCTGATCGTCGGTCCCTTGCGCAGCGCGTGTCGCTTCTCGGTCCGGCCCATGAAGTTGTCGTTCGTCGTGATCACCCGCGGCGCGATGAAGACGTCCTCCTCGAGGGTCGAATACGCCGTCACATAGGCATCCGCCTGGATCTTCGTGCGATCGCCGACCGTGGTGTCGTTCTCGACGAGCGAGCCGCGTCCGATCACGACGTCGTCACCCACGTCGCAGCGTTCCCGGACGCACGTCTGGTCGCCGATGATCGTGCGCGCGCCGATCCGGGTACCGGCGAAGACGATCGCTCCCGTAGAGACGACCGTTCCGGCACCCAGCTCGAGCGGCGGCAGCTCCTCCTGCTTCGTAGTCGAACGTGGGCCGAGCGTCGGCTGCTTGCCGACGACGGCGTAGTCGAGGATCCTGCAGCCGTCCCCGAGCACAGTCCCCGGATAGACGATCGCGGTCTCGGCGACCTCCGAGCTCATCGGCTGAACTTTGGCCGATGAGCGGTGGAAGGGGCGAAGGGGGAAACCGGGAGGTTTCCCCACTCTCTCTCCTCAATCCACGCGGCCATCTCAGCGGCGCGGGGGTTGAGGCGATCTCTAAGGAAGGGAGCTCGTGAGGGAAACATGGTTTCCCTCACGGGAGCGAGCCGAAGGCGAGCGACGTTCAAGCCGTAACGGTTTCCAGGGAGGCTTGCAGCTGTTCGAGTGCGCGGACGACGACCAGGCCGTCCTTCGCCGCGCGGTGCGGATCGCCCTTGCCGGCGACGAGATCCAGGAAGTGCTGGCACTCGAGGCGGAGCGGCTCGAGCAAGGGGACCTTCGGGCTGTGGATGTCACCCGTGCGCGTCCGCCATTCGCCGTACGTCGTGGCCGGCTCCTCCGGTGCCTTGTCGTACACAGTGACCTTGCGTTCGGGCTCCATGTCGTCGAAGACCGCCATCTTGTCGCGGCCGACGACGGTGATGCGCCGGATCTTGTGCGGATCCAGCCACGAGAGGTGCAAGTGCGCGATCTTGCCGGAGGGGAAGCGCAGGTAGCAGAAGACGATGTCCTCGACGCGTGGATTGAGGAAGGCATGCCCGTGAGCCCAAAGCTCCGCCGGCTCTTCGTCGATCAGATAGAGCAGCACGGAGAGGTCGTGCACGCCGAGTGACCAGAGAGCGTTCTCGTGCGTGCGGATCGTGCCGAGGTTCTGCCGGTTGCCGTAGATGCAGAGGATGTCGCCGAGGTCGCCGGACTCGACGATCTCCTTCAGCTTCTGCACGCCCGGGTGGTAAAGCAGCAGGTGGCCGGGCATGAGCACCAGACCTCGCTCCTCCGCGAGCTCGCACAGCTCGTCCATCTCGCCGGCACGCATCGCGGGTGGCTTCTCGACGAAGACGTGCTTGCCCGCCTCGAGGGCGCGGCGTGCGAGCTCGTGGTGCGTCGGCACCGGGGTCGCGATCACGATCGCCTCGACGGAGTCGTCGGCGAGCAGGTCGTCGAAACTCGCGGTCACGTTCGCTTCGGGGTAGCGCTCCGCGAGGCCAACCCGCAGCTCTTCGTCCAGGTCGCAGATCCAGGCGAGCTCGGCCAGCTGGTCGAAGTTGCGGGCGAGGTTCTTGCCCCACTGGCCCAGGCCGACCTGACCGATGCGCGTCACAGCTTCCAGACTTTCTCGTGGTTCGATCCGTTCCTGCCGGTGGCGTTGCGGAGATCTACCACGACCTGTGCGCGGTCGACCAGATCCTCGTAGTCGATCGAGCTGTGGGCCGTCACGATCACCACGCAGTCGTAGCTCTCCGGTGCGTAGCCGACCGAGCGCATGCCGTCGAACTCGGCGACGTGCGGGTCGTGATACGCGACGTCCGCGCCGGCCTTCTGCAGGAGCCCGACGATCTTTTCCGCCGGCGACTCCCGCACGTCGTCGATGTCCGCCTTGTACGCGACGCCGAGGACGAGAATGCGCGAGCCCTTGAGCGACTTCTGTGCCCCGTGGTTCAGCGCCTGCGAGATGAGCGAGCGGCAGAAGTACGGCATGTTCGCGTTGACCTTGCCGGCCAGGTCGATGAACTCGGTGTAGAAGTCGTACTCGCGTGCCTTCCACGTGAGATAGAACGGGTCGATCGGGATGCAGTGTCCCCCGAGCCCGGGGCCGGGCTTGAAGCTCATGAAGCCGAAGGGTTTGGTCTCTGCTGCCTCGATTACCTCCCAGACGTCGAGATCCATTCGCTCGCAGAGCTGAGCGAGCTCGTTCACGAGCGCGATGTTGACGGAGCGGAAGATGTTCTCGAGCAGCTTCGTCATCTCGGCCGTCTCCGGCGAGGAGAGGGGGACGACGGTGTCGACTGCAGCGCGGTAGAAGTCGGCCGCGCGCTCGGTGCACGCCGGTGTGAGACCACCGACCACCTTCGGCGTGTTCTTCGTCGTCCAGTCCGTGCGCCCCGGGTCGACGCGCTCGGGCGAGAAAGCGAGATGGAAGTCCTCGCCGGCCTTGAGCCCGCTCCGCTCGAGGATCGGCTGCAGACATTCGCGAGTCGTCCCCGGGTAGGTCGTGGACTCGAGAACCACGAGCTGACCTTTGCGCAGACGCGGCGCGATCTCGGCCACCGCACCCTTGACGATGGAGAGGTCCGGCTCGCGCTGGCTCGAGAGCGGCGTCGGCAGTGCGATCAGGATCGCGTCGACGTCCTTCAGCGCGTCGTAGTCCGTCGTGGCCGACACGCGCCCAGAATCGACGAGCGGCTTGAGCGCATCCGACGAGACGTCCGGAATGTGGCTGGCTCCCCGATTGATGCCGTCGACGACGTCAGGATCCACGTCGACCAGAAGGACGATCTTGCCGGCGTCCGCAAAAACACGCGCAAGCGGCATGCCCACGTACCCGGCACCGATGATGGCCACGTCTGCTCCCATGCGCGCACAAGGCTACTCAGAGCTTCGAAGTCCGGCTCGGCCTTTCGGCCTCGCCGTGATGACTTCGAAGCTGTTCCTACCGGCGGACGTTCGGGAGTCGCGCCGGGCAAAGCCCCCTGCGACGGCGATAGGACTGCTGTGCGCCGGCGCTACACTTGGCCCCCGCTTCAGGGCCGTTAGCTCAGCTGGTAGAGCAGGGGACTCTTAATCCCAAGGTCGCAGGTTCGATCCCTGCACGGCCCATTGCCGATCGAAGTCCGGCTCGGCTGACGCCGAGCCATGATGACTTCGATCGGGTTCTCGTTTCGATTCGGGGCGCTCACGGCCGACGCCGGCAAAGCCGGCATCGGCGGCGTAAGGGGATTTGGGGTTTCCCCGCGAACAGACCAGAGTAAAGTCAGAGGGTTCGCCCAACCGGGGGGCTTTCTTGGCGACTCACGCCGAACGCGAATTTCTGGACGAAGCCGAGCGGCAGTTCGCCGAGGATCTCGAGCGGCTGCGGCTGCTGCTCGAGGCGTCCTCGACGCTCCTCGGCTCCCTCGACGTCGACGCGATGCTGCCGCAGGTGCTCGACCTCGCCGCGCGCACACTCGCGGCGGACGCCTACGCCTTGTGGCAGTACGACCCGGCGACGGAGACGTGGCGCGTCGGCGCGCATGCGGGGCTCTCGGACGGCTACGTCGACACCGCGATGGCGGCGATTCGCGGGAACACGGCCGCCGTGTCGCTCGACGCGCCGATCGTCGCCGAGGACATCGCGACCACAGACTGGCTCACACCGGAACACCGCAAAGCGCATGCCGATGAGGGAACCCATTCGATGATGGCACTCCCGCTCCACTACCGAGAGCAGGTTCTCGGAACGCTCACCTTCTACTACCGGAGCCCACGCACGTTCACCGAAGCGGAGAAGAGCTCCGCGTCGCTGCTCGCAAACCTCGCGGCGGCAGCGATCGGGACCGCCGGGCTCTACCAGGACCAAAGGCAGCGGGCCGAGGACCAGAAGTTCGTCGCGGAGGCGAGCGAACTGCTCGCGTCGTCGCTCGACTACGAAATGACGCTCGCCAATCTCGCAAAGCTCGCCGTCCCCCGCTTCGCCGACTGGTGCACGATCGACGTGGTCGGAGACGAAGGGTCGATCGAACGCCTCACGGTGGCGCACGTCGACCCCGGGAAGGTGCAGTGGGCCAACGAGCTCGCCGAGAAGTACCCGCCGGACCCGGAGGCCCTGTACGGCGTCCCGAACGTCATCCGGACCGGGCAGCCCGAGCTGTTCACGGAGATACCGGCGGAGCTCCTGCGCGAGGCGACCGCGGACACCCCCGAGCTCCAGGAGACGCTCGAGGAGCTGGGTCTCAAGTCCTCGATGTGCGTCCCGCTCGTCGCCCGGCAGCGCACGCTCGGCGCGATCACCTTCGTCTCGGCCGAAAGCGGCCGGCGCTACAGCGAGGCCGATCTGGCGACGGCTCAGGACCTCGCTCGTCGTGCGGCGATCTCGATCGACAATGCGGGGCTCTTCCGCGACGCCCAGGCCTCACGACAGCACGCGCAGGAATCACTGGCAGTCGTCGACGCCGTCTTCGCCGCCGCACCGGTCGGCCTCGCCTTCATGGACACGAACTTCCGTTACGTCCGCGTGAACCAGGCGCTCGCGACCCTGAACGGCCTGCCGGCCGAAGAACATTTCGGCCGGACCCTCCGAGACGTGCTCGGAGACGCGCTGGCCGACGAGATCGAGCCGCTCCACACCCAGGTCCTCGAGACGAGCGAGCCGATCCTCGATCTCGACGTCCAGCGCGCACTGCCGGGCAACCCGACCGAGACTCGAAACTGGCTCGTCAGCTACTACCCGGTCTTCGACGTCGACGACCACAAGATGGGGGTCGGCGTCGTCATCACGGACGTCTCCGAACGCGAGCAGGCGCGCGCCGCCGCCGAGCGCACGGGGGCGCGGCTGTCGGTGCTCGCGGAGGCGAGCCAGACGCTTGCCTCGTCGCTCGACTACGAATCGACGCTCGCGAGCCTCGCCTCACTCCTCGTGCCGCGGTTCGCGGATTGGTACGCGGTCGACATCCTCGACGACGACGGGCGCTTACGCCGTCTTGCAGTCGTCCACAAGGATCCCGCGAAGGCCGTCTGGGCCAACAGGTCGCGCGACCTCTATCCACCGGACCTCGAGGAAGCCGAGGGAACAGGCCGCGCAGCCCGGACCGGCGACGCGGTGCTCTACCGAACGATCTCCGACGAGCTGCTCGCCACGTCGACCAAGGATCCCTCGCACTACGAGATCCTGCACGAGCTCGGGATGGCGTCGGCGATGGTCGTGCCGCTCACCGCCGCGGGTCGCACGTTCGGGGGGCTGATGCTCGTCTCTGCCGACCCGGAACGTCTCTACGACGAAGACGACCTCGAGTTCGCCAAGCACCTCGGCCGCCGCGCCGCGGTCGCCGTCGACAACGCGCGGCTCTATCGGGCCGCCGAGGAACGGGCACAGGCGGCGATCGTCGTCGAGCACGTTGCCGACGGAGTGCTGCTGGTCGACCTCGCCGGAATCATCCGCCTCTGGAACCCAGCCGCCGAACAGATCACCGGGGTCACGGCTACCGAGACCGTCGGCAAGAGCGCGAGCCGAGGTGTTCTCCGGCTGGGACAACATCACCCAGCTGCTCGACGGCGCGGGGCTGCGGCCGCAGACCCAACCGGTCGAGATCAACGGACGCGAGCTCTGGCTCTCGATCACCCGCGTCGGGTTCGAAAGCGGAACGGTCTTCGCCTTCCGCGACCTCACCTCCGAGCGGGCGGTCGAGACCTTGAAGTCGGACTTCGTCTCGACCGTCTCGCACGAGCTGCGCACGCCGCTGGCGGCGATCTACGGCGCCGCCCTCACACTCAGGCGGGAGGACGTCCCGCTCAGCGAACCGCAGCGCACCGGGCTGCTCGAGGTGATCGCGAGCGAGTCCGACCGGCTGGCTCGGATCGTGAACGACATCCTCTGGGCGAGCAGGCTCGAATCGGGGACCATGCAGACGACGATCGAGACGTGCGACGGGGTCGAGCTGGCGCGCAGCGTGATCGCCACCGCAGAGCACTACATTCCGCCGGGGATCAAGCTCGAGCTCAACGCGCCGAGGAAGACCCCACTGATCGCCGCGGATCCGGACAAGGCCCGCCAGGTCTTGACGAATCTCGTCGACAACGCCGTCAAGTACTCTCCGGACGGCGGCAAGGTGACGCATCGAGGTCACGCTGGAAGGCTCGCGCATGCGCTTCGCCGTGCGGGACAACGGCCTCGGAGTGCCGCCCGCGGAACACCGCCGGATCTTCGAGAAGTTCTACCGCCTCGACCCCGACCTGACCCGGGGCGTCGGCGGCACCGGCCTCGGCCTCTACATCAGCCGCGAGCTGCTCGCGCGGATGGGCGGCCGCATCTGGGTCGAGTCGAGCGGACGCGGCGGCTCGACCTTCGTCGCCGAACTGCCACTTTCGATCGGCTAGTAATCGCCGCGCGCCCGTGCGAGAGTTCCCGTTATGGCAGTCGTCTGGACCAAGGTTCCCGAGGATGACGCGGGAGACGGCGAGGAAACCGAGGCACACGGTGCTGTCGACGAGACCTTCGCGTCACGAAGGCTCCGACGGTGGCTCAAGGGAATGTTCGGCGGAGAGCCCTGCACCTGAAGAGCCGGCCGCTCGCGAGACCGAGGACTAGCGGCAAACGCAACGAGACGGCCCGCAGGCCGCCTCTTCACGACTCGTCGCCCTAGACCGGCGGACCAACCGGGGGGGCCTTCGTCCACGTAAGTCCGGCGGCGCGTCGTCCAGTAGCCCGGACCTGCCCAGGACTGCCAGAACATCAGTGCCAGCAAGACGCTCGCGAGCCCGACACCCATCAGGATCCAGCCGACGGTGTGAACGTCGACAGCGCCCGAGGTCGCGTTGACCGCGAACGCCAGGATGGCGCCCACCGCGATCAGGAAGATTCCTACTCCGAGTCCCATTTAGCCTCCTTGGTGATTTCACGCACCAACTGCCCACGCGGCTTGCGTCGGAAACCGCTGCACCGTCCCCGTTCCGTCAAGTAGATTCGCGGGCGTCAGTGCGTAGGGGCTCGATCGTCCAGCTAATAGTGATCGGCGTCCTGGCCGGCGCCGTCGCGTCTGCCGTTGCGCTCATACCGAACTGGCTACCCACCCCGGCGTCGCGCGAGGCGGGCCGCATCGATTTCGTCTTCTGGTTCGTGACGGGGATCTGCATCTTCGTCTTCTCGATCGTCGCCGCCGTGACGATCTATGCCGTCTGGAAGTTCAGAGCCAAGCCCGATGACGATTCCGACGGGCCGCCGATCCACGGACACACCGGGCTCGAGATCGTCTGGACGGCCATCCCGGCCGTGCTGGTCACGGCAATCGCGATCGTCAGCGCGATCGTGCTCGCGAAGGACGACGCCGCCGGAGCGAATCCGCTCAGGGTGAACGTCTACGCGCAGCAGTTCTTCTGGAGCTACAACTACCCCGGCTACGGGAACAAGCCCTCGGTGATCCTGCGTCTTCCCGTCAACCGCTCTGTGGTGCTGACGATGCACGCGAAGGACGTCCTCCATTCGTTCTGGGTGCCGGAGTTCCGTCAGAAGCAGGACCTCGTGCCCGGCCTCACCCCGACACTCCACATCACGCCGAACAGGGTCGGGACCTATCCGGTCATCTGCACCGAGCTCTGCGGGCTCGGACATGCTCTGATGCGCTCGCGTGTGGTCGTGATGCAACCGGACGCATTCGAGCGATGGGCAACGAGGAAGGGGCCATGACGAGCATCGCCGAGCACGAGCAGCACCCCGTCCAGCACGGGCCGCCGCGTCCGCCGGGCGGATTGCGGCGCCTGCTCTACCCGGGCTTCCTCCGCGCCGCGTGGATGGCGCCGCTCTTCTTCGGGATCGGTTGCGGCATCGTCGTGCTCTCCCGCTGGTGGGGCGGCTGGCACCCGATCTGGTTCGGCGAGATCATCGTGCTCGTCGGCGCGCTCACCGCCGCCCCGGTCGGCTTCCTCGCGGGAATCGGCGCCTTCGACTACTGGGTGCGTTACGCGATCGGGTCGCCGACGAAGCCCGAGGACCACTCCGGACACGGCGCGTACAGCTGGAAGGACTACTTCCGCGTCAACACCGACCACAAGGTGATCGGGATGCAGTACCTGGTGACGACGATCTTCTTCTTCCTCGCCGGCGGCCTCCTCGCGATGCTCGTGCGGGCGGAGCTCGCGAAACCGGGGATGCAGTTCTTCGACAACCAGACGTACAACGGCCTCTTCTCCGTCCACGCCTCGCTGATGATCTTCCTGTTCGTCATTCCGGCGTTCGCGGGGCTCGCGAACTTCGTCGTTCCGCTGATGCTGGGCGCACCCGACATGGCGTTCCCGCGGCTGAACGCGCTCTCGTACTGGCTGCTGCCGATCGCCGGGATCATGATGCTGTCGAGCTTCGCCGCGCCCGGCGGAGCGTTCGCAGCAGGCTGGACGGGTTACGCGCCCCTTTCGATCCACCAGCCCATGGGGACGATCTTCTTCAACATGGGCGTCCAGTGGGCGGGCGCGAGCTCGATCATGACCGCACTCAACTTCCTGGTCACGATCATCACCATGCGCGCGCCGGGAATGACCTTCTGGCGCATGCCGCTTCTCGTCTGGGCGAACTTCACGACCTCACTGCTCGTCGTGATCGCGACGCCGTTCATCGCAGGCTCGCAGTTCTTCGTGATGTTCGACAAGGTGATGCACACGGACTTCTTCAATGTTGCCGGGGGTGGTTACCCGCTCGGGTACCAGCACATCTTCTGGTTCTACTCGCACCCGGCCGTCTACATCATGATGCTGCCCGGCTTCGGCATCGCCTCGGAGGTGATCTCCACGTTCTCGCGGAAGCCGATTTTCGGCTACAGGCTGATGGCGCTGTCGCTGATGGCGATCCTCGTGCTCGGCTTCTCGGTGTGGGCGCACCACATGTTCGTCTCGGGCATGGCGCCGTGGCTGCGCGTCCCGATGATGATCACGACACTGATGATCGCCGTTCCGACCGGGATCAAGGTGTTCTCGTGGCTCGCGACGATCTGGGAGGGCAAGCTCAATTTCGCGACGCCGATGCTGTGGGCGGTCGGCTTCGTGTCGATGTTCGTGATCGGCGGACTGTCCGGGATCTATCTCGGGGCGGTACCAATCGACATCCACACGAGCGACACGTACTTCGTCGTCGCGCACATCCACTACGTGCTGTTCGGCGGATCGCTCTTCACGATCTTCGCCGGCATCTACTACTGGTTCCCGAAGATGACGGGCCGCCAGTACAACGAGAAGCTCGGGAAGCTGCACTTCTGGCTGACGTTCGTCGGGTTCAACCTGACGTTCTTCCCGATGCACCTGATCGGCACGCAGGGCATGCCCCGGCGCGTCTCCGACTACGCGCCGCAGTTCGGAAGCTGGAACCTCTTCATCTCGATCGCGTCGTTTGCGCTCGGTGCGTCGACGATCGTCTTCCTCTACAACATGGTCACGAGCATGCGCCGCGGCGCGCCGGCCGAGAGCAACCCGTGGCGTGCACTGACGCTCGAATGGCAGGTCTCCTCGCCCCCGCCGATCTTCAACTTCGACGAGATCCCGCAGGTGGTCGGCAACCCGTACGAGTACGGCGTGCCGGGCGCGCGCCACGCCGTCCTGAACGGTGATCGCGCGGCCGCCGAGACCGAAGTGAGGAGCCAGTGATGCATCTGCTGGTCGTCGCCAACGAGACCGTCACCGGGCGCAAGCTCATCGAAGCAGTCGAGCGGCGGAAGGAGGCCGGAGACCTCCAGGTGACAGTGCTGGCCCCGGTCAGCCAGCCAACCCGCGGCTACGTCGTCTACGAGGACACGCGGCGCGCGGCGGCCGGGAGACGGCTCGACCGAACCCTGACGCTCCTTCGAGACGAGGGGATCCCCGCGCACGGCTTCGTCGTGGAGAGCGATCCTGTGACTGCGGTTCGCGATGCCCTCGCGCAACTCGAGCCTCCGGTGGACGAGATCATCCTCGCGACTCATCCGCAGCAAAAATCAGGCTGGCTCCGCAAGAACGTCGTGGACCGGATTCGCGAAACTGCCGGTTCTGTTCCGGTCGAGCACGTGGTCGTGGACTTGACGGCGGAGACGGGTGCCAAGAACGTCCTGGTGCTGGCGAACGAGACCGTGGTCGGAAAGGCGTTGCTCGACCGAATCCGCGAGCGCAATGCCCGTGGCGATGCGAGCTTCCTGATCATCTCTCCGCAGAGCGACCCGACTCAGGCCGAGCACCCGGAGGCGGAACGGCGACTGAGGCGAGCCCTGGCCGAGTTGCGCAGCGAGGGGATCGACGCGCACGGCCAGATAGCGCAGCCCGACCCGTTTTCGGCTGCGCTCGATGCGGTGCAGGAGGAGCGTGTCGACGAGATCATCGTCTCGACGTTCGCTCCGTCGCGATCTCCGTGGCTCAGAAAGAACCTCGTGCAGCGCTTGCACGACGAGACGAAGCTCCCCGTCGAGCACATCGTCTTTCAGTCGGATCAAGTCGAGGAAGGAGCTCGAGCCTAGTGTCAGCCCACGCCGAAGCCCATCACGGGCCGCCGATCGCGAACCAGAGCTCGCGCGTCAATGCATCGATCCTCGGGATGCTGCTCTTCATCGCGTCGGAGATCATGCTCTTCGGCGCGTTCTTCACGGCGTACTTCTTCGTCCGCGTCGTCAACGGCATCGAGTGGCCACAGCCGCCGTTCGAGCTGCCGGTGTTCGTCGCCGGAGTCAACACCGCGATCCTCGTCACCTCGAGCTTCACGATGCACTGGGCGCTCCAGTCGATCAAGCGCGGCAACCGGGCGGGACTGCAGGCGGGGCTTCTGCTCACCTTCCTGATGGGCCTCGTCTTCCTCACGACCCAGGCGCGGGAGTACTCGCGCGTCGGCTTCGCGCCCCACAACGGCGCGTTCGGGACGATCTTCTACTGCCTCACCGGCCTCCATGGAGCGCACGTCTTCGTCGGGCTCTCGATCCTCCTGTTCATGACGATCCGGGCGTTCCGGGGCCATTTCTCTCCGGAGCACCATCACGGTGTGGAGATCGGCAGGGATCTACTGGCACTTCGTCGACGTAATGTGGATTGTCGTGTACTCGACCGTGTACCTCCTCTAACGTGATCCCTCATCCCTTGCCGCTTGCGCGTAAGAGCGCTTTCGCCGGCGGAGCCGAGCTTGGCTCGGCGGGAGCCACACGGACGCTCGACCGTAAGACCACATGGAGGAGGGGGAACACGGGGGAACCAGGGGTTCACCCGTGATTAATCCGCTCCGAAGCGAAGCTGAGGCGTTCAGGTTCCTGATCGCTTCGATCGTCTACTTCGGAGTGATCGTCGTCGCCTCCGTGACGGGTGGGAAGTGGGTCGGGCTCGGTGTGTTCGTGGCGGTGAGCGCCGTTGCCGTCGGCTGGTGGCTGCACGCGCGGCGGGACGAACGCGTCACGAAGACGGTCGCACGCCCGCATGCCCCCGGCGAGCGGCGCATCCTCGTGATCGCGAACGAAACCGTCGCCGGCCACACTCTGCGCTCGATGATCCTCGAGAAGAGCCTCGACGTCCGCGAAGAGGTGCTGGTCGTCACGCCTGCGCTGAACTCGCCTCTGAAGCACTGGGTCTCGGACGAGGACGGTGCACGCGCCGAAGCGCAGGACCGGCTCGAGCGAAGCCTCGCGCAACTCACCGACGCGGGCGTGCAGGCCCGTGGCGAGATCGGCGACGGCGATCCTCTCCAGGCGATCGAGGACGCTCTGAGGACATTCGGGGCGGACGAGATCATCATCTCGACGCACCCGGAGGGCCGCTCGCCCTGGTTCGAGCGAGGCGTCGTGGACAAGGCACGCGAGCGCTTCGCGGTCCCGATCACGCATGTCGTCGTCGATCTCGAGCGCGAAAATCCGGCTCAGGCTTCGCCTGAGCCTTGATGATTTTCGCGCGGTTCTTGCCCTAGGTCGTTCGAGGCCGCTCGTAGTGCTCACCTCGGATACAAGATCAGCTGCGTACAACGAAAGAGGGCGAGGACCTTGTCTGCGTCGTCCTCAACGGTCGCATCCCAAACCTGAGTCGTTCGCCCGCCGTGAACCAGCGTCGACTCGCATGTGAGCGTGCCCTCGAGCGCCGTCCCGAGGAAGTTCGTCTTCAGCTCGATCGTGGCGAAGCCTGTGGCGCCTTCCGGAAGCGACGCGATGCAGCCGTAGCCGCAAGAGGAGTCCGCGAGAGCGACGACGGTGCCGGCATGGAGGTACCCGTTCGGCGCGAGTAGCTCCTCGCGTAACGGCAACCGCATCCGAACGTGACCCGCCTCGATCTCCTCGACCTCGATCCCGATCAGTCCGGGAAGGCGCCCCTCTCCGAGCTGGCGGAATGCTTCGAGATCAGTCAACGTCAGCTGGCGCCGTGGCGGGCTTGGCCCGGCACGGCTGGGTCGCGACGGCATTTGGGGTGCGGCTTGAAGTCATCATGGCGAGCGCCAAGCGCGAGCCGGACTTCAAGCCGTTCACTTGCCGGCGTGTTGGGCGACGTACTTGGCGACTGCGTTGATCTGGGCGTCGGTGAGAACGCCCTTGAACGCCGGCATGATGCTGCCGCCCTTGATCACTTGGTTCTTGACGATCGGGAAGGGCGGTTTCAGCTGGTCGAGGTTCGGTCCCTGCGTCCCGGTCGTCCCGGCGTCCTTCAGCGTGTGGCAGCCGCCGCACTTGGTGATGAAGATTTGCTTCCCGTTCGTGCCAGTGATGACCTGAGCCTCAAAGCCCTGTTTCCCGACGTTGGCCGCGACGTATGCGGAGACGTCGATCGCGTCCTGTCCGGTGACCAGGTTGGCCGGCATGTTCGCTTTGAGGTAGTCCGGGTTGTTCTGAGCGAGGGGATACTGCCCCGGGAACTTGATCTGGTCATGGACGATGTCGAGGATCGTCGACTCCTTGAACCCCTCGGAACGTGCCTCGGCGAACGCCGCGTCGAGGTTCGGGCCAATCGTGGCGGTCGAGCCGGCGGCCGCCATGGTGTGACAGCCGGCACATGTGTCCTGGAAGACCTGACGCCCGTTCTGCAGGTCGGCCGAGGCGGAGCTCACCGAACCCCCCGTCCCGCACGCCGACAGCGAAAGGACGACAGCCACCCCCCCGGCGGCGGCTGAGAGTCTGCGCAGCAAGGCCTACGCGGGAGGAGTTTCGGCCGACTTCACGTTGGACACGGCCTCGTCGCGGGTCGGGTAGATCGTGAAGACGCGGTCGAGACCGGTGATCTCGAAGATCTTCGTGATGTTCCGGTCGCTGCAGACAAGCGAGAGCTGGCCGTCGTTCGTACGGAGCCGCTTCACGCCGCCGACGAGGACGCCGAGCGTCGTGGAGTCGATGAACGTCGTGTTGCTGAAATCGACGACGACCTGTTTGCCGCCCTGGCCGATCACCTCGAGCAACTGCTGCTTGAACTCCGGTGCCGTGTAGAGATCGACCTCGCCGGCGAGCGAAATCACGTAGGCGTCGTTCCCCAGTTGCTCGGTCTTGATGTCGAAGTTCATCGGACCCCCGTGGCTTGTCTCGGCGGGCGTCTTCCCGTCCGCGCGGAGTCTAACCTCAGCCGCCCGCAGCCTGAGCCGTCTGCTGGAGGGTCTTGATTCGCTCGCGAATCTGCGCGGCGGTCGAGGGATCCAGCTTGAATTTGAGCAGCCGCTCGTAGGCGTCGATCGCTACGGTCGTCTGGCGGAGTGTGTCCGCGGCCTGGGCGAGTGAGAAGAGCGCCTGCTGATCGGTCGGCTGCAGCCTGACGAGCGCCTTGTAGGTCCCGACCGCCCTCGTCGCCGCCGTCTGGTACTTGATCGAGGCCTGCTGCAGCTGCCCACCGGCCTTCGTCGAAAGCGCCTGCTCGATCGGATCCTGCCCGATCGCCTGCCCGAGCTTCCCCGACTGGGATGGGACGAACGCCGAACCGATGCCCGCCTCCGACTGGGCGAGCGAGGCGAGCTGCGCCTCGCGGAAGAAGCGGTCTGCCTGCCCGAGCTCGAGCTGGCCGAGATGCCGGAGGGCTGCGACGTCTTGCGGCCGCAGGCGCACGTACTCGGTCCAGGAGGTGATCGCCTCGTCGATCTGGCCGTGCTTCTCGAGGGCGTCCGCGAGCTGGCGCCGCGCGACCGGGCTGAATGGGCGCTGCTGAACCTCTTTCTGGGCGGCGGAGACCGAGGTGCCGGATCCACCCTGGTTGCCGAACGCATCGCGCACGAGCTGACCGATGTCGAGCCCTCCGGACCCGACGCCCAGGAAGATGAAGCCGCCGCCGAAGACGAAGATGAGAAAGACGAACGCCCACTTCGCCTGATTGCGCAGGCGAGGGAAGAACATCGTGTTCTCAGCTATGCGTGCGGTGCCGCTAGCGGGCTTGCGGCCGGCTGGGCGAGCATTGCGCGCCTCGCGCTGCGCGCGGCGGCGGTCAGCTCGTGCCAATTCATCCCTCCCTTCTCGTAGCGGACTTCCCCGTCGACGTACGTCACAAGTACGCGATCGGGCGACCCACCGAACACCACTGCCCCGGCGGGGTCCTCCCAGGGTAGATACGACGAGCCCTCGAGGGAAACGACAGCAAGGTCGGCCCGCTTTCCCGGGACGAGCGAACCGGTCTCCGAATCGAGCCCCAGGGCCCGCGCAGAGCCGAGCGTCCCGAGCTCGAGCGCCTCGGCCGGCGTGAGGACGTCAGGCCTGGCCGCCCGCGCCCTCGCGGAGAGAACCACTGCTCTCAGCTCCTCGAAGAAGTCGAACGAGGCCGCCGAAGCCGGGCTGTCGGTACCCACGCCGACGTTGGCACCGGCCGCGCGTAGCTCGGCCAGCGGCGCGACGCCGCAGCCGAGCGCAGCGTTCGACCTGGGACAGTGAGCGACGCCCGTGCCGGTCGCTGCAAGGAGGCCGATCTCGTCATCCTCGAGGACGACGCAGTGCGCCGCGACGAGGTTCGGTCCGAGCAGGTCGTGCTCGGCAAGCAGTCGCGCGCCCGTCGCTCCCGGCGCCTCGACGAGCAGATCCTTGTAATTGCCCCACGCGCCTTCGCCGGTCAGGAGGTAAGCGACCTCGGACCGGCTCTCGGAGATGTGCGTCGCGATCGGCACGCCGAGCCCGGCACACGCCTGGTAGACGTCGATCGACACCGAGTACGGAGCGTGAGGAGAGACGCCCGGGCGCACGCGCTCGGAAAACGCGTCGCTGACGCGGTCGCGAATCTCGGCGAAGCGTGCGAGCGCGCCGTCGGGATCGGAACCGAAGACCTCGATGTAGACCGTTGCGCGCAGGCCCAACTCGGCGCACGCAATCGCCGTGGCGCCGCTGAAGCTGCAATCCCCGACCGTGGTCACACCGGACGCGAGGCACTCCGCCGCGCCGAGCTTCGCGATGTCGACGAACTCGTCCCAGCCGATCCGCGCCTTGCGCTCGATGTGCAGGGCGATCCACTCCGAGAAGTCGCCGAGCCCGTCACCGAAGCCGCCATAGACGGCGTACTCGAGGTGCGAGTGCGCGTTGACGAAACCGGGGACGATCACCGAGTCGTCGTAGCGCGTGCCCTCCCCGAGCTCTTCGGAGGTGCCGACTGCGGCGATTCGACCATCGTCGATCGCGACTGCGCCGTCCTCGATCGGCGGGCCCTCGATCGGCAGGACCCAGTCAGCGGAGACGACCCGGTTCACGGTTCGGTAAGGCTAGCCGCTTCAGCCTGCGGCTCAGCCTGCGGCGCCCGTCGCTCCATCAGCACGGCGAGCCAGATCGAGGCCTCGTACAGCACAACGAGTGGAACGGCTTCCATCGTCGTCGTCACCGGGTCGATTCCGGGAAGCAGCACGGCGATCACCGCGACGATGAAGTAGCCGATCCGGCGGTTGCTGCGCAACGTCTGCGTCGAGATGACGTCGAGACGCACCAGCGCCAGGAGGAAGATCGGCAACTCGAAGACGAGCCCGACCGCGAACAAGACGGTGAGCACGAACGAGTAGTAGTCCTTCGCCCTGATCAGGATCTGGAACTGGTCCTGATCGAAGTTCGTCAGAAAGTGGATCGCCTGCGGCAGCACGAGGAAGTAGCCGAACGCGACGCCGACGACGAGCAGAACGGTGGCAAGAGCGACGAAGGTCAAGACGAGACGCTCGGCGTGGGGCTCCACTGCAGGCGCGAGGAAGCTCCAGAGCTGCCAGAGGACGACGGGCAGTGCCAGCGCGAACCCGGCCATGAGACTGACCTTCATCGCAGTGAGGAACGGCTCGGCGACACCGAGCGTCACAGGCTTGCCGCGGTCGGCGGGCAGAGGAGCGTTCAGCCAGTGCAGGAGGTGCCGGTGGAAGACGAACGCGATCGCAAAGCCGACCACAAGCGCGCCGAGTGAGACGAAGATGCGCGCACGCAACTCGTCGAGGTGCTCGACGAGCGTCGCCTCCTCACCGCTTCGGAGGCGCCGCGGTAGGCGCTTCACGGGCTAGACGGGGTCGCGCTCGCGCGCAGGGACCGTCGTGTCGCTCGTCGTCGGCCTCGGCAGCTCGGCAGGCTCGTCGTCGACATCCTTGCCGCTGACAGAGTCCTTGAACTCGCGCATGCCACGACCCATCGAACGCCCGATCTCGGGCAGCCGCTTGGCGCCGAAAAGCAAGAGGGCCAGCAGCAGAAGCAGGATGATCTCCCAAGGGCCTACGTTGGGCATGCCTTCAGGGTAGCGGTTTGCGAGGGCCGGGTGGGCTCCGATTCGTCTCGGACGGGTGATCCACCCGCGCCTGGTCGAAGCGGGACCGGCATTGGGTACGATAGGAGCTACTAGCTGGCCGCCCAGGCCGCTTTCCACCTAGGGACTGGATGTCACGAACTTGGCGCTTCTAGAGCTGAAGAATCTGCACGTCGCCCTCGAGGACGGCACCGAGATCGTCAAGGGCGTCGACCTGGCAGTGGACCCGAACGAGGTGCACGCCGTCATGGGGCCGAACGGCTCCGGGAAGTCCACCCTCGCGTATGCCCTCATGGGCCATCCCGCTTACCGGATCACCGAGGGCGACGTCCTGCTCGACGGCGACAGCATCCTCGAGCTCGAGGCAGACGAGCGCGCCCAGCGCGGCCTCTTCCTCGCGTTCCAGTACCCGCACGCCGTCCCCGGCGTGACGGTCACGAGCTTCCTGCGCAGCGCGATCAACTCGATCCGCAAGGCCAAGAACGGCGGCGAGGACGATCCGATCCCGATTCCCGAGTTCCGCAAGGAGATCTTCGCGCAGATGGACCGGCTCAAGGTCTCGCGCGAGCTCGCGTCGCGCTATCTCAACGACGGCTTCTCGGGCGGCGAGAAGAAGCGGGTCGAGATCCTGCAGATGGCAATGCTGAAGCCGCGGATCGCGGTTCTCGACGAGACCGACTCCGGGCTCGACATCGACGCGCTTCGCGTCGTCGCCGGGGGCGTGAAGGAGCTCGTCGGGCCTGAGATGGGTGCCCTGGTGATCACCCACTACCAGCGGATCCTCGACTACATCACCCCCGATTTCGTGCACGTGTTCATCAACGGGCGTATCGTGGAAGAAGGAGGGCCTGAGCTCGCGCACAAGCTCGAGGCCGAGGGCTACGAACGCTACGAGGTGGCACCAGTCTGATGGCGACCGAAACCGAGACAGTCCAGGGAATCCGCGAGGAGTACAAGTACGGCTTCTCCAATCCGGACGAGGCCAAGGACTACTTCTTCAAGTCCGGCCGCGGCATCTCGCACGAGGTCGTCGAGGCGATCGCGGAGCACAAGAACGAGCCCGACTGGATGCGCAAGTTCCGCCACAAGTCGCTCGACTACTTCCTTGCGCGCGACCTGCCCCAGTGGGGCGGCAACCTGAACGACATCGACTTCGAGAACATCTACTACTACATCCGCCCGACCGAGAAGCAGGCAGAGCGCTGGGAGGACCTGCCGGCGGAGATCCTCGACACCTGGGACAAGCTCGGGATCCCGGAGGCGGAGAAGAAGTACCTCGCAGGAGTCGGCGCGCAGTACGAGTCCGAGGTCGTCTACCACAAGCTCCAGGAGAACCTCGAGAAGCAGGGCGTGCTCTTCCTCGACATGGACTCCGGCCTGCGTGAGCACGAGGAGCTCGTCAAGCAGTACTTCGGCACGATCATCCCGCAGAACGACAACAAGTTCGCCGCACTGAACTCGGCAGTGTGGTCGGGCGGCTCGTTCATCTACGTGCCCCCCGGTGTCGAGATCGAGATGCCGCTGCAGGCCTACTTCCGGATCAACGCCGAGAACATGGGCCAGTTCGAGCGCACGCTGATCATCGTCGACGAGGGCGCGTACGTGCACTACGTCGAAGGCTGCACCGCGCCGATCTACTCCACCGACTCGCTGCACAGCGCAGTCGTGGAGATCATCGTCAAGAAGGACGCGCGTTGCCGCTACACGACGATCCAGAACTGGTCGAACAACGTCTACAACCTCGTCACGAAGCGCGCCGTCGCCTACGAGGGCGCCACCATGGAGTGGGTCGACGGCAACCTCGGGTCGAAGCTGACCATGAAGTACCCGGCGATCTGGCTGCTCGGTGAGCGCGCGCACGGCGAGGTGCTGTCGATCGCGTTCGCCGGCAAAGGCCAGCACCAGGACGCAGGCGGCAAGGCTGTTCACGTCGCGCCGAACACGACGTCCGTGATCACGTCGAAGTCGATCTCGAAGAACGGCGGGCGCGCCGGCTACCGCGGCCTGCTCGAGGTCGCGAAGGGCGCCAAGGGCTCGAAGTCCAAGGTGGTGTGCGACGCGCTCATCCTCGACGAGGATTCACGCTCGGACACGTACCCGTACATGAAGATCGACGAGAACGAAGTCGACATCGGACACGAGGCGACGGTGTCGAAGATCGGGGAGGAGCAGCTCTTCTACTTGATGTCGCGCGGCCTTTCCGAGTCCGAGGCGTCGGCGCTGATCGTCTCCGGCTTCGTCGAGCCGATCACGAAGGAGCTGCCGCTCGAGTACGCCGTCGAGATGAACCGGCTCATCCAGCTGCAAATGGAGGGATCCGTCGGTTGATCGACATTCAGCGGGTGGACTACATCCGCGTGCCGGTCAAGGACATCGACGAAGCGAAGGGCTTCTACGAAGGCGTCCTCGGTCTCGAGCAGAGCCCCAACTCGCCGGCTGACGACTGGATCGAGTACGAGGTCGGCAACGTCACGCTCGCCGTGATGACGCCGCACACCCACGACTACGAGTTCACGCCGCTGCCGCCCGGGGCGCTCGCGCTCCGCGTGCCCGACGTCGCGGAGGCGAAGGCGAAGCTCGAGGCGGTCGGCGTCCAGGTCAACGAGATGTGGGACTCGGGGAAATGTCACGGCGCCGGCGTCCGTGACCCATCGGGCAATCCGATTCTCCTGCACCACCGGTACGCGCCGTACCCGGACGGCACGACGCCGTAATGCAGATCGAGCGGATCGACTTCATCGCGCTGCCGGTGGAGGAACTGGCGCGCGCCGACGAGTTCTACGGCGAGAGGCTTGGACTCGCGCGCAACCCGAACACCTCGGGCGACCGCTGGGTCGAGTACGAGACGGGCAACCTCACGCTCGCGCTGTCGACGTTCGGGGGCTCGCTCGCTCTCGGCGTCCGGGATCTCGACGCTGTGCGGAGCGAGCTCGAGCAGAGCGACGTGCAGTTCGCGATGGAGACGTTCGATTCAGGCGTCTGCAACGGAGCACCATTCGCCGACCCCGATGGCAATCGAATCCAGCTCCACCATCGCTATGCACCGCTGGAGCGGTTCGACGTGCCCGAGCAGGAGGTGCAGCGCACTGACTTCATCGGGGTGAACGTGAAAGATCGCGCACAGGCGTCCGAGTTCTACGGCGGCAAGCTTGGGCTGAAGCGGAACCCGCTCTCGAGCGACGAGTGGCCGGAGTTCGAGGCAGCGAACGTCGGCCTCGTGCTGAGCACGCCCGAGCAGAAAGGCGAAAGCGAGTACCGCCCCGAGTATGGGATCGCACTCCGAGTCGCAGATGTCCAGGAGGCGATGGACAGGCTGCAAAGCGCAGGCGTCGAGTTCGAGTTCCCGGAGGTGTTCGACTCCGGCGTCTGCCACATGGCGTTCTTCAAGGACCCTGACGGCAACGGGCTGATGCTCCACCGTCGCTACGCGCCGTACTCCGACGGCTCACTACCCTAGGCGTCATGGCCCACAGCGAAGCACTCGAGCGGTACCGGGAATTGCCGCTTCCGGACACGACGCAGGAGCACTGGCGCTTCACGGACCTCAAGGACTTCGACCCCGACTCCTTCGGTCACGTTCCAGGGACAGTCCCTGGCACAGGTCCCGCCGGGACGATGCTCGAGCTCGACGTGGCGGGTCTCGCGACGATCACCGAGGCCGGTATCGAGATCGAGCGGGCACCCGAGGGAATCACGTTTGCGCCGCTGTCCGAGGAGCACGAGCGCCTCTACTCGCTCGTCGGCTGGGACGAGAAGTTCGCCGCGCACAACGCGGCGGTCTGGAAGCACGGCTTGCTCGTCGTCGTCCCGAAGGGCGTCGAGCTGGAGAAGCCGCTCTACGTGCGCGTGACGAACTCGACCGAAGGCGGATCGCTCTTCTGGCGCCTGCTCGTCGTCGCGGAAGAAGGAGCCCGCTTCACGCTCGTCGAGGAGGTCTCCTCCACCGATCCGACCCTCCGCTCCTACACGAACACGGCGCAGGAGTTCTTCCTCGAGCAGGGCTCGAAGTTCGAATACGTCTCGATCCAGAACCTGTCGCAGGAGACCTGGCACTTCGCCACGCATCACGCGCAGGTCGGCCGCGACGCCGAGCTCGACTGGGTGGCCGGCGGCTTCGGCTCGAAGAAGGGCAAGGTTCGCATCCAGAACGACCTCGCCGGCGAAGGCGCCACCTCCCGTGTAACCGGTGCGTACTTCACCGACGGTGACCAGCATCTCGACTACGACACGTTCCAGGAGCACATCGCGCCGAACACGACGTCCGACTTTGCGTTCAAGGGCGCGCTCCGCGACACGTCCACCGCCGTCTGGCGCGGAATGATCAGGGTCGAAAAGGACGCGCAGAAGACGAACGCGTACCAGGAAAACCGCAACCTCATGCTCTCGCCGACGACGCACGCCGTTCCGATCCCCGGGCTCGAGATCCTCGCGAACGACGTCCGCTGCACCCACGGCGCGACGGTCAGCCGCGTCGACCGTGAAGAGCTCTTCTACGCCATGGCCCGCGGCCTCTCCCGCGGAGACGCGGAGCGGCTGATCGTGCGCGGCTTCTTCCAGGACATCCTGGACCGCATCGAGTTCGAGGCCGTTCGGGATTCGCTCGCCGCGGCTCTCGAAGCCCGCATCCCTCAGGGCTAGCTTCCCGCAGCCGAGAGGCGCATACTCCGGGCGTGGCTCGCGCCCCGCTCTACGCGGCGGCAGTCCTGCTCGCGACGCTCGTCGTCCAGTCGGCCGGCGCCGTCGTCAAGGGCAACGAGCGCGTGCTCGTAGTGCTGGCGACCTCCGGGTCGAGGCCCTACACGGTTGCGGACGTCGAGCGCACGGCCGGGCAGGCGGCCAACTACTTCGACAAGGCGTCCTTCGGGAAGGTGAAGCTGCAGATCGACGTGACGCCGTGGCTCGCGGCGTTCACCGCCAATCCCGGCTGCGGCGGCACCACGAATCGCAGCCTCGAAGGCGTCGTCGCCCCCGCGAAGGTCGCCGCCGGACGCGCGGGCTTCGACCCTGCTCACTACGACGACGTCATCTACACAATCGCCGACAGCCACTGCGGCTTCCACGGAGCGACGTGGGGTCACGAGGTGATGCTGACGCGGCAACCGAACCTCCAGCTCGTCGTCCACGAACTCGGCCACGCCTTCGGGCTGGGTCACGCGCAGGCATCGGATTGCATCACCGTCGGAGGCGTGTGTGGCATCGACGAGACGGGAGACCCGTTCAGCCCGATGGGCAGCGGCGACCTCGACTTCAGCGCCTACGAGAAGGTGACCCTCGGGTGGATCCGCGACCAGCCGCACGTGACAGCCGCGAAGCGCTACGTCCTCGCGCCGCCGACGACCGAATCGGCGCTCGCCCAGAGCCTGATCGTCGACACGGAGCAGGGCTCGTGGTGGATCGAGTACCGCTCGCAGCCGTTCCGAGGGCTGCTCTTCCGGTTCATCGACGATCGCGTCGTCCCGTCGCCCTTCGCGGAATCGTCGGTGCTGATGCGCAAGCTGACAAAGGCGAAGCGACCCTGGCTCGCAAAGGGCGAGTCGTACAGGATTCCCGGCTCCTTCCGGGTGACCCTCATGAAGGCAGCGGCAGGTCGCGCCGAGGTCCGCTTTCGCTAGGAACCCCCGGGTACGATGACCGGGTGGCCGTGACGGCGCAGACCAAGTTGAACGCGGAGAAGCTCCGCGCGGATTTCCCGATCTTCGACCAGGAGATCCGGGGCAAGCGGCTCGCCTACCTCGACTCTGCGGTGAGCTCGCACAAGCCGCGGCAAGTGCTCGACAAGCTCCGCACGTTTTACGAGACCCAGTACGCGAACGTCCATCGCGGCGTCTACACACTCTCGGAGGTGGCGACTGCCGAGTACGAAGGCGCGCGCGAGAAGGTCGCGCGCCTCGTGAACGCACCGGAGCCACGCGAGCTGATCTTCACCCACGGCGCAACCGAGAGCATCAACCTAGTCGCCTACGCCTGGGGCCTCGACAATCTCGGGCCCGGCGACGTCGTCCTCGTCACGGAGCTCGAGCATCACTCGAACTTCGTGCCCTGGCAGTACATCGCCAAGCGCACCGGAGCAGCCTTCAAGGCGATCCCGCTCGACGAGCACGGGGAGCTCAAGCTCGACTCGCTCGAGGAGCTCGCGCGCACGGGGAACATCAAAGTGGTCGCCAACAACCTCGTGTCGAACGCACTGGGAACGATCAACCCGGTCGAGCGACTGACCGCCTGGGCCCACGAGCAAGGCGCGATCATGGTCGTCGACGCCGCGCAGGCCGCGCCGCACCACGAGATCGACGTCCAGCAGCTCGACTGTGACTTCCTCGCCTTTTCGTCACACAAGATGTGCGGCCCGACGAGCGTCGGCGCTCTCTGGGGGCGCGCCGAGCTGCTCGAGTCGATGGCGCCGTTCAACCTCGGCGGCCACATGATCCGGTCGGTGAAGCTCGAGGAGACGACCTGGGGCCAGCTGCCGTACAAGTTCGAGGCCGGCACGCAACCGATCGCGGAAGCAGTCGGCTTCGGCGCAGCGGTGGACTACGTCACGGACGTCGGCATCGCCGCGATCGAGCAGCACGAGCGCGAGCTGCTCGTCTATGCGCTCGAGCGCCTCGCGGACGTGCCCGGCTTCGTCGGCTACGGCCCCCCGCCGGACCGCCGCGCCGGGATCATCTCGTTCAACATCGAGGGCATCCACCCACATGACGTCGCGCAGGTCCTCGACATGGAAGGCGTCGCGATCCGCGCCGGCCATCACTGCTGCCAGCCGTTGATGGCGAAGCTGGGCGTCGCGGCGACGAACCGGGCGAGCTTCTATCTCTACACGATCCGCGAGGAGATCGACCGCCTCGTCGAAGGGCTCCAAAAGACCCATAAGCTTCTTGGACCGTGAAAAGTGCTGCGCACTTTCCACGGGTAATGGGAAAGACCTTCGCTACGCTCGGTGAAGCATGAGTGAATTCGACCAGATGTACCGAGAAGTGATCCTCGATCACTACAAGAACCCGCGCGGGCACGGCGAGCTCGAGGGAGCCGACGCGCACGCCGAGGGTCAGAACCCGCTTTGCGGCGACGAGGTCTCCATCTTCGTGGTCTTCGGCGAGGACGGCGACACGATCGACGAGGTGAAGTTCTCGGGCCGGGGCTGCGCGATCTCGCAGGCTGCGACGTCGATGCTGATGGAGATGGTCCAGGGCCGGAGCGCGACGGCCGTGGCCACGCTTCCGCGTGAGGAGCTGCTCGACGAGATCGGAATCCCCCTGACGCCCGTCCGGCTCAAGTGCGCGCTGCTCGGGCTGTCAACGCTGAAGCTTGCTCTGCACAAGGCCAAAGGCACACCGCTCCCGGAGGAGTGGGCCGGGGCCTCCAGCGACCTCGACCTCAAGTAGCGGGTGGCCGAGCTCGACGTCTGCCCGGTCGAGGAGCTTCCACCCTGCTCGGTCAAGATCGTCTACGCCGGCGTGATCGCCGTCGGCGTCTACAACCTGAACGGCGAGTACTACGCACTCGAGGACCGCTGCTCGCACGACGACGGTCCCCTGTGCGAGGGCGACTTCGACTGCGACGACGGCGTCGCGATCTGCCCTCGACACGGCGCGAACATCGAGATCCGCACGGGGCGCGCCCTGACCCTGCCTGCGGTGGAGCCGGTCGCGACGTTCCCCGTCCGGGTCGACGACGGGATGATCAAGGTCAAGCTTGTCTGAGCCGACGCGTTGCTGGACGTCGAGCGACCCGCTGTACAACGCGTACCACGACGAGGAATGGGGCCGGCCCGTCACCGACGAACGGGGACTGCTCGAACGCTTCTGCCTCGAAGGCTTTCAGTCCGGGTTGTCCTGGCTGACGATCCTTCGGAAGCGGGAGAATTTCCGGGCGGCGTTCGCCGACTTCGAGCCCGAGCGCGTCGCGCGCTTCGGCAAGCGCGACGTCGAACGGCTGCTGAAGGATGCAGGCATCGTGCGCCACCGCGGCAAGATCGAGGCGGCGATAGCCAACGCCCGCGGGACGCTCGCTCTCCGTGAAGCGGGAACGTCACTCGAGGAAGTCGTCTGGGCCCATCGCGCGAAAGCGAAACGTCCTCCTAACACCTTGCGGGACCTTCCGGCGACGACCCCCGAGTCGGTCGCGCTCTCCAAGCAGCTGAAGCGAAACGGATTCCGCTTCGTGGGCCCCACGACGGTGTACGCGGCGATGCAGGCCTGCGGCGTCGTCAACGACCACATCGCCGCCTGCCACGTGCGCGCCGCCGTTCAGCGGGACATCGAGACCAGCGTCGGCTGATGGTCGACGAGCGCGTGCAGAGCGTCCTGCAGCGACTGGAGGCCGAGGACGCGGCCGAACGCCAGCGCGGCCTGCCGGCGGCCGAGCGCTCGCGAGCCATAGCACGGACGACCGGGCAGTTCCTCTTCGCACTCGTCGCCCCGCAATGGGATTGCGAGGTGCTCGAGGTCGGCGGCTCGCGCGGCTACTCGACAATCTGGCTCGCGGCGGGCGTGCGGTCTCTCGGCGGACGCGTGCTCTCGCTCGAGCACGACCCGGCCAAGGCCGAAGCCTGGCGGGCGAACATCGCGGAGGCGGGTCTCGAGGAGTGGGCCGAGCTGATCGAGGGCGACGCTGCCGAGACGATTCCCGGGATCGAGGACGTTTTCGACGTCGTCTTCCTGGACGCCGAGAAGGAGGACTACGAGCAGCTTTTCCAGGCGGCCCGCGAGAAGCTCGAGCCGGGCGCGCTGGTCGTCGCCGACAACGTCCTCTCACACGAGGAGACCCTCGGCTCGTACTCGCAAGCCCGCCAGAACGACCCCTCGCTGGAGTCGGTGACGGTGCCGCTCGACCGGGGCCTGGAGCTCTCCGTGATCCTCCGCGCCGCCTGATACATTTGCGCTAACCGCGGAAAGGAGGTGGTCCGAGAGTGGAGATTTCCAGTACGGGCAGTGGAGGTACCAGCGGGTAGAGGTGTGTCCCCGGACCTACGGGGAATCGCCTAGCCAGCGTGGGGGACGACGCGTTACGCGCCGCCCGGCCATGTAACTCTCGGGCCGAGGCAGGAAGCGCCTCTACTAATCCACCGCTGGTAACCGGATCGGGGGCCGCATAACGCGGCCCCCTTTCTTTTCCGGTTTTCGTCGCTACGTAGTGCGCCGTGTGCCGGCGGAGCGATCCCAGCCCATGCCGCGCGCGAGGGTCAGACGGCAGTGAACCGCTTGGTCAAGCGGCTCGCCGGAGCTGATCGTCGAGCGGGAGGAGCGGCAGCGCGAAGGTCCGCACCGCCTCGTCGCCGGAGACCACGTTGTCTCCGTGCTCGAGCATCTTGAGGAGGTCTCGTGTGAGCGGGATGTCTCCCGGCAGCCGCTCGGTCAGGAGCGCGTTGATCCTCATCAGCCCGACAGGGACGTGGACGCTCGGGCGCCTCAGGCCGAGCACGCGCTTCAGCCGCTCCCAGAACTCGTTCCAGGTGACGGCGTCGGGCCCGCCAAGCTCGAACAGCCTTCCCGTGACGTCTTCTTTCTGCGTGCCGTCCGTGAAGGTCCTGGCCAGGTCGTCGGCCCAGATCGGCTGGATCCGCTGGCGACCACCGCCGATGATCGGCGTCACCGGCGCGAGCTTCGCGAGCTTGACGAAGGTGGGCAGGATCCCGCCGTCGGGACCGAAGACGAAGCTCGGCCGGAAGATCACGAACGGGATTCCCGAGCTTCGGACCTGCTGCTCGTTCTCCCACTTCGCCCAGTAGTAGGGCACGAGCTCCCTGGTCTCCTCGCTCGTACCGAGGGCGCTCATGTGGACGAACCGGCGGACGCCGGCGTCGCGCGCAGCCGAGAGCAGGTCGCGCGTGCCGTCGACCATGATCCGCTGGAAGTTCTCACGCGGGCCCTGCCGGATCGCAACGAGATGGACGATCGTGTCGACCCCCGCGACTGCGCGGCGCAGGCTGCCTGCATCCGTGACGTCGCCCTCGGCGAGCTCGCAGCCCCAGCCGGCCAGCTTCGTGGCCTTACGCGGATCCCGGACGAGGCAGCGCACGGGCAGGTCGCGGCCGCGCAGCTCGTGGACGACGTGGCCACCCACGAAGCCGGTGCCCCCCGAGACGAGGATCAACCGGCTGTTTCCTTCTGGAAATTCTGCCAGTATTTCGACGGGGTCGGGCCGCGCTGTCCCTGGTACTTCGAGCCGATCCCCCCGGTCCCGTACGGCGTCTCGGCCGCCTCCGTCAGCTGGACGAACGAGATCTGGCCGATCTTCATCTCCGGGTAGATCGTGACCGGCAGGTTCGCGACGTTCGAAAGCTCGAGCGTCACGTGCCCGTCCCAGCCCGGGTCGATGAAGCCGGCCGTCGAGTGGATCAGGAGGCCGAGCCGGCCGAGGGAGCTCTTCCCTTCGAGTCTCGCGACGAGATCGTCCGGGAGCCGGATGCGCTCCAGCGTGGAGCCAAGAACGAACTCGCCCGGATGGAGGATGAACGGCGTTCCGTTCTCGACCTCGACGAGCTCGGTCAGGTCGTCCTGCGGCTCGCGAACATCGATATAGGGGTAGCGGTTGTTGTGGAAAACCCGGAAATAGCGGTCGACCCGGACGTCCACGCTCGACGGCTGGAGCAGGGAATCGTCGTAAGGATCGATCTCGATGCGGCCTTCCTCCAGGCAACGCGCGATCGTCCGATCTGAGAGGACCATGGGGCCGATTCTACGGCCGACCGGCCTCTGTTAGTTTTCCACACCTTGCCGACCCGGTATGTCCTCCAGCCTGTCGATCCGAATTCGCGCCGCAAGCTTCGGCGGGCCGAAGCGCAGAGGCGACGCCACCGGCGGCGGCTGATCGCAGTCGGTGCGCTCCTGGCGCTGATCGCCTCCGGCGTCGTCGGCGCGGTGATCGCGACGCACATCCACGGGCACAAGACGGTCCGCGCCGCCGCGAGAGGGCCGCAGGCACCGGAGCCGCAGGTGCTCCAACCGCGACCGCTGCCTCAAGAGGTGCGCGGCGTCCACGTGACGATGCCCCTCGCCGGGCTCACCGGCAAGATCGACGATTACATCGCGATGAAGTCGGCGGGCCTCAACGCGATCGAGCTCGACGTCAAGGACGAGAACGGCGAGGTCGGGTTCCCGGTCAAGGTGCCGCTCGCGAAGAAGGTCGGCTCCGCGAGGCCCTACTACGACGCTCAGCGCGTCGTCGCCAAGATCCACGCCGCGGGCCTCTATCTGATCGGGCGTGTGGTCACCTTCGAGGATCCCGTCCTCTCGGCGGGCGCACCCCAGTTGGCGATCCGCCGCGCAGACGGCTCGCGTTGGGTGAACAGCGCCGGGCTCGGGTGGACGAACCCCTACGACAAGCGAGTCTGGAAGTACAACGTCGACATCGCCGCCCAGGCGGCGAAGCTCGGCTTCGACGAGATCCAGTTCGACTACGTGCGCTTCCCGAGCGACGGCGACCTCTCTCAGATCCGCTACCCGGGCGTGCACGCGCAACCGATGGGCTGGACGATTCCGATGTTCGCCAAATACGCGAGCTCGCGGCTCAAGCCGCTCGGTGTCCGGGTCTCGGTCGACGTCTTCGGGCTGTCCGCAACGAGGAACCTCGGCATCGGTCAGTTCCCACGCCGGATCTCTCCCTACGTCGACGCGATCTACCCGATGGTCTATCCGTCCCACTACGTGTCCGGCGAGTACAACATCGTCGACCCGGATTCACGGCCCGGCACGACTGTGGCCTACTCGCTCCGAGACTTTCGCACTGCAGTGCGCGGCCGCAAGACGAAGCTGATTCCCTGGCTCCAGGACTTCTCGCTCCGCCGGACCTACACGCTCTCCGACGTCCAGGACCAGATCCAGGCAGCCCGGCTGGAGCACGCGAAGGGCTTCATGCTCTGGAACGCAGAAGGCGTCTACACAGTCAAGGCGCTCCACACGCCGGCCTTCCGTTAGGCGTCTGAAACCTTTCTATACAGCTATGCAAGGCGGCCGCCTGCTGCGCTATCGTCAGCTTTGATGGCGGCGACCAAGGCAATCGAGCTCCACACCAAGATCCCCGGCCCACGCTCGCAGGAGATCCTCGAGCGAAAGGACCGCGTGATCGCCGACCCCCTCTCGATCTACTTGCCGGTCGTGATCGAGCGCGGCGAGGGCGCAACGCTCACGGACGTCGACGGCAATACGTTCATCGACTTCACAGGCGGCGTGGGCTGCCTCAACGTCGGGCATGCTCATCCGCAGGTCGTCGAGGCGGTGCAGGAGCAGGCGGCGAAGTTCTTCCACACGGACTTCACGATCGTGCCCTACGAGCTGTACGTGACGCTCTCCGAGCGGCTCGTCGCCACCGCCCCGATCTCCGGGCCGGTGAAGGCGGCGTTCTTCAACGCCGGAACAGAGGCGGTCGAGAACGCAGTCAAGTTCGCGCGCGCCTACACGAAGCGGCCCGCGGTGATCGGCTTCGAGGGAGGCTTCCACGGCCGCACGCTGCTGTCGCTGACGCTCACCTCGAAGACGCATCCGTACAAGGCGGGTCTCGGGCCCTTCGCGCCGGAGGTCTACCGCCTTCCGTTCGCCCAGGACTACCGCGGACCGAGCGCCGCCGACGCGCTCGCTGCGCTCGAACGAGCCCTGATCACGACCGTCCCGGCCGAGAGTGTCGCGGCGATCGTGATCGAGCCCGTCCAGGGCGAAGGCGGCTTCGTCGTCGCACCGCCGGAGTTCCTCGAAGGCGTGCGCCGCATCTGCGACGACAACGGCATCGTGCTCGTCGTCGACGAGGTGCAGACGGGGTACGGCAGAACAGGAGAGATGTGGGGGATCGAGCACTACGAGGTGGAGCCCGACCTGATCACCGTCGCGAAGTCGATCGCAGCCGGCCTCCCACTCTCCGCCGTGATCGGCAGAGCCGAGATCATGGACGCTCCGGGCGACTCGGCGATCGGAGGCACGTACGTCGGGAATCCCGTCGCCCAGGCAGCCGCTCTCGCCGTCCTCGACGTCTTCGAAGAGCAGAGCCTCGTGGAACGAGCCGGCCAGATCGGCGACACCATCCGGGGTCGCATGCAAACGTGGCAGCAGCGCTGGGATGCGATCGGCGACGTCCGCGGCCTGGGAGCGATGCTTGCAATCGAGCTCGTCCACGACCGCGACACGAAGGACCCGGCACCCGAGCTGGCGACGAAGGTCGTCGAGGCTGCCTCCGAGCGGGGCCTGCTGCTGCTCAAGTCCGGGATCTACTCGAACTGCATCCGGGTGCTCGTACCGCTCGTCATCTCCGACGCCGAGCTGGACGAGGCGCTCGGCGCCTGGGAAGACGCCCTCGGGACGGCGCTTCGGTAGTCAGGTTCGGAGGCCTCGGCGCCGATAAGGGCGCTATGGCCGGATACCTGATCGCCGCCGCCGCATTCGCGTTGCCCCTCGTCTTCGGTGCGAGCGGTCTCGGCCGCCCGCGGCTCGTGTTGACCGGAGGCGTGCTCCTCGCGTTGGGCTCGGTTGCGGCCCTGAGCGCACGGCAAGTCGAGGACGGGCACGGCCACAAGCTCGTCCCGCTGTGGTTTCTGGTCGGCCTCGTGGCGCTCCTCTACGGAATCTGGTGCGGAGGCCTGTGGGTAGGTCTCCGGCTCCGCCGGACGCGCACCAACTGATCCCACGCTTGCCGGCCGTGGAGGGTGGGTAGCTTTCGCCCGTGGTCGGAAAGACGATCGCAGGACGATACGAGCTGGAGGAGGTCGTCGGCCACGGCGGCATGTCCAGCGTCTACCGGGCTCACGACTCGCTCCTCGAGCGCTACGTGGCGTTGAAGATCCTGCACGAGCAGTACAACGAAGACGACGACTTCGTCGAGCGCTTCAAGCGCGAAGCTCGCTCCGTGGCGCAGCTCCAGCACCCGAGCATCGTGACGGTGATCGACCGGGGTGAGGAAGAGGGCCGCCAGTACATCGTCTTCGAGTACATCGACGGCGAGAACCTCAAGGAGTTCGTCGTCCGCAAAGGACGTCTCGAAGTGCGCGAAGCACTCGAGATTGCAATCGACATCGCCCGTGCGCTCGCGTTCGCCCACGAGCACGGCCTCATCCACCGGGACGTCAAGCCGCAGAACGTGCTGCTGAACGGTGACGGCCGTGCGAAGGTCACAGACTTCGGCATCGCGCGCTCGCTCGACGTGGAGCAGCGGCGTCACGCAGACGGGGACCGTCCTCGGAACCTCGAACTACATCGCTCCGGAACAGGCGAGCGGCCAGCCGGTCGATGTGCACACCGACGTGTACTCGCTCGGAATCGTGCTCTACGAGCTGCTGACCGGCGACGTCCCGTTTCCGGGAGAGAGCTTCGTCGCCGTCGCGATGAAGCACGTCCAGGAGCCGCCCCCGAATGTCCTGGACGTCCGCGGCGACGTGCCGATTCGCGTTGCGGCGGCGATCGACCGGGCGCTCGAGAAGGATCCGGCACAGCGCTTTCCGACCATGGATGCATTCGCGGCCGAACTCGAGGCCTGTCTCGCCGAGCTCGACCGGGGTGAAGACGGCAACGCCACGATGGTCATCCCCGCCCCGAAGCGTTTGGGGCCGCCGAAGCGGCGCAAGGCCGGCTCGCGTCTGCCGATCTTCATCGGGGCGCTCGGAGCACTTGCAATCGCAGCCGTCGCGGTCGGCTTGCTGACCGTCGGCGACAAGGGCAACGCGATCCCGGTCGGCGCACAGATCCCGATCGCAGGCGTCGGAGCGTTCGACCCGTTCGGAGACGGCACCGAGCACGACGCCGCCGCGATCAACGCCACGGACGGCGACCTTTCGACCTACTGGTCGACCGAGACCTACAACGACGGGCTCGAACGGGTCAAGAAAGGCGTCGGCATGGTGCTCGACGCCCACGCTGCGACCCAGGTGTCGCGCATCACGGTCGTGAGCGACACTCCGGGCTTCACCGCCGAGATCCGCGCGACGAACATCCAGGGCACACTGGGGCAGCTCGTCTCGGAAAAGCGCGCCGTCGCGAGGACGACGCGGTTCGCGATCGACGAGTCGGCGCCGAAGCGCTACTACCTCATCTGGATCACGAAGCTCGCCCCGGACGGCCACTTCGCGCACGTCAACGAAGTTCGCGCCTTCGGGAAGGGTTAAAACTCGAGCTTCGCGCGGCGCTCGTGCCGCTCGAGGGCGAGCTCGATCAGGCGGCGCAACAACTCGTCGTACGGAATGCCGGACGCGTCGAAGAGCTTCGCGTAGACGCTCGTCGAGGTGAAGCCCGGAATGGTGTTCAACTCGTTGACGACGACCTGGTCCCCGTCGACGACGAAGCAGTCGACGCGGGCCATCCCCTCGCACTCCGTGACGCGAAACGACTCGACGGCGACCCGCTGCACCTGTTCGACCACGCTGTCGGGGAGGTCAGGCGGGATGACGAGGTCCATGCCGCCGTCGTCGTACTTCGACGAGTAGTCGTACCACTCGTGTCCGAGCGGGACGATCTGGCCAGGGATGGACGCGACCGGCTCGCGGTTGCCGAGCACGCCGACTTCGACCTCGATCCCATCGAGGAACTCCTCCACGAGCACCTTGTCGTCGTGGCGGAATGCGAGCAGCACCGCTTCGGCGAGCTCGCCCTCGTCATGGGCCTTGGTGATCCCGACCGAAGAGCCGAGCCTGGCCGGCTTGACGAAGCACGGGAACCCGAAGGGGTTCTGCACCGGATCTCCCTCGCGGAGCGCGACGTGCCGCGCGACGGGAAGCCCGCTGTCCCGCAACACCTTCTTGAAGAGGTCCTTGTCCATGCAAAGAGCCGAAGCCGCGACGCCGGCGCCGACGTACGGGACACCGGCGAGCTCGAGCAGTCCCTGGACGGTGCCGTCCTCCCCGAACGGGCCGTGCAGGATCGGCAGCACGACGTCAACGGCGCCCAGAGTGGCCGGGGCGTTCGCCGCGGGTACTGGCAGCGTTTCCGCGATCGAGCCGTCCTCGCCGGTGCCGAGCTCCCAGCGTCCGTCGCGACCGATCGCCACCGTGACGACCTCGTAGCGCTCGGGATCGAGCGACTCGAGCACCGAGCGGGCGGAGGCAAGCGAGATGTCGTGCTCGGACGACCGACCGCCCGCCAGGATGGCGACGCGGGTGCGCGGCATTACGGAGGGCCGGGGGTCGTGGGCGCGCCGAACTTGCCGACGGCAATCGTCACGACCTTGCCGGGCGCCGCCTGGGTTCCGCCGGGCGGATCCTGGGTCTGGACGATCCCGTCCTGGCTCGGGTCTGTGACCGGCTGGGTGACGATGTGCACGCCAAAGCCCGAAGCCTTGAGCTGGGCCTGGGCGTCGTTCTGCGAGAGCGTGGTCACATCCGGAACCATGGAGGTCGCCGGGCCCTTGGAAACCGTCAGAGTGATGATCGCTGCCGGCGGTTGCAGAGTGCCTGCGGTGGGGGTCATGCCGATGACCGTGTCCTTCGGCTGATCCGACTTGACGTCCGTCCGCCTGACGGCGAATCCCTTCGCCTGGAGGATCGAGCTCGCGGTGTCGTAGGTCGAGCCCACGACATTCGGGACTGCGACAGGCGTGGGCCCCTTCGAGACATTGAGCGTGACCTGCGTGCCTTCGGCAACCGAAGCTCCTGCCTTCGGCGACTGGGAGATCACCTGGCCCTGCGGCTTGCCCGAGTCCACCGAAACCTGCCGTCCCTTGAGCTTCGCGTCCTGCAGGTCCGACAAGGCGCGCGCGATTTGCTCGCCCACGACGCTCGGTACCGCCGTCTTCGGCGGCCCGGTCGACACGTAGATCGTGACGAAGTTGTTCTTCTGGATTCGGTCACCGGGTCTCGGCGTCTGCGAAAAGACGTACGTCTCGGGGAATTGCGGGTCGGCATTCGCCTGCCGGACCGGGTTCGCCCGCAGGCCGGCGTCGCGTGATCAGCTTGACGGCGGCGATCTCGCGGAGCCCCGCGTAGTTACCGACCGCGATCGTCTTCGAGCCGCTGAGCTGGTCCTGAAGCTGCGAGTAGAGGAAGTACCCGCCGACGAGCGCGGCCGTGACGAACAGCAACGCGACGATCCAGGGCCAGATCGCGCGGCGCGGCGGCTCGTCGTAGTCGTAGTACGCCGCCGGTGGTGCATACGGCGCAGGTGGGCGCGGCGCGTGCGACGTGATCGCCGTCACCTCCGCCGGAGGGCGCGAGATGATCGCCGTCGCCGCTTCCTCGGTGACCGGGGAGATCGCCACGCCGCGGTTGATTCGCCGCAGGTCCGCGTCCATCTCCTCGGCGCTCTGATAGCGCTCGGAGGGATCCTTCGCAAGGGCGCGCATCACGACCATGTCCAGAGTCCCTCGGAACATCTGCGCGCTTGGCCGAAGGAGGCTCCGGCACGCGTCGAGAGGTGCTTCATCGCGATCTCGACCGGCGTGTCGCCGCTGAACGGCACGACGCCGGTGAGCAGCTCGTAGAGCACCACGCCGACGGAATAGAGATCGGAGGTCTGGTCGACCGACGCGCCCTTCGCCTGCTCCGGCGACAGGTATTGCGCCGTCCCGATGATCGAGCCGGCCTCGGTCATCTGACTCGCGCCTGCGCGCGCGATGCCGAAGTCGGTCACCTTCAAGCGTCCCTCGCCGTCGACGAGCACGTTGTGCGGCTTGATGTCGCGGTGCACGATGCCGTGCCGGTGTGCGAAGCGCAGCGCGGCGAGAATCTGCCGCGCGTAGTCGACTGCGAGGTGGATCGGCGCCGGTCCGCGCGCGACGATCAGCTCCTTGAGCGAGCGCCCGTCGAGATACTCCATCGCGATGTAGTAGGTGCCCTCCGCCTCGCCGCGGTCGTAGATCGAGACGATGTTCGGATGGGAGAGACTGGCGGCGTTCTTCGCCTCGCGGCGGAAGCGCTCGACGAACTGGTCGTCGCCCGCATGGCGATCGTTCAGGATCTTGATCGCGACTCGGCGGCCGAGGACTTCGTCCTCGGCGAGGTAGACGTTCGCCATCCCGCCCATGCCAAGCTTGCGCACGATGCGGTAGCGCCCGTCGAAGAGCGTGTTGATCAGGGTGTCGGAAACCGCCATCGGGGCCTATTCAGAGTAGGGATTCGCCCCTACCGCAGCAGCGCCTCCATCACCTGTTTGGCGATCGGCGCGGAAATCGTCCCGCCGAAGCCGTTGAGCTGGTTCTCGACCACCACGGCGATCGCGACCCGCGGAGCGTTCGAAGGCGCGAAGGCCGCGAACCACGTCGTGTGGATGTTGCCCCGCCCCACCTCTGCGGTGCCGGTCTTCCCCGCGACGCTGATGCCCGGGATCTGGGCTGCTGTGCCGGTCCCGCCGGTGACGACGAGCTCCATCATGCGCGTGAGCTCGTCGGCCGTCTGCCGCTTGATCGGTCGGCCGAGCTGGTCGGGCTTCAGGTGCGTGATCGTCTTGCCGCTCGGCGAGATGACGCGCTCGATCAGCTGCGGTCGCATGGTCGCGCCGTGATTGCCGATCGTCGCCGCGACCATCGCCATCTGCAACGGCGTCACCGCGAGGCGTTCCTGTCCGAACGCGAGCCGGCCGGGGTCGACCTGCGTGTCCGGGTGCTTCGGATCGAACAATCGTCCGTGGTCGTACAACCCGCTCTCTACACGTTCGCCCTCCGGCGTCTCGAGCGGCGGCAGTGAGTAGAAGCCGAAGCGCTTCGCGTAGTCGAGCACGACGCCCGCGCCGAGCGTCTTGCCGACGTTGCAGAAAACCGAGTTGATCGAGTGCTCGAAGCCGGTCGACAGGTTGACGTTGCCGAACGTCTCGGGCGCCTCGGGGTTACCGGCGTTCCGCACTCGCTTGCCGTACTCCTCGCAGTAACCCGGATCGTAGAAGGGCGAGTCGGGCGTGAACCGGCCGGTGTCGAGTGCGGCTGCGGCGGTGACCATCTTGAAGGTCGAGCCGGGGGGATACTTACCGGCGGTCGCGCGGTTCAGAAGCGGAGCGCCACAAGGAAGGTTCGTCCGCGTCGCGAGCCCGAAGCGCTTCTCGATCAGGTTCGGGTTGTAGGTCGGGCTCGTTGCCATCACGAGCACGCGGCCCGGTCGTCGGATCCAGCGCGACAACGGCTCCGCACTTGCCGCGCAGGAGTCGCAGTGCGAGTGCCTGCGCCTCGGGCCGGATCGTCAACACGAGGTCGTTCCCGGTGACCGTCGTGCCCTTCAGCTTGTCGAGCGCGGAACGAAAGACCGTGTCGAGGTTGGCGTTCGAGCCGGTGAGAAAGTCGTTGTACGACTGCTCGAGGCCTGTTCGGTTTCGCGACTGCGTCGAGTAGCCGACGACGTCGGAGAAGAGCGGCCCCGTCGGGTAGCGGCGGAAGTACAGCGTCTGACCACCGACCTTCTTGGTCACGTTCGTCGCGAGGAGCGTGCGGCCGTCGGACGCGTAGATCTTGCCGCGCTTGATCGTGAACTGCGCGACGAGCTGGATCTCGTTGTCCTGCCGGTTCGCGAGCCCCGCGTTCGCCCACGTCTGCCAGTACGTGGTTGCGACGATCAGCGCCGCGAGCAAGACGAGCGCGGCGATGCCGATGTGCGAGACCTGCTTGTTCACCGCAGTGCCTCACGGTTCGCACGGTTCGAGATCAGGAGCAGCCCGGCTAAGAGCAGGAAGTTGGCGACGACGCTCGAGCCGCCGTAGGAGACGAACGGCAGCGTGATACCGGTGAGCGGGATCAGGCGCAGGATTCCGCCGACGATGATGAACGTCTGCAGCGCGAAACCGAACGTCAGACCCGCGGCGGCGAGCTTCGAGAAACCGTCCTGTGCGAGCAACGCGATCCGCATACCGCGCAGCACGAAGATCATGTAAACGAGTAGCAGGGCCGCGACTCCGATCAGCCCGAGCTCCTGTGCGAGCGCCGAGTAGATGAAGTCCGTGTTCAGGTCCGGGATGATCGGGGCGCCGCTCGTGGTCGCAAACGTGCCCTTGCCGAGACCGGTGCCGCCGAACTGACCGTTGCCGATCGAGTAGAGCGACTTCACGAGTTGGAAGCTCTGGCAGTTCTGACGCAGCGCGGGGCCGCCTGAAAGCGGGCAATAGACCTTGTGCACCGTCCAGGGGTGAAGCCAGATCGTCACGCGGTCCTGGACGTGCGGCGTGACCTTCCACACCCCGACCGCGCCGATCAGGAAGAGGCCGAGACCCACGGCCACGTAGCCGATGCGCGCGGTCGCAACGTAGAGCATCGCCAGGAAGATCCCGAAGTAGAGAAGCCCACCGCCGAGATCGCGGGTCTCGAGCAGGACGAGGATTGCGAGCAGCCAGATCACGAGCAGCGGCCCCCAGTCCTTCAGCCGCCCCTGTGCAAGGACCTCGCGCTTCTCACGCATGTAGCCGGCGAGGAAGACGATCAGCATGATCTTCGCGAGCTCGCCGGGCTGGAACCGCAGTGCGCCGACGTGAACCCAGAGGCGCGCGCCGTTCACAGTGAGCCCGAGCACCGGCAGAATCGGCAGCAGCAGCAGCCCGATCGCCGTGAGGCCGAAGAGGTACTTGTAGGTCTCGAGGCGTCGGTAGTCCCGTCGCAGCAGCAAGAGCGTCGCGGCGAAGAGCGCGACGGCGACGACGATCCAGATGGCCTGCTTGAAGGCGTCGCCGGGCCTGAGCCGGTAGATCTCCGTCAGTCCAATCGCCGTCAGCAGCGCGGCGATCGGGAGCAGATACGGATCCGCGAACGGGACCGTGTAGCGCGTGACGAGGTGCGCGGCGATGTACAACGCGAAGAAGAAACCGGCGTACGTCAGTGACGCCGTCGAAACGACGTCCTGCCTGGCGATGTAAACGCTGGCGAAACCGATCGCCGTCAGGACGCCCACGACGATCAGGAACGCGAGCTCCCTGTTGCGCATGCTCAGTCTCAGCGTAAGAACCTCAGGTAGAGCGCCAACGCTATGCCCGCGGCGATCACGAGCAGCGCGAGCCAGGCGAGGACCCGGCGGCGAAGATGGCGTCGGCGCACCGCGCGTTCTCGCCGTTCCGTCGCTTTGAGCTCGGCCTGGATCTCTTCCGCGGAGATGACGGCTGTGTCGACGGCCGGAACGGCATCCGCTTCCGTGAGCGTGTCCTCGTCGTCAGGGGTCGCGCCGGCGAACACGTGCTCACGGGTCTCGCCGTCATGCGTAAGCGGCTCTGCCGCGATCTCGAAGGCGACCACGGTGATGTTGTCCTCTCCGCCGCCCCTGTTCGCCGCCTGCACGAGTGCGCGAAGGGCCTTCTCCATGTCGCCGCGGTGGCGCTCGACGAGGTCGAGGATGGCTCCGTTCGACACCATCGTCGTCAGGCCGTCGGAGCAGAGCAGAAAGACGTCGCCGATCTCCGCCGCGATCGTGAACGTGTCGACGTCCACGTCGGGATCGGTGCCGAGAGCGCGCGTGATCACGGAGCGCTGCGGATGGCTCTCCGCTTCCTCGGGCGAGAGCTTGCCGCTCCGCATCAGCTCGGCGACGAGTGAGTGATCCTCTGTCAGCTGCTCCATCGCGCCGGCGCGGATCAGGTACGCGCGCGAGTCACCTACATGCCCGAAGGCGACCTGCCCGTTCTCGACGAGCGCGACGGTCATCGTCGTGCCCATGCCGGAAGCGCTCGGGTCGCGGTTGGAGCGGTCGTACACGCGCCTGTTGGCCTCCTGGATCAAGGCGACGATCCGCTGCTCTCCGCCCTCGTCCGCACCGCTCTCCTTCAGCGCCGCGGCCGCGAGCCGCGAGGCAACCTCGCCGGCCTGCGCGCCCCCCATCCCGTCGGCGACCGCGAAGAGCGGTGGCTCGACGACGTAGGCGTCCTCGTTGCGACGGCGCTTGCGACCGGGATCGGTGACTGCACCGACGTGGCCCAGGGAGCTCATCGGGCGCTCTCCGCTCGATGAGCGGTGGAAGGGGCGAAGGGGGAAACCGGGAGGTTTCCCCTCCTGTTCCTCGGCCACGCGGCGATCCCAGCGGCGCGGGGGTGAGCGATCCCCAAAGAAGGGAGCCCGAAGGCGAGCGACGCTCACTCGTACCTCAGGTCGGTCTCGCCGACCCGGACGATGTCGCCCTGCGCGAGGCGCCGCGGGCGGTCGAGCCTCGTGCCGTTCAGGAACGTGCCGTTCGTCGAGCCGAGATCCTGGACCCAGACGCCGTCCTGCCGCGGCTCGAAGCGCGCGTGGCGCGCAGACGCATACTCGTCCGTCGCGATCGGGATGTCGTTCTGGTTCCCGCGGCCGATCGTCAGCTGCGCCGAGTTGAGCTCGAAGCCCTCGCCGTCCTGAAGGTCCGCGCTCTTGACGACGACGAGGCGGCCGGTGACCGGGCCGGGTCTGGACACGTGCACGCCGGCAGCTGCGGACGGAGCGAGGATGAAGCTCTCCTGCGGCAGGCGCAGATCACGGCTCGCTGTCCGCACGATCCGCCAGATGAACAGGTAGAGCAGGACGAGGAACGCGATCTTGAGGACGAGCAACAGCTCGTCGACCGCGACCGAGTCGAAGACCATCATCCCGATTCCCGGCCGAACGTCACCTCGGTCGATCCGACGGTGATCTTGTCGCCGTCGCTGAGCTTTGCGCGCTTGACTCGCCGGCCGTTGACCTCCAGGCCGTTCGTCGACCCGAGGTCGACGATCCAGTAGGTCGCACCCTCCTGGCGCAGCTCGGCGTGGCGCCTGGACACGTTCGTGTCGGAGAGCTGGATATCGCAGTCGCGCGAACGGCCGATGACGACGCGGCGCTGCTTCACCTCGTAACGGGTGCCGTCGAAGCGCAGCGTCACGAGCTCCGCCTCGACTCCGAGCTCCTCCGCGCTGACCGCCTGCGTCGGCGGCTGAGCCTTCGGCTTGTAGATCATCGTCGACCCGGGCTCGACCGTTGCGGCAGGCTCGCCGGCGGCGGCGCTGCGGTCCGGTTGCACCATCCGCGTCGCGATGCCGAACTCGCCGACCTCGAGATCAGCGTCGGTCTCCATCAGGACACGCACGGGCGAGAGCAAGGCGTAGTTCTCACGGCGAGAGTGCTCCGAGAGGTACTCCTGGAGCTCGCCCTTCAGGTTGTCCTCGTAGCCGGAGAACTGCTCCCGGTCGTCAGGGGAGAGGAAGACCGTGTACTCGTTCGGGACGTAGACACGCGAGACCGAGATCGTCTTGTGCTCGTCCATCTCCTTGGCAAGTTTGCGCGCCAGCTCCACCGGCTGGACGTTCGTCCTGAAAGCTCGGCCGAAGATGCCCTCGAAGAGGGACTCGATCTTCTGTTCGATAGCGCGAAGGACCATGGGCCGGGAACTACCCCGGCAAGCGATGCTAACGCACCGCTACCGCCAGACAGGTCGCCCAAACGGCCACGACAAGCGGCGCGACGGCCACTCCGGGGGCAAGAAGCACGGCCCCGACGAGGAATGCGGCCCCGAGAGCGGCGATCCCCCAGAGCCCGCGTGAGCGGGCGAGCGGGAGCAGGGCCGCGACGCCTGCGAGCACCAGGGTCTCGACGGCGAGGGCCGGCTGGGCGACGAGGGCAGCCCAGAGGGCGGAGAGGACCGCAAACGGGTCGCCGCTCGCGACGATCCCGAGATCCGGCGGAGCGGCGCCGTCGAACGGGAGTGGGACACCGCGGATTCCGGCGACGACCCCCGCCACGAGGACGGCCGCCGCCGCCTGGAGCGCGCGTCGGCCCGGGGACCGGACGGAGAGGGCCGCCAGCGGGAAGAGGGCGAGTGCGGAGATCGGCGCCAGCAGGCAGCCGAGGGAGAAGAGCAGCCCGCGTTCGGGCTCGCGCCACATCACCGCGAGGAGCGTCCCGGCCAGGCACCCATAGACGACGGCGAGGCCGAGCGCGATGTTCCCGAGCGGCAGGACGGGCACGGCGAGCGCGAAGGCGAGCCCGAGCCGGGCGTCGAGAAGCGTCGCAGCTGCGGCGAGCCCGCCGAGGCCGAGTGACCAGCCGGCGGGGAAGAACGGGAGGACCCACGCGGTCCAACCCGCTACGAGAGCAGCGAGGACGGCAGGCACGAGCCGAGGCACCGCGGCCGGAATAGCCAGGGTCTGACCCCCGCCCTTACGGCCGCGTCGCTTCCGGCCGCCGAGCCGGAGCGCGCCCGCAAGCGCCGCTGCGCTCGGCCGCCGGGCCGGGTCGAGGTCGAGGGCGCGGTTGACCGCGGCGATGATCGGCTTCGGCAGGTCGGGACGCAGCGTCTCGAGGCCGGGAGCGCCCTCCTCGATCGCGCGGGCGGTCTCGAGCAGCGAGCTGCGCCAGAAGGGATGGCGTCCCGCGAGTGCCTCCCAGAGCATCACGCCGACCGCCCAGATGTCGGCGGCCTCGGTGGTGAGCGCGCCCGCAAGGCGCTCCGGCGCGATATAGGCGAGCGTCCCGGGCACGTCGCCCTGGGCGGTCAGAGTCTCGGCCTCCTGGATCTGGGCCAGACCGAAGTCGAGCACCTTCGCGTGGACCCCGCGGCCCTCCGCCAGCAGGATGTTCGACGGCTTGACGTCACGGTGAACGATCCCGCGCCCGTGAGCGTGCGCCAGGGCCTCGAGGACCTGGGCCGAAGCCTCGATCGCCGACGCGTCGTCGAGCTCGCCGCTTCGCAAAGCCTCGCGGAACGTGCGACCCGGGACGTACTCGTAGGCGATGTAGACGTGCTGCGAGTCGCGGCCGAAACCGTAGGCACGCTGACAAGAAGGATGACGGAGGCGCGCGGCCGCCTCGGCTTCCCGCTCTGCTCGGGACGCCGCCTTCCCCTCTCGCGGCACGATCTTCAGGGCCACATCGAGCCCGTTCTGCTCGTCGCGGGCGAGCCAGACCGAGCCGGAACCGCCGCTCCCCAGGGGCCTCAACGGCCGGTAGCGGCCGAGAACGAGGTCACTCTGGACAAGAGCTGAGGCTGCGTTCGACACCGACTCTCCAGGGTTGGCGGGGGCGCGGACAAGTCCTTCACCCCGGGGAACGGGGGAGGTACGGGTTAGAGTGAACGCCGCCTCGGCTGTGATGATCTAGCTGGCGGGCCCCTATGACCGAGCGCGACTCAGACATCGAGTTCGACTTCTTCGACGAGCCGGAGACCGAGGAGGCGACGGAGCGCGTCCGCACGCCGCGGCGGCCGCCGCCCGGCGGTCCACGCCGGCCGGTCCGCACGCCCCAGGGGCTGATCCCGATGCTCCGTCTGGCCGGGCTGATCGCCTTCCTGATCCTCGCGGCCGTGCTGCTCGTCGTCGGCATTCGCAGCTGCGCCTCGAGCAGCAAGCACGACAAGTACGACGCTTACATCCAGGACACCCGCTCGATTGCGCAGCGATCCGATCAGATCGGCAAGCTCCTGAACCAGGCGCTGTCGGCGACAGGCATCAAGGAGACCGACCTCGAGTCGAAGATCAGCGGGCTCGCGGTTCAGCAGCAGCAAGTGGTCGCACAGGCCACGCAGCTCAACCCACCGGGACCGCTCCGCGTCGAGCACGCGCACCTGATCGAAGTGCTGAAACTGCGCGCGAGCGGGCTCAGCCGGCTGGCCGACGCCTTCCGCCTGACGGCGACCGCGAAGGATGCGAACACCTCCGGCCGCCTCATCGCCGATCAGGCGCGGCTCCTCGCCGCGAGCGACGTGAACTGGGACTTCTACTTCAGAGAGCCGACACGCCTCGAGCTCGCCCACCAGGGAATCACCGACATCGGCAGCGTTCCCGACTCGAACATCTTCTCGAATCCGGATCTCGCGAGTACCCAAGCGATGGCCGACGTCTGGCGCCGTGTGCACGGAGCCGCGACCGGCGGCACACCCGGTGGCAAGCACGGCAGCGCGCTCGTGTCCGTCACGGCACTGCCAGACGGGAAGAGGCTCAAGCCCGGGGTTCCGGCGAGCGACAACGAGATCACGGCGTCGACCGACCTTGCGTTCCAGGTCGCCGTCATGAACTCGGGCAACTTCCAGGAGACGAACGTCGGCGTGACCCTGACGATCCAGAAGTCGCCCAAGTCGATCGTCAAGCGGATGAAGATCGACGTCATCAACACGGGCCAGACGAAGACGGTGACGTTCACGAACATCGACATCAACGGCCTGTTCGGACTTCCGACGACCGTGAAGGTCGATGTCCAGCCGGTGCCGGGCGAGACGACGGTGTCGAACAACACCGCCGAATACAAGGTCATCTTCTCCCTCGGGGGTTAGCCGATTTCCCTGACGACCGCGGAGTGGATCGCGATCGCAGCCTGCGCAGTCGCGTCGCTCGCGCTGGTCGTGGCGGCGCTCGCGTGGTGGAAGCTGCAGAAGGTGCGCGCGGCACAGCGTGTCCTGCTCGGAGGCGGCAAGGAGGATCTGGTCGACTTCGCCGTCTCACTGCAGGGCCGGATCGACGACCTGCATCGAGCGGTGGACGAGATCGCCGCAGGCCTCTCGCGCGTCGACCGCCGGGTCGACACTGCGGTCTCTAAGACCTCACTCGTCCGCTACGACGCCTATGAAGGAGCCGGAGGCCAGCAGTCGGCCTCGATCGCCCTACTCGATGCCGGGCGGAGCGGTGTCGTGCTCAGTGCGATCCAGGGCCGAGACTACGCGCGGATCTACGTGAAGGAGCTCGATCACGGCCGTCCTTCGGTGGCTCTCTCCCCGGAGGAGCAGGAGGCCGTCGAGCGGGCAATGGCCGGCTAGAGGCCTGATGTGAAATTCCGCCGGGCCGGATGACGCACCAGACACGGCGCCGGATCAGCACGTTCGCCCGCGGCACGTAGCGCCGCTACGCACCACGAACGACCGCACTGCCCGGCTTGGTCTGGAGCGCCCCCGACGTCGGCCGAATTTCGCATCAGCCCTCTGGCACCTGTCCCTCAGCTACATTTCGGGCCAGATGCAGCAGGTTCTGGTTTTGAACGCAAGTTTCGAGCCGCTGAATGTGACATCCGTGCGGCGTGCCCACGTGCTCGTGTTCAAGGGGAAGGCCGAGGTGATCGAGAAGCTCGACCAGCCGCTTCACTCTGCAACCGACACGTACCCCTGGCCGCACGTGATCAGGCTCGTCGCCTACGTCCGCGTGCCGCGTGCCGTGCAGCGAAAGATCTCCCGGCGGGCGCTCTTCGCCCGGGACGGGTGGCGTTGCGTCTACTGCGGCACGACCGCGGGGCGCCTGACGCTCGACCACGTGATCCCGAGATCGAGAGGCGGCGAGTCGGTTTGGGAGAACGTCGTCACGGCCTGCGCGCCGTGCAATCATCAGAAGGGAAACCGGACGCTGGAGGAGGCGCGGATGGAGCTCGTGCATCCGCCGAAGGCCCCGGCCCCTGTGCTCTTCATCCGCCTGGCCGCGCCGAAGATCCCGAACGGCTGGCAGCCGTACCTCGCGCACTTCGGCAGCGCGGCGACGTCGACCGCCTAGCTTCGCTCGACCGGCAGGCCGAGCTGCTCCCACTCGCTCCACGAGCCGGGGTAGAGCCTGCCCTCGCGACCGGCGAGGTGTAGACGGTGGAGCAGAACGGATGCCGTGACCCCCGAGCCGCAATAGGCGACGAGCTCGCCCTCCGGTAGCTCCGGGGGCGGTTCGTTCCACGGCGCGTTGAGGGCGCCCGGAATCCGCCCAGGGACGACGTCGATCGGATTCGGCTCGCCGCGCCAGCGCGGCGCAAGTCGCGCGTCCACCACGACGAGCTCCCCGCCTCGGCGCTCGAGCTCGCCGGCCTCGATCGTGTCGTCGTGACGGGGTCGCGGCGTGAAGTCGGCGGGCTCGATCTCCTCGTCCCCGGTAGTGAGTGGGCCGCGCCAACCGTCGAGCTCGAGGACGGCGCAGGCGTCGTGGCCGAAGTGGCGCAGCAGCCACCACAGACGTTCGGCGCCGCCCATGTTGCCGTAGGCGACGACGAAGACGCCGTCGCCGATTCCTGCCCGTCCGGCTGCGCGCGCGAACTCGTCCTGCTCCGGCAACGGATGTCGTCCCCGCGGGCCGGGCGTCGCGGACAGGTCGGCGTCGACGTCGAGGAAGCTCGCGCCCGGAATGTGTCCGGCGCGGTAGAGCTCGCGCCCGCGTCCCGGCTTACCGAGCTCCCACCGGCAGTCAACGAACTGGTAGCGCAGCGCTACCAGTTGCCGCTCGAGGGCGGCAGCGACACGGAGGCCGGATGGATCACGTAGACGATCCCGCCGGAGGCCGACATCCAGGCCTTCTCGAATTGCGTACGGTCGTAGACGTGGCGCACGGTCGCGTCGGTCGCCGAAGCCGGGTCGTAGGAGATGACGTCCCCTCCCGCCGTGAAGCCGCCGATCACAAGCAGGTGCCCGTCCGTTCCGCGGAAGAGAAACCCGTCGAGCTTCCCTGGCTGAAACGCGATCGAAGCGACGAGCGGGATGCCGACCTTGATGAATTGCTCCGCTTCCGCGAGGGAGTGCAGCTGCGTCACTTCCGCCTCGAGCCCGAAGTGTGCCGCATAGGCGGTGTTGAATGGCCAGTTGCCCGCGCCGTTGTAGTGGTAGTCGAACGTGTAACGCGCCGCGTAGTCGACCCACGGGTCGACGACGTTCGGGTAATCCCCGTACACGTAGGCGTAGTCGCTGCGCACGGGCCCGCGGCCCCAGTAGGCGACAACCATCGACGTCGAGGTCGGGCTGCACCAGGCTTCGCCGCCGCCGTCGAACTGTGGGTATTCACCGGCGTGGATCTCCTGCGAATACGACGGCAGATGCAGATCAATCGCCCTCGTCATCGTCGTCACGCTCGGCACGTACGGGTTCGAGTTGATCGGATCCGACGCGACCGCGCCGATCCGCGTGAGGCGCGGTGTCGCCGACGAGCCTGCGACGCGGTAGAGCGTGACGCGCAGCTGGTATGACGTCAGCGGGTGATCCTTCGCGAAGAAGGTGTCGATGGAGACGAAGCCGTCGGCGTCCCCTTGCCCGCCGACCGACGTCCGCTGGATATCGCCGTCGCCGAACGCCCAGCGACCCATCGTGTACCACTTGGTCGTCGTGCCGCGATCCATCGTCGCGTGCATGTCGATCTGGATCCATGTGCCCGCCGGCGTGTCGGCGTTCCAGGACGACACGAGCTCCGTGAATCCGAAACCCGCCTGAAACCAGGGCGACGTCCACGCGCCGGCGGGCGCGTTGTCGAACGTCACGCCCGCCTTCGGCAGCGCGAACGCGTGGTAGCTCACGTGGTACGGCTGCGCTGCGCCCGCGGGCGCAGCCAGGAAGAGCGCCACCGTGAACGCAGCGAGTGTGCCTCGGACCACGGCGCGATCGTACGGCTCGCGGCCCCAGGGGTCAACGCCTCGATACAGAGCCGAGGTCGGCGCCGCCACGCGTGCGACGACCCCCGATTCCTGCGTGAGTTCAGACGAGCTCTTTTGCCCGCTCCGCGTACGACTCGACGGCGCGTTGGCGCTCGCGAATCGGGATCTCTGCTCGCCGGTAGCCATAGACGTAGTGGAACGTCAGGCCGATCCCCCAGCCGACGAGCGGGAAGACGACCCACGGGAAGTTCACGTCGGTGTACGCGATCAGCAGCGAGTTCAGGACGATGAGCCCTGTCATCACCAGCGCATAAACCGTCGCATGGATCTTGAAGCCCCGCTTCGACTCGGCCAGGGAGTAGCCGAACTCCGCCTCCCGGTACTGCTCGGCGGTCAACATGGCATGAACCCCCTTTCCTCGGCCATCGTCGCTCAACTGCGCGCCACAGTGCATCCGGGCCGCGACCGATTCGACCTCAGGGCCTTCACCGATGCGGAGCACGCCCGCTCGCATGACACTTGATCCAACGAGAGGAAGATGACATGACAACGGTTCCTCACGAGCGTCCCTCTTCGGCTCGAAGGTCCGTGTGGCTCGAGGCTCGAGACCTGTGGGCGTCACTGGCGATCAGCGTGATCTGGCTCGCGGTGCTGTTCACAGCGGTGTTCGGGCCAGACCTCGTCGCAAGGAGTAACGACGGCAATTTCACGACGATTCCGTCCGGAATCGGCGTCGCATTCTTCGCCTTGTTCGCGACGATGTCGGTAGCCAAGTACGGCTTCGGCAAGACGACCGACAAGTGACCGACGCTCGGAGCCATCGAAGGAGGTCGGCCATGCTCAGCCGCTACGAGTACAAGGTCATCGACACAGGCGGGGACATCGAGCGACAGCTCAACGACCTCGGCGCGGACGGCTGGCGAGTCGTCGGCGTGACCACGAAGAAGCAGCTACTGATCGCGCCGCCCGCCGCCATCATCCTGATGCGCGAAGTGCAACCAGCCGCCGCGAGAGCCGCGTGACGTCGGGCTGAGTAGCTCGTCGGGCGCGGATTCCGGTGAGGGGCCACGTAGAGCCGCAGCCCCTCGCCGTGTCTAACCGGCCCGGGCTCCAGCTTGCCGTCATCCGGCGGCTCTACTAGTCTCGGGCGCTCGATGGTACGCCCGCCGACGAGCAGCATCACCCTCTTTACGCTCGGCCTGCGCGTCCTTACGCGCTAGCCGGCGTTTCGTTCCTCCGCCGACGCCGGCTAGGTCGCAACAGCAGGCGGGAAGTCCACACTCGAACCAGGGGTGCACGCCGTGCAACCGTCAACCGATCACATCCGCCGCGAACGTGACGCCTGCGGCATCGGCTTCCTCGCAGATGCGAGCGGCCGTGCTTCGCGCACGATCGTCGAGGGGCTGCTCGAAGGGCTGGCGCGGATGCAGCACCGCGGCGCGGTCGGCGCGGATCGTCTGACCGGTGACGGCGCAGGCCTCCTCCTGCCACTCCCCCGGGCTCTGATTCCCGGGCCCTGGTGCGGTCTCGCAATGGTCTTCCTTCGAGACGAAGCAGCTCGCGCCGCGATCGAGCAGGCCTGCGTGGCCGAGGGACTCGGGCTTGGCGGCTGGCGGTCGGTCCCGTCGGTGCCTGCCGTGCTGGGCGAGCAGGCGCGAGCCTCGATGCCGCGGATCGAGCAGCTGATCCTGCTCCAACCACTCGGTGTCTCGCTCGACGAGGCAGAAGGATGTGCTTATCGCGCTCGCAGGCGCGTGCAGCAAGAGCCAGGCGCATACATCGCTTCGCTCTCGTTCCGCACGGTCACGTACAAGGCACTCTGCGCCGCGGACCAGCTCGAGGCCTTCTACCCCGACCTGCGCGATCCGGCGCTCGCGGTGCCTTTCGGAATCTTCCACCAGCGCTTTTCGACCAACACGGCACCGTCGTGGGAGCGCGCGCAACCACTCCGCCTGCTCTGTCACAACGGAGAGATCAACTCGATCGACGGAAACGTCGCCTGGATGCGGGCGCGGGGGCACGTCCTCGAGGAGGACGGCTCGGACTCGACGCTGCTGGACAACGCGCTCGAGCTGCTGGTCCGCGGCGGCAGGGACATTCGCCATTCGGCGGCGATGCTGATCCCGGAGGCGGTCGACGCGGATCCCGAGCTCGACGAACACGTCCGGAGCTTCTACCGCTACCACTCGACTCTGCTCGAACCGTGGGACGGTCCTGCCGGTGTCGTCTTCACAGACGGGCGCGTGGTCGGCGCGACCCTCGACCGCAACGGCCTGCGTCCACTCCGCTACGCCGTGGCCGACGACCGTCTCGTCGCGTGCGCTTCGGAGGCGGGAGCCCTCTCTCTTCCCGCAGGTGCCCAGATCAGGCGCGGCCGGCTCGGGCCAGGTCAGATGCTCGTCGTCGATCCGGCGGTCGGGATCGAGGAGAGCCCGGCCGTGAAACAGAGGCTCGCCCGGAGACGGCCGTACACCCGTTGGCTTCGCGCCACCGTCCAGCCGCTCGACGCGGGCGTGCCGGTAAGCCCGCCGACGGAAAGCTTGACCGCGCGCCAGGCCGCGGCCGGCTACACACGCGAGGATCTCTCGCTCCTCCTCCGCCCGTCGGCGGCCACCGGTCACGAGCCGACCTCGTCGATGGGAGACGACACCGCGCTGCCGCCGCTCGCAGGACGCGCGCGTCCGGTGACGTCGTATCTCCGTCAACGGTTCGCGCAGGTCACGAATCCCCCGATCGACCACCTTCGTGAGCGCTCGGTCATGTCACTTCGGACGCTGCTCGGCGCCCGAGCACCGCTGGTCGGCGAGCATCCACGCTCGGCACGGCTACTCGAGCTCGGAAGTTTCTTCCTCTTTCCGTCCGCGGCGTCCGCGCTCGCCCCCCAGGCCGTCGTGCTCGACGCCACCTTCGACGAACGCGAAGGGCTCCAGCGCGCATGCCTGCGGCTGGCAGAAGAAGCTCTGGGTAGCCGTCAAGGCCTCATCGTCCTCGACGACCGAGGGGTTGGGATATCCGTTCCGCCGGTGCTGGGCGTGGGCGCCGTCCACCAGCGGCTCGTCGCCGCCGGCGTGCGGACGACCGACGTCGATCGTCGTCATCAGCGACGAACCGCGCGAGGCACACGACTTCGCCTGCCTGATCGGCTACGGCGCTGACGCCGTGTGCCCACGCCTCGCCCTGGAGACCGTGGCGGCACTCGCGTCCGACGACAAGCTCGGTGGAGACCACCCGTCGCCGGCGGAAGCGCAGCTGCGCTTCCGCGAGTCGGTCGAGGACGGCGTGCTGAAGATCCTCTCGAAAATGGGCATCGCGGACATCGCGTCGTATCGAGGGGCGCAGCTCTTCGAAGCACTCGGCCTGGCGCACGACGTCGTCGACCTCTGCCTGACCGGGACACCGTCCGAGATCGGTGGCATCGGTTTCGCCGAGCTCGAGCGTGAAGCCCTCCTCCGCAGCGCGCACTCGCCGCAGCTCGAGAATCCCGGCTACGTCAAGTACCGCAAGGGCGGCGAGCCGCATGCGACGACCCCGCCGGTCGTCGACGCGCTGCAGCGGGCGGCGCACGCCCTCCGGCGCCGTGACTACGACAGATTCGCGGATCTCGTCAACACACGCCCGCCGCTCGAGCTCCGCGACCTCCTCGAGCTCGCGCCGACCGGCGTGCCGCTTGACGTCGAAGAGGTCGAACCCGTCGAGACGATCCTCCGGCGCTTCTCCAGCGGTGCGATGTCCCACGGGTCGCTCTCGGCCGAGGCCCACGAAACGGTTGCGATCGCCTTCAACCGACTCGGAGCTCGTTCGAACTCCGGCGAAGGCGGCGAGGATCCGGCTCGCTTCCGCACCGAGCGCAATTCGCGGATCAAACAAGTTGCGTCGGCGAGGTTCGGCGTCACGCCCGAGTACCTCGCATACGCCGACGAGCTGCAGATCAAGATCGCGCAAGGCTCGAAGCCCGGCGAGGGCGGACAACTGCCCGGACACAAGGTGACCGACGAGATCGCGCGGCTCAGACACACACAGGCGGGTGTCGAGCTGATCTCGCCGCCGCCGCACCATGACATCTACTCGATCGAAGATCTCGCGCAGCTCGTCTTCGACCTCAAGCAGGCGAACCCGGCTGCTGCGGTTTCGGTCAAGCTCGTCGCGTCGGCAGGAGTCGGCCTCGTCGCAGCGGGAGTTGCGAAAGCACTGGCCGACGTCATCCACATCGCGGGTGCCGACGGCGGGACCGGCGCAAGCCCACTCGCCTCGATCAAACACGCGGGAGTGCCGTGGGAGCTCGGCCTGACGGAGACGCAGCGCATTCTCGTCGAGAGCGGCCTCCGCGGGCGCGTGCGCCTCCGCGCCGACGGCGGGCTCAAGACCGGGCGTGATGTCATCGTCGCCGCACTCCTAGGCGCCGACGAGGTGGCGTTCGGGACTGCCCTGCTGATTGCGGAGGGCTGCCTGATGGTCCGTTCGTGCCATCTCGACACCTGCCCGGTCGGAATCGCGACCCAGCGGCCCGAGCTGCGCTCTAAGTTCACTGCCACTCCGGAGGCGGTTCAGGGGTATCTGCTCTTCGTCGCGGAGGAAGTCCGCCGGTACCTGGCAGCCCTCGGCCTGCGAACGTTCGCCGAGGCCGTCGGCCGCGCCGACCTGCTCCGCCGACGCGAGACGAACGAGAGGCGGAGCAGCTCTCTCGACCTGCGCAGGCTCACAGACGCTCGCCCGGGGGGATTCACCGGCGAAGCACAGCCCTGCGCTGACGGCGGAGAGCTTGGGCAGCGACTGGCCGGCGACGCCGCCGCAGCGCTCGAGGAAGATCGTCTCGTCGAGCTGCGCTATTCGATCGGGAACCAGGACCGAACGGTCGGTGCCCGACTCGGTGTCGAGATCGGCCGACGATTTGGATCCGGCCCTCCGCCCGGCCGCGTGCGGGCGCGGTTCGAAGGGCTCGGCCGGGCAGAGCTTCGGCGCCTTCCTGGCCGCCGGCGTGGAGCTCGAAGTGGTCGGGGAGGCGAACGATTACGTCGGCAAGGGGATGAGCGGCGGTCGGATCGTCGTGTTGCCTCCTTGCGACGACGATGGCGACCCGGTCCTGCTCGGCAACGCAGTGCTCTACGGTGCGACCGGCGGAGAGCTGTTCTCGAACGGGCGTGCAGGCGAGCGCTTCGCGGTGCGCAACTCGGGCGCGACAGCGGTCGTCGAGGGCGTCGGCGACCACGCGTGCGAGTACATGACGGGCGGAAGGGTGGTCGTGCTCGGGGAGGTCGGATTGAATGCCGGCGCGGGAATGAGCGGCGGCGAGCTCTACGTCCTCGACGCAGCCGGCCGACTTCCGCTTCGCCTCAACACGCAGCTCGTCGTTGCGGAGCGTTACGCCGGAGAGGAACTACGGAGCCTTGCTCGAAGCCCACGTTCGCTACACCGGGTCGGCTCGTGCCGTAGCCATCCTCGAGCGCTGGCACGACGCCGAGCAGCTCTTCTGGCGGGTCCTTCCCCGAACACTCGAGGGCGCCGCTGAGCGCGGCGCCCTCGAAGTCGCGTCCGCTTAGCCGGGCGCCGGCTCGGGCGCAGCGCCGGGCACGACGGGAGCAGGCGCCGTGCGCGCGTGCCCGTGCGAAAGGCCGAGATGACCGTGCGCCTCGGTCCCGTAGCCGCCGGGAACCGGAATGTAGAACTCGGGGTAGCCCCACATGCCGTGCTCCGAGACGTCCAGACCGGCCGTCTCCGTTTCCGGCTCGACCCGGATGCCCCACACTCGCTTCATCACCCAGAGCGAGCCGAAGCAGGCGGAGAAAGTGAAACGCGCCGACGGTGACGAGGCCGAGCGTCTGGACGCCGAGCTGGTGGAAGGAGCCCGTGTAGACGAGGCCGCCCGTTCCGGTGTTGAGGTTGGCCGCCAGCGCAGGCACTGCGAACAGGCCGGTTGCGAGCGTTCCCCAGACGCCTGACATCCCGTGCACGGCGACTGCGCCGATCGGGATCGTCGATCCCGATCCGCTCGACGAACAGGACGCCTGCGACCGCGATCCAGCCCGATACTACGCCGATCACGATCGCGGCCCACGGCGCAACGAATCCCGAGGCGGCGGTGATCGCGACGAACGCCGCGAGGACGCCGTTCAGCATCATCGAGATGTCGGGCTTGCGCAGGATCAACCACGCGCTCGCGAGGCCGCCGATCGCGCCGGCCGCTGCGGCGATGTTCGTCGTCAGCGCGACATAGCCGAAGTAGCCGATGCGATCGCCGGTGACGACGCCGAACGTCGAGCCCGGGGTTGAATCCGAACCACCCAAACCAGAGGATGATCGTCCCGAGGACGGCGTACGGCATGTTGTGGCCCGGGATCGCGTTCGCACGTCCCGTCACGGCCGAACTTTCCGATCCGCGGCCCGAGCAGGAGCGCGCCTGCGAGTGCGGCGAGCGCGCCCTGGTAGTGCACGACCGTAGAGCCGGCGAAATCCTGCATGCCCTTGCCGAACAGCCAACCGCCGGCGTGCCAGACCCAGTGCGACGTGACGGAGTAGATGAGCGTGAAGACGACGCCGAACGCCGGGTAGACCCACAGCTTCGCCCGTTCGGCCATCGCACCCCACACGATCGCGAGCGAGACGCCCGCGAAGACGACCTCGAAGAGGTAGCCGCTGGCCGCGGGGATTCCAGTGAAGAACGAATAAGGCGCCTGGCCGATCGCGAGCAGCTCGTTGCTGGAGGGGAAGAAGCCGCTCGTCCCGACGAAGCTGTTGCCGTCTCCGAAGGCGATCCCGAAGCCGACCGCCTAGTAGACGAGCGAGCAGACGGCGAAGATGAGGACGTTCTTGCCGGCGATGTGCGCCGCGTTCTTCATGCGCGTGAGGCCGGCCTCCAGGAAGGCGAAGCCCGCCTGCATGAACATCACGAGGATCGCCGCGAGGACGACCCAGATCGTGTTCGCCGCGATCAGTAGATCCTTGTTCGGCATCTAGGCTTCCACCTCCTTCTCGAGCTTCGTGCCCGTTCTGTTGTGCGTGACGTTGTCGACCGTCGACGTCCACACCAGGCCGTCGCCGGATTCGTTGCCGCTGCGTGCCGAGTCCACGATCGCCTCGACGACCGCGTCGGCAAGATCGTCCTCGACGATGAACGTGAGGTGCGCCTTGGGCAGGAATCGCGACTCGAAGATGCGCCCGCGGTACTCGTGGGTGACCCCCCGCTGACGCCCATGGCCGATCGCCTCGATCACCGTTACGCCGATATGTCCTGTCGCATGCTCGACCGCGTCGATCACCGTCTCCACGCGCTCGCGGATCACCACCGCTTCGACCTTGATCACGAAATCACCTCACTTCGTCGCTCGAGGAACACGGTGTCCCGCCAGATCCCATCTCGTTTTGCAACGCGCTCTCGTGTTCCGACGACGCGGAACCCGCACCGCTCGTGCAGTGCCAGCGAGGCGCGGTTCTCCGGGAAGATCGACGTCTGGATCGTCCAGATCCCCGCGGCCTCCGCGCCTGCGATCAGCGCCTCCAGCAGCACCCGGCCGATCCCGAGGCCTCTCGCGCCTGAGCGCGACGTAGATGCTGTCCTCGACGACGCCGAGCGTAGCACCGCCGTGTCGACGCGGGCGACAGTGCCGCCCACGCCGACGACCTCGCCGAGTAGATCGGCGACGAGCCGGTGGCCCGCGCAGGTGCGTCGAATTCCAGGCTTCCCACGACGGCACCTCCGTCTGGAACGTCGCCAGTCCGTCGCGCATCCCCTCCCAGTAGATCTCCGAGACCGCCTGCCAGTCGTCGGGCTGCAGCGGCCGGAGCTCGACCGACGGTGGTTCGGCGAGCGTGTCCGCCGGTCGAGTCTCCAGCTCCGAGCATCAGCAGTCGTAGTAGAGGGAGAACTCCGCGGGATGCGGGCGGAGCCGCACGACGTCCGCCTCGTTCTCGCGCTTGTAGTCGATCCAGGTGCGGATCAGGTCCTCGCTGAAGACACCGCCGGCAGTCAGGAACTCGTGATCGTGCTCGAGCGCCTCGAGCGCTTCCGCAAGCGAGCCCGGCACCTGCGCGACGCCCCGGTCCTCCTCGAAGAGATCCCAGTCCGCCGGCTCACCGGCATCGAGGCCCTTCTGGATCCCGTCGAGCCCGGCCATCAGCATCGCCGAGAACGCGAGATACGGATTCGCCGCGGCATCGGGACAGCGGAACTCGATCCGCTTCGCCTTCGGCGAGTCCGAATACATCGGGATGCGGATGCACGCGCTGCGGTTTCGCATCGAATAGACGAGGTTCACCGGCGCCTCGTACCCGGGCACGAGCCGTCGGTACGAGTTCGTCGTCGGAGCACAGAACGCCAGGAGCGCGGGAGCGTGCGCCAGCAGTCCGCCGATGTACGCGCGGGACAGCTGCGACAGCCCTGCGTAGCCGGACTTGTCCGACATCAGCGGCGTCCCTTCCTTCCACAGCGACTGATGCGTGTGCATACCGGAGCCGTTGTCGCCGAAGATCGGCTTCGGCATGAACGTCACCGACTTGCCCGCGGCGCGGGCGACGTTCTTGACGACGTACTTGTAGGTCATGACCTGATCGGCCATGCGCGTCAGCGGCTGGTAGCGGAGGTCGATCTCGCACTGGCCGCCCGACGCGACCTCGTGATGATGGAACTCGCACGGGATCCCGAGCCGTTCGAGCGTCAGCACCATCCGAGTGCGCAGGTCGTGCAGCGTGTCGTGCGGCGCAGGCGGGAAGTAGCCCTCCTTCTCGCGCACCGTGTACCCGAGCCCGGGCTTGCCGGAGTTCCAGTGCCCTTCAGCCGAATCGACCGAGTAGTGGGAGCGGTTCGGGCCGAGCTCGTACGAGACCTCGTCGAAGATGAAGAACTCGCACTCGGGGCCCATGAACGCCGTGTCCGCGATCCCTGTCGAGCGGAGGTACTCCTCTGCCTTCCTCGCGATGCGGCGTGGATCCTTCGCGTACGGCTGCCTGGTGATCGGATCGGCGATCTCGCAGATGAGCGACAGCGTCGGCGCCTCGGTGAACGGATCGAGGATCGCCGAAGCGGCGTCCGGCATCAGCAGCATGTCCGACTCCGAGATCCCCTGCCAGCCGCGAATCGACGAACCGTCGAAGCCGAGGCCGTCGTCGAACGCGGACTCGTCGAACGCGCGGATCGGCAGCGTCATGTGCTGCCACGTCCCGAGCAGGTCGCAGAACTTCAGGTCGACCATCTGGGCGGTCGTCTCGCGTGCCCACTCGAGCGCCTCGCGCGCGTCCGGGGCGGTCGCCTGCCCGTTCGCCAGGTAGTGCTTCGTCTCTTCCGCTGACATGCCGCTCCTTCCGAATCGGGACCACAAAAAAAGAGCCCAGGACTCGCTGAGTCCTGAGGCTCCATTGCCTCGGCGCCCGCCTTCGGCGGCGGACGACCTGACTTCACCCTAGTGGTCACGGCGGATGGAGGTCAAGCCCCGTAGAGGGCGGCGACCTCGCCCGCGGCCGTTGCGACCCGCTCCCTCAGCTCGGCCGGCTCGAGCACCTCCGCGTCGGGACCGAACTTGAGCAGCTCGCGAAAGGCTTCGTCGAGGTTCTCGAAGCCCACGACGTAGACGCCGTCCTCGCCGTGAAGCTCAGCGGGGAGGAAGCGGCGAACGAGCTCGCTCGCGCGGATCTTCACCTCGACCTGCGGGCGTGACGCCTCGAAGCTCCGCGACCATTCGTCCCAGTACGACGCGAGCTCGAAGCCCTCCGGCCGCTCGAAGCCCTCCTCTCGCACCCGCACCGAGGCGAAGCGCGAGACGCGGTAGACGCGCATGCCGGCGCTGCGATGCGCGACGAGGTACCAGGCACCGCCCTTGAGCACGAGCCCGAGTGGATCGAGCGTGCGCTGCACGACCCGGCTTCCCTCTCGATAACGCGCGCTCAGCCGCCGGCCCTGCCAGGTCGCGGCTGCGATCGTCGGCAGGTGCGGGACGGTGTCCTCGGCCCGGAACCAGCCGCGGGTGTCCAGATGGAAGTACCGCTCCGCGCGGCTCGCCCGCTCCTGCAGGTCCGGCGGCAGCGCGGACAGGACCTTGAGACGGGCGTTCGTGAGCACACCGCCGAGGCCGAGCTCGGCCGCCGGCGCCGGCGCGACGAACAGAGCCTCCGCCTCGGCCGCCGTGAGCCCTGTGAGCTTCGTCCGGTAGCCACCGGACAGCCGATAGCCGCCTGCGGGCCCCCGCAACGCCTCGACCGGAACACCGGCGGCTCCGAGCGACTCGACGTCGCGGTGAATCGTCCGGATCGAGACGTCGAAGTGGGCAGCGAGCTCGGCCGCGGTGAGCTGCCCCCGCAGCTGCAGGAGAAGGAGGAGCGACACCAGGCGCGTTGCCCGCATCGAGCGGGAACATACATGACAGAACCTGGCATGTATATGCCGTAGACTCGCCGGCATGAGCGAAGACCCGAGGACAACCGAGGAGGCCAAATCGCCGGAGCTCGAGCGGGAGGAGCGCCGCCTCGAACGCCTCCGCCTCGTCGCGCAAGTCTGGGCGCCCGACGAGCGTTACGACGATCCCGATCCGGATCCACCGGCCGCCGCTTGACGAACGTCTTCCGCAGCGAGTGGGATGCAACCGACGACTGGTCGGGCGGCGGAGCGAAGTCGAAGCGTCTCGTCGAGCGCGGGACGCAGCTCGGCGCGAGCCTCTACGAGCTCGGGCCGGGCAACTCAGTCGTCTACCACTTCCATCACGGCTCAGAGGAGCTGCTGATCGTGCTGAGCGGACGCCCCACACTCCGCACACCGGAGGGCGAGCGTCAGATCGCCGAGGGCGAAGTCGTGCACTTCCCGCTCGGGCCCGACGGCGCGCACGGCTTGCGCAACGACAGCGAGGACGTCGTCCGCTTTGTCGTCGCCGGCATTCGTGTCTCACCCGAGGTCGTCGAGTATCCGGACGTCGACAAGATCACCGCGCAGGCACGAACCAGCTCGCAGAGCGGCGAGCCGCTCTTCGTGATCCACGACCTCGACCAGAGCAACGCTTGACACGGCTGCTACGGTCTTTGTCGATGCTGCTCCACTTCGGCTGATTCCGCACGTCCCGTGCGCCGCCTGCGCTAGCAGGTGTCTTGCGCGTACCCGTGTTCCGCCGAATTCGTAGGAGCCTCACATGTTCGCAGTAGAAGTCGACAACTTGCGCAAGGAGTTCTTCCGCCGCGATGCGACGCGGACCCACCTGCGCAAGAGGCGGAAGCGCGTCGCGGCGCTCGAGGACGTGACCTTCACGATGGAGCGCGGCGAGTGCGTCGCCATCCTGGGCCAGAACGGCTCGGGCAAGTCAACGCTGGTCCGGCTGCTCTCGACGCTGCTCCTGCCGGATGCGGGCAGCGCGACGGATCTTCGGGCACGACGTCGTCAAGGAGTCGCGCGCCGTGCAGCGGCTCGTCAACCGCGTCTCGGTTGAGGCCTCGTTCTTCAAGAAGATGTCGTCGGAGGAGAACCTCTCCTACGCGGCGAGGTTCTACGGCATCCCGCCGAGCGCGACGAAGAAGTCATCCCGAAGATCCTGGAGCGCGTCGGCTTCCCGATCGGACCGCCGGCACGAGGGCGATGGAGAACCTGTCCCGCGGAATGCAGCAGAAGGTCGCGCTCGCACGCGCGCTGCTCACCTCACCCGTCCTGCTGCTGCTCGACGAGCCGACGACCGGGCTCGATCCGCGCTCGAAGCTCGAGGTGCAGGAATTCATCCGTGAAGTCGGAGGACGCACGACGCGACGATCCTGCTCTGCACGCACGACCTCCGCGAGGCAGAGGTGCTCGCGGACCGTGTCGGCATCCTCGACCGCGGCAAGCTGATCGCACTCGCTCCGGCGGAGCGTAGCTGAAGGAGCAGTACAGAGGCGGAGACGCTCGAGGACGCTTTCTTCTCGGCAACCGGCCGGACGTTCGAGGACGAGAAGGACGAGGACGCAGAAAGGGGTGTGTTCGCATGAGCGATCGTCCCGGGCCCAGCTCGTCGCTGCGCCACGAGGCATCGCCTTCGCGGGCATGGTCGAGCGCAACTGGTACCTGATCAAGCGCTACGGTTGGTGGGAGATCGCGTTCTTCTTCTGGTCGGCTGCGAACACGCTCACGATCGTCTTCATCGCGAAGGGGATCGAGGCCGCCGGCGGCCAGATCGACATCAACCGCGCGACGACGATCGCTGCTGATCGGCGCGGTGATCTGGTCGTACCTCGGCCTCGTCTTCGAGTTCATGACCGAGACGGTCGCGTGGGAGCGCTGGGAGGGGACGATCGAGTACACGTTCATGGCGCCGATCCCCGCGCGGTGCACCTGCTCGGCGTCGGCATCTTCGCCGTCGCTCTACGGCATCTTCGCAGCGCGGTCCTCTTCGTCGTCATCGCGCTGTTGTTCGGCCTGCACATGCCGAACGCGAACTTCCTCGCGGCGGCGTTCGTGCTGATCGCCGTCGCGTCGGTCTCGTTCGTCGGGATCGGGACGATGACCGCCGTCCTTCCCCTGATCTCCCCGGAGAAGGGGACGCAGTTCGGCTTCGTCGCGCAAGGGCTGATGCTCGTCGTGTCCGGCGTCTACTACCCGGTCTCGGTGCTGCCCGACTGGATGCAGTGGCTGTCGAAGATCTCACCGGCGACGTACGCGCTGCGCGGCGAGCGGTAGGCGATCCTCGACGGTGCGAGCGTCAGTGCCGTCGTGGGGCGACATCTGGCCGCTGGTGATCATCGGCGTCATCGCGTTGCCGCTCGGCATCTGGGTCTTCAAGCCGCGGCGAGATGCACGCGAAGAAGCACGGCAAGTTGAAGCGGTCCGGCTAGCTCAAGCGATCAGGTTGAGGCAGGCGCGCAGGCCCTCCCGCCAGTGCGGTAGGGCCGGCGCCGCCTTCTCGCTTCGCAGCACCGAGTACGCCGGCCGGGCGGCCGGGCGGCCGAGCTCTGCGCTCGAGATCCGGCGCACACGCGTGTCGAGGCCCGCTTCTTCGAAGATCGCCTCGGCGAATTCCGCCCACGTCGCCTCGCCCTCCGCTGCGAGGTGCCAGATCCCGAAGGGCCGGTCGAGGAGCTCACGCGTCGCTCGCGCGAGGTGGCCCACGTAGGTCGGTGACGTGCGTTGGTCGTCCACGACCGCGACCTCATCCCGTTCGCGCGCCAGGTCGAGCATCGCCCGCACGAAGTTCTTCCCGGTCGGGCCGTAGAGCCCGGAGCTGCGAACGATCCACGCGCTGTCGCCGGCGGCGCCCTCGCCGTACACCTTTGTGCGACCGTAGGCCGAGAGCGGATTCGGCGGGTCGGACTCGACGTACGGCTCACCCTTGCGGCCGTCGAAGACGTAGTCGGTCGAGAAGTACACGAGGGGAACACCCAGCTCCGCCACGTGCCGCGTGCCGCCGACGTTGACCGCGGCAGCCTCCTGTGGGTCGTCTTCCGCGCCGTCGACGTCAGTCCAGGCCGCCGCGTGGAGCACGACGTCAGGTGGCTCGAGCGGCGGCGGCGGAAACGTCACGTCCCACTCCGCACGACTCAGTGCAACCGCACCGGGAAACTCGGTCGCCAGCGCGCGGCCGAGCTGGCCGCCGGCCCCGGTGATCAGGATTCGCTGGTCTGGTCTCGTTCGGACAGGGTCGGCGATGTCGTGCTCCAGAGATGGGCCACACGCGGGTCGTCCCACGGCAGCTGGTGCTCATCGGGATCGGCCGGGTCGTACTCCTCGGTGACGTGGTAGAGCATCAGCACGTCGGTCAACGCCTCGAAGCCGTGCGCGAGATTGCCGGGCACGTAGACCGCCGCGAAGTTGCCGTCCCCGATGTCCTCGGTGAACGTCTCGCCCGTGTCACGGTCGAGCGCCACGACGCGCGCCTTGCCCTGCAGGCACACGAAGAGGTCGTCCTGCCCGCGCTCGTGGTAGTGCAGCCCGCGAATCGTCCCTTGGCGCGAGAAGGAGACGTTCGTCTGCCGGATCGGCTTCGGCAGGAGGCTCGTGCGGGCGATCTCCGTCAGCCAGCCACGCTCGTCCTCGAAGCGACGCAGTGGAGTCGGCCGCAGGCGATCGGACGTGAAATGGGGCCTCCGCACGCGTTCGATCACCTCGTAGTACGCGTCGATCGACTCGCCGGCGTCGCCCCAGTAGCCCTCGAAGACGTCGAACTCGAGCGTCCCCGTGCGGACGTAATGGTTGTTCACGTCGGTGATCTCCAGCTCCCCACGTCCGGAGGGCTCGAGCTCGGCGATGACGTCGAACACGTCCGGCCCGTAGCAGTAGAGCCCGGTGACGGCAAAGAGTCCTGGAGGATCCACCGGCTTCTCGACGATTTCCGCGATCCGCCCGTCCTCGATGCGCGGCACGCCCAGGTGGCGCAGGTGCTCCGTCTCCCGAACGTGCGCCAGGAGAACGCGGGCGCCCTCTCGTTGCTCCCCGAAGTTCCGGATGGTCTGGGTGATCGGGCCGCCGAAGATGTTGTCGGCGAGCATGACGACGACCCGCTCGCCGGCGCTGAAGTCCCGGGCGAGCCCGAGCGCTTCGGCGATGCCGCCGGCGCGCTCCTGCTTGCCGTACGCGAGTCCGTCGCCAAGCAGGCCGTGGAAATCCTTCACGTGGTCGCCGCCCGTGACGACCATCAGCTCCGTGACACCGGCCTCACGGAGCGCGTCGATCGCGTGCATGACCATCGGGCGGTCGTCTACCGGCAGGAGGTGCTTGTTCGTGATCCGGGTGAGCGGATCGAGACGCGAGCCGGTTCCACCGGCGAGGACGACGCCTTTCATGGCGGAGGCGATGCTAGTGCCCTGCGCCCGCCCGGGCGGGCGGGAAGCCACTACCGGCCACTAGCGGGCCCGCGCACGTCTCAACCCCCGCCTCCCGGGGTACCCTGAGCACGGTGGAAAAGCGCCGACGCGAACTGGAAAACGCCGCCGAGGAGATCGAGCAGCTCTTCGCCGACCTCTGGCAGGTCTTCCCATTCTCACGTGGGATGCGGCGCGGTTACAGGCCCGAGGCCGACGTCTACCGCACGGAAGACCCATCCGCCCTGACCGTCGTCGTCGAGCTGCCCGGGGTCGACCCGAACGAGGTCAAGGTGATCGCATCGCCCCAGGCGCTCCTGATCGCCGGTGAGCGCCGGCGCCCCAAGGATTGCGGGCAGTACCAGCAGCTGGAGATCGAGTACGGCCCGTTCCAGCGCCAGGTGACGCTCGCCGAAGACGTCGACCCGGAGCAGGCAACGGCGACGTACGAGCGCGGCTTCCTCACGATCAAGCTGCCCATTGCTCCGAAGCCCGCCCCCGCCGAGCGCATCGCGATCGTGGTGACGTCCCGATGAGCGACGTGCTGACGGACACGCTGAGCGAGGAGCGCCAGGAAGAGATCGTCTTTCCCGCGACGCTGCCGGTCTTGCCGCTGAAGGACACGGTCGTCTTCCCGGAGGCCGTGACGCCACTCGCGATCGGACAGGAGCGCTCGATCAAGCTCGTCGAGGACGTCGTCTCCGGCGACCGCCTGCTCGCGCTCGTCACCGTGAAGGACCCCGAGGCCGACCAGCCCGGGTGGGACGACCTCTACGAGGTCGGCACCGCCGCGGTCATCCACAAGATGATCAAGGTTCCCGACGGGACGCTGCGCATCCTCGTCCAGGGACTCAAACGCAGCAAGCTCGACCGCCAGGTGCAGACCGATCCGTATCTCGTCGGCGAGTTCGTCGAGTTGCCGGACGAGGTGCCCGAGACCCCTGAGGTCGAAGCGCTCACGCGCAACGTCCAGAACCTCTTCGCCCGCGTCATCGGCCTCGTTCCCTACCTCCCCGAAGAGCTGCAGATCGCTGCGGCGAACGTCGACGATCCGAGCGCGCTCTGCAATCTCGTCGCCTCGACGCTGCGCCTGAAGACCGACGAGAAGCAGCGTCTGCTCGAGCTCACGAACGTCGAAACGCGGCTGCGAGAGGTCTCGGCGATCCTGAACCGCGAGCTCGAGGTGTTCGAGCTCGGCTCGAAGATCCAGTCGCAGGTCCAGGAAGAGATGGAAAAGGGTCAGCGCGAATTCTTCCTGCGCCAGCAGATGAAGGCGATTCAGGACGAGCTCGGCGAGAGCGACCCCGAAGCGGCGGAGCTCGCCGAGCTGCGGTCGACCTTCGAGGCAATGGAGCTGCCGGAGGACGTGCGCAAGGTCGTCGACCGTGAGCTTGGGCGGCTCGAAAGGCTCCCGACGGCCGCGGCGGAGTACGGCGTCATCCGGACGTACCTGGACTGGATCGCCTCGCTCCCCTGGGACAAGACGACGGTGGACAACCTCGACCTCGACAACGCGAAGGCGGTGCTCGACGAGGACCACTTCGACCTCGAGAAGGTGAAGGAGCGGATCCTCGAGCACCTCGCGGTCTCGAAGCTGAAGAACGACACCTCCGGGCCGATCCTCTGCTTCGTCGGTCCGCCCGGCGTCGGCAAGACGTCGCTCGGACAGTCGATCGCACGCGCACTCGGGCGAAAGTTCGCCCGGCTCTCCGTCGGCGGTGTGCGCGACGAGTCGGAGATCCGCGGCCACCGCCGCACGTACATCGGCGCGATGCCGGGCACGATCATCCGCCACCTGCGCGACGCAGAGTCGATGAATCCGGTGATGCTGATCGACGAGATCGACAAGATGGGCGCGGACTACCGGGGGGATCCGGCGAGCGCGATGCTCGAGGTCCTCGACCCGGAGCAGAACAAGAACTTCCGCGACCACTACCTCGACCTGCCGTTCGACCTCTCGAAGACGCTCTTCATCTGCACGGCGAACACGCTCGACACGATCCCGTCGCCGCTACTCGATCGCATGGACGTCATCTCGCTGTCGGGCTACACCGAGGACGAGAAGTTCGGCATCGCGAAGCGCTATCTCGTCCCGAAGCAGCTCGAGGCGCACGGGCTCGACCTCGAACAGATCTCGTTCTCGGACCGGGCACTGCGGCTGATCATCCGCGCCTACACGCGAGAAGCGGGTGTCCGAAACCTCGAACGCCGGCTCGGCGACGTACTGCGGAAGGCTGCGCGACAGATCGCCGAGGGCAAGCTGCGCGCCAAGAAGCTCCGCATCGACGAGCGTCGCGTGCGGTCCTGGCTCGGCCCGCGGCGCTACGAAGGCGAGGTACGCAAGCGCACCTCCGAGCCGGGAGTCGCCACTGGTCTCGCATTCACCGCGGTCGGCGGTGACGTGCTGTTCTTCGAGGCGACGGCGTATCCGGGCAAGGGAAAGCTGACGATCACCGGCCAGCTCGGCGACGTGATGCAGGAGTCGGCGCAGGCGGCGCTGTCGTGGGTGCGCGCGCATACCCAGCAGCTGGGCCTCGACCCGACCTGGTTCCAGGAGCACGACATCCACCTCCACGTTCCAGCGGGCGCGGTCCCGAAGGACGGGCCCTCCGCCGGGATCACGATGGCGACTGCAATCGCGTCGCTCGTCCGCAACCAGCCCGTCTCCGAAGACGTCGGGATGACCGGCGAGATCACGCTCACCGGCCAGGTGCTCCCGATCGGCGGCATTCGCGAGAAGTCGCTCGCCGCGCAGCGTGCGGGCCTCAAGCGAATCATCGTTCCGCGCGACAACGAGCCCGATCTGGCGGAGCTACCCCCCGAGACGAAGAAGGAGCTCGAGTTCGTCCTCGTCGACACGATCGACGAGGTCTTCGAGGCCGCTTTCGACGGTAAGGGCACCGGCCGTCCGAGCGAGCGTCAGGTCAACCTGAAGGTCGCGAGCAGCCCGTCGCAGGCACGCGTGTCGCCGCCGCGTTCGTAGCGGCAGAGCAACAAGTACTCGGTCTTTCCGCGTAGGACGAAGGCAAAGCGCTCGACGAGCTGCTTACCGTCGCGGGCATACGCGACCTCGTAGCGCCTCGCCCGCAGCCCGGCGACCGTGACGGTGGCCCGATTCGCCACGGTCCCCTGCTGCTGTTGCGCCAGCGTATCGGCAGCATGGTCGAGCTCGGCCAGGACCCTGCCCCACAAGGCGGGCCGAAACGGCCGCACGAGCGGAAACCGCGTCACCGACACGATTTGGGTGCCCCGAGCGGCCTGCACCTCGGCCCCCTTTCGGGTGACCGTCCAGCCGCCGGGGGCAGCAAAGAAGTAGCCTGGTCCCTGAACGGTCTGCTCCTTTGCTTTCGCGCCACCGCAGCCGGCAGCGAGGAGCATGGCCCCGACCACGAGAGCCGCCTGTTTGCAAGGATTCGGGACGGGTACGAGACGGCTGGCAAAACAGCGAAAGGACACGAGAAACATGACTAACACGAAAGACAAGGTATTGGACCGGGCGGGAGGCGCGAGGCCGTACATCGAGCGCGCCCTCCACGACGAGGATCTCCGCGACAACGTGCGGAACGCCTTCGAGTCTGCCCGTGAGGTCTACAACGAGCTCATCGGCGGCCGCGGAGCGATCCCTGTCGCGACTCGAGTTGCAACCGACAAGGACATTCAGGACCGGCTGAGGGAAGCGCTCGACGAGCTGCGCGAAGCGGCGGATCGCGTGCAAGGCAAGAAGGACCACGGCACGCGCAACACATTGCTGCTGATCACGGGCATCGCGCTCGGGCTCCTCTTCAACCCCGTGTCGGGCGCACAGACGCGCAGATGGGTCTCCGACAAGGTGTTCGGTCCGAGCGACGACTTCACCTACCAGGGGAACTCGACGCCGAGCCCGAACTAGCTCTACTTCGGCTTCTTCTTCGAGCTGAAGTTGTCGCCCTTCACCACGAGGGGCCTGATCGCGCGCTGCAGGGAGCCTGGGACGAGCCCGTCCGCGGTCGAGATGTCGGTCGCGGCCAACAGGATCGCCCCGGGCTTCGGAGCGTTCCCGAGCGAATGCAGCGGCGCCCACGCGTCGCCGCCCGCAAAGCTGACGTCCTGAAGGTGCTTCCACGCAAGCAAGTACGAGGTCGGGTTCACGGCGCCGTCGTAACCGAGGCCGAGCAAGCCCACGGGATGGACCTCGAAGTGGAGATGGAACGGCGTTCCCTGCGCGTCCCCGGTGTTGCCGACGAAGCCGATCACATCTCCTGCGTTCACCTTGCTCCCGTTGACTGCGAGCGGCGAGAAAGCGGAGAGGTGCGCGTAGTAGAAGAGGTTTCCCTGTCCGTCGCGTAACCAGAGCCGGTTCCCGCCGATCTTGTTCCAGCCGACGGAGAAGACCGTTCCGGACGCGACGGCTAGCAGCGGTGCCCCGAGCGGGGCGAAGATGTCGTCGCCGTGATGCCAGCCGCTCGAGATGTCGCCGCGCATCGCTCCGAACGTGTCCGTGAACGATGACGGTCCGTACACGGGGAACACGTAACCGCCCGCGGTGAGCTTCGGCGTCACGGCCGGTGGCTGGCGCACCGGCGGGAAGCCCGGCGACGGCTCGGGGGCCCGCGAGGAGGACTTCGTGCCCCTCGCCTTCGGAGGCTTCGGCACCGTCACCGGCGGTTCCGGGGGTGCGGCCTGCGCGGCGACTTCCGCGTAGCCGACGAGGATCGTCGTGCCTGCGACCAGTCCGCCGTGGTCGGCCGTGAGCCTGATCTCGAGAGCGGTGACGCTGCCGCGATAGCCGGTTGCAGGCGTGCCGCTCGCACCGCCGGCCACCGTCGTCAGCGAGCCCCAGTCCCCGAGCTGCAGCGCGTTGCCCGTTACCGGCGCGCCGAGCGCGACGAGCCCGGTCACGGCCGAGCCGGAGATGTCTCCCTTCGCGGCGCCCGCGCGAGCCTCCGCGTGAGCCTGCGCGACGACACTCGTCGCGGTGATCTCGCCGCCGAAGATGTTGAGGTTCGAGACCTCGGCCGAGGCGGTCGCGTTCGCCGAGGGCCCTGCGACGGCAGAGGCGCTCGCGTTGGCGGACCCGGTCGTGACGATGTGGTTGTAGTCGAACGCGCCGCTGAAGACGACCGAGTCCTCCGGAGCCGAGACAGTCGGAGTCTCCGCGCCCGGCTGATTCGGGACGACCACCCGGATCCCGTAGGCACGCGCGGTCGCTCCCGACGCCTGATCGTGTTGCCAGCCGGCATCGGCGGCAGCAGCGGTCAGCAGCAGAAGGGCAACGAGGAAGGCGACGGAAGCGCGCTTCACAAGCTCCCCATTATGCAGCCTCTCCGGTCGTCGCATGGCCCGGGGCGGGTTCCGCGGACCGGAGGAGGTTCCGGCGCTAGCCGAGGCCTCGACGCAGCGACTTCGCCGGCAGGCGCGCGCTGAACACCTCTTCGGCGTTTGCATTCAGGTTCCGGGTGTCGATCCACATCGGGTAGGCCATCCCACCGCGCGCCGCGAGACCGGTGTAGCCGCCGTAGCCACCCGGAATCGCCGTAGCCGTAGATCCTGGCGTCCTCCCAGAGAACCTGGACGCTGGACGAAGCACGGGCTGGCCTCACCGGTGTCGCCCACCGACGCCCGTCGGTCGAGACCGTGCACGAGAACCAGGCCGTCGTGCGGTTCGAGTCGCCGCGGGTGTCGTAGAAGCACGCCCACAGATCCGACGTCACCGGATCGACCGCCGACACGGGCCAGAACTGATCGGACTTCTTCGGGTCGGCCGGGCCGGCTCGGCCTCGAGAGAGCGGGTGTAGCGCCCGATCGAAGACGGCGACGTCGACGTCCTGCGTCGTGTCGGGACCGACGACCCCGTACGTGAGGAAGACACGCTGTTTCGAGACGGCGAGCGTCGGATTCGGACCGAGGCAGCGCACGGCCTGTTGCGGGAGGACGAACTTCCCGAAGACGATGCAGGTGGCGGCGATGTTTCCCGGCAGCGGCGCCGCCTGGCGAACTGCGAAGTGGCGGCCGGCATCGGTCGACCGGCCGATCCACAGTCCGTCCCTTGCATCGACCCCTGCGACATAGAGATCGTCGCCCTGACCGGCGGCGGCGATGGTGACGAGCTGGGGCTGGTCGAGTGAGCGGTCGACCACCTGGGGCTGCGGACCACGTTTTGCCGCCGTCCGTACTCGAGCTCACGACCGTTGTCTGATACCTGGACTTGAGGAGACGGGACCATGCGACGTAGACGCGACCCTTGGAGTCGACCGTGAGCGCAGGCTTGTCGTCGTATCCGAACTTCGTCGCCGGGCGCGTGACTCGCCGGGTCAGCCAACCGCCCTTCGGCCCCGAACGGGACGCGACGATGAGATACGGGGTCAGGTCAGGCCCCGGCGTACAGGTCGACTTCTCGGTGAACGCGACGTACTGCCGTCCGGTCGGGGAGACCGCGACCGCCGGATCTCCCCAGGAGCAGGTGTTCGGGTTGAACACCGGCCCTGCTTTCGTCGACCACCTCCGCCCGCCGTTCACGGAGGTGAAGACGCGGATCTCCGGGTCGACGCTCTCGTTCGCGGCGGCGACGAGGTTGCTCGGCCTCGACGGATCGACGGCGACCGCGACCTCGGTCTGGATCCCCCGCGAGCGCGAGACGTCCTGGACTCGCGTGCCCGCCGTCTGCCACGGGCTCTTCGCGTTGTGCACCGTGGTCAGGTAGATCGTCACGCCTGCAACCACCATGAGCACGAGGATCGCGGCACCCTCGATCGAGAGCTTCCGCGCGTTCGAGAGCTTCCGCACGTCGGATTAGACGACGAAAACGGGGGAAAGATCAGTCGCCGGCGAGCTGCTTGCGGGCAAATTCCCGGAAACGGTCACGCGCGCCTTCGTCGGGGCCGAGCGGCTCCTCGTCGGCGTACCTGGGATCGGCGGCGATCTCCTCGGCGACCGCCTTGACCTCCCGGCGCAGGGCGTCGTGGTGCTTCGGGTCTCGCAGCAGGGCTTCGACCCAGGTGTCGTCGGCGTCCTCGGCGCCGAGCTCCTGCTCGAACAGGAGCTCCCCCAGCAGGATGCCGACGCGGATGTAGGCGAACGTTCGAAAGGCGAGGACGCGGTGCGGCGAGCCGACCAGGCGGTCGATCTCGGGATCCTCAGCCTGGATCCGCGCGACGATGTCGCCGACGGGCTCGTCGACAAGCGGCAGCCAGACTTCCTCGGGTCCTGCCATGTGGACAGGATAGGTCAGGACTCGCGCTGACGCGCTCGCCATGCGATCTGTGCCGCAACCAGGACGAGCAATCCCGCGAAAAGGCGGCGAAGGGTCGCATCGGGCAGTGACACGGCGAGCGCGACGCCTCCCTGGGCGGCCGCCGCAGCTGCGATCCCGAGCACGGCTGCGGCACGCCACCGAACGTTGCCGTAACGCGCCTGGCGCCACGTCCCCACGAGAACCGTAGGGATGATCGCGAGCAGCGACGTTCCGAGCGCCTCGTGATGGCCCAGCCCGAGTGCGATCAGCGTCGGCACGAAGAGAAGCCCGCCGCCGATGCCGAACATCCCGGCGAGCACGCCCGCAACGAGCCCGAGCGCAATGGCGAACGCATACGTCACTTGACGAACAACCAGACGGCTACGGCGAACATGAAAGCGGCGAAGCACAACTCGATCGTGCGCGTCTGCAGACGTTGCTGCACTGCCGTCGCGCCCGCCACCGACACCGCCGCCGGCAGACCGACGAGAGCCGCGTACCCGACGTTGACGTCGCCGTGGATCGCGTAGGCGATCACGCCGGAGACTGCGGTGATGCCGATCGCCGCGAGCGACGTCGCCGTCGCGGCTCGAGAGTCCCAGCCGCAGAAGAGCAGCAGCGGCACGATCACGATGCCGCCTCCGACCCCGAACAACGCACTGAAGAAGCCCGCCACGAGGCCGATGAGGACGAGCCGCACGCGCCTATTCTTGCAGCGTGGATCTGATCGACCGTCTCGCCGAGGATCCTGCGCAGGCAGCGCTCTTCTTCGACGTCGACGGTGTGCTCGCACCGATCGTTCCGCGACCGGAGGACGCACGGGTGCCAGAAATGATCCGCACCGAGCTCCGGCGGCTCGTCGCGCGCTACGGGCTGGTGGCGTGCGTATCCGGGCGCGCAGGCGACGACGCTCGATCGATCGTCGGTGTCCCGGAGCTCACATACGTGGGGAACCACGGCCTCGAGCTCGAGCCGAGCGCCGGCGAGTGGGCCGCCCGGCTGGCAGCGTTCCTCGCCGAGGTGGAATGGCCACGGATCGAGGACAAAGGCCTGACCGCGTCACTGCACTACCGCCACATGGACGACGACGCCGCCCGGCGCGAGCTCGACGCGATCGCCGAGCAAGCGCGCGCCCAAGGCTTCGTGGCGCGCTACGGCCGCAAAGTGCTCGAGCTGCTACCACCGCTCGACGCGAACAAGGGCACCGCAGTGCGCGGTCTGCTCGCAGAGCACCACCTCGTGCGCGCGCTCTACGCCGGCGACGACACGACCGACCTCGACGCGTTCGCCGCGGTTGCACGGCTCGAGCTCGGCATCCGCGTTGCAGTTGTGTCCGCCGAGGGCCCGCCCGAGCTGGGGGAGCAAGCCGACATCGTGCTCGACAGACAGTCAGAGGTCCTCGGACTGCTACGTGCGCTCTAGCCTCAGTTGCCGGCGACGCGCTCCTTCGTCGTCTCGTCGAAGAGCATGACCTTGTTGCGCGGCACCGAGAACTCGCGCTCTTCGCCGAGGGTCAGCCGATCCTCGACGGGGAGCTTCGCCTGAAGGCTCGTGCCATCCCGCGTGAGGTGCGCGAGCTGCTCGTCGCCGAGGTACTCGACCACCTCGACGCGCGCTTTGAAAGGGATCGAGTCGGGCCGGCCGTTGCCCAGGTCGATGTGCTCCGGCCGGAACCCGGCGATCCGGTCCTGCCCGCCCCCGGCGCCCATCAGGGCTGACGCCGGGATGAGGTTCATGGCCGGCGAGCCGATGAACCCCGCGACGAACATGTTGTCGGGGTTCGTATAGACATCTTCCGGTGTCCCGATCTGCTGGAGGACACCGTCGCTCATCACGGCAATGCGATCGCCCATCGTCATCGCCTCGACCTGGTCGTGCGTGACGTAGATCGTCGTCGTTCCGAGTCCGTCCTGCAGCTTGAGGATCTCCGCACGCGTTTGGACGCGCAGCTTCGCGTCGAGATTGGAAAGTGGCTCGTCCATGAGGAACGCGACCGGCTCGCGAACGATTGCGCGTCCGAGCGCGACACGCTGGCGCTGCCCGCCCGACAGCTGCTTCGGCTTGCGCTTGATCAACGGGTCGAGGTCGAGAATCTCGGCGGCGCGACGCACGCGCCGGTCGATGTCGCTGCGGGGGACCTTCTGATTGCGGAGGCCAAACGCGAGGTTGTCATAGACCGTCATGTGCGGATAGAGGGCGTACGACTGGAACACCATCGCGATGTCGCGATGCTGCGGTGCGACGTTGTTGACGACGCGGTCGCCGATCAGGATGCGGCCGCTCGTGACTCGCTCGAGCCCGGCGAGCATGCGCAGTGCAGTGCTCTTGCCGCAGCCCGACGGGCCGACGAGGACCATGAATTCACCGTCCTGGATCTCCAGCACCAGGTCATTGACGGCCTTCGTGTCGCCGAACTCCTTCGTCGTGTGGTCAAAGGTGACACTCGCCATGCTCAGGCCTCCCTGGCTGGATTCTTCGGCAACGCGAAGTGGGCGGAAACGAGGAACGAGTACGCGATCGTGAGGGTGAGAAACGGGAGGATCGCGGCGGCGACTCCGATGACGTTCACCAACAGTAAGGCGACTGCAAGTCCGAGGAACCCGAGCGGGCGCCGAGCCACGCTGAGCGCCGCGTCACGAGCAACGGCCTTCAGCGGCAGGCCCGACTCGAAAACGGCGAGCGGCCAGAGCGCGAGCTGGAAGACCGCGAACATCAACAGCAGGTACACGCAGACGGCGGCCAACGGCCAGGCCCAGGTGCCGGCATGCGCATAGAAGGGCACCGCCAGCGCACCAAGCCCTACCGCTGCCGCGAGCGCCAGCCCGAGCGCGAGCCCGCGTCGCCATAGGCGACGAAGGCCCCTGAGCGCCTCGGCAAGCCGGAGGTCTTCGGTCTGGGCCAGCGTGACAGCACAGTGCATGACGGCTGCGATCGCCGGCCCGATGAGGACCGCGAGGATGAATGCACCCCGCACCGCGATGCTCGCGAGCACGATCAGGACGAGCCCCAGCCCAAGCAGCGAGTTGAGGATGACGAGGCGCCAAGCCTGGTGGTACAGATCCGTCGCCGCGAACCCGAAAGCGCTCCGAAGCGTCATCCCTTCACCCCGGAGGCTGCGACGCCCGCGACGAAGTAGCGCTGGAACACGATGAACAGCAGCAGGATCGGCAGAATCGCCAGGACGCTCGCCGCCATCAGCGGCGGCCATAAAGTCGTGTAGGCGAAGCGGAAGTTGGCGATCCCGATCGGGATCGTGTACTGGCTCTTGTCCTGGAGCAAGATCGCCGGCCAGAAGAGGCCGTTCCACGCCCCCTGGAACGTGAGTATCCCCACCGCCGCGAGCGCCGGCCCCGCGAGCGGCAGCATCACCTTGCGATAGGTCTTGAAGTAGCCCGCGCCATCGAGCTTCGCCGCCTCCTCGAGGTCGCGCGGAATCGTGAGGAAGTACTGCCGCATCAGGAACAGGCTCGCGGCCGAGACAAGCTGGATGAGGATGACGCCGTTTCGGTTGATAAAGGTCGCGTCGTGCCAACCGAGGTGGCCGACCCAGGCCGGGATCCAGTTGACGAGCATGAGGTAGATCGGGACGAGGCGCAGCGTGTCGGGGATCATCAGCGTCCCGAGCACGAGCAGGAAGAGGGCCTCACGGCCCGGGAACTTGAGCCGTGCAAACGCGTAGCCCCCGAGCGACGCGAGGAAAAGGTTCGAGACGGTGATCGCGCCCGCGATGATGACGCTGTTCAACGTGTAACGCCCGAAGTTGAATGTGTGAAACGCCTCGTGGTAACCCGAGAGCGTCCAGTGCTTCGGCAGGAGCGAGAAACCGGCGACCGTGTCCGCGAGAGTCCGGAAGGACGTCGACACACTCCAGAGGAACGGGATCGCGAAGACCGCGGCGACGGAGAACATGACGACGTAGGCGATCGCGGTGCGAATTCGCTCTCCCCGCTCGCGGCCCGGGATCCCGGCCGTCGTGGCCGGCGTTCCCTTCGCGGCCTCCCCTTCGCGCGAGAGCTCGGTGGCTGCATCGGGCGGGACGGGCGGCAGCTGCTCGGTGCTCATCAGGCGACCTCGGCCTTGCCGAACAGCAGTCGCTGGATCAACGTGATCGTGAAGATGAAGAGGAACAGGACGACGCCGATGGCGGCGCCGTACCCAAACGAGATGTTCTTGATCGACTGGTTGTAGAGGTACAGGACGATGGTCATCGTCGAGTAGTTCGGACCGCCGGATGCGCCGCCGATCAAGAAGGACTGGTCGAACATCTGCAGGGACCCGATGATCGAGACGACGAGGACGAAGAAGTGGGCGGGCTTCAGCAGCGGGAAGGTGACCTTCCAGAACGTCCGCCACGCACCTGCCCCGTCGATCGCGGCGGCCTCGTACACGTCCGTCGGAATCGACTGTAAAGCGGCGAGGTAGAAGAGCATCATCGTGCCCGACGTCGTCCAGGCGTTCAGCGCGATGATCGACGGCAGCGCCGTGCTCTGCTGCGTGAACCAGGCGTTGTTGTGGTGGTAGCCCAGGTGGTTCAGGATGGTGTTGAAGAGGCCGTCGGACGCGAGGATGTACGTCGCGATCGCTGCGATCGCCGCGGAGGCGGCGAGCGACGGGAAGTAGAACGCGGCACGGAAGAACGTGCGGAAGCGGATCGCCTGGTTGACGACGACCGCGAGTGTGAGCCCGAGCGCGATCTGCAACGGCACGACGAACGCCGTGTAGACGAGCGTGTTGCGAACGGCGTGGGTCCAGAAGACCGTGTCGTGGTAGAGCTGGCGGTAGTTTCCCCAGCCGACGTACGGGCCTTTGAAGATCTGCCAGTTGTATCGGCTGATGTACAACGCGTAGCCGAACGGGACGATGAAGAAGAGCAGGAAGAACGCCATCGGCAGGGCGATGAACCCGTAGCCGACCAGCGCCTCACGCATCCGTTCGCCGCCGAGCCCGCGTGCTTGCCGTCGTTTTGCGACCGCAACCGCCATCTGCCGCCCCTCGCTTGATGAGCTTCCCGCGCGCCTTTCGACGCGCGGGAAGCATTGTGTGCTACGCGGCTACCGCGCTGCCGCGGCGATCTTCTGGAGCATGGAGTTCACCGACTCCTTGCCCGCAATCACCGCCGTCAGCTCGTTGTTCGCCACGTCGTTCCAGATGTGACGGAACCCTGCCTGGGCACCCCAGCCGTGCACCGAAGCCGGGTACCTGATGAACGCACCGCGACCGGGGACCGCGTGCACGTCCACCCGCGTCGGCAGCGCGAGGCCCAGCGAGATCCACTGCTGCATGCCCTGGCGACCGACGAGGTACTTCAGCACCTGCCACGCGGCCGCCTTGTGCTGGGAGTCCTTCGACATCGAGTACGACACCGTGAATGCGAGGTTGCCGCGCCTTTTGCCCTTGGGCATCGGCGCCGTCGTGAACTTCACGCCCGGGAAGGTGGCCATCGTCGGGAACATCCAGTTCCCCTCGAATGCGATCGCAACCTTCTGCTTGCCGAAGGCCTCACCGCACCAGCCTGCCCCGAGCTTGTCGGGCGTCGCCGCGAGACCGGAGTTGAGCAACCCGACGTAGAAGTTGGCGGCGGCCCGGAACGGAGCCGTGGTCGCGTCCTTCCACTGACCGGATCCACCGGCCTGGTAGACGAATGCCATCATCCTCGCCCAGTCGGCGCTGAGGCAGATCGGCTTGCCTCCCGGCACGTTGATTCTCGACGCGACGTTCCTCAACTGCGCCCACGTCTTCGGAACCGGGTTGTTGCCGAGCAGTGTGGTGTTGACCTCCATCCCGAGGGACGACCAGTCCTTCGGGAAGCCGTAGAAATGGTTCTTGTACTTGAAGGCGTTCAACAGGTTCTTGTAGAACGGCTTCGTCGAGAACTTCGTGGCCTTGACGTACGAGTCGAGCGGCTGGATCACACCCTGACCGATCCAATCTCGGATGTCAGCCACGTCGACATAGAACACGTCCGGCGGCTTGCGAGCGGCGAACTTCGCGAGCATCTGGGCCTGGTAGTCGCCGGTGATCGACTGGTAGTCGATCTTGATATTCGGGTGTGTCCTGTTGAAGGTCGAGACGACCGACTGCAGCTTCGTCTCCTCTGCCGGCGAGACCTGCCAACCGTTCAACGTCACCGTCGTCACCTTCGGTGCCTTGGCACGGTCGGTCATAGCCTGCGACCCGGCCGCGAGTACGGACGCCAGCAGGACGACCGCAAGCAGAGCCGGGAACATCAGCCTCTTACGCATGCTTCTCCTCCTCGTTTTGTAGCCCGGATGTCACCGGGCCAACCCCACAACCACCTTGGAGCTCTAGCTCCAACCCCCATCGGAAAATGGGATTCAACTTGATATAGACCGCGATCCGCAAGAATTGTTAGTCGTTCTTCAATGCCTCCCAGGCCCTGCGAACATCGTCTTCGGTCGTGCGCTCGTTGCCGATCGCGAGCCTGAGGACGTAACGGCCGTGCAGTCGCGTGTGCGAGAGGAACAGCTCGCCGCTGCGGTTCACACGGTCGACGATCGCCTCGTTCTGCTCGTCGGAACCGTCCCGGCGGAAGCACACGAGAGAGAAGTGGCGGGGGGCGCAAACTTCCCATCCGGACTCTGCCTCTACCCATCGTTTGTTGACTCCGGACGCGCCGGAGCCGACCCCCAAATTCGTTCTTGGAGCATTGCTCGATCCCCCCATTGTAAAAAGGGATTCAAGACACTGTGACTACCCTGCGCAAGCGTTTGTTAGACCTCGCATAGGGCGGAGCGCGACTGGCGCGCGTAGGGGATGAGCAGCGGACCCGATCGACGCGCTCGCGATCGCACGAGCGGCGCTGCGGGAGCCGGACCTGAGCCGGCGTTTGCGCTGCTCGTCTCATCGCCCATGCGCGATCGACTTCGTAGACCAGTCAGTCTTCGGTCGCATCGAGTGCACCTATCCGAGCGGTAAAGCCCTTGAGCCAGACGCGCACGGATGAAGATCCCTCTGAGCTAAAGCCCGGCACGTGCGGTTGCGGTGCGAGAGTAGAGTCCCAGTGTCTGGAGGGAAGATGAAGCGTCAGCGCGTCGTGCTAGTCGCCGCAGTCGGAGTGGTACTCGCACTACCAGCCCAGGCCTACGCGGTCGACCACGCCGTGCTTATCATCTCCCCGACGAAGCTTGCTGCTCACCCGGCTTGGAACGTTCACGCCAGGATCGTTGACGCGGTCTACGCTGGGCAGGAGACATTCGGAGTCTCGCTCACGCGCTCATTTCTCAAAGGCCGCGCCGAAGAGCAACACGAGTTCGCCCCCGCTTCCGAACGAACCTTCACGTTCGACGGTCAGCATGGTCGCTGGGAGGCCGCTGTTGGTGTGGTCGGCGGTCGCAGCAATGTTGTGACGGTCAAAATGGACATCACAGCCACCGGAGCGCCGCAGCCGGTCGGGGAATCTCAGGGTTGTCGGGGGGACTTCGTCCAGGTGCCGGTCGCCTTGCAGGGAACGTTCGCGCTACGCACGGGCACCAGATTCTTCAAGACCATCCGCCGTTCGAGTTTCACCGGCGTAGTGATCTTCAATCCCGGCGGGCAAGTCGACTGCACTCCGCTCGCGTCGACCGAATGTTCCCCCAAATCGAGATCTCTTTCTTTCTCCCAGGCGTTAGCCAGCTCGTCCTCTACACAAGTCTTGATGGGGACGGATCAGGGCGGGTGGATGAGCCTCGCCTTCGCCGACCGCCCCATTTCGGGCTCGCCTTGGTATCACGTGATGAGGATCAGCCGGTTCAACCCGCTCTCCGGTCAGCTACCCACGATAAGCACTCGCATACCGACCAAACGTCCGATCCGAGGAAGCGGCACGTTCGCAGCCCGCTCCACGTCGACGGAAACGAATCGCGGCTGCCAAACGATCTCGGCAACCGGCTCGTTCAAGGGTACGTTCCACACAAGTTTCGCCGGTTGGGGGCCACGCAAACTCCTAGCCTCTTCAGCCAACGGCGCCACGTATCGCGAAGATCGGTGAATCTGCCAAACACGAGAACGGGCTCTTCGACTTGAAGTAGTTAACGCACAGTGCCGCAGCTTGCGCGACTCAACGCGCTGAGCATGGAGGAGTCCCTGGCGCAGCGTCACCCTTCGGGGTGAGGCTTCGGTAACGACGAAGCGCCTGGGTGATGGCTTTCAATGAGTACTGCTCGTCCTTGCAAAGGCTGCGCAAGAACTGGTCTCGACGCTCGATCAGCTCGGCGATGACTTCGTGATCGACCGGAACTGCATTCTGGTTGAGTTCGAGCTGACGGTCATCGTCGCGCCGATCGTGCTGACGGAGGCAAGCGGTTGTTCGAGGGGTCCACAAAGTCGCTCGAGCTCGAGCACATCGGCCTGCGCCAGTCGTTGTTCGCGACGTTCATCGACTACCGCGTGAAGCGCTCGTGACCGGCTGGTAGCCGGCGAACGTCGACTCGAACACGCCCTCGCCGCCCGTCAGGCCCGCCAGCTGCCGCTGCAGCTCGTCGGCGCCCGTCACCGGCATCATGGCGACGATCGTCGAGAGCTCGCCGCGCGGCGACGGCGGCTCGACCGCTGCACCGAGCCGTGACAGGGCCGGCAGCACGGCCCCGACACCGCGGGTCGGCACCTCGAGCGTGACGCGGACGGTCGGCTCGCACAGCACCGTCCCGGCGCGTTCGAGCGCCTGCGCGACGACGAGCGGAGTCAGCTTGCGGAAGTCTGCGGCCGTGCTCGTCGGGCCACGTCGGGACGGCGGCCCGTCACTGCCGCTGTACGCGCACTGCGTCATCGTCACGATGCAGTCCACGATCTGCCAGCCGCGGAGACCCTCGCTCAATGCGGCTCGCACGTAGCGCTCCATCTGCGCACCGAACTCCTCGCGCGTCCTGTAGACGTAGAGCGGGATGTCGCGTGCAGCGACCTCGAGCCGGAACGCGATGCCGGAGTCCTCCGGCGCAGGCTCGATCCGCAGACCGATCTCGGCGTTGAAGGGATTCGCATCCCCGTGCAGGATCTCGAGCGCCTCGCCGCTGCCCCGGGGACGTTCGACGTAGATCGGCGTCGTGTCGCGGAAGATCGAGTCGACCCCGAAGTCGTCGCGCAGCGTCGCTTCGAGCACCTCTTGCTGCACCTGACCGTAGAGCGACACCGTCAACTCGCGGCCCGGCTCATCGCGGATGTTGATCAGCGGGTCCTGCTCGGCGAGCTGCGCGAGGGCGATGCGCAACCGCTGCCCGTCGTCGGGATCGCGCGGCGCGACGACCGACTGCAGCGTCGGCGGCGCAAACTCACGGCGCGGAACACGCGGCGGCGACTCGCCGATCGTGTCGCCGACCTGAACGCCGTGCAGCCCCCACACCTTCGCGATCTGCCGGCCGGAGACCGCCGGCCGCGGGACGGCCCCGCCGTGGTCGAACACCGCAAGCGCCGTCACCTTCTCGTCGCAAACGACGTCGCGCGTGCGCAGCGTGCCCGAGAACATACGCACGTATGCGATCTTCTCGCCGCCGTCGCCCCGCTCGATCTTGAAGACAGTGCCCGAGAGCGGACCGTCGGCATCGCCGGCCGCAGATGGCAGCAGCTCTCCCAGCGCGGCAGCCACCGCTTCGACCCCGGCGCCCGTGATCGCCGAGCCGCGCAGGACCGGATGCACGAGCGCCTGCTTTGACTGGGCGGCGAGCGCCGTGCGCAGCCGCCCCTCCGAGAGACGGCCGTCGACATAGGCCGCGAGCAACTCGTCGTCGTTCGCGGCCAGAACGTCGATGAGCCCTTCGCCGTCGTCCGCCACGGCGATCGCCGGCGTCAGCCGCTCCGCGATCTCGCGCACGACGCGCTCGAAGTCGGCGCCCATGCGATCCAGCTTGTTCACGAACAGCAACGTCGGGATACGCAACCGCCGCAGCGCGCGCATCAGCACCCGCGTCTGCGGCTGCACGCCCTCGACGGCGGAAATGACGAGCACGGCTCCGTCGAGCACGGTCAGTACGCGCTCCACCTCCGCGATGAAGTCCGGATGGCCCGGCGTGTCGATCAGGTTCACGGTCAGGTCGTCGAGGTCGAACGACACGACCGCGGCCTTGATCGTGATGCCGCGCTGCTGCTCGAGCGGAAGCGAGTCGGTCTGCGTCGTGCCCTTGTCAACGCTCCCGACCTCGTCGATCACGCCGGCCGCATACAGCAGCCGCTCGGTGAGAGTTGTCTTACCGGCGTCTACATGCGCGACGATCCCCAAGTTGAGCGTTCTGCGAAGCAAGCGTCATACCCTCCAAGTAGGTCACTGAGGCCCTCTCGATGGACATGAACGCAGTGCGCATCTCGCTCCCTGGTCGGATCGTTGCGCGCGGTTGGCGCAACCGCATCATAGTCGCCCGCGTGAGCCTGCGTCAGGGCCGGGCTCAAGGAAGGGCGAAGAGCACGTACGCGTCGAGCGCGTCCTGCTTGCCTTTGACGCGCAGCCCTGATCGCCGTTCGACGACGGCCCGTCGGGCAGCTGCTCTTTACCGTTCGTCAGGTCGAAGGCCCCGTCTCGCGAAGAGTGGCCGGTAGCAAGCGCGCGCCATGCCGATTCTTCGACGCGCCCAGGCTCCGCAATGCGACCACCGCACTGATCCTCCGAGACTCCCTGCTGCAGACACGGATGCCTCAAATGGGCCGCCAGATGCAAATCCATGCCCATTCAGTGGGCAGCAGGATGCGCAACGCCGTTAGCAGGGGAATTGCTGTCAGCGAAGATGCAACCCCCGCTGCAAACAAGCCTTGTCTGGATGGGGACGGTTCCTCCTCAACAAGCGCACCGGTAGGCGGTCGCGCGACGCGCGGGCGCGAGGTCCCTCACCGAAATGACCTAGCGTTATGCACGAACACCCAGACGGTCGCATCACGAATTAGGCGCTGCATTTCTCTTTGGGGACGATCAGACGCGTGTGTGCCTTTTCGGGTTGGGCTCTGGTGCGCGCTGGGCGGCCAATCGGGTCACGTCGCCTTGGCGCAGCTGATCGACCCATTTCGAGTGGTGGCGGAGCGCCCAGTCTTCGCGGACCCAGCCGCGGGTGATCGCGCTGAGCGAGTGTCGAGTACTGGTATGGATCAAGGAGAGGTAGAGGTGGCCGAGCAGGAGGAAGAAGGAGATGTACATCAGCCAGTCGTGCACGATCAGCGCGTTTTGGAGTCGGAAGGCGTGGTCGCGCTCGCCGTACCAGAGGAAGAAGCCGGTGATGGCGAAGAGAACCGCGAGGGCGGCGGTGACGATCGCGTTGATTTTCTGACCGGCGTTGAAGCGGCCCTGTGCGGCGCGCCTGCGTTTGAGCCAGGCGAGGTCGTCTGCGTCGAAGCTGTCGATCTCGCGCGCGGTTGCGAGCAGTCGGCGGCGGTCACCGGCGAGGACGATGAGTGCGAGTGCAGCGAGCCAGGCGAGCGCCGTGTAGACGTGGATGTCTTTCAGCAGGGGACGTCTTCCGATCAGCTCGGCAAGGCTAGGCAGGTAGAGGCAAAGGCCCGAGGCGAGCAGAACGAGGAAAGCGGTCGCGTGGACCCAATGCAGCGTCCGTTCGGTACGCGAAAAGCGCGAAAGGCGGCGGACGCTAGGAGTGGTAGCCATTCGAGCGCCCCACCCAGGCGTCTTGGTCGTAGCCATTTTGTTCCCAGTAGCCCTCGGGCTGGCGGGCGACGAACTCCATCCGCGTCAACCACTTCACGCCTTTGTAGCCGTACATCTCTGGCAGGACGACGCGCGCCGGCGCGCCGTGTGGCCGAGAGAGCGGCCGGCTGCCCATCTCATAGGCGAGCATCGCATCCGGCAAGCGCAGCTGATCGAGCGTGAGCGAATCCTCGTACGGGCGCTCCAAGGAAACGAAACGAACCGCCGTCGCGGTCGGCAGTGGTTGCACCAGGTCGAAGAGCGATTGGAAGCGGATGCCGCCCCAATGCACGTTGTTCACCGTCCAGCCGGTCACGCAGTGGAAGGTGGACACCTGTTCCGCTTTGGGCAGTGCCTTCAACTGCCGGTAGTCGAGCGAGCGAGGCCGTTCGACGAGGCCGTCGATCTCCAGCCGCCAACTCGAGCGATCGAAGAGCGGCATCGTGCCCGAGATCGTGTAGATCCGCCAGCCGCCGATCGGCACCAAATTGCCGACCAGTTGGCTGGCGGCGGAGGTCAGCGGCGAGAACAGTCTCGACGCGGGCCCCGCCCAGACGAGCGACGACAAGCCACCACCGACGAGCAGTAAAAAGCCGCGGCGGCCGTAGCTTCGCTGACCGGCGTCAGGCGGATCGGTGCCGTGCAGCGAGCCGCGCTCGGTTGGCCTCTCGCCGCTCTGCATCAGTCGGCGGCCACTTCCGCGAACGGGCGGGTCGGGGCGGCCTGCAACGTGAAGGCAACGCGAGCGCCGCCGCCCTCGCGCCTGTTCTCGGCCCAGATGCGGCCGCCTTGTGCCTCGACCAAGCCTTGCGCGATCGCAAGGCCCAGCCCCGAGCCAAACACGACCGAGTTTTCGAACCCTACGCGCAGAACGAGAATCTCCAGCTCCTTCGAGCGCCGCGGACGCGCGAGTATCCAGACCAACGCGAACAGGTTCCGCGCGACCAGATACGCAAACGACCAGAACAAGGCTCCCCTCCCTCGACCGCGACCAAGAGCACTCGAACCTAGCGAGCCGGCAGGGCCCCGGCCGTGTTTGCGAACCCTACGCGCACCTCTCCCTCGAACACCCATGAATCTCCTTGAGAAGCCCAGAACCTGTCCCCAAGACCTGTCCCCAACCACGACTGGCGACCCGTTGTCGTCGCCGGCATCAGGCGGCCTGATGGGCGGGAAGGCGGGCCTCGGTGATCAAGGTGGCGACGATCTCGGCGAGGAGAGCCTGCTGCTCTCGGTCGACCGGGGCGCCACGCGGGTCGAATGCCTCCTGAGCGGGCGGAACGGGCAGCTCCCGGTCGATCACTCGCGCGCCGATCGCCGCTAGCACTTTGCGCAGCTCTGCCTGCACAAGTCTCTCCTAGATACCTCGAGCGACGTCGGGCGACATTCCCGCGCTCGCACACCCGAGACTCATTCGGCCGCCGCGAGCGGCTCGAGGACGACGACCGCCGTCTCGTGCGGGCGTCGTGCCGCGTAACTGTCGAGGTTCTTGTCCAGCTCACGCCAGCGCTGCCACAGCCGTTCACGCTCCTCGCCGACTGCGGGCCTGCCGAGCACCTCGCGCCGGATCCCGCCTGCCAGCTCGACGACCGCCTGCGGATCGGCCTGCAGGTTCAGCCACCAGGCTGGCTCGGCCGCACCCCAGCCATTCATGGCCATCGAGACCAGGTTGGGCCCGTCCTCGTAGTAGCCGAGGATCACGCTCCGCGGCTCGCCGCTGCGTCGGCCTGTCGTGGTGAGCCGCAAGGCGCCCCACTTACCCGGGCGCGGAGGCCACAGCCCCTTGCGGCCCCGGCTCGCTCGCACGATCCGTCGGTGCACGTGCCAGAGCGGTCTTGATGAACCATCGCGGTGGTAGCCGCGCCTTGCCTCCGGCCAAGCCCACCTCCTCTCACCGCGGTACTGACCACAGGCTTGCACCGACAAGCCCGACGAGCATCAGGGAACCACCTAGCCGGGCATGACCTCGTTGTGTGTGCGAGGCACTCAAGCATCATTCGCTGGCCCATGCGAGGATGCAGTCTCCAGGACGGTGGCGAAGCGCCCGCAATAGTGACGCGCTTCCAGGCGGAAGCGTGATCGTGCCGTCGAAGCGCCCTCCCGGAAATCCCCTGGATTCTGCCGTCCCGCCAGCTCAATTCGAGCGCAATTCGACCCGCCTCTCGACCTCGGCCTTGAGGGTTTGCACGCCCTGTCGATCGGCATTCGCACCCGCCGTCGGCAAAGCGGCACGTGCCACACGGACGCCAGAGTCGCGCCTTTTCGGCGCGCTCGCTGGCTACCTACCGGAGACCCAGCAGCACGTGCCGAAGACTGAAACAGAGCGGCGGTCACGCCTTGGCAGCTCGACTGCTGCGCGCAAGACTCCGCTCGTGCGATGCGATCTCCCCGCCGTGACCGTCACCTTCCTCTTCACGGATGTGGAGGGCTCGACGAAGCTACTCCACGAGACTCGGCACTGAGGCATACGCCGAGGCGCTATCCGAGCATCGCCGGCTGATCCGAGATGCGTGCGCGGCGCACAGCGGGGTCGAGGTGGACACCCAGGGCGACGCCTTCCTCTTCGGTTTCCCAACCGCGCCGGGTGCGCTCGCTGCTGCTTCCGAGCTGACGCAAGCGCTCTCCTCAGGCCTGATCCAGGACCGTGTCGGTCTGCACAGAGGGACGCCGCTGCTGGCCGACGAGGGCTACATCGGTCCGGATGTCCATCGCGTGGCCCGCATCGCGGCCGCCGGCCACGGCGGGCAGGTGCTCGTCCTCTGCCTCGACGGCCGTGCTCGTCGCGCGCGAGCCTGACGGCACTGGGCGAGCATCGTCCAAAGGAAATCTCCGCACCGAGCGGATTTGTCAGCTGGGAGTCGGTTGACGATCTTGAGACCGGTTCCGGCGATCAGGCCGCAGCGAGCGTTGACGACCTCTCTTCGAAGCTGGATGACATGTGCACCGCGATGTCAGGGTATTCGGGGGCGTTCGAAGACATCTACTCGTCGGCGTGCTGAGCGCCTAGTCCGCGCTCGTCGCTCCGGTGGAGTTCGTTCGGCTCCCTGAGCGAGCGCTCAGACCACCCGGGTAATCCGCACGCGGCGGGACTCCAAGCTGCGCGGGGATGTCACTCCCCGTCGGCCCTCTCTTTGTTCAAGCGCGAGAGTTGTTACTCGCTCGAGGCGAGCGGCTCGCCCTTCGGCAGGCTCCCAACCAGGGCGTGAAGTCCTCGTCAGGCAAGGTCGCAAGCTTCAGCAGGCCCGCAAACAAGCGCTCGAGCTCGCGTTCCGACATCGAGTCGAGATCAACACCCCAACCCGCTCCTCGGCACGAGGACGCTGCCGCCAACGAAGGAGAATCTCGGCGGCACGGGGATCGGAAACGGCGCCTCGGCATTGCATGCACCATCGTTCGAACCGCCTCACTCCGGGCAAGCGGACGCGACCGACGTGAGGCTGGCTCCGGAATCCAGCCGTAATGAAGGTCCCTGTTCGAATCCGGGTGTCGGGCTTCGCTGCGGCAACCGGTAGTGTCCGCCGCGGGTGGAGGACTCGCGTGCGACCCGCCTCGAGCGGCTGCGGTCTCGCGATCGACCTGCTCGTCGTCGGCGGGGGGTCCATCGTCGCCGGCGTCGCGGAGCTGGCACCGCCACGGCTTCGCCGTCGCGCTGGTCGAGCGGGACGACTTCGCATCTGGAACTTCCAGCGCATCGTCGAAGCTCATTCACGGCGGCCTCCGGTACCTGCGCATGGGCCACTTCGGGCTCGTACGGGAGGCGCTCGACGAGGTGCGCGCACTCAGCGAGGTCGTCGCTCCGCACCTCGTGCGGCCGCTCCGGTTCGTCCTTCCCGTCTATCGCGGCGGGCCGTATGGGCGGATTCCCATCCGCGGCGCCCTCTGGTCGTACGCAGGCCTGTCGGGTGCGATCGCGGAGCGCGGCCGGATGATTGCCCCGGCCGCGGCGGCCGAGCTCGTACCGCCGCTACGGCGTGACGGGCTGCGTGCCGCCGGTCTCTACGCAGACGCACAGACGGACGACGCGCGGCTCACGCTCGCGACCTGCGCGGCGCTGCGGACGCGGGCGCCGTCGTGGTGAATCGCGCAGAGCTCGTCGGGCTCGGCGACGGCCCCGTGGCCGAGGTGCAGGTCGACGGCGACCTCGTCGACGTCGCGGTGCGCGCAGTCGTCAACGCCACCGGTGCCTGGATTGACGAGGTGCGACGACTGGAGGATCCCACTGCCGCGACCTCCGTGACCCTCAGCAAGGGCTCGCATCTGGTGCTCGAGAGAAGCGACGACTGGGCGGCCGCGGTCACGATCCCGGTCGAGGCTGCACGGGTCGTCTTCGCGACCCGTGGGCGGGCGCGCTCCTGCTCGGTAGACCGACGCGCCGCTCGACAGCGACCTCCGCGACCTGCTCCCGACCGAGGCCGAGGAGCAGCAGATCCTTGACGAGGTCGGCCGGTCGATCGACGTGACCGCCGACGCGATCCGTGCACGCTTTGCGGGCGTGCGAGTTCTTCCCGCCGGTGCTGCCGACACGCTCCGAGCACCGCGCGAGACGACGCTCAGTCGCGGACGCCTCGGAATGCTCTCAGTCGCAGGCGGGAAGCTGACGACATACCGTCGCATCGCCCTCGCCGTCCTCCATTCCCTGCACCCGGGCCTCGACCTCCACCGCATCGACCGCCGCCCGCGCCCACTCCCTGGCGCTGCGGACCCGGAGGTGGCGGCGGACGCGCTGCAGAGACGCCGTCCAGATCTTGCGCCGCCGCTCGCGCGACGACTCGCGCAGACGTACGGGACGCTCGCGGAAGAGGCGGTCGACGCGGGGGCGCTCGATCCACTCGCGCAAGACGTCGTCGAGACCGAGGCGGAGGTGCTGTACGCGCGCGACCGGGAGTGGGCGATGACGATCGAGGACGTGCTTCGCCGACGCACGACGCTCGCACTGACCGGCCGTGACACACCGGCCGTTCGAGATCGGGTGGGGGCGCTGCTGCGGTCGTGATCCTCGCGATCGACCAGGGCACGACGGGCACGACCTGTCTCGTGGTAGACGAGGAGCTGCGGATCCAAGGCCGTAGCTATCGCGGACTGCCGCAGCACTTCCCCCATCCCGGCTGGGTCGAGCACGATCCGGAGGAGATCTGGCAGAGCGCTCTCGGTGCCCTCGACGACGCCGTGCGCGCTGCGGGTGTGCGCACTGCGGATCTACGGGCGATCGGGATCGCCAACCAGCGGAGACGACGGTCCTCTGGGAGCGCGCAACGGGTCGGCCAGTCGCGCCGGCGATCGTCTGGCAGGACAGGCGGACGGAAGAGCGGTGCCGCGAGCTGCCGGCCGCGTTGATCCGGGCAAGGACGGGGCTCGTCCCCGATCCCTACTTCTCCGCCACGAAGCTGGAGTGGCTGCTCGCGCGGACGGAATGCCGCCGAGCGCGCTCGCCTTCGGGACGGTGGGCACCTGGCTCGTTTGGAGGCTCACCCAACGCGCACAGGCCGCACCGCGCGCTCGACAGAGGCCGCCTGATCGCCCGGCGCGCAGACTGCGAACCCTGCACCAACCAACCTCCGCCATCGAGCGCCGCGACCGGCTCGGCGGCCTCATCCACGAATACAACCCCGCCGCATGAAACCGAGTTTCCGCACCCTTCAGGTGTCTGTGCCCAGGAAGAAAGGCGCCCTTGCCGCCGCCCCCTATGGAGCCGTCTTTGGGCTTTCGCGTCCCCCGCGATCCGCGAAGGCCGCCCTCCGGTCAGCACGAGTTGTGACGATCAATTCTCGAGACGTAATGCGATGAGCTTCTTGACGAGGGTCTTCGACAGGGGACGGTCGATGGGAAAGTGCAGGGCGCTCTTGGTCATCGTGTAGCCCTCGAGTTCGCTCGCGAGTTGAGGCAGCACCGAGCGCTGAAGGGGAGGTAACTGAGGTGGTCCTTGAAGGCTGCGAAGCCGGCAACGATCCGGCCCTGGACGCGAAAGGCCGCGACCTTGTACGAGATGACTTGTTCCGGCGTCGGGGACGATCTCGAGGATCCTGCGCCGCAGAGCCTCAAGCGTGCTCCGCTTGGGCTCCTCGATGATTCGTAAATACTCGTCAACGTCTCTTGCGGACATTCTGGAAGACCTCGCCTCAGTCGTCGTTGTCAGCTGTTTCTCGCTCGTCATAGTTGCGAAGGATGTGCGCTACCGCCCAGGCGGTGAACGAAGACGGTGTATTCGGAATCGGCGACGAGATCAGAGCCAACCCGCGGTCGCCGCCGGTTTCACTGATCCGGAGTCGCCGGGCTCCAGTCGGCGAGCAGGTAGAACCGCCAGGAGTCATTCTCGATCGGAAGAGTCTCGACACGCGTAAAGCCGGCACCGGTCGCGTAGCGCCGGAGCGTGTCGGGGCGCATCAGGGTTCCCGTGCCCGCGGGATCCGTGCCGACCATCCCACTCGGCAGGCAGGACATGACGCTGAAGCCGTAGTAGAGGCGCTCCCGCTCGCCCGCGGGCGCGGTGAACGAATCCTCGGTCCGCTCGTCCCCGATCAACACGAACGCGTCGCGGTTCAACATGCCGCCGACCGTGCGCAGAACATCCACGGGCCGCGGCATGTCGTGCAGCGCTTCGAAGATGGTGACGAGGTCGAAGCGCTCCGCGAAGGCAGCGTCCGCCGCGTCACGATGGTGGAACTGGACACGCGACTCGACACCGCTGCCGGCGAGGTTCCGCCGCGCCTGCTCGATCGACTCGGAATCGAGGTCGACGCCCTCGACCGTCATCTTCGGGTACGCACGCGCGAGCGAGATGCTCGACCAGCCGCAGCCGCACGCGACGTCGGCGACGCGGGCGGGTGGTTCGCTCGCGAGTCGCTCGTGAATTTCTGGGATTGACGGAGCCAGTCACGTCCGAGCAGTTGCTCGAACATCGGACGCGTCGACCGCGACTGGGCCTGCTGCCCGTCGGGCCCGTACCCCTCGAACGTGATGCCGGCACCGCTCCTGAACGCATCGACAACCGCATCCATCGGTCGAGCACAGGCGACCACAGACTGGGCGAGCGAAGCACTGAAACTCAGGCTGCTCTCCTCGATCAGGCCTCCCTATGTCCCGGCGGCAAAAAAGAAACGCCGCTCGTCGGCTTCTGCCGCCGGGTCGTCGACGCCAAGGATTCCGTTGCCGCCTGCTGCTCCAGCCACTCGCGCGCGTACCGCGCATGCACACCCGCCGCCTGCGCCGAGCCTCGCCGGCCGTCAACGGAGAATGGACGTCGAGCGCGCGGTAAAGACCGAGCCGGTCGCCCAGATACACACCGTAGAGATCGAACGTCGCGACCGCGGCCCCGAAGAGCCTCTCCACGAGCATGCCACGGCCGACAGATGCAGAAGCTCCCGACAAGTAACCGAGTCTACGTTTGGGGGCCGCTGTGGACTCCGAGCGCCATCATGCGTCACCGGCGAGGAACTCCGTCATGACGGACGCTGTCTCTTCCGGGCTGATGTCGTGGCTCTGCCGGTCGAGGACAACGAGCCGACCGTGCGCCAGCCCATCTGCGACGGCGTCCGCTGCCGCCCGCAGCACCGGCGGGCTGTTCTCACCGGTGATCACGAGGGTCGGTAAGCCGACCGCCAGCAGCAGATCGGGCGGGAGTCGGAGATCGCCGATCAGGAT
>CAWHXK010000061.1:0-5231 GCA_963833255.1 uncultured Actinomycetes bacterium
GACCGTCACCCGGATGCGGTTCGCGCCGAACGCAACGCCGAAGGGATGGTGGCCGAGGTGGATCGTCGCCTTCACAACTCCGCTTCTGGGTCGACGCGGACGAGAGTGCCCGCGTCGAAGTTCGTAACCCAGATGTCCCCGGCGCCTGACGTCAGCTCCATCGTCGGTGGAAATCCCACCGAAGGTCCGATCGGAGTCGAGTCGAGCACCTGCACTGTCTGTGCATCGATCTCGGCGAGGGTGATCCGGCCTCCGAAAACTGCGGGGAGCGCGAGCCAAGGCGAGCCAAAGGCGAACGTGACGGCGCGCATCAGGCAGGAGAAGCTCGCCGTTTAGAGCTTGCGGGAGACCCACCGCAGGGATGTAGGGCGTCCTCTCGGGGGCGCCCTACATCGGACGTGTGCCAGGGACTGTCCCTGGCACACGTCTTTTCAGGCGAGGCGCCCGAGGATGACGCCGAAGAGCGCATGGCGGTAGGTCGCCTGCGCGAAAGCGTTCGGGCTTGTTACCAGCCTGCGGTCGACGAGGCCGATGAACGGCCAGAGCACCATGTGCTCCGCCAATGCGAGTGTCAACGCAAGCCGCCGCTCGTCGACGTCGACGCGTTGCCGCACCACGTCGAACCCGACGCCGAACAGCGCGCCGTTCAGCGCATGCACGACGAAGCCGACTGACTGCCGCCCACGGCCGAGAAACTCTACGTCGGAGTAGTCGCAACCGAAGACCCGCCGGTCGAGCGGTTCTTGTAGTCCCCAGACCACCGCTGCAACGGCGCCGGCAGCTGCGGCACGAAGACGAGGCGACATACCCTTTGGAGCATGCCCGAAGGGGACGCCCTTCATCGCGCCGCCCGTCGCCTGCAGGTGCTCGTCGGACAGCAGCTCGAGGTCGAGACACCTCATCCACGCGCGGCCGTGAAGCGGCTCGCGCCGCGTCTGGACGGCCTTCGGCTCGAGCACGTCGAGGCGATCGGCAAGAACCTCCTCCTTCGCTTCGAGGGCGGGCTCGTCCTGCGCAGCCACCTGCGCATGAAGGGACGTTGGCTCGTGTTGCGCCGCGACGCGCCGATCTTCGGCCGGCCGTGGCTCGTTCTCCGCGGTGACGAGTACGTCGGTGCGATGTTCAACGGCGCAGTCCTCGAGCTCGACAAAGGAGTCGCGCGGCGCCTCGGTCCCGACATTCTCGCGGAGCCGCCCGACTACGACACGATGCGGGAGCGACTCCGTGGCGAAAACCAGCAACGACAGGTCGGCGACGCGTTGCTCGACCAGCGTTTCGTCGCCGGCATCGGCAACCTTTGGAAAGCGGAATCGCTCTGGCACGCGCGCGTCTCGCCGTGGCGTCGCCTCACCGAAGTCACCGACGCCGAGCTCCGGGCGACACTCGAGGCAGCGCACCGCCTGATGCGAGGCCGCCTCGACGGAGCGCCCGGCATCGCGCAGGCCTATCGCCGCAAGGGCCGGCCGTGCCCCCGCTGCGGTACGGCGATCAAGTCGTGGCCGCAGGGCGACGACGCACGCATGGCCTACTGGTGTCCGGAGTGCCAGAGAGGAGAGGAACCGAAGACGGCGTAAGTCAACTCGTGATCGTGCGCGCTCCACAGCTCCACGAGTCCCTGAGGGCCTTTGCGCTCGGCTCGTTCCGTGCGCTTCTGCAAGACCTGGAACGCGGCGCCGATCTCCCGTTCGCCTTCGAGGAGCACAGCTCCTACGACCGGCCCGCGCTCTACGAATACCGACCGCTCGTCAAGCCGTTCATCGAGGCGCGCGCACACACGCTGCGAAGACGTCCGGATGCAGAGCTCGCGGTCGACGAGCTCAAGCGTGAGCCCGCCGCGGCGATCTTCGCGCGCGCACATGCGGGACCGCGCGCCGACGACCACGAGGCTCTCTTCGGCAGCGTTCTGCTGCCGCTCCTGATGAGCACGGCCGAGTCGTGCGGCGGCTTCGACTGGGACGATGCAGCGTTCGATCGCGCGTACGTCGAGCTCGAGGGCGCGCTCTTCGGCGAGGGTCACCAGTACGGGGCGGTGGCGCCGGTCATAGGGATCACCACCGGTGGTGCGACGATCGAGCTCGGTAACGGCATCCGCATTCGCGCCGCCGGAACGGGCGAGCTCGCGAAACTGTGGCCGGAGGCAAACGGGCTGCTGCCGACGGACTTCGGGCGCGAGCCCGACCGCCTCAACGTGCTCGAGCTCGAACGCGCGCTCGAGTCCGGGGCCACCGAGCCACCCGACGCGCCGGGGGAGTTTGCCGACGCCGTGACGGCGATCCGTCTTGCGACCGCCGCGCCGATTGCGGCCGGACCAGTCCTCTTCGAACGGCTCGACTGGCGTCCGTACGGCATCCGGCCGGTCCTCCCGATCGCCGCGACCCAACCGAGGGGCGAGCCCACTCGGCTCGACTCGTTCCGCGCCGGCCTTGCGACGAATCTCCTCGCTCGACTCGGGATCGTGGACGGCGATCCGGAGCTCGGAGAAGCGCTCGACCGCTGGGAACTGTCGCTCTTCCAGGACGGCCCGTTCCAGGCGGAGCAGCTGAGAGAGTCGCTCGCCGCCCTGCTCGGCGGGAACGACGGCCTATGGGCGGCGGCAGTTCGCGGGGCGATCCTGCTCGGCGACACGCCGCGGGCACGCTCCGAGCTGCAGGATCGGCTGACCGGAGACCCGGACCAGGACGTGATCCGGCGTGCGCTCGTCGAGGTCCTTTCGCACCGAGATCGCGCGATGCTTCTTGCCTCGCTCGACGAGTCGATCCTCGGACTGCGTCCTCGCCCAGTGACGACCACCGAGCTTCCTGCGGCGGAATTCGGCTAGGCGCTGACGCTCGTCGCGCGAGCGAGCGCTTCGTCGACCCGGGCGACTGCCGGCGCAGCGCCGAGCCCGGAGAAGATCTCGCGCGCTTGGCGCAACCGCGCTGACGCCTCGTTCTCGCGTGCGAGCGAAAGCAGGCAGCGACCTGCGCCGAAGAGTGACTCGGCTCGACCCAAGACAAAGCCGTGGTCGTTCCAGCGGGCAGCGGAATCCTCGTAGGGCGCCAGCGCTTGATCCGGCTTCCCGGTTTCCTCGGCGTAGACCGCGCGCGCTGCCACGACCGCATGTCCGGTGCGCCCGAGGTCGTTGTACTCGGTCGCCAGCAAAGCGTCCGCGACATCCCTCGCAGCGGACGCCAACGCAATCGATACGAGCTCGGGTAGATAGCGCGCACGGTAGGACGTTGCTCCGATTTGCGTGAGCGACTCGACCTCGCGGACGAGGAAGGCGGCGCGGGGGTGATTTCCGGTCGTTGCAGCGATCATCGCGGCGGCGGCGAGCGCAGGAACGAGGACCTGCAGGTCCTCAGCCTCACGCGCCGCCGGGAGAGCTTCCTCCATGATGGTTGTGGCCCGACCGACATCACCTCGCTGGAGGAGTACGAGGGCTTTCTGGGGAAGCGCAGCGATCGACATGTACCCCCGTCCCGACACCTCGACGAATGCGGCGACCTGGTCGACTTGCTCGAGGAGCTCGTCCCACCGTCCGAGGTCGTAGAACGCCCACGTCGACTCGGCGGTCAGCCAGGCTTCGTTTCCACCCATCCCTCTGCGCGAGGTGAACTCTCTGCCCTCGGCGAAGGCGTCGAGGGATTCCTGTGGCGACAACACGAGCAGAAGGCTGCCGAGGTTGCTGTAGCCGATGCCGACGGTTCCGAGGTCGCCGATCTCGCGCCCGAGGTCCATTCCGCCCCTGATGTCGTCGGCACCTTCGACGTCGCCGAGGTCAAATCGTGCAATCCCTCGGTACTGGAGGAGCCGCGCTTCCAGTGACTTGAGGCCGAACTCCTGAACGATGGGGAGGGCGAGGTCGACGGCTCCGAGAGCCTCGTGGGGACGCGTTGCCACAGCGTGTGTGCCTGCGCGTCGGGTGTATGCGCCCGCAAGCTCCTCGCCCGGTGGATGTCGCTCGAGCAGATCGATCGCCTCAGACAGCAGCTTTTCGCTTTGTGCGTTGTCCCCTCTGAGGTACGCGGAATGGCTGAGCCGGACGAGAGCTTCTCCCTCCCGCAATTCTGCGCCGTGCAGACGAAAGATCTCGAGCGCCTCCGCCAGTTCGACCTCGGGCTCGGCGAGCGAAGCTGTCAGCGCGGTCGCGGATTTCAGCAGCGTCTCTGCGCGGTCGAGCGGATCGGCGGCGGGAAGCTCGAGCGCTTTGCGGTAATACAACTTTGCCTGCGCGATGTTCAGGGACATCGCTCGGTCGCCGGCGAGGACGCGGAAGCGCCGCGCGGACTCGACGAGGTCGCGCGGGTCCGTCCCCGCAGCTCGGGTGAGCTCGAGTGCCTGCTCGTAGTGGTGTGCGAGCAGCTCCGCCTGATCCTTGACTCGCTCACCTGCCATTCGTTCGATCCATTCGGCCGCGGCAACGTGCTTGCGCGCGCGTTCGGCGCGCGGGATCTGGGAGTACGCGACGTCGCGGACGAGTGCATGCCAGAACGAGTACTCGGCCTGGTCCTTGACCGACGACATGCGCGCAGGTCGTACGAGCTCTTTGCGTGAAAGCTCATGGAGGCCCGAGCGCACCGCGCCGTCGTCACGATTGTCCATCGCTGCGACGGCCCCGGTCCAGAAGACCTTGCCGACGACGGATGCGTCGTGAAGCAATGCTTTTCGCTCCGGGGCCAGCGTGTCGAGGCGGGCGGCGATCAAGGCCTGGACCGTGTCAGGGACGCGGATGTCCTCTTCGACCAATTCTCCTCCTGCGGTGATCACGCCCTGGTCGGTGAGCATCCGGACGAACTCCTCCGCGTAGAGAGGGTTTCCGCCGGCCTGGTCCAGGAGTAGTGCCTGGGTGTCTGCGGGCAGAACCGCCTTTCGCAGGAGTGCCGCGAGGAGCCGCGCCGTCTCGTCAGCGCCTAGCGGAGACAACGAGATCGTGTTCGAGTTCCGCTTGCCGCCGCCCCAGCCGGCATGGTTCTCGAAGAGCTCCGGGCGGGCGGTGCAGAGAACGAGCAGCGGCACACCGGTGGACCAGTCGACGAGATGCTCGACGAAGGCGAGCAGTTGTTCATCCGCCCAGTGCAGGTCTTCGAAGACGAGGATCAGCGGCCGCTGAGCAGCGATCCCCTCGACGAAGCGGCGCCAGGCTGTGAACGTTTCGTCGCGCTCCGCGGACGCGACGGTGCCGCCTGCACCGACCAGTGGGGCAAGGCTCGACCGAAGCCAGTCGCGCTCGTCGTCGTCAGCGGCGATCT
>CAWHXK010000062.1:0-21977 GCA_963833255.1 uncultured Actinomycetes bacterium
CGCCCTAGTCGTCTGCTCCCTCGTTCTCGATCGGGCCGCGCTGCGGCCTCACTACGCCGGCGGGGGCAGCAGGAAGCTGGGCGCGCGGGCTGAGCTTGCCCACCGGGTCATTGCTCACCGACGCATAGCGCAGCAACGCGAGGTTCGCAGCGATCGCCGCAGCGGCAACGGCCGCAATCAGCACCACTGCGATGGGAAGCTTGGTCATGCTGCGAACGCTAGCTCACGCCGAAATGCTCCGACGGCCGCCGGTCGATTCGCAGCCAAGACCGCCACAGCCTCGCCCGAGACCGTCAGGTAACGCGCGACGAAGCTGTCCCGATCGCCGTCAAGCTCGACTGCGGTTGCCCCGGCCGGGTCGCCAACGAGCTGGATCCTCCACCCGAATTGGTCCGACCAGAAGAACGCCGGCTGTCGTGGCAGCGGCGCGAGGCCGAGTAGGCGGCGCCCGAGGTCGACTCCGCTTGCGGCCGCGCTCGTCCAGTGCCCGGGCCCACCCCCCGCGTCGCCGCACACGTGGATGGGCCTCGTGGAATTCGGGGAACTCAGCTCGAGGGCAGGCTCGACTCCAACCGCCACAACCGCGACATCGCACGCGACCTCGCTGCCGTCCGCAAGCACGACGCTCCGAAGCTTGCCGTTCGCGGCGGCTCTGAACTCGGCGACACGTGTGCCGGTGCGGACGTCGACTCCGTGTGCGCGGTATCTCGCCGACAGGAGCGCTCCGAGCTCCTCTCCGAGGAGCCGCGCGAACGGCGCCGGGCCTTGCTCGAGCATCGTGACTTCGAGGCCGAGCGCGCGTGCAGTCGATGCGACTTCGGCCCCGACGAAACCTCCGCCGACCACGACGAGTCGGCGGTCGGAGACGAGCTCGTCGCGCAACGCCGAGGCTTCCGCGACCGTCCGAAGGACGTGGACCCCCGGCGGTGCCGGGAACGGAAGCCGACGCGGCCGGGCTCCCGTCGCGAGGACCAGCGCATTCCAACGGAAGACCGTCCCTCGATGGGTCGTCGCAGTCCCGGCTCGCGAATCGATCGAGACCACACGCTCGCCGAGCGCAAGCTCGATTCGGCGGTCCAACCAGAACGACTCGGGTCGGAGGAGCAGATCCTCCACGCTCCGTTCGCCCGCGAGGAACTCTTTCGAGAGCGCCGGGCGTTCGTAGGGAGGAAACGGCTCCTCGCCGACGAGAACGAGCTCGCCCTCGAATCCCTCGGCACGCAGTGTCTCGGCACAACGGGCACCGGCGAGTCCCGCGCCCACGATGAGGATGCTGCCGGGAGGCATTAGGCCGCTGCCTCCTCGACGATCGTGATCGCGGCCATCGGGCATGCGGCGGCAGCGTCGCGAACAGCGGCGTCGTCGGTCGTGCCGACGCGCACCGAAGCAGTGCCACCGGAGTCGAGCTCGAAGATGTCGGGCGCGAGGTCGGCACAGGCGCCGAATCCGCTACACAGCGAGCGGTCGATCAGAATCTTGTACACGGCTTGCTCCTTTCGGTCGAATCGGTCGGGTGAGGACGCGCCATGCAGTGGCCGTAGCGACCGCGAAGACAGCGCCCAGGTAGAGACTGAAGGCCCATGGCTGTGACGAGTCGGTACCGGCGGCGAGGCCGTGCGCGGTCGCGAGTGCGAACACGCCGTAGGTCGCCCAGTGCAACCTCCGCCACGTACGAAGTCCAATGCGCTTGCGCAGAGGGAACGACACGATGACCAGCCCGGCAAGCTCGGCCGCCACGACTCCGAGCCCCGTTGCGAGCGGTCGGTAGCCGCTCAGTCCCGGCACGAGCAGAGAGCTGAGACCGATGCGCACCGTCCGGTCGAGGGTGAGCGCGAGCCCATGCAATCCGATCGCACCGAGTGCAAGCAACGACAGGAACCTGTGAGTGTCCACGACCGAGGCGGCCTTCAGCGCGCGTCCGAACGGCCGTGACTTGACGACGAGTCCCGCGAGAAGCGAGAGCGTCAGCAGAACGTACGCGGTCAGTCCGGTTGCGCGCGCGAGGATCCAGAACGTGGGGTCCTTCACGCCAGCCCTCCCGCGAGCTGCGTGCGCCCGCCGGTCGTGACGAGCACGGCCGGAATACCACGGGCGTCGGCCTCGGTGAGCTCGATGCTCGTGCCCATGGCGCGAAATGTTCGGTGCTCCATCACGACGTCCGCGTGATCGTGAGCGGAGGCAGCGAGACGATCCGCACCGAGGGGGCGGTGGCCGCGGCGAGCTGGGCTTGGTGCGCTGCGGCGATCTGGGCGTGACGGTGGCGAAGTTGCACGCGATAGACAGCCCAGCGGTGCTGGACGATCCGTCGGACCACCAGGCTTTCCCGGGCCAGTTGGCGCTGGCGGACGGCGAGCGCCGCAAGCCGGGGGTCCGAGCTGGCACTCGCCCACGGTCGTGCAGCAACGCCTGCCCAAGTGAGGAAGAAGATGACGAGCGCAATGGCGAGCGCGTAGAGGCGGCCTGTGTGGCTAGTCACTCCCGCCACCCTCTGCCTCTCGATCGCCACCCTCGTCGCGGTGTGACGCGTGCTTCAAGACCACGATCGGAGCCGGCCGCTTGTAGACGACCCTGGCGCTGGTTGTGGCTGGGCTCTGTGCGGAGGGCACGCGGGGTAACGCGGGCGGCCGGTCGCGGAGCGCCTTGCGCAGCGCCGCCTCGACCCGGTCGAGCCGCTGCGCACGTGCGGCGACGGCGGCGTTCGAGCTGGTCGAGTGAGAAGCGACTCCCACCGCTGCAGTTCGGCTTGCCGCGACGACTCCGAGGACGGCTGCCACTCCGAGCAGGAGCGCGACGGTGATGATATGGACTCTCTTCATCGGATCACCTCCGTGGTTGACGCCTATGACGGTAGGCCGCAGTGAGCAACGTGGTGACGAGCGGAGGGAAAAGGTTCGGAAGCAGGTCGCAAAGATTCGGCAAATGCTCCTGGCTTCCGCGTCGCGTCCGTCAGGATGAGGGCATGCACGTGCTGCTGGTCGAAGACGAGGATGCGATTGCCGACCCTCTCGCCGAGGGGTTGCGTCGCGAGGGATTCACGGTCACGCGTGCGGCGACTGGTGCGGAGGCGCTCGCGGCCTCGGAGAGCGACGTCGTCCTGCTCGACCTGCGGCTGCCCGACATGGACGGGCTTGATGTCTGCCGCCAGATCCGTGAGCGATCGGACGTTCCGATCATCGTCGTCACGGCGCGGGGAGAGGAAGCGGACCGCGTCGTCGGCCTTGAGCTCGGCGCCGACGACTACGTGGTCAAGCCGTTCGGGATCCGCGAGCTGATCGCGCGTATTCGCGCTGTCACGAGGCGCGGACGTGGCACGGCTCCAGAGAAGGACATCGTCCAGGTCGGGGAGCTCGAGCTCGACAGCCGAGCTCGACGGGTGCGGCTCGGTAGCCGCGAGCTCGAGTTGACGCCGAAAGAGTTCGACCTGCTGACTGCCCTGGCGCGCGATCCCGGCGCGGTCCTCAGCCGCCGGCGCCTACTCGAAGAAGTCTGGGAGACAAGCTGGTATGGCTCGACGAAGACCATCGACGTTCACGTTGCTGCGCTACGCCGCAAGCTCGGCGACCCTGACTGGATCGAGACGGTGCGCGGCGTAGGCTTCCGCTTGCGCACGTGACCAGACGCCTTCTGCTCGGGTATCTCGGGCTCGTGATCGTTGTGCTTGCGGCGCTCGAAGTGCCACTGGGCGTCGAGAACGCGCATAGGGCGCGCCGTGACCTCGAGACAAAGGTCGAGCGCGACGCCACGACACTCGGGTCCATTGCGCAGGAGGCGGTGCGCGTCCCCACGCGAAACAGACTCGAGCCCGTCGCGGCCATTGCGTACCGCTACGCGCGCGATACCGGCGGCCGAGTCGTGATCGTGAGCCGCCGCGGACGTGCCCTGATCGACACCAATCCACGCAGGCAAGGCGCAGAAACGTTCGCGTCGCGACCCGAGATCGCAGCCGCACTTCGCGGCCGTGTCGCTGCCGGCACTCGACAGTCGAAGACGCTTCACGCGACCCTTCTCTACGTAGCTGTTCCGATCGCCGCCGCCGGACGCGTTGACGGCGCGGCCCGCATCACTTACCCCACGTCAGCCGTCGATGCACGCATTCGCCGCTATTGGCTCGTGCTGTTGGCCATCGCCGGAATCGTGCTGAGCGTCGCCACCATCGTAGGACTGCGTCTAGCCGCGTTCGTCGTCCGCCCGCTACGGGAACTCGAGCACGCCGCGGCCGCCGTCGGACGAGGCGACCTGTCGAAGCGTGCTCCGCAAGAACAAGGACCACCCGAAGTCCGGTCGTTGGCGACAGTCTTCAACGAGATGGTCGCGAGGCTCGAACTGCTGCTCCATTCACAACAAGAGTTCGTGGCAGATGCATCGCATCAGCTGCGCTCACCACTGACTGCGCTACGGCTTCGGCTAGAGAATCTCGCACGAGACGTCGAGCCGCCTGGAAAGGGCGAGCTCGCCGGCGCTCTCGCGGAAGTCGAACGCCTGGCCGGTCTCGTCGACAGCCTCATGGCTCTGGCACGCGCCGACGCCCAAGCAGCGCCAAGCGGCCGTGTCGATCTCGCCCGGCTCGTGCGAGACCGGGTCGAAGCGTGGAGCGCTCTGGCCGAGGAGCGCGGAGTGCACCTCGTCCGTCGGGCCGACGGCTCTCCCGCGGCACATGCGTCTGAGGAACGCATCCGGCAAGCCCTCGACAACCTGATCGAGAACGCGGTCGAGGTCTCGCCGCGTGGCGGGACGGTAACCGTCGAAGCGCGCTCAAAGCATCCGCTCGTCGAGGTTGGCGTTCGCGACGAAGGGCCGGGGCTGACCGCAGCGGAGCGTGAGCGCGCGTTCGATCGTTTCTGGCGAGGCCGCAGCGGCGAGGGCAGCGGGCTCGGGCTCGCGATCGTTCAGCGTCTCGTTGAAGCCGATGGCGGGACCGTCGAGCTCATGGCTGTCGAGCCGAATGGGCTCGAGGCGGTCGTGCGTCTGCGCCCGGCCCGAATTTGACCAACCTCGGTGGCTCCATTCACGCGAGCACGGGTTCCCGGACGCCCACCAGTGTGGCGAGCTCGACCAGTCGGTTCGAATAGCCCCATTCGTTGTCGTACCACGCTACGACCTTGACCTGTGTCTCGTCCACGACACTGGTCAGCGGCGCATCGAAGATCGCTGAATACGGCGACCTGACGATGTCTGACGAAACGAGCGGCTCCTCGCTGTAGGCGAGAATTCCGGCAAGCTCCTCCACGTCTGCGCGTTCACGGAACAGTGCGTTGATCTCGTCGATGGATGTGGGCCGTGCGGCTTCGATAGTGAGGTCGACGATCGAGCCGGTCGGGATCGGGGCGCGGACAGCGAAGCCGTTCAGCTTGCCGGCGAGCTCGGGGATTACCAGGCCGATCGCCTTCGCAGCTCCGGTCGAGGTCGGGATCAGGTTCACTGCAGCGGCCCGAGCGCGCCGGAGATCCTTGTGCGGGAGGTCGATCAGCCGCTGGTCAGAGGTGTAGGCGTGAATCGTCGTCATCATCCCGTGTCGGATGCCTACTGTCTCGTGCAGGACCTTCGCGACCGGTGCGAGGCAGTTCGTGGTGCAGGAGGCGTTGGATACAACATCGTGCACTTCGACGTCGTAGGCCTGTGCAAAGTTCACGCCGAGAACGACGGTAGCGTCGGCGTCCTTGACCGGTGCTGACACGATGACCTTGCGGGCGCCGCCTTCGAGGTGCTTGGCTGCGTCGGCGCGCGAGCGAAAACGTCCGGTCGCCTCGATCACAACCTCCGCACCGAGGTCGCCCCACGGGAGGCGGGCAGGGTCAGCTTCGCTGAACACCGGGATTTCGGTGTCATCTATTCGGATGACTCCGTCGCCGGCCTTTGCCGTGCCCGGAAACCGGCCGTAGACGGAGTCGTATTTCAAGAGATGTACGAGCGCTTCAGGGCCGGCGAGATCGTTGATCCCGACCCACTCGAGTTCAAGGCCGCGTTCGTAGGCGGCACGGAACGCCGCCCGCCCGACGCGCCCGAACCCGTTGATACCGACGGTGGTCATCGCTTCCTCCTTTGCTAGGCACAACGCTCCTTCGGCTTGAAGTCTCCCGTCGGTGCCCTCGGCGTCACATCCGCGGGCTCACCTAAACCACCTGCGGAAAGGACGCAGGGCCCTCGAAATCCGTAGCCACCCGCAGCGGCTTCGCAGCAACTGCGGATGCGGGCGCGCGACGGCAGTTCGATGCTGTCATCACGATGAGCGTTTCAACCCCGACTGCTCCGCTCGTTACAAGCGACAGCGGAAGAGTTCTCCGTGACTTTCGACCGCCAGTCCCTCTGAAAGAAACACCCGCGTTGAAGGCGACTGCTGGGCCCTGGCACACACTGGAGCTCGACACGACAAGCTCGCATTGGCAGCTGGCGCTGGACAGTGCCCAGCGTGCCCTGAGCGCGTCCGACGGCCTGTTGCCCGGCCCGGAGCTCGAGCGGCGTCGACGCGAGCTCGCGCAGGAGCGACAGGAGACTGTGAAGGTACTCGCGAGTCTGGCGAACGTCGCCGGCGTCCGGCCTGTGCCGTGGCTGTCGCCGGTACCGGTGACCCCGCAGATGCTCGGCCTGCCTGCCATGACAAGCGCTTGTCTCTTCGATCTCGACGGGGTCCTCACCGACAGCGCCGTCTTGCACGCGTGGGCTTGGGGCGAAGTCTTCGACGAGTTCCTGTTGCGCCTGAGTGAGAAGACAGGTTGGCACTTCATCCCCTTCGACCGCCAGACCGATTACAGCGCCTACATCGACGGACGCACAAGACTCGAGGGGATCCACGCCTTCTTGGGCAGCCGGGGCATCCGGCTCCGGGAAGGGAGAGTCGACGACCCGGTCACAGCAGACAGCGCAGAGGGATTGGCCAAGAGAAAAGGCGAGGTGCTCTCACGAGGGCTGCGGCAACGTGGAGTGGCCGCCCTCGCCGGAGCGCGTCGCTACCTCGAGGCGACCGGGCATGCCGGCCTCGGGCGCGCGGTGGTCTCCGCGAGCACGAGCACGTTGCCGATGCTCGAGCTCGCAAACCTCGCAAGCCTGGTCGACGAACGCGTCGACGCCGAAGACATCCGCTCCGAAGGCCTGCGCTCCCGCCCCGCCCCCGACCTTCTGGTGGTTGCGTGCCGCCGCCTCGGCGTCCAACCAGAGGAGGCAGTCACCTTCACGCACAGCGCTGCCGGTGTGGCCGCGGGGCATGCAGCCGGGCTTGGTGTCATCGGTGTCGGCAACCGAGAACAACGAGAGCTCCTGCAAGGGTTTGGTGCAGAGGAAGTCGTGCCCTCCCTCAGCGTGCTTCTCGACCATCAGCTGTCCGGCGGTGCAAATATTCCCGCCGGGCTCGACCAGCGCGGCTCCTAGGCGTCCATCTCTTCAGGGCTGGCCGAAGTCGCAAGGGCGGGCCAGGAGAACGACTCGAGTGAAGCGAGGAAGAGCTCGTCTTCCTTCCACAGATGGACACGGATCAGCGCATCGAGCCCGTACAGGAGCTGTTGCAGGAGGGCGGTGTCGGTGATGTCTACCGTCGCGATCCGCTCGATCCAGTGACGAATAGCGAGGTGATCGTAGTTCATCGACACAGCCACGAGCGGGTCTCCAAGTCGGGTGGCTACCTGCGGGTAGAGCAGCAGCTCATCGAGCTTCGAGTGGGGGGCGACCCGCTCGCGCAGGTACCAGACGATCCGAGCCCGTGCCTCCTCGCGCTCCTCGTTAGTGAGTTCAGGGACTTTCTCCGCGGCGAGGCGGAGCTCGGCGGTTTGGTCGCGCAGCTCATCATGAGCTTCCCGAAACCCTGCGGTATCAACGGTCATGTCTGCCTCCATTGGCTCGCGTGCGTGGGCACGTGACGAAGTGAATTCCGTCGAGCCCTTCGAGCGAGAAGCCCTCGGCCGACCCGTGAGCGGCGTCGACCACGATCTCTGGCCGGCTCCAACGCTCGTATTGCTCGCCATCGATGTAGAAAGGCACTCCTCCCAGGTAGCCGAGCAAGAGGTCGTTCGGTCCGATGAGCAGTTCTCCGGCGCGGAGGCAGATGGGGGAGCTGCCGTCGCAGCAGCCCCCCGACTGCACGAGCATCAGCGGTCCGTGCTTCGCCGTCAGGCGCTCGATCGCCGCAAGTGCGGCATCGGTGGCGACGACCTGCATGGCCACGGCTCCTCGCCTCCTAGAACAACCCGAGCGGCTTCGGGTCGTAGCTGACGAGCAGGCACTTCGTCTGCGTGTAGTGGTCGAGCATCATCTTGTGGTTCTCACGTCCGACGCCCGAGACCTTGTAACCGCCGAAGGCCGCGTGCGCGGGATAGAGGTGGTAGCAGTTCGTCCACACACGGCCGGCCTTGATGCCGCGGCCCATGCGGAACGCCTTGCTCGTGTCGCGCGTCCACACGCCCGCGCCCAGCCCGTACATCGTGTCGTTGGCGATCTCGAGCGCCTCGGCCTCGTCGCGGAACGTAGTCACCGCGAGCACGGGACCGAAGATCTCCTCCTGGAAGATCCTCATCTTGTTGTGGCCCCTGAAGACCGTCGGCTCGAAATAGAAACCGCCTTCGAGCTCGCCGTCGAGAACCTTGCGCTTGCCACCGATCAGCAGCTCAGCGCCTTCGTCGATACCGATCTTGACGTAGTTCTCGATCTTCTCGAGCTGGGTCTTGGAGACCTGCGGGCCGATCTGCGTCGACTCGTCGAGCGGGTGACCCTGGCGGATCTGCGCGATCCGCTCGAGGCAGCGCTCCATGAACTTGTCGTAGATCGACTCTTCGATCAACGCTCGCGAGGGACAGGTGCAGACCTCGCCCTTGTTGAACGCATAGAGAACGAGCCCTTCGACCGCCTTGTCCAGGAAGTCGTCGTCCTCGGCCATCACATCGGCGAAGAAAATGTTTGGCGACTTGCCGCCGAGCTCCGTCGTCGAGGGGATGATGTTCTGGGCGGCGTACTGCATGATCAGCCGTCCCGTCACCGTTTCTCCTGTAAAAGCGATCTTGGCGATCCGCTTATTCGTCGCCAGTGCCTTGCCGATCTCAGCACCTGGGCCGTTGACGATGTTGAGGACGCCCGGCGGGACGATCTCCTCGATCAGCTCGGCGAACTTGAGGATCGACCACGGGGTCGGGCTTGCCGGCTTGAGGACCACGCAGTTTCCGGCCGCCAGAGCAGGCGCCAGCTTCCAGGCCGCCATCAGCAGCGGGAAGTTGAACGGGATGATCTGGCCCACTACGCCGAGTGGCTCGTGGAAGTGGTAGGCAACCGTGTCCTTGTCGATCTCGGAGATACCGCCCTCCTCCGCCCGGATCACCGAGGCGAAGTAGCGGAAGTGGTCGGCCGCGAGCGGGATGTCCGCCGCGATCGTTTCACGCACGGGCTTGCCGTTCTCCCAGCTTTCGGCGACTGCGAGCATCTCCAGGTTCTCCTCGATCGCGTCCGCGATCTTGTTGAGAACGCGCGAACGCTCGGTCGTGGACGTCTCGCCCCACTCGTCTTTTGCGGCATGGGCCGCATCGAGCGCAAGCTCGATGTCCTCGGCGGATGAACGCGGCACCTCGGTGAAGGGCTCGCCGGTCGCCGGAGTGACATTCTCGCTGTACTCCCCATTGATCGGCGCAACCCAGTGCCCGCCGATGAAGTTCTCGTAGCGGGCCTTCAATTCCACGGGACTGCCGTACGTCCCGGGAACCGGATACGTTGTCGTTCTCTCGAGTGTCGCCATGACATCTCCTTCCAGATGTCGGCATGACTGCGAAGCGCGCAGCCGCAACGCAAGGGTCTCGTGAGGGCGACAGGGAGGCATCGGACCATCCGCTGATGGCGATGCGGGAAAACCGCAATGAGCCCCAGACCGTAGCCGACGCCGGTCCACACGACGTACGAGCGACCTGCCATGACCTACGCAGCCATAGTCATGAGTCAGGTCGGCGCGGGCCTCGCCTGGCGGACGAACCGGCGCTCCATCGTCGACCTGCTCTCGAACCGTCGGCGCGGAGGAAACAAGAGGTTCATTCGCCGTCGGTCATAGCCTCGGCGATCGGGGAAGCCGTCGCGAAACCTGATCCGTCGAGACGCGGATCGCGGATCAGTGAGAGCCCGGATGGCCGCCGCAAGGGCCTGTGCCACGATCGGCTGCAGAGAGGGAGACGCTCGTGAACGAGAGCGGCCAGCGGGTACGCGCGAAGGTCGGTGACGTCGTCGCGATCCACGCACACCATTTGGGTGAGCCTGAGCGGCTGGGCGAGATCCTCGAGGTGCTCGGCCGGCCCGATCACATCCATTTTCGCGTCCGCTGGGACGACGAGCACGAGAGCATCTTCTACCCCGGCAACGACACGACCGTCCGCGTCCACCAACCAAGAAGAGAGGTGAGGAAGTCATGACCGTGACCCGTAACCTGCAGCACGAGCTCGATCGCGCCCAGCTGGACTACGACCTGATCGAGCACCGCCGCACCGAGACGGCCGGCGACGAGGCAAGGGCGATCGGCGTGCCGCCCGAGCAGGTGGCCAAGACGGTCGTGCTAGCCAGCGACGACCGTTACGCTCGCGCGGTTCTTCCGGCGTCCGAGCATCTCGATCTGCACAAGGTGCGACAGTTGCTTGGCGACAAGCACGCGCGGCTCGCGAGCGAAGCCGAGCTCGTATTGGCCTACCCAATGTACGAGCTGGGCGCAGTTCCGCCGTTCGGCGTCCCCGCAGGCGACCGCGTGCTGTGCGACCGGCGGCTGGCGCAGCAGGGCTCCGTCGTGCTCGAGGCGGGCTCCCACAACGAATCGCTGCGGATGAAGACCTCCGATCTCCTCGCCCTCACCGGCGCAGAAGTCGCAGACATCGCCGCGGACGATCTGGGCGAATGAACTCGACGACACCTGCCTACGTGCTCGACCACGTCGGGCTGGCGGTTGGCGATCTCGTCGCCTCGCGGGACTTCTACGAGCAGGCGCTGGCTCCACTCGGTTTCGCGCCGGTCGTCGAGCTGGATGACCCGCCGGTGATCGCCTTCGGTCTGGCGACGATGCCCCAATTCTGGATCCACCAAGGGAAGCCGAGCGCCGATGTGCACGTTGCGTTCCATGCCGAGGACCGCGAACGCGTCGACACGTTTCACGAGGCGGGACTCGGCGCCGGCGGACGCGACAACGGCGCACCGGGACTGCGCCCGCACTACCATCCGAGCTACTACGCCGCCTATCTGCTCGATCCAGACGGCAACAACGTCGAGGCCGTCTGCCACACCACCTGACGGAGCTCACGGAAAGAACGCAGCGCACGTCAGTGTTCTCGAGGATGCGGATCATCGACGCGGTCCATGACGCACCTCCAGCGTACCTCAGGCTTGCTTCAGGGAACCTCAGACTTGCTTCGGGACGTTGCCGGTCAGGGTGATGCCGCGCCCGCGGCCGTACTCGGCTGCAGTCTCGGCGACGCTGCCGGCGCCGGGACCGCGGTGCATCCACACCCGCTCGATCCCGAGTTCGGCGCACTCGCGCATCTCGACTCCCGTCGGGGGAGCTGGAGAGTCGACTGCCCTCCACTGTGAGCTGACGGCTCCCACCAGCTCTAGACCGGGCCGATGCAAGTTCCGATGAGCTGACGCGGCCCCGGGCCCTCGGGCCGGAACAGGGGTCGAAGCTAGCGCAGTGCGAGGACGGCAGCGTGACGCATTGGCCACAATGACGCGGTGCGTTTCCTCGCCCTGTCCGCACTCGTGTTCGGCCTGCCGCCGTTCCATTCGGCGATTCGGCCGCTGGGGCCGCCAGAGCGCGCCCAGCTGATCGGTGAGTTCTGGCACGCCGGGTGTCCGGTGCCACTGTCGTCGCTGAGCCTGCTCACGGTCTCCCACTGGGACTTCGCCGGCAACGTGCAGACGGGTCAGTTGGTCGTCAACCGCAGAGCGGCCGCGCCGCTCGCGCGCGTCCTCCGCCGGCTTTACGGCCATGCGCTTTCCGATCCGGCATATGACGTTCTCCGATTACTACGGGCCGAAGGTGGGCCGGCCGCGTGACGGGGACGTCAGCGAAGGCTTCGAATGCCGTCGCGCGGTGCCGTCACCGTGCGGGAGCGGCACCGGGAACTGGTCGCAGCACGCGTACGGCCTCGCCGTCGACATCAATCCGATCGAGAATCCGTACACGGGCTGCGGACGCACGCGCGAGCGCGCAAGCATTCCGTACCTCAATCGCTCGAGAATTCGACCGGGAATGGTGACCGCCGCGGTCGTGCGCGCCTTCCGCTCGATTGGATGGGGCTGGGGCGGATCGTGGAGCGGCTCGACGAAGGACTACATGCACTTCTCGTCCACGGGCCACTAGTCGGCGCCGCCCCCAGAAGCCGCCGCAGTGCATCCGTCGGTCGTCCTCGATGATCCCGTGATCTTCCGGGCCGCACTCGACGCGCCCTTTCCACGCCTGCTGAGCCTGCCTGCGGTGAATGATCGTCGGGTCGGCAGAGTTGTCGAATCCGAACTGGGAGAGCGCCTGGATCGCACCCAGGAGGTCGCCGGTTCGAGCCCGGCTAGCCCCATTCAAGAAGCTCCTGCTAATCGCAAGATCTCGTCCGTGCAAGAGATCGAAGGCACGGGGTCCGTCTACCTACGCGCAACCAAACTCTTTGCAAAACCGAGCTCGAGCAGGTCGACCCCCTCCCTACCATGCGCTCGTTTCGGCAACTGGTCGCAACCCACGGCAACGGTTATGGCTTGTTTCGGCCGCTCCGGCGCTCAGTCGACTTGCGGCTGATTGCCACCGGTTGCAACCACGGGGCTCCGTAAAGGCTCCATCCTTATTTGTCAAGCAAGGCGACAGCGTCCTGGGCTGAGAAGCAGCAGTCACGCCCACGCCGGCGCTCCGACGAAGTCCGCCGTGATCTGGAGGACGCAGCCACCCGGCGACGACTTCGTAGCCGGCCCTACCCGGCGTCGGCGTTCGGGGGGTGAGTTCGAAGACGGGGTGCCGATCGGCCTCGGCGACGAAGGCTTCGACGGGAGCATCAGCGTTCGCGCGGAAGTGTCGTCGTGTCTTGGTGGCGACAGCGGCGTAACGCTTTAGCACCGGCCCAGCCTCCTCGGCAGTCACCTCGCGGATTGCGTACGGACGCTTGGTGCGCCCGTATCGCAGGCTCACCCGACCCGACGCGTGAGCGTTGCGCACCCAGGCCACCGGCCCGTACGGAGCGATCAGCCACCGCTTGCCGTCGTGTTCGACGGGAACGACAGGGATGGTGTGCGAGCGGCCGGTCCGCCGGCCGGTGGTCGTCAGCAAATGCATCGGTCCGACACCGATGCGGGCAAGCGCACTCACGAGCGCGTTCCCCGCCCGCCACGAGACGCTCCGGAACGGGGGTACGTGCTGTTCCGTGCCGGTCGCTCGCTCGTCATGGGGACCGGTTGGGGTCATGCGTCGTGCATACCCCGTTACGTGACGTCGCGGCGGGCGACGGCGAACGAGCCGCCGGCGACGAGCGCGGCGACGTAGCCGATTAGGAGCAGTGCGCCCGCGGTAGCCGCGAGGACGTAGTCGGCGGGATCGGCAACGAGTGCGGCGCTGGCGCCGACCGGTGTGTAGCCGCCGATCGACGGGATGAGTCCTCGCAAGAGGTTGTCGATGACCATCGCCCAGACGATGAGGCCGATGACGGCGAAGACTTGGTTTCGCACGATGGCGCCGAGGCCAACGCCGAGTGCGGCCCACGCCGCCGTCATGGCCGGCGTGCCGACCAGGAGCCAGATCACGTGGCTGGTCGTGAGCTCGAGTGGGATGCCTCGAATGGTGAGGATCGCGTAGCCGACGCCGAAGGAGAGGCCGATCGCAGCGAGGCCGAACAGGACGCCCATGAGTAGGCTCGTGATGACCTTCGCTGCCATGACTCGCGTCCGGTGCGGGGTGACGACGAAGGTTGGGCGGATGGTGCCGTGGCGGAATTCGCTCGTGATCGCCATCACGCCGATCAGCGCGGCGAAGAGCGCGGCCGACGTTCCCGCCGAAAGGAGCGCGTGCTGGTTGTCATGCGTTGCGAGCTCGTGGGGCTTCGGGATGAATCCGTTGAGCAGCACAGTCAGCAGGATGAGTGCGACCATCCCCGCGAGCAGGCCGAGGTTGGTGCGGGTGGAGCGCATCTTGCGCAGTTCTGCGAGCAGCTGGTCGGTCATGACGGCTCCCCTGTGGTCAGCTCGAGGAAGATGTCTTCGAGGCTCGACGACTCGGACACGAGTTCGAGTAGCGGCACGCCGGCATGGAAGGCAATCTCCCCGACGCGGGCGGCCGGCGCCCCCTCCACCAGCAACTCGCCGCCGTCGAGCAGCGTCGCCTGAAGCCCTTCGGCTTCGAGCTTCCGCCTGCAGCCTGTGCGCGCCGGGGGCGCGGACGCGGACGGCGCCGCTGCGCCTGGCGGTCAGATCCGCGAGCGGCGAGATCGTGACAAGCCGACCCTTGTTGATGATGATGACGTCGTCGACCGTCTGCGCGACCTCGGCGAGTACGTGGCTGGAGACAAGGACTGTCTTGCCTTCGGCGGCGAAGCTGCGCAGAAACTCCCGGAGCCAGCGTACGCCCTCCGGATCGAGGCCGTTGGCGGGCTCGTCGAGGATCAACAACTCAGGGTCGCCGAGCAGCGCAGCAGCGAGTCCGAGCCGTTGCCGCATCCCGAGCGAGTAGCTGCCGACACGGCGGCGACCGGCGCTGGCTAGCTCGACCAGATCGAGCACCGCGTCGACGCGCTTCGCTGCGGCCCGTTCACGTTCGAGGAACCAGTGCCCGCCGTCGGCGTCGCGCCCGAGCGCGAGTGCGAGCGCGAACAGATGGTCTCGCCCCGAACGGCCGGGATGGAAATCCGCCGCCTCGAGCACCGCGCCTACCCGCGCCGCCGGCCGTTCGAGCTCCTGGTAGCGGCGGCCGAAAACGAACGCGCGGCCGGAGGTCGGCTCGACGAGATGGAGCAGCATCCGCAGCGTCGTCGTCTTCCCGGCGCCATTCGGCCCGAGGAACCCGGTCACCGTCCCACGCTCGAGCGAAAAGGACAGGTCGTCCACTGCACGAAGGTCGCCGAAGCGCTTGCTGAGATGCTCCGCGCGCACCACCGCGCGCTCGGCGACCGTCTCGGTCTGCGGAGCGATCGCAACAGTTCGCACCCGTGTCGCCATATCTCTCTCCTCCGGAGACGCCAAGTGTTTACGAATCCGTGCCCAGTCTCCTCCGCCCCGGCTCCGTCCACATCGGCACGGCCCCGGATTCCAGTTGCGCCTAACTACTTAACCGCGGCTACGACCGCCGCAGCGACCGCGCGTTGACGTCCGTGGCTCGCATGACGAGACCCCGTTCGCCTAACTGGAATGGATTGAAAACGATCGCATCAAACGCCGGGGTCGGGGTTTCTTCGCATGAAAGAGGGCGGTTTCCCCGATGCGGTCCAGCTCTTCGTCGGCGATTCTGGTGGCATCGACAGAGGAGGTGTGTCATGGGCGTCCACGCTCACATTCCGGAGCGGGCCGCCCTCCCGCTGCGCGTCGAGGGTCGGGCGAGGCTCGGCGCTGTTCCCTCGCAGGTGTGGTGGATCTCGGAGGGCTCGTGCTGGCGTTCAGCGTGCCGTTCCTTCTTGCCGATCTCGCCGACCTGCAGCGTGACCTCTACTACGCGCTCTATGTCGCGTCCGTGTTCACGTTCGTCGGCGTATGGGCGCGGCAGACGCAGCAGCCGGTCCGGGCCTTCCTCACGCGCCGCTGGCGGTTGGCCGTGCCGCTCGGCGTCGATCACTGGAGCGTGTTGATGTTCACGGTTCTACGGGAGCCGTCGACGCCTCACCCGCACGGGCTGACGTTCGTCGGCGCGATTCTCTGGCGCGGCGATCGTCTACGGCGCCGCCGACGGCGTGTTGCTCTCGGTCTTCCCGATCCTCGCCGTCTTCGGCCTGTTCGCGTCGAAGCCGTTGCGGGAGCGGTCGAAGAGGGCGGTCGCCGGCATCGGTGCGCTCGCCCTGGTTGTGTCGCTGCTCTTTACCGCCGTCTACCACGCCGGCTACCCGGACTTCCGTGGCAGCAAGGTGCAGCGGCCGCTGACGGGTGACGTGATCTGGAGCGTGCCGACGCTGGTGACGCTGAGCCCGCTCGGCACCCCGATCGCGCACATCGCCACGCACGTCACGGCGGTCGTCCACAGCTACGACACCGATCTGTTCCTGCCGCCGCACGAGCAGGCGAAATGAAAGGAGGTCCCCCGATGGCAACGATCAAAGAGGCGGCAACCGAATTCCTGGCTCATAAGCGCGTGGCAGTGACCGGCGTCTCGCGCACGCCAGGCAGCCACGGCAGCAACGTTGTCTACAAGCGCCTACGCGAGCGCGGCTACGACGTCTTCGCCGTCAACCCGAACGCCGAGGTGGTCGAGGGCGATCGCGCGTACCGCGATCTCGGCTCGATCCCTGGCGGCGTCGAGGCGGTCGTGATCGGCACCCGGCCGGAGATCGCCGAGCAAACGATGGGCGAGTGCGCCGAGCTCGGGATCAAGCACGTCTGGATGCACCGTGGCCCCGGCGCCGGCAGCGTCTCCGAGCACCGCGACCGCGTACGGCCGGGAGCGCGGCATCACCGTGATCGACGGCGGCTGTCCCTGCATGTTCGGCCCCACCGCCGATCCTGGCCACAAGGCGATGCGCCTTCTCTTCACCCTGACCGGCAACGTTCCGAAGCGAGTCTGAATCCCTGGAGGTGTTGTGTCATGAACCGCTACGAGTACAAGGTCATCGATACCGGCAAGCACGTCGAGCAGCAGCTCAACGAGCTGGGTGCGCAGGGCTGGCAGGTCGTCGGCGTGACGACCAAGAAGCAGCTATTCATTGCCCCACCCCAAGCGATCATCCTGATGCGCGAGCTGGAGACGAGCGACGCCGCTCACGAGAACGCCTCCCGGGTACGCGTAAGTGCGTAGCAGAGCTTCGTAATGCAACGAGCCCGGGCGATTCTTCGCCGGCTCGGCGACGAGACGCCGTTTTTCGAGTCGTAGCGCGCGATCTCCTGGCTGCCTGTCTGGCTGACATGACGTCCGGACCTTCGCGCAGCCGGGAGCGTTCGAGCAGCAACCGTTCGGAGGCATCCGCATGGCGGTTCGCCGAGCTGCTCGAGATCCCGCTCAGCTCGACGTACACCGGATCGGTAGATGACCGAGACCGCAGTTAAGTGCGCGCCCCGATGAAGTGTGAGCGTAGCGAGGTGACGATGGTGGTGCTGAAGGAGGTGGAGCAACGACTCTCCCTCGTGGTCAGATCGATCTCGTGCGGCAGCTCGCCGTCTGGGCCGGTTTCGCGGTCGCCTATGAAGCCGCGCGCGGGCTCGCCAATCGCGGACCGGCTCTGGCCCTGACGAACGCCGGGTCGGTTCTTCGCCTCGAACGCCGGCTCGGCGGCGCGTTTGAGCTCCACTTGCAGCAGTCGCTCCTGCCGGTCGGTGCCCTCATCACCGTCGTGAACTGGACGTACTGGCTCGCGCAATTTGTTGTCGTCGGAGCGGCTGTTGCCTGGATCTACCTTCGTCGGTATCCCGCATATCCGTTCGTCCGCGACACCCTGATCGTCACGAACACCGTCGGGCTCATCGGGTACGTGCTCGCGCCCCTGGCGCCCCCACGCTTGCTCCCCGGCTACGGCTTCACCGACACGCTTGCCCGGTCAGCATCGGTCAACCACGGCGCCGGGCTCGTCCAGCTGTTCGAGAACCCATACGCGGCCATGCCGAGCCTCCATACTGCGGACGCGCTGATCGTCGGAGTCGCGCTCGCTGTCCTCGTGCGGCCGCTCTGGCTGAAGGTCGTCTGCCTGCTCTGGCCCGCGTGGGTCGCCTTCTCCTTGATGGTGACCGGGAACCACTATTGGGTCGACATCGCCGCCGGCGTCCTCCTCGTTGCCGTCACTACACCGGCAACGGTCGCGCTCGAGCGGATTGTTCGTCGATCTCGAAGGTGACCGGGTAACGCTCGGGAAAGCCGGCGAGCGCCCGCACGACGTCGAGCCTCAACGTCCGCTACGGCCTGAACGGCCCGGCTGCGCGGCGGGGACGCCAGCAGTTGTTCATCAACCCCGCTACGGAAGTCGATGGACTGCTCCTGAACACGAGCAGGCCGCCATTCGCAAACGCCCGCCTGCGGAGAGCAGTGAACTACGCGATCAACCGGCGCGCGCTAGTCCGGATTGGAGGGATCTTCTACAGCAGCGGTCCCCTAACGGTGTGGAGGCGGCGGGAATCGAACCCGCGCAGGCTACCGTCACCAGCACAGGGGCTTATGGCTCGTCGGCGTCCTGGGTGTCCTCCCAGTCGGTCCAGTCGATGCCGCATTCCTCGACGTAGGCGCGCACTGCGACGCCGATCGTCGGGTAGAAGCGCTGCCGGCCGATCCGGTCAAGCAGCCCGTAGAGGTGGAGCTTGTCCTTGACCGGTCCCTTCATCTCCGCGAAGGCGAGCTCGACGCCGACGCGCTCGAGCTCCTGGTCGAGCTCGACGAGCATCTCGGCCGCGGTCGAGTCGACGTCGGTGATCGGCTCGGCCGCGACGACGAGCCACCGCGCCTGCGGGTCAGCGCGGCTGACGGCGAGCAGTGCCTGCTCGCGGAAGATCCCTGCGTTCGCGAAGAACAGCGGCGCGTCGAAGCGCAGCAGCACGAGGCCCGGCACCTGCCGCGCCTCGGGGTGGCGGGCGAGGTCGTGATAGCCCTTCATCCGGTCGACGCGGCCGAGGGTCGCTTCGTGCGGGTGCCATGCCTTCCAGAAGAACCCGGCGATTGAGAGGCCGACCGCAATCGCGATGCCGTACAGCACGCCGAACACCGCAACGCCCGCTATGCAGGCGAGTGCGAGCGCGAAGTCCGGGCGATTGACCCGTGCGAGCCGCCGCAGCTCGACGACGTCGACAAGGCGCAGGACGGCGGTGATGACGACCGCCGCGAGCGCCGCGGTCGGAATATCCTGGACGAGCCCCGTTGCGAATGCGAGCACGAGCGCGAGCGCGCCCGCCGCAACGAGTCCGGTCGCCTGCGTGCGGGCTCCGGCCGCGTCGGCAACCGGCGTCCGGGAGCCGCTGCTCGAGATGGGAAAGCCTTCGAAGAAGCCGCTCGCAGCATTGGCGATGCCGAGCGCGAGGAGCTCGCGGCTCTGGTTGACGGTCTCGCCAAAGCGCGCTGCATAGCTCCGCGAGAGCGCGGCTGTGTCGACGAGCGTCACGAGCGTGATGCCCGCGGCCGCCAACATGAGCTCCACGAGATCTCCCGCAGGCGGCCTCGGGACGACGAAGCTCGGAAGTCCGGGTGGGACGTGGCCGATCGTGGCGACCTCGTCCGTTAGACCGAAAACCGCCACCGCGACCGTGGCGCCGACGACGGCGACGAGCACGCCGGGAAACCTCGGCGCGAACCGCTGCGTCGTCAGGATGACCGCCACGGTCGCGAGGCCGATCACCGTGGCGGTGAGGTCCGTTTCGTCCAGCCCGAGCACGAGCCCCTTCAGCTCGGCGAGGAAGCCCTGCGCGTCGACCGAGAAGCCCAGCAGGCCCGGCAGCTGCCCGACGACGACCGTTGCGGCAACGCCGGCGAGGTACCCGATCCGCACTGGCTTCGAGATCAGATCCGCGAGGAACCCGAGACGAGCGATGCCGCCGGCGATCGCCAACCCACCGGCCATCACTGCGAGCGCCCCGGCAAGGGTCACTCGCTCCGACATGCTCGCTCCGGCGAGCGGGATGATCGCCGCCGCAACGAGCGGTGCGATTGCGGAATCCGGCCCCAGCACGAGGATCCGCGAAGGCCCGAAGACCGCATACGCGAGGAGCGGCAGCATCGTCGCGTACAGCCCGTTGATCGGCGGCAGCCCAGCCAGCTGCGCGTACGCCATCCCCTGGGGGACGAGAAGCGCCGTCAGCGTGAGGCCCGCAACGAGGTCGCGTCGAAGCCAGCCGCGCCGATAGCTGGAAGCGACGCTGATCCCCGGCGGCCAGCTCCAACGAGTCACCCGGAACCAGCTCGACACGTCGAACCGAGACTATGCCGAAACTTCGCCCGGGACCAGTCACACCATGCCGGGCGGCTCGGAGCAAGCGGCTTCAATGCCGATCGAGTCGACGCAGTGTCGCCGATGCGGGCAATGGAGGCCGGGGGAATCGAACCCGGGTCCCCTTCCATACAGCAAATCGTGCCGCCGAACGAGGGTGTGGCGCGTCAGGACTCGACCGCGTTCGTTGTGCGGAAAGACCGCATGCCGCTGTCTAGCTGCGGCCGAATTCTCGAGAAACTTAGCCCGGCAACCTTCGGCGGCTTGACACTAGCCGAAGAATGTCTTGGCCACGTCGAACCAGTCCGGCGGGACGAGCTTCAACTCGGCGGTTGCCTGGGCCAGCGCTACGTCCACGATCTCGTCGCCGTGCAGCGCCGCCATCCGACCGTACCGGCCCTCGTGCGCGAGGTCGGCTGCTTTGAGCCCGAAGCGGGTTGCGAGCACTCGGTCGCGCGGGGTAGGCGAGCCGCCGCGCTGCACGTGGCCGAGCACGGTCACGCGCGTTTCGAAGCCGGTGCGGGCCTCGATCTGCCGTGCAAGCGTATCCCCGACGCCCCGCAGACCCAGCCGCACGTGCCCGAACTGGTCCACCTCGCGTTCGTCCTCGAGCCCCTCGAGCTCGTAGCCCTCGGCGACGACGATGATCGAGAAGTCCTTGCCACCGCTGTGCCGGTGCTCGAGCAGGGCGCACACCTCGTCCAGCGGCATCGGCAGCTCGGGGATCAGGATCACGTCCGCCCCTCCGGCGATCCCGCTCATCACGGCGACCCATCCTGTATGCCTCCCCATCACCTCCAACACCATCACGCGGTTGTGCGACTCGGCGGTCGTGTGCAGCCGGTCGATCGCCTCGGTGGCGATGAACACGGCGGTGTCGAAGCCGACGGTGTAGTCAGTCGCCGAGAGGTCGTTGTCGATCGTCTTCGGTACGCCGACGACCGGGAAATCGTGCTCCGCGTATAGCCGCGCCGCGACGCCGAGCGTGTCCTCACCGCCGACGGCTACGAGCGCGTCGAGCCCGGCCTGCTCGAAGTGGCTGAGCACCTTCTGTACGCCGTTCTCGAGTCTGTACGGGTTCGTGCGCGTCGTGCCGAGGATCGTGCCGCCGCGCGGCAGGATTCCCGAGATCTCCTGCGGCCCGAGTGATTGCGTGATCCCGTCCACGAGCCCGTGCCAACCCTCACGGATGCCGACGACGTCCCAGCCGCGCTCGAAGGAGCGCCGGGCGACCGCCCGGATTACCGCGTTCAAGCCGGGACAGTCGCCACCGCCGACCAGGACTCCGACGCGCTTCCTCGCCACATGCCGCGGAGAAGGTTGCGGGGCTTGCTCAGTCGTCGCCATGGCCGTTTCGTCTCGCGGCGACGTCGGCGCAGCCGTCAGCAGGCCAGGCCGCTGACTCGAGCGCCCCGACGTACAGGTCTTCTTCTCTGCTCAGGTGCACCTTGATGAGGGCGTGCACGCCGTAGAGCAGCCTCTGGAGTTCGCTTGTGTCTGTGATCTCGGCCCGGGCGATCTCGTCGGTCCACCAGCGGATCGCTCGGTGGTCGTAGTTCATCGGCGCGGCCGCGAGCGGGTCGCCGAGTCGTTCGGCGATCTTCGGGTAAAGCAGACGCTGGTCCGCGCGCATGTGCTCGCCGACGTCGTGTCGCAGGAAGCTGAGCACGCGCGTGCGCAAATGCTCCCTCTGCTGCGGAGACAGGGTGGGCAGCTCGCGTGCCCCCTCGCTCAAGCACTCGGCCCGCTCTTCCAGCCTCGCATCGAGACTGCGAAGCGATGGCGTATCGATATTCATCGGACACCTCCGTGTGTCGCGGTTCCAGGCCGATCCTCACTCGCAGCGCTCGCCGGCGCATCGGTTGAGGCACTGATCGCTCCGCGGCGAAGTACGCATCACGCGCGCCGCTGCGTCCGGAGAGCGGTTTGCGGCTACGGAGGCGTCAAATGCCGATCGAGCCAACGCCGGCT
>CAWHXK010000063.1:0-5890 GCA_963833255.1 uncultured Actinomycetes bacterium
CGCGACATAAGCGATGCCTAGTCGGTCCCTTCGGCGAGCCTGGCGATCGCGCCGGCGAGCACGTCGACGGCCAGTTCGACGTCCTCGGGCGCGGACTCTTCCTGCGGCGAATGGCTGATCCCGCCGTTCAGGCTGCGGACGAAGAGCATGGCCGTCGGGACGCCTGCGCCCGCCAGGACGGCGGCGTCGTGGCCGGCACCCGACGGAAGCTCGATCACCGGGAGCCCGCGCTGCTCGAGCTCCGCGCGGAACGCCGCCATCGGACGCTCGGCCATCGGGACGGGCTCCATCCGGAAGTCGGCCTCGAGCTCGAGCTCGGCGACGAGGCGGTCGAGCCGCGCGCGGTCCGGCGCCCTGACGTCGACGGAGACCCGCACCCTGCTCGGGATCACGTTGACGGCTCCGGGCTCGACGTCGACCTGGCCGACTGTCGCGACCGCGCCTTCGATCGGGATCGCCGCGGCGCGGGCGCGGAGCACGTACTCGGCGGCTGCGACGAGGGCGTCCTCGCGCCCCAGCATCGGGACTGTCCCGGCATGACCGGCGCGTCCTTCGAACGTCCGCTCGCCGCGCACGATCCCGACGATGCCCATCGCGAGCCCGAGCGGGGCGCCTGCGCGCTCCAATACGGGCCCTTGTTCGATGTGCACCTCCAGGAAGCACTCGGGGAGTTGCTCACGGTCGGCAAACGCCGTGCTCCCGATGCAACCACGCTCCTCGTCGCGAAAGACCACGACGACGCCTCGGCCCGCGCGCTCCACCGCCTCGATCGCCGCGACGACGCCGAGCGCGCCGTCGAACTTGCCTCCGTACGGGACGGAGTCGAGATGGGAGCCGGTCCAGACGCTCGTATCGGCGCTGCGCCCGATCAGGTTGCCGGCGCTGTCCACCTCGACCGCGAGGCCTGCCTCTTCCAGCCACTGCGTAGCCAGTTCGTGTGCGCTGTCCTCCCCCGAGGTACCGGCGACGCGGTTCGCGCCGACGCCGCCGCCGATGGCGTAGAGCTCGTCGAGCCGCTCGTGGATCCTCATCGCACGATCATCCCTCCTGGACGTGACGCCCGCAGCCACGGCCCGGTGTCGGACATGGTGACGGGAGTGTGACGCCGCGCGCTAGAGGCCGAATGGGTTGAACGGCTTCGGGCTCGTGGAGACGACGACGCTCTTCGTCTCGAGGTACAGATCGAGTGTCTCGAGGCCAAGCTCCCGGCCGAAGCCGGACTGCTTGTAGCCGCCGAACGGGATGCCCGGAAAGGCGGTGTACGGCATGTTGATATCGACGGTCCCGGCCTTGATGCGCGCCGCAACTCGGTGGCCCCGCGCCGGATCGCCTGTCCAGACGGTCGCCATCAGCCCGTACTGCACGTCGTTCGCGATGCGGATCGCGTCCTTCTCGTCGTCGAACGGGATCAGCGTCACGACCGGCCCGAAGATCTCCTCCTGCGCGACCGACATCGGACTCTCCACGCCTGCGAGCACGGTCGGCGGATTGAAGGCGCCGTTCCCCTCGGAGATCGCGCCTCCGGTGACGACTTCGGCTCCCTCGCCGCGTCCCTGCTCGACATAGCCGTGCACCCTCTCGCGGTGCTCGGCCGAGATGAGCGACCCGACCTGCGTCTCCGGGTCGAGCGGATCACCGACGCGCAGCCGGCCGGCCAGCTCGCCGGCGGAGCGCCGTTCAACCGCTGCGCTCGAACAGCGCAGCCTGGCCCTGACCCACGCCGACGCAGAGCGTCGCGAGCCCGTACCGGCCGCCCCGGCGGCGCAGCTCATGCAAGAGCGAGACAACGAGACGGGCGCCGCTCATTCCGAGGGGGTGCCCCATGGCGATCGCGCCGCCGTTCACGTTCACCTTTTCGTCGTCGAGGCCGAGCTCGCGGATGACGGCGAGGCTCTGGGACGCGAACGCCTCGTTCAGCTCCACGAGGTCGAGGTCGCCGACGGCCAGGCCGGTGCGTTCCAAGAGCTTGCGGACGGCGGTCACCGGCCCGATCCCCATCACGCGCGGATCGACGCCGACAACCGCACTGCCGGCGAACCGGCCAAGCGGTTCGGCGCCAAGAGCTGCCGCACGCTCTTCGCTCGCGATCACGAGCGCGGCCGCTCCGTCGTTGACGCCGCTCGCGTTGCCGGCGGTGACGGAGCCGCCCTCGCGGAACACCGGTTTTAGGGCGGCGAGCCTTTCCGCGCTCGTCTCGGGACGTGGATGCTCGTCCCGAGTCAGACCGTTGGCAGCGATGAGCTCTTCGTCGAAGCGGCCCGAATCCGCGGCGGCCGCCCAGCGCTGCTGAGAGCGGAGCGCAAAAGCGTCCTGGTCCTCCCGCGACACGGCCCAGCGCTCGGCGACGTTCTCCCCGGTCTCGCCCATCGACTCGAGTGGGAAGAGCTCGGCGAGTCGCGGGTTCGGGAAGCGCCACCCGAGCTGCGTGTCGTATTCGGTCGCGTCGTCGCCGACGTCGGGCCTCGCGTGCACGAGCGGCGCACGGCTCATCGACTCGACGCCGCCGGCGACGAAGAGATCGCCGTCACCGGCCACGATCGCGTGCGACGCCGCGATCACCGCAGACAGTCCCGAAGCGCAGAGACGATTCACCGTCACACCGGCGACGGTCTCCGGCAGGCCCGCGAGCAGGACCGCCATCCGCGCGACGTTGCGGTTGTCCTCTCCCGCCTGATTCGCAGCGCCGAAATAGACGTCCTCGATCTCCGCCGGATCCACTCCCGCGCGCGCCACCGCCTCGGCGATCACCGTCGCGGCGAGATCGTCCGCCCGGACGTCCGCCAGAGCTCCGCCCCTGCGCCCGATCGGGGTGCGAACTCCGGAAAGGATGACGGCGCGGCTCACGACTCGACGAACTCGACGCGCACGGGCTGTTCGTACGTGCCCGTCTCTTCTGCGCGCCGGAGCAACTCTTCGACTGCCTGCCGGCCCTCGTCGCCGTAGTCGCAGGTGAGCTCGTTCACGTACATGGCGATGAACCGGTCCGCCGTATCCGGCGCGAGGTCGCGGGCGAAGCCGAGCGCGTACGTCATCGCTTCCTGCCGGTTCGCCAATCCAGCCTCGATGGATTCTCGGAGCACGGCGGAGAGTGCGGGGAGGCGCGGGACGTCGCGCCTCGCGACGTTGACGCCGAGCGGCAACGGCAGGCCGGTCTCGAGCAACCACCACTCGCCGAGATCGAGCACCTTGACGAGCCCTTCGTCTTCGTAGGTCAGCTGACCCTCGTGGATCAGGAGCCCCGCCGCGGCGCGTCCCGACTTGACCTCGTCGAGGATGCGGTCGAACGGCAACGTGCGGTGCGCGAACGGTCCACCGAGCGCCATGCCGAGAACGAGGAAAGCAGTCGTCAGACGACCCGGCACGGCGACCTCGACGTCTCGCAACTCGTCAAGCGACAGCTCTCGCCGGGCAACGACGATCGGCCCGTAGCCGGAACCGATCGACGCGCCGTGCGGCAGGAGCGCGTATGCCTCCTGCACGAGCGGGTAGGTCGCGAGGGACAACGCGGTCACCTCGAGCTTCCCGTCGAGCGCCCACTCGTTCAGCACCTGGATGTCCTCCGGGACGAACTCGAACTCGAAACCGCGCGGATCGATACGGCCCGAGACGAGCGCCCAGGCCATGAACGCGTCGTCGGGATCTGCCGAATGACCGATGCGGATGCGCACGAGTGGGAGCCTAGACTGTGGAGTCATGGCTAAGCCGCCACTGACCGACGCGATCCAGGATTACCTGCGCGAGATCTACAAGCTCGGCCTCGATGGTGGTCGCGTGACGGTGACCGCGCTCGCAAAGGGGTTGGGCGTTTCACCCGCGTCCGCGAGCGCGATGGTCAAGAAGCTCGCCGCGCTCGACCTCGCAGAGCACCAGCCGTATCACGGGATCGAGCTGACCGCCGCAGGCGAGAAGGTCGCGCTCGAGGTGATCCGGCATCACCGCCTGCTCGAGCTCTACCTCGCGGAGACGCTCGGAGTGGACGTGGACAAGGTGCACAACGAGGCAGAGCGCCTCGAGCACGCACTGTCAGAGGAGCTGGAGGAGCGAATCGACCGCGCGCTCGGGTTTCCGACGCATGATCCCCACGGCGATCCGATCCCGGACGCGAACCTCCGATGGCCTAGCGGCGCCCAAAAAACCACCGTTCCAAAGGCTTCAACAGCTCGTCGCGCGTGAACGGGTTCATCTTTTCGGGGTGCCCGTCGCTCTCGGAGACGCTCAGGTCGTCCTCTAGGGCTTCGTTCGCCGCTTCGAGCGCATCGTCGAGCTCGAAGCCCTCGAACAGATAGTCGTTCTGGCGCGGCTCATCACTCGCCCGTTGCGCCAGGTTGACGGCCCGGCCAACCGACCAGACCGCACCTTGCTTCCGCTCGATCCAGATCACGATCGTCTCGGCGGCGCCGGCGTCGTCGACCCAATGGACGACCCGCTCGGCGAAGCGGCCCTCCGTGGATTTCCGCCTCACGGTTGCAAGGATACAATCGTCTCGATGCAGCGACTCGCAATCCTGCTGCGCTCCCCCTTCTCGTTTCTCTTCGCCGGAACCAGCACCGAGGAGCGCGTCGCCCAGTACGTCATCCGCGAGCACGGCCGGGGGCGCGGCCTCGGCGAGATCCTCGAGGACCGCTATGTGCAGAACCGGCTCAGCCCGAGACAGCGTCTGCGCATGCTCGACCGGCCCGAGCTGATCCAGGCGCTCGGCGACGAGACCGTCGAAGACACACGCCGCGATCTCGAAGCGTCGCGCAGCTAGAGCGCGAGCCCGACGCCGCGCTCGAGCGCACGATCGACTGCCGCGGCTGCGATCGCCACGTCCCACGCGGCGATTCCATTCGATTTGAACACGACGATGTCGTTGTGCGACTGCCTTCCCGGCAGCTCGCCAGAAACGACTTCGTGGAGCTCGTGCACCTCGAGCCAGTCGAGCACCCGGTGCTGAATCGGCTCGATCAGATCGGCGGACTCGATCCGCGCCTGGTCCTTCCAGTCGCAACACACGAACGATGCGCGTTCGAGGACGACGTTGTCCAACTCGCGTGAGAACGGATTGTTCGCTCCGGCAGCGCAGACGAGCGCCCCGGGGCGAAGCCACTCACCGCGCAAGACAGGATCACGCGAGCTAGTGATCGTGACGACGACATCCTGCTCTGCGGCTTCGCGGTTGCTCTCTGCGGGCTCCGCACCGACGCGCTTGCAAAATGCCTCGAGGTTGCTTTGGGTCCGACAGTACGCGACGACCCGCTCGATCGTTGGTACCGCAGCGCGGATGCACGTGACCTGTGTCTCGGCCTGTGTGCCACAACCAATCACCCCGAGCGAGGATGCACCCTCGCGCGCGAGATGCTTCGCAGCAACACCGCTGGCCGCACCCGTGCGCAGGCGTCCAAGGTGATCCGCCTCGATCAACGCCACGAGCTCGGGGCGGTCGGCCGCGAAGAGCGCGACGACGAATGCCGTCCCCTGAGGGGTCGCCCCGTACGCCTTCACGCCCGCGTAGCCGAGCTCGAGGTCCGCCGCCGCCATGTCGGCCAGGCGCCCTTCCTCCAATTTGAGCCGCCGTCGCGGAGCGATCTCCACCGCGCCCGCCGCCATGCGCAGGAAGGAGCCCTCGACGGCTTCGACGGCGTCAGCGGGCTCGAGCAGGGCGACGACGTCCTCCTCCTTCAGGAAGAGGGTCATCCGCTCTTTTTGACGAAGCTGATCTGTCCGTTCTGCCACCGCGGCGAGAAGTGGGGCAAGTCCGCCATTCCGCAGCCTTCGCGGCCCGCCGTTGCATCCCTACCTCGGTAGACTGGTGCGGCTTCAGGGCGCCCGTAGCTCAGGGGATAGAGCGCTGCCCTGCGGAGGCAGAGGTCGCAAGTTCGAATCTTGCCGGGCGCACTCCGCCTTTCGA
>CAWHXK010000064.1:0-8484 GCA_963833255.1 uncultured Actinomycetes bacterium
GGTGTCGTGGCGGCGCTCGATCCGCCGGCCATCACCGACATGGCGACGACGGCACACGCCGCCGCAAAAAGCACTGCGAGACTGCGTCTCACAAATCCCCTCCTTGTTTGATCTCTCCCCGGTGCGCCCGGTCCTGCGGGCTCGCTGACTCTAGACCGCTCCGCGGCAACCGGCAACCCGGTCACTAAACTGGCCGAATGGAGACCTCCCGGCCCGTAGCGGAGCGGCCTCGCCGCCCGGACTGGATGAAGGTCCGGGCGCCGACCGCGGATTCCCGCTACTACGACGTCAAGAAGCTCATCCACGGCCAGAGCCTCCACACCATCTGTGAGGAGGCGCGCTGCCCGAACATCGGCGAGTGCTGGGGCCGTGGGACAGCGACCTTCCAGATCCTGGGCGACACGTGCACGCGCGCTTGCCGGTACTGCTACGTGCACAGCGGCAGGCCGGACAGCCCGCCGGATCCACTCGAACCCCTACGTCTGGCGAACGTCGCGGCCCAGATGGAGCTGAAGCACGTGGTGGTCACGTCGGTCGACCGCGACGATGTGCCCGACCGCGGCGCAGGGCACTACGCAGCCACCATCCGAGCGCTCAAGCGCAAGCTGCCGAATGCCTCGGTCGAAGTGCTGACGCCCGATTTCCTCGGTGTGGAAGAAGAGGCGCTCCAGACGGTCATGGCCTCGCAGCCGGACGTGTTCAACCACAACATCGAGACCGTCCGGCGTCTTCACGCGCGCATGCGCGGCGCGAAGGCGAGCTACGCCAAGGCGCTCTGGCTCTTGCAGCGGGCGAAGGAGATCGCCGACTACCCCGTGCTTACGAAGTCGGGCATCATCGTCGGCCTCGGCGAGACGAACGACGAGGTTGTACAGACCATGCGCGACCTGCGTGCGCACGACGTCGACGTCGTCACGATCGGGCAGTATCTCCAGCCGAGCTCGAGGCACGCGCAGATCGACCGATGGGTCCACCCAGACGAGTTCCGCTGGTTCCGCGAGCAGGGCGAGGCGCTCGGTTTCGGCTCGGTGTTCTCAGGCCCGCTCGTGCGCTCGTCGTATCGGGCAGACGAGCAACGGCATGCGGCCGCAACCGGCCGCGGTGCCGTCGCCTACTAGCGGATTCCCGTGTCGATGTCGAAGTTCTGGTGCCGCCACACCGCGCGCACGCGGACGGCTGCCGGATCGATGCGACCGCCGATCCCGCCCGCGGGTGCACCGGCGACACGCACCGTGTAGACGCCGCGCGGCAGCCGCACGCGATAGCGGCCGCGCAGATCGGTGCGGGCTGTGACGACGAGCGTCGTGCTCCGAAGAAACCGCAGGCTCACATGAGCGGCAGGCTCGCTGCACGGCGCCTCGTTCGAGCACACCGGCTTCGTCGGGCTGCGGGTCACCGACCCGTAGAGACCCTGGCCGGTCGCCGCGCCGGCCGGTGCCACGAGAAAGAGCACCACGAGCGCGAGGAGCCCGGTTTTCCTCATTTCGCGGATGATGCCCGAAGACGAGAAGGACCGTCTACCGGATGCCCGTGTCGATCGAGAAGTCGGTGCGCGTGAAACGCCCCGCAAAGACCCGCACCCGGTTGGGATCGAGCTTGTTGTCGATCCGTCCCGTAGTCGAGCGGCGCACGGAGTAGAGGCCCGCAGGAAGCCGAAGCCGATAGCGCCCCTGACCGTCGGTCGCCACACGGCCGGCCACATGACCGCCTCGCGAGAAGAGGAGCGTCACGTTCTTGGCCGGCTCGGTGCAAGGCGACTCGGCGACGCAGACGGGTGTGATCGGCCCGCGCAACACCACGCCTCTGAGACCGCTCTGGCCAGGTGCCGCATGCGCGGCGCCGGCAATCAGCAAGGCGAGGCTCGCCGCTGCCACCGTGAAACGCATCTGCGCACATGGTAGATGCAAAAAGGAGGGCCGGCCTTGCGGCCGGCCCTCCAGTCGTCATCCGATCTTCCGGTCGACTACGGGGTGAACTTGCTGATCCGTGTCGACCAGTTCGCGAGCGCGGTTCGCGAGCCGGGGCCATGCGAGGCTCCGGCACACGTACCGAGCAGGTTGTCTCCGCTACCACCGACGAAGAACGGCCCGCCCCACGTCGTGTAGTCACACGCCGCAGCGATGTACTCGCTGGCGATCCAGATCGAGTTGCCGTCGACCGAGGCTGCGCCGTAGTCGCCCCAACGCGAGCGGATCGGGTTCGGGAAATTCTGCTGCTTGTACCCGGAGAACCCGTCGTCCACTGCGGCACCGGTGCCGCCGGGAACGTCGTTCCACGCACCGAGACCGGCGATTGCGTCGATCGACGCATAGGCCGCACTCGGATACGTCAGATCGCCCGTATCCGTGAAGGCCATGATTCCGCGTCCACTTGGTGTGACGCCGATCGCCGGATACGTGAAGTCGTGCCCCGTGGCACCGAGGTACCCCTGCAACACGAGCTTGCCCGCGTTCGGGTTCACGATGTACCACGCGATGCCGGCCCGCTGCGGGCCGCCGTCGGGATTGAGCGCCGTGTCGAGCGCGCCCCAGAGCTTCCCGTTGGCGTACGTCACCTGCTGCATGCGGGTGTCATTCGAGTCCGGCCTCGCCACGACCTCGGCGCCGGACGCATGAGCCGCTGTGCCGACGAGCAGCCGCCAGCAACCGGTGCCCGCGAGCGTCACGGTCACCTCGTCGTTCAGGCAGTGGCCCTGCGGAACTGTCGTATCCGGCGCGGAGCCCGAGCCCGGCTGCTGTTGCTTCGGCGGGATGCCGTACCGATTCACGTCCAGTACCTTCGTGCTGAGGGACAGATTCGGAGACGCCGAGTTCAGCGACGACGTGTTCGTCATCGTCCAGACGACGAGATTGGTGGACGTTCCCGTGAAAGCGTGGCCGGATGCTTCTTCACCGGCATTCGAGCTCAGGAAGTACTCGGTGCCTCCGTTACTCGAGTTGAACGAGCCGGCTCCTGGCGACTGCGCAGGCCAGACGGTGAAGCCAGGCTCCGTCTGCGTGGTGGGCGACGTGGCGTGAACCAGGCCGGTCGTGTCGATGTGCTGCATGTTCACGTGCGCGGCACCTGCGGCGAGCTGCGCCTTCGACAGCGCGTAGATCTGTGCCCCGTCGAAGTCACCCGGTCCCCACGGATAGGAGTTCGTCGTCAGGTAGATGCCGTTCGCATCAGCTCCGATGTGTGGATAGTCACCGAGGCACGGGCATGGGCCGCCGGTGTTGCCAGGCGAACCATCGGCCGTGACGTCGATCTTGTAGATATTCCACCCACCTGTCGGATTCGACGTCTGGCTGACGGCGAGGTCGAGGTGGTTCACGCAGCTGAACACACCCTGGCACGGGCCGGGCACTTGCGGATCGAGCGTGAGCACGACCACGAAGAACCGCTGCGTCGCCGCGTCATAGATGCACGAAGGATCGGTCACGAACTCGCCGCGGACCCCGGTCGTCCGGTTGATCGCCGGCGGATAGCCGTAGAACGAGTTCAGGTCAATCGCATGGTTCACGTTACGCGGGAACCCAGCGACGATGTTGGTCGCCGTGTTATCGGGAAGAAGCGATGCGCCCGTCGCTTGGCTGTAGACGTTGAACACATCGTTGACGTTCTCGACGACGTAGCCGTTGCCGGCGCACATGCCCTGATCGGGCGGCTCGACGGAGAACTGGTTCCCGCCGCGCGAGTAGCGCTGCTGATAGTGGTTCAGGCCCTCGAACCCGAAGTTGAAGGCGGGGTTCGACTTTGCCTTCTTGCCGGTCGTCGTCGCTGCGCCCGCAATCGGGCCACCCGGCGACAGGCTCCGGTCGATGATGTTGCCGCCGTAGGCATCGGCGCCCTCCTCGTCGCCCCCGCCCGCGAACTCGTTGCCGGCGCTTCCATCCCACGGCGTAAATTCGCCTGTCGTGGGGCTGCCCGTGCCGGCTTTCGGAATCTGGCTGGAGACAGCCGCACTCGCACCGGTGGCGGTTCCTGCGGATGCCGTCAACGCACAGACGGCGAGCGCCAGGACCGCTCCAAGCACGACCTTCGTCCTTCCTCTAACTCGCATCTCTCCCCCTCTGGAGTAGATGAGGCGACCGTAGTGCCCCGGACGGGGCGCCTCGTGACAGGGGTATATGGGCCTCTCGATACCCGTTTGTCAAGCTGGAACCGGCGCGCGCCCCAACGCTCCATGGGTTTCGATCAGGTGTCTCGATAGCGTTTCCGTCGTAACGCGAGGAGCCGGCGTTACCCGTCGTCGTTCGGCTTTGCCATCGCGCGATAGTCGAGCGCCTTGTCGAGCACGTCCTGTGCAACACCCTTGTCGCGCGCTACGTCGCGCAGCGAGCGGCCCGACGCCGCAGCCTCTTTCACGATCTCGCCGGCCGCGTCGTAGCCGATGTACGGGTTCAGAGCGGTCGCTGCGGACAAGGTCAGCTCCGCATAGTGCTCGCACTGCTCCCGGTTCGCCTCGATCCCGTCGACGCATTTCTCGGCGAGCAGCCTCGAGGCGGCCGACAACAGCTTCACGGAGTCGAGCAGGTTCCGGGCCAGCATCGGAACGAAGACGTTGAGCTCGAAGTGACCCTGCATGCCGCCGACGGTGATAGCGGCGTCGTTGCCGATCACCTGCGCAGCGACCTGCGTCACGACTTCCGGAATGACGGGATTGACCTTGCCCGGCATGATCGAGCTTCCCTTCTGGAGCTCGGGAAGACGGATCTCCGCAAGGCCCGCCCGGGGGCCGGACCCCATCAGCCGGAGGTCGTTGGCGATCTTCGTCAGAGACACGGCAACGGTCTTCAGCGCGCCGGATGTCTCGACGATCGAATCGCGTGCGGCCTGAGCTTCGAAAGGGTCTGCGGCCGCGGAGATCTGCAGTCCGGTCTCCTCCGCCAGGCGCCGCCTGACCTTGGCGGCGAACTCGGGGTGTGTGTTCAGCCCCGTGCCGACGGCGGTGCCGCCGAGCGGGACCTGCCCGAGCCGCTCGAGGGTCGAGCCGACGCGCTCGTAGCCCTGGCGCACCTGTGCCGCGTACCCCGAGAACTCCTGACCGAGTGTGACCGGGACCGCGTCCATCAGATGCGTGCGGCCGGACTTGACGACGTCGTCGAACTCGGCGGCCTTTCCTTGCAGCGACTCGGCGAGACGCTGCAACGCAGGCAGGAGGTCGTTCGTGATCTCGTCGAGTGCCGCCAGATGCACCGCGGACGGAAAGACGTCGTTCGACGACTGCCCCATGTTCACGTCGTCGTTCGGGTGCACGTCTTCGCCGGCGATCGCAGCCATGACTTCGTTGGCGTTCATGTTCGACGAGGTCCCCGAGCCGGTTTGGAAGACGTCGATCGGGAACTGATCGTCCAGCTCGCCCGAAGCGACCCTGTCGCCGGCCTCGGCGATCCGCTGCGCCTTGTCACCGTCCAGCAGACGGAGCTCGGCGTTCACCCGCGCCGCGGCGGCCTTGATGCGTCCGAGCCAGCGCGCGACGGCTGCGGGGATCGGTTCGCCCGAGACGGGGAAGTTCACGACCGCCTTCCTGGTCTCATCGCCCCAGAGCTCCCGTTTCGCCTCGGCCTTGGCCACCGAATCGAGTTTACTGACGTCATGCGGGCCAGAGACATCGGCATTGCTCTCGGCGACGGCCTGCCCGGACAGATGAATGCGATCACGGACGTCGCCGGGGTTCGTGTCGGCCACACGACGCTGATCGAAGGCGACTCGGTGCGCACCGGCGTGACGATGGTCGTCCCGCCCGAGACGCCCCTCTTCGCGGGGTGCCATCGCCTGAACGGGAACGGAGAGCTGACGGGGCTCGAGTGGGTGCGTGAGTCCGGGCTGCTGACGACGCCGATCGGGATCACCAACACGTTCAGCGTCGGCGTCGTGCGGGACGCGATCGCTGCAGCATCCGCGGATGAGGATGCATGGTCGCTCCCGGTGGTGGGAGAGACCTTCGACGGCTTCCTCAACGACATCCGCGGCCAGCATGTAACCGGCGAGCACGCACATGCTGCGCTCGAAGCGGCCGTGGACGGAGCGGTCGAGGAGGGAAGCGTCGGCGGGGGCACAGGGATGATCTGCCACGAGTTCAAGGGCGGGATCGGCACGGCGTCGCGCAAGGTCGGGGACTACCTCGTCGGCGTCCTCGTCCAGGCGAACTACGGCCGGCGCGAGCGTTTCCGCGTGGACGGCGTTCCCGTCGGGCGGCTGATCGGCGACCGAATCCCGCTACCGCGGGACGGCGACGAGTCGGGCTCGATCATCGGGATCGTCGCGACGGATGCGCCGCTGCTGCCGCACCAATGCGACCGGCTCGCGCAGCGCGCAGGTTTAGGTGTCGGCCGGATGGGTGGAACAGCCGCTCATTCGAGCGGGGACATCTTCTTCGCCTTCGCGACCGGCAACAGCGGGCTCGACGGAGTGGGCGAGCTTCCCATTCGTATGCTCTCCGACACCGAGATCACGCCGTTCTACGACGCGGTGATCGAGTCGACCGAAGAAGCCATCCTCAACGCCATGCTGGCTTCGGAGACCATGACCGGCCGAGACGGCAACACCGTGTACGCGCTCGAGCCGGAACTGCTGCTGGAAGCCCTGCCTAGGCAAGCCTGAGCCGCCGTCGTTCGAGTGGGCGGGCGCGCATCGCGCGACGCTCGTCCTCGGTGAGTACATTCACCGGAGCCCAGCCGACGTACCCGCAGCGCGAGCAATCGGGGTTGGCCTGCCGCAGCGGATTCGGGGAGAGCTTTCTGTGACTACCGCAGCGGAGGCACTCGACTACGAGTGACTCCATGCCCTCATCTTCTCCGGCCCGCGTGGAACGGCGTCCCCCTGTTGGGGGAGGGACGGCGAGCAAAGCGCCGCCCCTCCGCCGGGTCTGGCTAGGGCTTGAGGGTTGCCGCGAAGACGTCCTGGGAGACCGGGCCGATCCCCGTCCAGGAGACCGCAACGAGATTGGGCAGCGAGTCGATGCCGAGGTAGTCGCCCATGAAGGGCGTGCCGCCCGGACCGCGTGGCGGCTGCGCGTCGCCGTCGATGCCCGTCTGCAGCACGGTGCGCGACATGGTCACGCCGCCGGCCGGGACCTGCCCGTAGACCGCGTCCATCAGGCCGGTCGCCTCGTCGTAGTCGTAGAACACGGTGTCGACGCGGCCGCCGGGAAGCACCGACAGCCACGGCATGACCTGGTCCCGCGTTCCACTCGTCAGCTGCAGCTGCACCGGGAACGACGTGCCATGGTCGGTCGACTTGGCGAGATACATGTGCAGGTTGCCGGTCACGTCGTCGCCGGTGAGCTCGTACACCGTTCCGTTCGAGTCGATGCCGATCGAGGCCTGCATGGAGGTACGCCAGCTCTCGTTCGGAAATGTCATCGGAGCCGGGACGAGGTCGCGCACCTTGACGCTGCGTGTGAACGCGGTCTCGCCCGGGCGTAGCTGGCTGACGACGACCGCCTGCTCGCTCCACTCCTGGACGTGCTGCCATACGCCGGACGTCGCGTAGATGGTTCCGTCCGGGGCGCCTGCGAGCGAGACGTCGAAGATGTCGGGCGAGTTGGACTTGTAGTCCGCGGCGATCCGGTATGGACCGGACCACGAGGTGCCGGTCGAATCCGAGACGAGGCCGTAGGAATTGGCCTGGAGGCCGCTCCAGGCGCTGTACCCGATCAACGCCCGGTTGTTGTAGCGGTCGATGGTCATCATCGGATGGTCAAGGTTGCCTGCCTTCGTTGCCGCATCGGCGACCTTTTGCGGCGCAGCCCAGGTGCGGCCTCCGTTCTTCGAGGTCGTCACGAAGATCGCGGTCGGCTTCTTCGTGCTCCAGGCGTTGCACGTGAAGATCGCGGTACCGTCGTTGAGGAAACCGACGGATGGATCGCCGGCGCCGTAGTCGTACGTCGGATTCCCGCCGGCGGGAGTCATGCCTCGCAGCCAGTCCGTCTGCCACGTTTTGCCACCGTCGGTCGTCCAGCCCACGCCGCAGGAGCCGCCGGGCCCGTAGTCGTTCCACCCAGCGATCATGTTCGCTGGATTCGTCGGGTTGATCGCGACGTCGACCTCGTTGTCGCCGTTGTCGGCAGGCCCGTCGTTCGACATGTTCGCGAGCGTCAGCAGCCGCGGCGCGGATTGCGCCGCGGTCGCTCCGAAGATCAGCGCAAGCGTGGCGAACACGCCCGCGAGCACTCGAATTCTCATGTCCCCTCCCTCGTACGCTCCCCAGTGAGCGTCGAGCTTACCTCTGCTCTGAAATGACTGACGAGAGGAGATTTACCGCGGCGTCTCGACACTCGCCATGCGCGACGCCGCCTCGAGCAGCTCGTCCCAGGTACTGAGCTTCACGCGCGGGCGACCCAGCTTCTCGCCGGCTGCGCGCTCGAGCTCGTCGATCGAGACCCAGCCCGGGTACATGACGGCACGCACGCCGCGCTCCGCAAGCAGCGACTCGAGCGCGTCGGCGTGCACCTCGTCGCGATGACCGACCCGTCCCGCGTGAACGTCTTCCAGGAGGAGT
>CAWHXK010000065.1:0-17022 GCA_963833255.1 uncultured Actinomycetes bacterium
AGCGTCGAGGTGATCGTTCCCGGCCCAGCCTTCCAGCGAAAGTCCGATCCCTCGGCGAGGCCTCCGTGCATCGAGACCGCCCGCACCTCAGGGTTCCAGGTCGGCCAGGCCTCGATTCCCGAGAGGACGTCCCAGACGACCTCGGGAGCGGCAGAGATCTCGGTTTCGCTCACGCCGACCACCGGCGCCTGCCCGTTGATCGCGTGGTCGTCCGTTTCCGGCTCGTCCTGGATGACGCGGGTCTTCAATGCAATCTCCTCTCGAGTTCCGGGATCGAGATCACACTCGCAGGCGCCCCGGCGCGCATAAGGCGGCAGACCGGTGAATCGGGGGGCGGGTTTCTGGTGTCTGGCCGCTCGGGAAGAGGCTCAGGAACGCAGGTAGAGCAGCACGGCGAGCACGCGACGCGAGTCGCTTCCCGTCGAGGGGAGGCCGAGCTTGCCGAAGATCGTCGAGACGTACTTCTCGACCGCGCGAAGCGTGATCACGAGCTTGTCCGCGATTCCCTGGTTCGATCGGCCTTCGGCCATGAGGCTGAGCACCTCTCGCTCACGCGGCGTCAACTCGGCGAGCGGGTCCTCGTTTCGCTGCCTCGAGAGCAAGGTCGAGACGATGATCGGATCGAGTGCCGAGCCGCCGGCTGCGACTCGCTCGACGGCGCCGACGAACTCGTCGAGATCGCCGATCCGGTCCTTCAGCAGGTAGCCGACACCCTCGGCGGAATTCGCGAGCAGCTTCATCGCGAGCCCGAGCTCGACGTACTGAGACAGCACGAGGACGCCGACCGCTGGATGGTCTGCTCGAATCTCGAGCGCCGCGCGCAGGCCCTCATCGTTGTGTGTCGGCGGCAACCGGATGTCGACGATCGCGACATCGACCCGATCGTTTCGAACTTCGACCAGCAGATCGTCTGCGTTGTCACATTGCGCGACCACCTCGAGGCCGGCCTCTCCCAGGAGACGCGCCACGCCCTCGCGCAGCAGCACGCTGTCCTCGGCGATCGCTACCCGCACGGGATCTCGGCCTTCACACGCGTACCGCCGCCCCGCGGCGTCCAGACTCTGAGCCGGCCGCCGAGCGACTCGACGCGGTCCGCGAGCCCGCGCAGGCCCGAGCCGGTTTCGGTGTCGGCTCCGCCGATCCCGTCGTCCACGATCTCGACGAGGACCTGCCCGTTGCTTCGCGTGACCTCCACGCTGGCCGAGGTTGCGCGCGCATGCTTGGCGATGTTCGCGAGACTCTCCGAAACGACGTAGTAGCAGCCACCTCCAACCGCTCGTGCAGGCGGCCGTCGAGGTCGACGATCAGCCGGACGGGCACCGGGGCCCGGGCCGCCATCGACTCGAGCGCGACCTCGAGGCCGTGCCCGCTGAGGACAGCAGGGTGGATCCCGCGCGCGACGTCGCGCAACTCCTCGAGCGAGATCGCGATCTCCTCCCGCGCCTGAAAACCCTCTTGCGTGCATCGGGATCTGCCGCAACACGCTGTGCGAGCAGGCTCAGCTCGAGTGACAACGCGATCAGGCGCTGCTGCGCACCATCGTGAAGATTGCGCTCGAGTCGCTGGCGCTCCTTCTGTCCAGCGTCGATCACCCTCGCGCGTGACCCTCGGAGCTCGACGAGCCGCGCTTTCAACTCGGCCTGCAACCGACCGTTCTCGACGGCGATTCCTGCAGCTGCGGTCACTGCATCGAGCAACTCGGGCTCGTCCTGCAGCGAAGGGTCGTGGACCAGCGCGGCGACGTGCTTCCCGTTCGCGGTCGATGAGCGTTGTCGCCCGCCCTTGCGCCAATTGTCGAAGAGTCAGCGCTCGACCGTCGACGTCGGCATATGTCTTGTACTCGGGCAGCCAGTACGCGAGCTCGAGCGATGGATCACGCAGCGTGCGCGCAAGAGCGTCGCGGAGGTCGGATGGAGTGAGATCGAGTCGTAGTTCGAGAAAGAGCTCACCCAGAGCCGACCGGGCGAGACGGGCTTGCAGAAGGCCGATCAGGAAGACGGTCGGCGCAAGCGCCAGGGCGATGAAGGCGGCCCAGCGGATCTGAGCCACGGCGGGCCAATCAAAAACCGCCGACACGAAGAGAAACGCGATCAACACGAGTGCCAGGCCAAAGGCATCGACGACCAATGCGACCGAGCGTCGAAGCGGCCTGCCCGCACGGCGTCCGCGCACTCCGAGGACAACGACCCCGGCGAGGCAACACGCGCTCACGGTCAGGAGCTGCACCTTCCAGGCCACATCCTCCACGCCGGCATTCGAGTAGAGGTGAAGCAGATTGTGCGGTCCGAAGTCACCGGCGGACATCCGAACGAGCTCGAGCGCGATCGCAACGACGTACGCGGTCGCGACGAAGCTCCGCACGAACCGGCCCTTCAGCCGCCCATCCGGAAATGCCAGAAAGACGTGCAGGAAGAGAACCGGCGGCACCAGGTCGAGCACCTGCCCAAGGGTGTGCAAGACGTCTCGGCTCGACCAGACCAGCGTCGAAAGGAAGTTGACGAACCCGGCGACGATCAGCAACGGGCCGAAACGGTTCGCCGGTCTTCGCCACCACGCAACGAGACCGCAGACCACGTAGGAGAGCGTGATCCACGCGGTCAGCGCTGCTATGAGGAGAGGCTCACCAAGAGTGCCGCTGACGTCTTCGCTCAGAAGCGCGAGCGTGAAGGACGTGGCTGCAGCAGCCAATCCGAGCAGGACGAGCGCCCAGCGAGCAGGGACCGTGGGCGGGGCCGCGGGCAGCGCCCGCATCCGCAATGGACGCAAGACCTGAAGCGGCCATTTCTCACCGTCCTTTCCTCACCTGCCGTCTTCGGGACGGAACCTTCCAGGCGCGTCCGCTCAACGGAGCAGCGCAAAACGGGCAGGGATGAAAGGAGGCGTCCCGCACCAGGATACCTCCGCGCAAAGCCGACTCCAACCCCCGCTCGATCCACCTGTGGCCCGCCCGTCAAGTGGGGGCAGGCCGTAGAGACGCAGCAGGCCGCCTCGTCGAGACTGGCCCCATGAAGAAGCGACTCCTCATCTCCGCTCTCGTGTTCGCCGCGTTGCTGCTCGCGCTCTACGGCGTGATGTTCGGAACCGGGGCCAAGTAATGCTCCCGCTGACGATCGCCGATCCCGCTGGCTCTGCTCCCGTTCGTAACCCTTCTGGCGACGCTCCGCCGCATGGCCACCGCCTCGGCGGCCTGACCGCCGACAAGTTCGGCGGTTGGTGCCGGCTCAGTAGCCGCTGAAGCTGTCCGCGTGGATCGACTCTTCCGCGACGCCCACGGTGCGCAGCGTCTCCTCGACGCCCTCGACCATCGGTGGCGGCCCGGCGACGAGGTAATCGAACGAGCCAAGGTCGCTGCCCAGGTGCTCGTGCAGCAGATCGGCTCCGATCCGTCTCGATTCCCCGACCCAGTCAGGGTCGTCCGTCATCGTGAGAACGACGCGAAGGTTCTCCTTGTGCTCGAGCTCTGCGAGCTCGTCGAGAAATGCGGACGAGGCGCGGTCGCGGTTCGAGTAGATGAGCGTCACGCGATGAGGAAGCTGCTCCTCTGCGATGTAGCGCAGCATGCACCGGAAAACGGTGATGCCGATCCCGCCGGCGATGAAGACATATGGACGATCGGTGTCCTCGGGAAGCAGGAAGTTTCCCTTCGGCTCCTCCACGTCGACCTCGGTTCCAACGGGGAGCTCTGCGAGCGAACGCTTGAACGCGCTGTCACGGAGGCGGGTACAGAGGCCGAGGACTCCACGCTCGTTCGGAGAGGTGACGACGGAGATGTGTCGCCGCGGGCCCTTCTCGTCGTCATACGGCGGATCGAGGAGCGTCACCCAGAAGTACTGACCGGCGCGGAAGTCTACCTCGGCCCCGAGCAGGTCGAACACCACGAGCAAGGTGCCTTTGGCGACCTCGCGCTTCTCCTTGATCTTCGCGCGCACCGGTCGAAGTATCGCTGTTCGGGGGAGGATGAGCGCCGGATCCGGTGCTACCCTCACCAAGGCCGTGACGAGCAACCTGATCGTTTTCACCGTGGGCACCCTGCTCGGCCTTGCCGCCCTGGTGGTCTGGCTCGTGTTGCGGCTCCGACCGGCCAAAGGCACGAAAGGCAGGCGCTGGTAACCGGGACCGGGGGCTAGGTGTCGCGGCGGACGAGCAAGATCGACGCGATTGCGAGCGCAGCGGCCGCGTAGCCGCAGAGAAGGGCGAAGCCCACCCAGGGACGCAGGTGATTTCCCGGGGTGATCGACATAATCGCCTGTCCTGCAGCCAGCGGCAGGTACGGCGAGGCAGCGTTGTTCCAGCTGGTCGGCAAGACGTTCATCAGCGGCGGCAGCACGAACATGATCCCGGCGAACGTCGCGATGCCGCCGGCCGTGTTCCGGACGATCGCGCCCAGTCCTAGGCCGAACAGGCCGACGACGGTGAGATAGAGCGCCGCACCGATCACAGCGCGCGCGACTCCCGGATGCGAGAAGGCGATGTTGATGTGCCGTCCCTTGAAGATGGATTCGCCGACGAGGAATGCGATCAGCGTGGCCGGGATCGTCAGCGCGAGCGTCACCAGGCCATAGACGATCGCCTTGGCCCACAGAACGGGCAGACGTCGCGGAACCGCGGTCATCGAGGCGCGGATCATGCCCGTGGAGTACTCGGCCGTGATCACGAGGACGCCGAGAACGCCGATCGCAAGCTGCGCAAGCTGAACTCCCGCGAGGTTGACCTCGAGCGGATGGAAGTCGGCGCGGTCGGCGGCGCTCATATGCGGCCAGTGATGCGAGACGACGGCACACGCCAGCGCGGCAATCCCGATCGTGAACACGACAGCGGCCGCAAGCGACCAGCGCGTAGAGCGGACCGAGCGAAGCTTCGTCCATTCCGACAAGCAGACCCTCAGCTGGGTCACCTTGCCGGTGTGCGGCAGGCGGGGCAATGCCGTGCTCGTCGCGAGGCTGCTCACGCTGCCGCCTCCTCTTTCTCGGGGACGGACGCAAGCGCCTTGAACTCGATGTCGTCCCGCGTCAACGTCATGAATGCCTCTTCGAGGGAAGCTTGCTGCGGCGTCAGCTCGTGCAACGGGATCCCACTCGCCGCAGCTGCGTCGCCGATCTCGGCCGCCGTCAGTCCCGTCACCTCGAGCAGACCCCGCTCGTCGACGAGCGTGGCCGTCACCCCCGGACCGTCCAGGCGCTCACGCAACTCGGTGGCCTGCGGCGATCGCACGTGCACGATCTTGCCCGACGCCTGTCGCACGAACTCGTCGACGCTGATGTCGGTGATCAGACGCCCACGCCCGATCACGATCACCTGATCCGCCGTCAGCGCCATCTCGCTCATCAGGTGCGAAGAAACGAACACCGTCCGGCCCTCCGCCGCCAGGCTCCTGAGGAGGTTCCGGATCCAGTGGATGCCTTCCGGGTCGAGGCCGTTGACCGGCTCGTCGAGGATCAGCGTCTCGGGATCGCCGAGCAACGCGCTGGCAATCCCGAGCCGCTGGCCCATGCCAAGCGAGAACTGGCCGGCGCGCTTGTGCGCCACCTCGCGCAGACCGACCAGATCGATCAGATCGTCGACGCGGCGTCGCGGGATGCCGTGCGTCTGGGCCAGAGCGAGCAGATGGTTGTACGCAGAACGACCGCTGTGAACCGAGCGCGCCTCCAGCAGGGCGCCGACCTCGTGCAGCGGCGCTGCATGATCGCGGTAGTGCTTCCCGTTCACCTTCGCGTCGCCGGAGGTGGGTGCGTCGAGCCCGAGCATCAATCTGATCGTCGTCGACTTCCCCGACCCGTTCGGGCCCAGGAAACCGGTGACGACGCCGGGACGCACCGTGAACGTCAGATCGTCCACGGCACGCTTGTCGCCGTAATCCTTGGAGAGATTGCGCGCTTCGATCAAGCGTTGAAAAGGTAGCCGTGGGAAGCGCCGCACCTTCGCCCCATGAGAATCGGTTAACGCAACGGCAACATTGGCTGAACAGGGCCCGGGTCCCAGGCCCGACGCGATACTGGCGGCATGGATCGCTCCACCGAAGGGCTGCGGCCCGAGGGCGCCTTCGAGGGCCGGATCGTGCGCGTCGAGCCGATCTCGGAACACCACCGCGAGGGCCTGCGCCGGGCGGCCGAACGGGAGCCGCAGATCCACCGCTACACGGGCATGTACTCCGTGGGATTCGATCGCTGGTTCGACGATGCGCTCGAAAGCCGAACGGAGGTGCCGTTCGTCGTCCACGTGAATGGACAACCCGTGGGCTCGACGCGCTACCTGAACATCGAGCCCTTCCACGGCCGCACCGAGATCGGCTGGACCTGGCTCGAGCGCACTCAGTGGGGAACGGGGGCGAACATCGAGACGAAGTACCTCCTGCTCCGAAACGCCTTCGAAACCTGGTGTGCCATGCGTGTCGAGTTCAAGACAGACGCCCGCAATCTCCGCGTTCGGGGCGCGCTCCTCGGCATCGGCGCGACCTTCGAAGGGGTCTTCCGCAAGCACATGGTGCTCCCCGACTCGATCCGCGACTCGGCCTGGTACGCCATCGTCGACGACGACTGGGCCCGGGTGAAGGGCCTGCTCGAGCGGAAGATCGAGCAGCACGCGTCCCTGGGCGGCTCCTAGGGCTCCGGGCGCCGGTCTCTCACCGGCCCTGGCAACACTCTGTGGTCTTTGGGTAACCCCCTTTAGCGGGGTGCGCGCTCCCGGCCGGGGTACCGACACCAGTCTCGGCGAGCTAACTGGTTCCCGAGAAGCCGGGGTGTACCCGGACGGGAGCCTTTAAGGAAGGGACTGGAGAAATGCGGACACTGAAACTTGGCAGCAAGAAAACGCGGGCGCTCGTCGTCCTCGCGCTGGTGATTGCAGGTTCTGTGATCGGCGTCGCGATCGCGGCCTGGACGACAGGCGGCAGCGGCTCCGGCCAGGCCTCGGCAGGGACGGCAGCCTCGATGACGATTTCGGCCGGAACGCCGAGCACGAACCTCTATCCGACCGCGTCGGCCGATGTCGCCGCTGTGGTCAGCAATCCGAATCCGTACAAGGTGCACGTCAGCTCTGTTTCGCTCGGAGCGGTCACCGTCGACGCTGGGCACAGCGCCTGCAACACCGGCGCCAGCGTCAGCGTCACCTCACCACAGGACAACAGTGCGCTGGGCTGGGACGTTCCCGCCAAGAGCGGAGCTGTAAACGGCAGCTTGAACCTCGATCTCGCGAACGCGATCTCGATGAGCAATGCCGCGAACGACTCCTGCCAGGGCGCGACGTTCACGGTAGCGCTGACAGCTACGGGCGCGAGCACGCCGTAGAGCTCGGCACGCGCCGCTCGACTCGTCGTCGAAGTGCCGGACGATGGCAAGCGGTTTCGAACTCAGTAGCAGGGCCAGCCGGTTGACCGCGCTGGCCCTGCTGACCTTCGTCGTCTGCATTCCGGCGGCCGTCGTTGCCGCGAGGGCTCCGGCCGGCTGGCAGCTCGCAACTGCAAGCAGTCGGGGGATGGGCTCGCTGAGGATCAGGAGCAACCGCGTCAGCAACCTCTATCCGGGCGCCAAGAGAACACTCACCTTGACCATTCACAACACTTCCAAGCACGCAGTCCGGGTTCGCGCCTTGCGCGTCCGTGACCTCGGCACTACGAAGCGCGGCTGCGCCCCCACTCGGCGCAATCTGATGATCCGCAGGCAGCGGTCTCGCGCGTTCCGCCTCCGATCAGGCGCGAGTCGCCGGGTCGTCTTCCTACTCGCGATGCCGAACACGGTTGCGAATGCATGCCAGGGAGCTGTTTTCGACCTTCGCTACAAGGCCCTACTGGAAACGAGCGCACGATGAAGCCACGGCGAATCTCTGTCATTGCCGTCGTCGCGCTTTTCGTCGTCACGGCGAGCGCCTTTGCCTACTGGGCGGCGACATCCTCCGCCGGCAGCAACGGCTCGGCTGCGGCAGCCACCGTCAACCAGGGAGCAACCCCATCCGCGGCTCCCAGCGCAACCGGACGCGCGGTCACTATCAGCTGGGGCGCGTCGACACTCTCGAACGGGGCAGCGCTCGAGGGCTACCTCGTCAAGCGGTATCCCGCTGGAGGCGGAGCGGCCACGATCAGTCCGATCGGAAGCTGCACCGGGACGGTTGCGGGGGTCAGCTGCACCGAGAACGACACCCCGGCGGGAGCTTGGCGCTACACGATTACGCCCGTGATCGGCGCGTGGCGTGGCGCCGAAAGCTTGCTCAGTGGTGTCGTCACGGTCTCGGCCGCGAGCGTGACAGTCAACGGCTCCCCGTTCGGAGACTCGTTGTTCACTCCGGCGATCGCGGTCACGACGGGTTCCATCAGCGGCTTCTCGGGGACGGGCAGCGGCGGCCACGGCGAGGGCGTGACGTACCGCCTCGACAGCAGCACGACGCTCACAGGCTCGCCGGCATTCGTTGGTACGGACGGGAATGCAACGATCACCTCGCTCGGTATCCCGAAGAGCGCAGGTGACGGCTCGCACACCGTCTACGCGCTCGGTGACGCGGCCTACCTGCCGTCCCAGGCGAGCGCGGGCATCGTCATCGACACGACCGCCCCGGTCATGAGCGCGCAGCTTTCGCCGACGCCCGGCGCCGGCGGCTGGAACAACACGTCTCCGGTGAGCGTCGCCTTGAGCGCCGACGACGGGACGGGATCGGGCATCAGTCAGTTCAAGTACACGACCGACGGCTCCGATCCGAAGACATCAGGCACGGCCCAGGTCTATACGGGGTCGCCGTTCAACGTCTCCGCGGAGGGCACGACAACCGTGAAGTACTTCGCCGACGACGTGGCGGGCAACTCGTCGGCGGTGCAGACACAACTGGTCAAGATCGACACCACCCCGCCGACGAACGCCGTTTCCCTTACCGGCGTCAGCGGAGGGCTCTACCCGACGGCAGGCCCGCTCGCGAGTGGCAGCACCATCTACTACCGCGGAGCTGCCGCGGGGTCATTCTCGATCACGAACGCGGTCGCCGACGCGCTGTCCGGCCCCGCCTCGAGCGCCACGAGCTCTTTCGCAGGCGGTTCGAGCGGTTGGTCGCATACACCGTCACTCGTGACGACGCCCGCAGGTGGCCCCTACGTCTCGGCAGCCTTCAGCTGGAGCCCGGGCTCGACGAGCTCGCCGAGCGAGACCGTGACGGGCCGGGACGTTGCCACCAACTTCGCCTCGACCACCCTCAACTTCACCGACGACTCCACCGGTCCGAGCGGCGGATCAGTCGACGCCACCGGGCTCGGCGGCACCGGCGGCCGCTACTCGACGTCCACGACTCTCAGCATCGCGCTCGTGAAAGGCACCGACTCGGGATCCGGGCTGGCAACCACCGGAGCCCAGCTGCTGCGTGCTTCGGCGCTCTTGTCGTCGTCAAACGGAATTACGCCCGGCAGCTGTGGAAGCTACGGAGGCTTCGCCCAGGTCGGCTCCAACGATCCGAGCTCCCCCTACACGGACAACGCGGCGGGCGGCATCACGACGGGCCACTGCTATCGCTACGAGTACGTCGTCTCCGACAACGTCGGAAACACCACCACGTACACGAGCCCCGACGTCATGGTCGACACGACCGGCCCGTCGGCGCCGTCGCTGACCCTGTCGAGCGCGACCGGCAACACCTACATCAGCGGCACGACCGCCTACATCAACGCCCAAGCCGGCAAGTCGGGCAGCTTCCAGGCTCAAGCCACCAGCACCGACAACGACTCCGGCCTGCTCAAGATCAACTTCCCAAGCCCCACAGGCTTCTCCAGCGGCGGCGGCGACAGCAACAGCTCCCCCTACCAAACCACCTACAACTGGTCCGGCGCCGTCTCAGCCTCAGGCTCGCAAACAACCACCGCCTACAACAACGCCAACCTCACCAACACCAACACCTTCACCATCACACCCGACACAACCGCCCCCACCGGCGGCGCCCTCACCGTCAACGGCACCAACGCAACCGGCGCCGGCTCCACCAGCTACAACTCGAGCGGCAGCTGGACGATCGGCACGATCAGCGACTACACCGACTCCGGCTCCGGCCTCACCTCCTCGGTCCTCACGCGCCAGTCCGCAACGCTGAGCTCCTCCAACGGGATCGCCGCCGGCAACTGCGGCAGCTTCGGCAGCGCAACCACGATCGGCAGCCGCGCCACCCCGATCGCCCAGGCCCTGACCGGCCCCACCTGTTACCTCTACACGCTCACCGGCCTCGACAACGTCGGCAACACCGTCACCATCACCACCACCGTCATGGTCGACACGACCGGCCCGTCGGCGCCGTCGCTGACCCTGTCGAGCGCGACCGGCAACACCTACATCAGCGGCACGACCGCCTACATCAACGCCCAAGCCGGCAAGTCGGGCAGCTTCCAGGCTCAAGCCACCAGCACCGACAACGACTCCGGCCTGCTCAAGGTCAACTTCCCAAGCCCCACAGGCTTCTCCAGCGGCGGCGGCGACAGCAACAGCTCCCCCTACCAAACCACCTACAACTGGTCCGGCGCCGTCTCAGCCTCAGGCTCGCAAACAACCACCGCCTACAACAACGCCAACCTCACCAACACCAACACCTTCACCATCACACCCGACACAACCGCCCCCACCGGCGGCGCCCTCACCGTCAACGGCACCAACGCAACCGGCGCCGGCTCCACCAGCTACAACTCGAGCGGAAGCTGGACGATCGGCACGATCAGCGACTACACCGACTCCGGCTCCGGCCTCACCTCCTCGGTCCTCACGCGCCAGTCCGCAACGCTGAGCTCCTCCAACGGGATCGCCGCCGGCAACTGCGGCAGCTTCGGCAGCGCAACCACGATCGGCAGCCGCGCCACCCCGATCGCCCAGGCCCTGACCGGCCCCACCTGTTACCTCTACACGCTCACCGGCCTCGACAACGTCGGCAACACCGTCACCATCACCACCACCGTCATGGTCGACACGACCGGCCCGTCGGCGCCGTCGCTGACCCTGTCGAGCGCGACCGGCAACACCTACATCAGCGGCACGACCGCCTACATCAACGCCCAAGCCGGCAAGTCGGGCAGCTTCCAGGCTCAAGCCACCAGCACCGACAACGACTCCGGCCTGCTCAAGGTCAACTTCCCAAGCCCCACAGGCTTCTCCAGCGGCGGCGGCGACAGCAACAGCTCCCCCTACCAAACCACCTACAACTGGTCCGGCGCCGTCTCAGCCTCAGGCTCGCAAACAACCACCGCCTACAACAACGCCAACCTCACCAACACCAACACCTTCACCATCACACCCGACACAACCGCCCCCACCGGCGGCGCCCTCACCGTCAACGGCACCAACGCAACCGGCGCCGGCTCCACCAGCACGACAACGAATCCGGGCTTCACGATCGGGACGCGGACGAACTACACGGAAGGATCCGGGTCAGGGCTTGCGTCGAGCACGCTGACGGTTCAGTCCGCGACGCTCACGAACAACAACACGTGTGGTGCCGCCGGGTCCGGCGGGCCGTACACATCGCCGACGACAATTGTCGGGACGACGAACCCGGCGATCACGGTTGGCTACTGCTACGTCTACACGCTCACCGGAACCGACAACGTCGGAAACGCGGCGAGCGTGAGCACGCTCGTGAAGGTTCCATTCGCCGGCATCGACTGGACGGCGACCAGCAAGGCCCCCACCTGCACGTACACGGTCATCACCGCCGTCACATGCACCGTGGCCGCGGTCGGGAACGGCGGAACGTGGACCGCGAAGGTGATGCTGATCGACGCGACCCACGCCGCCGTGAGCAACACGACCGGAAGCACGATCACCGTGAACCAGCTGACCGCCGGCCAGGGCAGCGGCGCCCCGGCGTCTGTGACCATCGCGCAGAATGCATCCGCAAGCGCGGCGACGTTCACGGTCACGCTCAACAACGGCTCGAACAAGACCGCAACGATCACCGCGACGATCGTCGTCAACGGAGTGACCTACAAGGTCAACTGCGCGGTCAGCTCCTGAGCCCTCAATAGACCGTGATCTTGTACGTAACCGACTTGTAGGCCTTCTTCGACTCGCCCTTCGTCAGGCCGTAGGCGACAGTTGCTTTACCCTGCGCGACCGCTCTGAAGACGATCACGACGGCGGGGCCAAGACTGCGTTCCGCAACCTGCCGCACGATCGCAGGATTCCCTCGTGCGACGCGCCAGACGAGACCGGATGAAGAGGTCTGCGCTGGAAGCGCAACTGCGACGAATGTCCCACGCTTCGCGCTGACCGTCGTGACCGGTCCAGGCGGAAGCGCGCCGACCGGTGGCGCAGATGCGCCTGCAGGCGTTGCAGCTAGGAGAAGGGCCGAGACGAGAACGGCGGTCAGCGCGGTTATGTACAACGTTGTCTTTGGCATCCCCCAACGCTAGCGTGGTCGACAGACCAACGAAGAAGAAGGAGGAGTCATGGCCAAGAAAGCCGATTTCACCGAACAGGAGTGGGACGCGCTTCACAAGGGCGTGACGGGAGCAGGCCTGCTGGTGTCGTTGAGCGATCGCAGCTTCTTCGACACCTTCAAGGAGGCAGGAGCACTCGGCAAGCACGTTGCCAAGGCGAAGCAGACCGCGTCCAGCGAGCTTGTTCGCGAGCTCGCCGACGTCCACGGAACCGGTTTCGGGGTGACGACTTCGCCTGACGTCGTCGAACGCGAGACGCTGGAGGCCCTGCACACCGCGAAGACGACGCTCGAGTCGAAGGCGCCCGACGAGCTCGAGCCCTATCGGCAGTTCGTCCTCGAGGTCGCACAGTCCGTCTCCGACGCCGCCGGCGGCGGCGAGGCGGCGGAGAGCGGCGCAATCGAGAAGGTGAGATCGGCGCTCGCCTAGGTCAGAGGGGAGCCCGACCTAGAAGGCGGCCGGTGCCAATGGCGACGATGACTGACCTGGACCGGCTCGCGCGGGCCATGCCACACACGACAAAGGATGTTTCCGACGAGGGCCGGCCCTCATACTCCGTCCACGGCAAGCTCTTCTGCTGCCACCGAGGCCGCAGGCGCGACGCGATCGACTCACAGACTCGAGAGCGGCTCGATGACGTGCTGATGTTCCGCGTCGCCGATCTCGGAGTGAAGGAGCTCCTGCTCGCCGACGACCGCGGCGTCTTCTTCACGACACCGCATTTCGACGGCTACCCCGCCATTCTGCTTCGGATCCCTAACCTTGCCCGCCTCGATCAGGAGGAGCTAGGCGACCTCGTGATCGAGGCGTGGCTTACCAGGGCGCAGAAACGCGTCGCGAAGACCTGGCTCGAAGAACAGGGAGTCCCGGAGGCCGACGACGATTTCGCCTAGGCTGCCGCCGCGGCCTGCTCTAGCTCACCGATCTCGATCTTCCTCATCTTCAGCATTGCCGCCATGACCCTCTGCGCCTTCTCACGGTCAGGATCGCTCAGCAGTTCGGTGAGGGCTGTCGGGACGATCTGCCACGAGAGGCCGAACTTGTCCTTCACCCACCCGCACGGGCCCTCTTCCCCACCTTCGGACAGCGCGCTCCAGAACATGTCGACCTCTTCCTGGTTCTTACAGCTCACCTGAAACGAGATTGCCTCGCTGAATGTGAACTCGGGACCGCCGTTCAGGGCAACGAACTCCCGCCCGTCGAGCTCGAAGGTGACGGTCATGACCATCCCTTCGTCGCGAGGCCCGGCCTCGCCGTAGCGAGCGACGTCCAGGATCTTCGAGTTCGGGAAGACCGACGTGTAGAACTTCGCGGCTTCTTCGCCTTCGGTGTCGAACCACAGGCATGGAGTTATGTCGTTCATCGTTGCGTCCTTTCACTGGCTTGCACGGCCATCGTTCGCACTCTTGGCCTTTAGACCGCGCCGGCCCCGAAACCTCATCGGTCGTCGATCGAATAAGCCGCTCGCCCTCCGCTAGGGCGTCATCTTGCTGCTGCTCATCTTGTCGGTGCTCGTCTTGTCGGTGCTCATCTTGTCGGTGCTCATCTTGTCGGTGCTCACCTTGTCGGGCTCCATCTTCATGTTCATCGCGGGGTTGCTCCCCGGCTGCGTCAGGTCGGGCACGCTCCCAGGAGCGGCGGCGACCCAGATCCCGAGTGCGACGAGAGCAACGGCGAGCGCGATCGTGAAGCGTTCGCCCCAGGGGATGACCTTCTGGACGAAGATGACGGCCGCGACGAGAGCCATCCAAAACAGGCTCATCACTCCAAGCGCGAACAGCACGATCATCAGGCCCCAGCAGCACCCGACACAGTAGGCGCCGTGCTCGGAGCCCATCCGGAACGCGCCACGCCAGCCCGGGCGCCAGCCTCCGAGAATGAAGTGCAACGGACTGCGGCAGTGGCGCAGGCAGATCGACTTCAGCGGCGTCAGCTCGTAGAGACCCGCCGCGGCAACAGCACCACCGACGACATAGGGACCGGCCCGGTCCCAGGCGAGGAAGCCGAAATCGAAAGTTCGGACGACGCGGTAGAGACCGTAGGCGGCGAGCCCGTACACCGTCCAGACCGCGAGGTAGGCCGTGACGAACACCCACGTGGGCACGACCGGCTCCCCGCGGCGGCCCCCTTCACTCGACACACGCCCGAAGAGAAGCACCATCGGAAAGACCGACGGCAGCATCATCGCCCCCATCATCGTGACCCAGATCCCGAGGTACCAGCCGAGGCCGCCGAGATCCGTGCCGGGGCCCCCGTCCATCCCCCGCATCCGGTCGACGGTGACGATCCAGGCAACCAGCGCGCCTCCGAGGAGCCACGTTGCCGTCCACACCGGGCGAGGGAGGAATCGAAGCATCTACGGACGCAATATCTTCGTGCCCCCGGCGGCGAAGATCAAGCCCGAGCTGGCGAACCTACACGGTGATGAGGGTCTTCCCCCGAGCGTGTCCGGTTTCAACATGCCGGATGGCGTCCGGCGCCTCGCTCAGCGGGTAGGTGCGGCCGATGACCGGCGTGACCTTTCCGGCTTCGATCAGCTCGGTCAGAAAGACCATGTCCTTCGTGCGGAGCTTTGCGAGGAACGGGAGTAGGCGCTGGCTTACGAATCGAGAGACCACGAACGCCCTTGCGGGGCCGGCCAGCGGTCCGAGCCAGCTTCCGCCCCCTCCGCCGACGAGCACGAGTGCTCCCTCGGGCGTCAGAACGCGTCGCAGGTCTGCCAGCGAACGGTTCCCGACGAGATCGACGATCAGGTCGAACTTCTGCTCCCCCCGGGCGAAGTCGTCCAGCGTGTAGTCGACGACTGCGTCAGCACCGATCGAGTTGACGAGCTCGACGTTCGGCGTGCTGCAGACCCCCGTCACATCGCCACCCATTGCCTTGGCGATCTGGACGGCGAACGTGCCGATCCCGCCCGCGGCGCCGTTGATCAGAACCCTCTGTCCGGGCTGTAGCCGGCCAGCCTCGCGAAGAGCCTGGAGGGCGGTACAGCCTGCCATCGGGATTGCGGCAGCCTGCTCGAACGAGAGGGTCGGCGGCTTGGGTGTGAAGTTTCGCTCCAGGCCGCACAGGTATTCGGCAAACGCCCCGCTGCGGCCGCCGAACACCTCGTCGCCTGGCTGAAACCGCGTCACCTTGTCGCCGACCGCCTCGACCTGCCCTGCGACGTCGACGCCCGGAATGGGGTGCTTCGGCCGGCGCAGACCCTCGCTCAGGCGGATGAAGTACGGGAGGCCTCTCAACACGTGCCAGTCGTAGGGATTGACCGAAGCCGCTCGGACCCGAACGAGCACGCTGTCCTCACCGATCGTGGGCTTCTCGAGCTCTTGAAGCCTCAGGTCATCGGGCGGGCCGTACTCGCGGTTGACGATCGCCTGCATCATGTCTCCACTCCCCTACACTGTAAGTTTACGGTGTAAGCTTAGACGTACACCGTAAGCTTGTCAATGCCGATGGCTGCCGACCCCGACTCCAAGCCCCGCCTCCCCCTCACGAGGGACCGCGTGCTCGAGGCCGCGATCCGCCTCGCAGACGAGGGCGGAATCGAGTCGCTCACGATGCGCAAGCTCGCCGGTGAGCTCGGTGTCGAGGCGATGTCCTTGTACAACCACGTGGCGAACAAAGGCGACCTCGTGGCGGCGATGGTCGATCTGGTTGTCGACGAGATCGAGCTGCCTTCGGCGGGCGAGGAGTGGGACGTGGATATCCGGACGTGCGCGGTCTCCGCCCACGAAGCCCTGCTGCGTCACCCGTGGGCCTGCAGCCTCGTGCTGTCGCCGGGCACGATGCGTGCCCTGCCGACGCCACGCCTGCGTTACATGGAATGGCTACTGAAACGACTGCGCGAAGCCGGCTTTTCCCCCGAGCTGACGTATCACGCGTATCACACACTCGACAGCCACATCCTGGGGTTCACGCTCTGGCAGCTCGGTCATGCGATCAGCGCGACGGAACTCGGCGACGGTGACCTCGCAGACCTCGTGGACCGGTTCCTCTCGGAACTTCCGGCGGCCGACTACCCGTATCTCGCCGAGCACGCCCGCCAGCACGTGGCCGCGCCGAGCGGTGACGGCGCACGCGAGTTCGAGTTCGGGCTCGATCTCATCCTCGACGGCCTCGAGAGAGCCCGCGAAGCCGGCTAGCTCGCGGCCGGCAACGACGCCGGCGCGGATCCGGTATTCGCGCGCGCGCGCGTAACTCCCTGTGCGGACCACTTTCTTGCCGAACCGACGAACGCTCCAAATTGACCGACTTGGGTCAGGACGCATGGTGATGCCGTGTGCGACTCTCGGTCGCCGAGCAGGCGACTGAGGGGCGATGGCCTACCTCGGCGCGTCACGAGTCCCCCTGACTTTCGCGACGCGCCGAGGGCCCCTCGACCCAGCGTGGGTTTCGGCTAGGCCGGGATTTTCGAGCGACGTCCGGAGTGGACGATCAGCCCGTACATGATCAGCACGTCGATGACGACGATGGTGATCGACCAGACCGGATAGGTCTTCGCCGCCGAAAGGTGCGCGATCGCGTTGAAGAAGCCGCGAAGTCGAGCCAGGTGGTCCGCTCGATCTCGTCCTGGACCGAGTCAGGAAGCGCCTGACCCCTCGGCGCCATCGAGGTGGGTTGAATCTGCGTAGTGGACATGT
>CAWHXK010000066.1:0-45502 GCA_963833255.1 uncultured Actinomycetes bacterium
GGACGGCCTAACCGCGGAGCCGAGCTAGGTTTGCGTGACCGGGATGGCGATTGAGAGGGCGCCGACGGGGCAGGCGTCGCAAATCTCTTTCGCACGTTGTTCTTCGAGCTCGGGAACCAATACGTGCGCGGTGCCGTGCTCGTCCAGTTCGACCGCTTCGGGGTCGAGTGCGACGCATTCGGCTGAGCCGATGCAGACGTCCGGGTCGACGATCACGCGTACGAGCGTCATGGTGTCCTCCTCAAGCGTGGGTGGTGGCTGGTGATCGGGGGTCGGTGGAGGCGACGAGCTCGCGAGCCTCGCGCAGGCGCGCCGGCGCGTTGAGTAGGAGCACGCATGCAGGCGCGCCTTCCGGGTCGCGACCAACGACGAGCCCGTCGTCGTCCTGCCAGTCGACGGCCGCGTCGCTCGACACCGACCTGCTGGATGCGGAGACGGCCGATGTCGCTGAAGAAGTACGGCTCGCGCGCGTAGGGCGCGGTCGAGCCGAGGATCGACTCGGCCGCGTGGCGGCCGCTCCAGAGCGCGTGATCCCAGTGCGGGATGCCGATGCGGCCCCAGCGTGGGTGCGGGAACGAGACGCAGTCGCCGCACGCCCAGACCCGTTCGCGGCCGATCACGCGGAGGCGCTCGTCGGCCGGCAGGGTTAGTGCTCTCGCGTCGGGGCCGGCGAACTCGGGCGGCAGGCTCGAGCGGAAGCCGGCCGCCGAGACGACAACGTCGCAGCGAAGGTCGCCGTGGGTCGACGTGTGCACGACGGCGGCCTTGGGGCCGAAGCTCGCGGAGTCGATCTTGCACAGGCCGAGGAAGTGCACGCCGAGTCCATCGAGCGCGGCGAGGGCGGCGTCGGATACGTGCGGGAGGAAGCGTGCAAGGGGGCGGTCGAGCATGTCGACGAGGGTCACGTCGTGTGCGGCGGCGAGCGTCGCGGCGGTTTCGGTGCCGATCAGCCCGGCGCCCACAATGACGACGCGCCTGTGCGGGAGGGCCAGGTGGCGGACGAGCGAGACGAGACCGACGCCCGTCGTGTTCTCCTCGGCCTGCTCGAACCCGGGCACCGGCGGCTTCGGGTAGCGCAGGCCTGTGGCCCAGACGAGGCTCGGGGCCTCGATCTCGAGCGGGCGCGCCGCCTGCCGAGCGGCTGACGACGAGGCGGCGGCGGTCGAGGTCGCACTCTGTCACGACCCCGTCGACGTGCTCGATGCCTTGCTTGGCGAGTTGCTCCGCGTCGGCGAGCAGCGGCACGCGACCGGTCAGGAGCGCGCGTTTGGAGAGAGGCGGCCGATCGTGCGGCAGGCCCGGCCCGATCATCGTCACACGGCACGTCTCGCTCTGCGAGCCGAGCGGCGCAGGCGTATCCGGAAACACCGTTGCCGACAACCACGACCGAATCGCTCACTCACGAATCAGAGCGCGTCCGGAGGGCGCTCGCGTCGGGGGGCACGCCGATCGGCCTTCGGGAAACCCGCAGACGTGGTCGGCGCGCCCGGAGGTCCGCCACGCGCGGAAATCCCGTATTCGATCTGCGTACGGCTACGGATGCCGCAGGCACCCGGCCGATCGATCATCGACGAGCGAGAACGCGCGTTGGCGCGGAAAAGGAAGCGATCGAAAGGATCAACGTGGCTGCGGTCGCACGCGATCGGCCAGGTCCAGGGGGAGTGAGGCGGCCCGAACTGTTCGCGTTCGCAGCGGTCCTGGCGGCGACCGCGTTGACCGGTGCCGCAGCCATCGCCGGGCTGAAGCGAAGCGTTCCCGCGGTGCCGACAGCGCCCCGGGTCGGCCAGATCATCACTCCCGTCACGCCGGCTCCGCCGCGGCGGGTCGAGCCAGGAGACTGAGATTCGCAAGCTCTGGGCAACCGTTCTCGCGACCTGGGCGCTCTTCGCCGTGCTCGCCGTGCTGGCCTGGACGCGCCCGCAGCCGGCGACGGCGCCGCAGCCCATCCCTGGAGCAGTCGTCGTCACGGACAAGAGCGGCAAGAGCCATCTCGTCGTCGTGAAGAGCGGCGCCTCGACCCCGCATGGAACGACGCGAACCTCGCCGGTCCCAGCCGGATGATCGCTGCTCAGACAGCCGGAGTGCCGGTGGTCTGGCTCGTCGCGCGTGCCGCCGGCCTGGTCGCCTTCGGTCTCCTCACGGTCTCCGTCACGCTCGGCCTAGCCCTCAGCACCAGGCTGCTGGGCAACCGGCGCGGCAAGACGCTCCTCGGCTGGCACCAGACGCTGATGTGGACCGCCCTGGCGATGGTCGTCCTGCACATGGGTGCGCTCGCCCTCGACCCGCTCATGCGCTTCGGGCTCGTCGGCGTGCTCGTGCCCGGCGCGGCACCATGGCGGCCCGTGCCGGTCGCCGCCGGCATCCTCACCGGATGGCTCATGCTCGCCCTCGCGGCCTCTTTCCACGTCCGTCGCCGCATCGGTCAGCGCCGTTGGCGCCTAATGCACTACGCCAGCTTCGCGGCCTTCTCGATTGGCCTCTACCACGCCCTCAACGTCGGCACTGACCTCACCGGAACGCGCGGACTGGTCTTTGCGGGGGTCGTCGCCGCTCCGGTTGTGTGGCTCGTCTACGCGCGCATCCTGATGCCGCGCCCGGGAGCACGGCCGGCGCCCGCCCGCCCCGTACCGCTAGGACTCCCGACGACCGAGCAGGCGCCGCCCCCGGAGCGCCGCCGGGCTGCGGTGCCGGCGTGACAGGCGCGCTCCAGCGCGAGTCGTTTCGTGCGATGGGCACGATCTGCTCGGCCGCTGCGACCGCGGGATCGCGCGACATCATCCCCGCTCGCCGAGCGCTGGACGCGGCGGAGCGCGAGGTCGCAGCCTGCGAGCGCGCCCTCTCGCGCTTCGACGCACGCAGCGACTTGTCGCGGCTCAACCGCGCCGACGGTGCATGGATCGACGTCGACAAGCGGCTGGTCGACGCGCTCGCAGCCGCGCTGCGCGCGCGCACGGACACGCGGGGGCGGTTCGACCCAACGATCCTCCCGGCGCTCGCTGCCGCCGGCTACGACCGCTCCTTTGAGCTGCTCACGGAGCGGGCGGCCATGCCGCTTGACGGGTGGCGTGCGGGCGCGCACATCGAGGTGGACTCGAGCTCGCGGAGGGCGCGCGTCGAACGGGGCGCCGCCGTCGACCTCGGAGGGGTCGGCAAGGGTTTCACCGCGACGCGCGCACTGCACGCGATGCGGGCCGCCTGGCCCGCGCTGACCGGAGCGCTCGTCGATCTGGGCGGCGACATCGCGGTCTGGGGCACGCCACCCGAGGGCGGCCCCTGGCGCGTGGACATCGCAGACCCAAGAGCGCCCGCGCGCGTGGCTGGAACGCTCGAGCTCACGAGCGGAGGGGTCGCCACATCCGGACGTGACACGCGGCGCTTCGGCCCCCAGCGTAGGCTCCACCATCTCATCGACCCTACGACCGGGGCGCCCGCAGTCGCCGGTCCGCTCTCGGTCACGGTCGTGGCCGCGAGCGCCACGGAGGCCGAGGCGTACGCGACCGCGCTCGCGATCGGGGACGTCGGCGACGCGCGCGACCAGCTCGCCTCTCGCCCCGACGTCGGCGCGTTGCTCATCCTGCTCCTGGGTGAGCCCATCTCGATTGGCCGTGTTCCCATGGCTTGCGAGAGACCGCGAGCGCCGCTCGTAGTCACCACGCAGGTAGGGCGTTTCGCATGGCGGTGAAGACCCGCATCCACGACGCATTCGTACGGAGGCACAGAGCGGCGCTCGCCATGGCGGCGCTCGTCGTAGCTGTCTCGACCGGTTGCTCAGGCGGCGGAGGTGGCGGCGGCACGAGAGGCGGTGGGCAATCGGCACAATCGGCTGGCGACTTCATCCGGCAGGTCACGACGGAGTTCTCGCGGGGACAGTCCGGACGCTTGTGGGACACGCTCCATCCCGCCGATCAGGCAATCGTCAGCCGCGCTCGCTACACGGCGTGCCAGAGCAACTCGGGCTTCGACCTGAGGAAATTCAAGATCCTCGAGACGTACGCCGACACGGTCGAGATCGCAGGCAAAGCAAAGCCCTCGACCGCGGTCTCCGTTCAGGTCACCTCGGATGATGGGGTGACGACCGCGACCATGCACGCCGTCACACTCAACGGCACGTGGCGTTGGATCCTGTCGCCCGCCGACTACGCCGCCTATAAGCAAGGCAAGTGCCCGTCGTCCTAGATTCTCCGGTCCCGGCTCGTTCGTGCGTTCGGTTTGATGACTCTCGGGATTGCTGATCGTCGCTGGGTGGAGTCGCCGATTACAGCGGGCAGCACGACCGTCTCACTATGAGCGCAGAAGCCCGGGAGGCACTTGAGTGTTGGCCCGCTCGCGCGAGGAATTGTGGCGGCCGTCGGGGTCGCAACGGCAGCGTTCGTCTTCGGTGTTGTCGATGTCTGCGCGCGCCCGTTCCGGCTACTGGTGGCGCCAGCGACACCGTTCAAGCCCGCGCCATCGCTGCAAGCGACCCAGGTCGACGCCTCCCCCGCCACCGTCGAACGGCGCACGCTGGTGCGGTCCAGTTGATCCGCTTCAAACCCGGAGAGGTCACGCTCGAGCAAAGCTCTCAAGCCGACATCAGCCTGATCGGCACAGGCACCGTCCTCTACTTGGGGCAGTTTGTGACTACACACAAGAAGAAATCCCGACTGAGTGCTTCGCCCCACGTGTCGATCGCCTGGCGTAGGTGCTCCATATCGGGGACCAGTCCCCTCGCTTGACTCCCTTCGCGAACATGTCCGAAGGCGTCCCACGGTCAGGATGCCGGCGCGAGAGCCGTCCACCATCCTGGCTGGCCGGATCCCGATGTCCCGTGGCCTACCTGCCCCAGTGCGGTGGGCGGGGCCGTACGCAAATGCGAGGTGGTGTTCCCTCGAAGCTGTGGCCGGGGCGGGCTACTCTCGGTGGCATGCGGCGGCTTCTTCTCCTCGGTGTCGCCGGCGGCCGCAGTGCTGGCGCGTCGGCGCGCGTACGATCATCGAGCCGTGACGGTGCACTTCGCCGATACTGAGCGACCGTTCGATGGCTCTCCGAGTGCTGCACTGCCCAGTGAACCTCGCCGGCGTCGGCTGGACGAACGTGCAAGCCCTGCGGCGGAAGGGCGTCGACGCCCGGCTGCTGCTCTACGCGCGGATTCCCTCTCGGCCGGACCAGTTCGACGTCTTCGTCGAGCGCCCGAAAGGGCTCTGGCGGCGCCAACTCGTCCAGCTGCGGACGCTCGCTGCCGTCCTCCCCGAGACCGACATCTTCCACTTCTATTTCGGGCTGACGCTCGTGCCCCGGAGGATCCAGTTCCCGATCCTGCGTGCGACGCGTCGGAAGTCCGTGTTCCACTTCCTCGGTGCAGACATCCGCGAGACCCCGCGCGAGAAGCTGCGCTACGGCTTGAAGGCCGACGCCCGCATCGTCGGCTCCTACTCCGCGCTGAGCTTCCTTCCATTCGACGCGCACGTCGTTCCACCGGGCCTCGAGCTGGATCGATACGAGCCGGCGCCGCCGAACGGAGGCGAGACGATCAGGATCGTGCACGCCCCCTCGAACACGGAGCGGAAAGGGACCGAGTTCGTCGTCGCGGCCGTCGATGAGCTGAAGAAGAGGTATCCGGTGGAGCTCGACGTCGTGCACGGCGTGCGCAACGAGCTGGCGCTCGAGCGCTACCGCCGCGCCGACATCGTGGTCGACCAGCTGCTTCGCGACTGGCACGGCGTCTTCACGATCGAGGCGATGGCGCTCGGAAAGCCGGTCGTCACGTCGCTCGACGCCGAGGCGGTGAGGCAGACGGAGCAGGCCTTCGGTCGAGAGCTCCCGATCCTTGCGGCGACGAGGGAGGACCTCGTCGAGAAGCTTGCGTGGCTGATCGAGCGACCCGAGGAGCGCAAGCGCCGCGGGGCCGCCGGCCGCGCCTACGTCGAGCACGTGCACGATGTCGACCGGATGGCCGATCGCCTCGTTGCGATCTACAACGAGCTCTAGCGGCGTAGCGGATTCAGCAGGAACCGTCCCGCGTGCACGAGCCCCGGCTTCGGATCGTCGAACGCGAAGACGCCGTCCACGTAGGGCGGCCATTGGAGCGCAAACCCCTGTCCGCTCATCACGCTGATTGCCCAGCGCTTGCCGTTGCAGTTCGCGCGTGTCGTGGAGACCTGCGCGCCGATCAGGTCGCTATATGCGATTCGGGTGACGTCCGCTCCGCATGCGCCCATCAGGGTGTGCCATTGCCACAGTCGCGGGTTTACCTCGATGAGCTTCAGCCGACCGTCCCGCGGGTCCCGCTTCCATTCGACCTGTGCGATCCCGTGGAACCCGAGTTCCCGCAGAAGGCGCAAACCCGAATCGACGACCTCGTCGTCCCAGACCGCCTTGCCGACTCGCGCACTCCCCATGTTCTCCGCCGTCTGCCGGAGCTTTCTCCCAGAGAACAGCGCGACCGGCCTGCCGTCCGCCGCGACGTAGGTCCCGAGCGTCCACAGGCAGTCGTCGCCGCCGGGCACGAACTCCTGCACCATCGGCTCGTGCTCGGCAGTGAGCCCGTATGCCCGGTCGAGGTCCTCGGCGTCCTGGCACATGAAGCCCTGCCGCCGGTGCAGCCGCTTGAACGCGATGTTCTGTGACGGCTTGACGAAAACGGGGAAGCCGATTTCGGCTGCTGCTCTCTGCGCCTCGTCTAGTGACCGGGGATGCGCGGTCGCGGGGGTGCCGAGGTCGAGCCTGCTCGCGACCTCGAGTTGGTGCCGCTTGCTCTGGAGGGGCTCCAGCACGTCCCAGCTGGGGAAGGGATACAGGAAGCGGTCGCCCAGGTCGTCACGGCGTTGAGCCAAGGCGTTCAGGTGCTCGTCGTGCGTCGGGAAGATTGGTGCCGGCCGGCCCAGCTCCTCGGCGAGTGCGAGGAGTGTCGAGATGAACCCGTCTACGTCCGGTAGCGGGTCCGGTGCCAGGACCGGCAGCGCGTACCGGGAGCGAAACCCGAGCGCCCAGGGCCGATGGTCGAGTGCGACGACGGGCACCCCCGCGCGCCCCAGCGAACGGATTGCGCCAAGCCCGTTCACCCACCCGACCTCGCAGACCACGGCCGGCGGATGCGCGCTTCCCCTGACGTAGCCCGCGACCGCGCTCAGCGGCCGCGGCTTCGCCTGGAAGAAGCTGGGCGCCACACGTCGAACGGGAGTCGTCGGCGTCGACACCCGATCGACGTCGGCGTCATCGTGAACGCGCCGCGCGCCCTCAAAGACTGAATGGAGGCGCATCGAGCAGTTGCTGAGCAACGGCGGCGCGACGTCTGCCCAAGGATGGGGCGAGTGTGCGCGTCAGCCGCCGCCCTTGGGTGGGGAGGCGGCGAGCGTCGCATTGAGGCCGCGGATGAGTGCCTCCTTGTCGGCGCTGCTCAGGCTGGCGTTCGAGTGAACGAGGACGTAGAACCAGGGCGGCATCGAGCCGCCTCGGATCGCCTCCGCGAGGTCGCCCGCACCGATGTCCTGCGGCCGGTTCCACGCGGAGAAGTTGAACGCCGAGCGGCCTCCGTCGACGTCGCGCTGGACGAGCCAGGACACCGGCGCGACGTTCGAGTACCAGCGCCACTTCGTCTGGTTGCTGTGGCAGTCGAAGCAGGCGCGCTGCGCGAGTGCCCGTGTGCGCGGCGAGTCCCAGTTCGGCTCCATCATGACCGGGGGGTTCGAGTGGCTGCGGCCATACGGGACGGCCTGGATCAAGGCGAACAGCGCGAGCGCCCCGACGCTCCCCCAGAGGAGCGCTCGGCGCCAGCTTCTCGGCCTGAGTCGCCGCATCGCCCTAGCCTCAAGCAGAGCCTCGTCTTCGCCATCGGGGGATGCGCCCATGCCTGCTGCGGGAAGCTACCGACCCCCCGAGGCGCAGCGAGAGCGGCGTCTTCCAATCTTGGTCTCCTGCTAAGCCCTACCGCCTCTTTGCCCCGCCTTATAGGGGCGGGTCGTAGAACCAAGGATGACACGACCAATCGAAGAGGAGCACCGCATGCGCAAGCTCACAGTACGGGGGGATCTCAACCTGCTGCTCGTCCGGATCGGGAAGGCTTTGTCGTCACTGTGGCGGTAATTAGGCCCCGCTGCCGCGCGGAAACGGTCCCTTGAGCGCGGCGTTTGGAGCTGAAGGCTCTTGCCTCGTCACGTCCGGCCGCTCGAAGAAGCGCCCAAGCGTCGTATGCACAACGTTGTAGTCACGGGCAAGCTCACGCAAAGGCTCGTCGGCGGCCCGGCGTCGAATGAGCTCCTGGTCAGGAACGAGCTTGCGCAGTCGACGCCGACGTTTCACGCGGAAGAATTCTAGCGCTCGCTTAACGCACCATAAACGCACCAAGACCCCGAACGTCAAAATGCGAGACAGTCACGCAAATGCAACGCAAACCGAAACACGTCCGGCTTGTGTGGACACGAAACCGCCCTCCGCAACCACTTGAGGGCGGTACGGGGCCGCCTATACAAGGGCTTCAAACGGCGTTTTTTGGAATTCGGCTTCCCGTCGATATGCAGGACTTTTAATCCCAAGGTCGCAGGTTCGATCACTGCCCGGCCCACTGCGACCTGCCTGGGAATGGGCAAGAACTTCCGACTTTCGGGTCTCCGGTGAGCTCGGCATGGAATTCAAGGTCCCGTCTAGACCGAGAAGCGCTTCCATCTTGCCGTTCACGAACGAAACAAAGCCGTTCTAGGTCGTGACGTCGGGTATGAGATGAGAACGATCCGCGTTCGACGCGTCCTCGGCGAGTTGCGCCTCGATTGCTTGATCGACGTTTCCGTGGATGCTGTCGGCTCCAAGGGTTGTCACCAGCCCGTCGGCGTCGAGAACGGCAAGAACCTGCGGCTTGACCCGGGCCAGTCGGAGCGTGACGCCGTCCGTCTTCGCGACCTCGTAGAGCTCGGCGAGCTTCGCTGCTCCCTGAGAGTCGACGAAATCGACGCCTTCGAGGTCGATGACGAGCGCATGAAGTCGCGGCTCACTGTCCCGGATGACCGCGCGGACGCGATCGTCGAGCGCCTCAGCGGTGGCGAAGAAGAGGCCGCTGTCGAGGCGCAGCACGGCGATGCCCTGGAAGGTCTCGTCACCAGGATTCTCGTCGAGCTCGCGGAACGCCTGGCTGCCAGGTTGGCGGCCGAGCACGGGCATTCGTGGCGCGGTTGCGACATAGATGAGCCAGCCGAGTGAGAGGACGACGCCAATCACGACGCCCGCGAGGACTCCGGCCGAGAGCACGCCGAGGATCGCTGCGGCGGCGATCCAGAAGTCGACCCTCGCGACGCGGTGAAGGCGCCGCAACTCACCGACATCGATCATCCCGAAGACGACAGCGTCGATGATCACCGCTGCGAGCACGGCCTTCGGAAGAGCCGAGAAAAGGGGCGCGAGCACGATCAGCGTCAGCAGAACAAGGCCGCCCGTAATCAGCGAAGCGACCGGCGTTCGGGCACCCGACGACTCGTTCAGCGAGCTTGCAGAAAGGCTCGTCGATACCGGCATCCCCTGAAACACCCCGGCCCCGACGTTCGCCATTCCCTGCGCGACCGACTCCTGGTTGACGTCGATGCGGTAGCGGTGCCGCGTTGCGAACGCTCTTGCGTCGCCGACAGTCTGGGAGAACCCGATCAGCAGCAGCGCAACCGAGGCGATGCCGATCGTCGACAGGTGCGTCCTGACGAGATCCCAGTCGGGCAACGCCGGACTGGGCAAGCCGCGGGGAACGTGGCCAACGAGCGCAACGCCATGGGTGCCGAGGTCGAAGAGTCCCGATGCGATCAGCCCTCCGACCACCAGCACCAGCGCGCCCGGAACCGCGGGCGCGGCGAAACGCAGCCCGAGAATCACGCCGAGCGATACAAGCCCCACGACGAGTGTCGTCCAGTGCATCTCGCCGAGTCCCTGGATCCAGGTCGCCAGCTCCCGCCACGCGCTGTCCCCGCTCGATGACGTCCCCGTCAGCTTGGGAAGCTCACCAATCGTCACGTCGATCGCGGCGCCGGCGAGAAACCCGGTGATCACCGCCTTCGACAGGAACTGCGCGATCCACCCCATCCGAAACAGTGCAAGCAGCAGGAACAGGGCGCCCGTGACCAGGGTGATCGCTGCGACGAGCTCCGCCGCCTCCTGACCTCCGAGCTTGGTCACCAACACCGCGCCCCCGGCCACCGCGGCGAGCCCCGAGCTCGGCCCCGTCGAGATCTGCCGCGACGTGCAGAAGAGCGCGTAGATGATCGCGCCGGCTGCCGCCGCGTAGAGCCCGTTCTCGATCGGCACCCCGGCGATGCCGGCATAACCAAGGTTCTTAGGCACGATCAGCGCGGTGACCGCGATCCCGGCTGTCAGATCACCGCGAAGCCAGCTTCGGTCATACCGGGGCAACCAGTCGGCAACCGGCAGCAGCCGACGGAGGCCTTGGCTCGGCCGATCAGCGCTCACGAGCTCAGATCATCTCAGCCGCGGCGGGCGTTGCATGGTCCCTGCGATCCGCGGCCGAGAGCTAGTCAGGTAGGGCAGACGAGGATCCTTCCGGCGGATCGCCGGACGCCGGCGTCTTCGTCTTCGCCTTGGCGGAGTGTCTCCGCCACCACCAGACAATCCCGCCAATGAGGACCGCCACCGCGAGAATTGCGAAGGCGATCCAGCCCCACTGCGTGCTGCTCTCTTCGTCATTCTGCGACGCGGCGGCGGCGGCCGCGACCGCGGCCGGACTGACTCCCGACGTTGTTGTCGTGGCACCGGAGGTCGTTGTCGTGGCCGGCGGCGGGGACACCGCGACCACGGTTGTCGTTTGGGACTCCGTGACAGTCGCGGTCGATTGCGTCGGAGCGGTCACCGTCGGAGTCGATCGCGTCGGAGCGGTCACCGTCGGGGTCGATCGCGTCGGAGCGGTCACCGTCGGGGTCGATCGCGTCGGCGTCGTCCGTGTCCCGGCGCTCGTCAGCGTCCCGCCTGCCGAGCCATTCCCGCCTCCGCACGCGGCAAGAAAGCCAACCGCGAACAACGCAAGCATCGCTGCGGCACCACGCCAACCTGATGAGAAGTGGGCCCGACTAGTGACCACGCATTGACGGTCGCATTCGAGGGCCCCCGACCCGTCACCCAATCGGGATGAACCACGAAGTTGCACCGGGCAGACGAAGCCCGCAGATCATCCTGTTCGGGTGACGTGTCGCGTCGGGTCCTGCGACATCTTCGGCAATGAAGCTCGTAAACGGCCTGCCACGGTCCTCGCACCGGACCCTTCGCAACGACACGGTCTCGTAGCGTAGCCTGGACGCCTGCAAGTAGACGAGGTCGCCCGAATCGAGGAGGTCGACGATGCCTGACCTGCATCCCAAGCGGATCCCGGAATTTGTCAAGCCTTTCCGGGTCGAGCCGGGCTCGAAGGTGCGGCTGGCGAAGGATTTCGATCCGCGGTTCAAAGCAGGGATCCGCAAGAAGAAGGACGGAGTCGCGCTTCTGCAGCAGGGCATCGAGCTGCTGGCCGAGTACCAGGCCCGCCTCGCGGCGCAGGACACCTACGGCGTGCTCGTGGTCTTGCAGGCGCTCGACGCCGGCGGCAAGGACGGAACGATCCGTCACGTGATGAGCGGAGTCAATCCACAGGGCGTCAGCGTTCACGGCTTCAAGGTCCCCTCGGCGGAGGAGCTGGATCACGACTACCTCTGGCGTTACGCCCGGCAACTTCCGGCCCGCGGCGAGATTGGCATCTTCAACCGGTCGCACTACGAGGAGGTGCTCGTCGTGCGCGTGCATCCCGAGAATCTCGACCGCCAGAAGCTGCCGAGAGAGGCGAAACGAAAGGACGTTTGGAAGCGTCGCTACCGCGAGATCAACGAATGGGAGCGTTATCTCGTGGAAAACGGCTTTCGGATCGTGAAGCTCTTCCTGAATCTCTCCAAGGAGGAGCAGCGGATCCGCTTCCTGCGCCGCTGCGACCTGCCCGACCACAACTGGAAGTTTTCGGCGCACGACATCGAGGAGCGGGCGCTCTGGGACGACTACCAGCGGGCCTTCTCCGAGACGCTCTCCAACACGAGCACCGAGTGGGCGCCGTGGTACGTGATCCCCGCCGACCGCAAGTGGTTCGCCCGGCTCGCAACAGCGGCTGTGATCGCACAAACGCTGATCGAGATCAATCCTCGCTTCCCGAAAGTCGACGAGGACGCGCGCAGGCTGCTTCTCGAGGTGAAAGCCGAGCTCGAGGACGAGGCGCCCGCCGGAGCTGCCAAGGATCCGTTCGCCGAGGAGCTGGCCCGCGACGGCGAGGGCGCATCGGCGTGATCGTCGCAGCTTCCTAGCTATGGCCACGACCCTCCGACCGGCGGACCCGGGGTCCCGGATTCCGGCGCAGTCCTGGTACGCGCTCGACCCGGCGGCTGTTGCGTCCGCGCTCACCGTCATACCGGATGCCGGGCTCTCGGCAGATGAGGCCGCGAAGCGTCTGACGCAGAACGGGCCCAACGCGCTGCCGGCGGAGGTTCCGCCGTCCGGGATCCGGCGATTCCTCGCGCAGTACACGAGCTACATGCAGCTGATTCTGCTTGGTGCAGCGATCGTGTCGCTCGCGATCAAGGAATGGAGCACTGGTGTGTTGCTGCTTGCAATCACGTTGCTCAACGCAGTCGTCGGCCTGCGCCAGGAGGGGAAGGCGGTGAGCGCGATGAACGCGCTCAGGTCGATGATGAAGGAGACCGCGCGCGTGCGGCGCGACGGAGTCGAGGCGGAGATCTCCGCCGAGGAGCTCGTCGTCGGCGATCTTGTCCTGATCGCGGCAGGCGATCAAGTCCCCGCCGACGGGCGAATCATCTCGGCGAGCTCGTTGCAGATCGACGAGTCCGCGCTGACCGGCGAAAGCACGCCCGCGGCCAAGGACGTCTCGACGCTGACCGCCGAGGCAGGCGGGCCGGGTGACCAAACGAACATGGCGTTCATGCACACCCCCGTCACGCACGGCAGCGGCGTGATGATCGTCACCGCGACGGGGAGCGACACCGAGATGGGGAAGATCGCGCACCTGCTCTCGGCGACCAAGCGCGAGCAGACACCACTGACGCGGCAGATGAACACGCTGACGCTCTGGATCATCGGTGCAGCAGGTCTGACGATGGTCGTGATGTTCGCCCTCGGCCTCAACCGCGGCGAGGCGTGGGACACCCTGTTCGTCAGCGCCGTTGCGCTCGCGGTGTCGGCCGTTCCGGAGGCGTTGCCGACGGTCGTCCAGGTCGTGCTCTCTCTCGGCAGCGTCGAGCTCGCCAAGCAGAAGGCGATCGTCAAGGACCTGCCGTCGGTCGAGACACTGGGCTTCACGTCTGCGATCAACTCCGACAAGACCGGCACGCTCACGATGAACGAGATGACGGCGATCGAGGTCGTCGACCCGACGGATCGTTACGCAATCAGCGGCATCGGCTACGGGCTCGACGGAAAGGTCACTCATCCATCCGGCACCTCCGACACGATCGACGATGCGATCCTGCCCTACGTCGTAGCGAGCGACGCCAGGCTCGTCAACGGCGCGGTCGTGGGCGATCCCACGGAGGGAGCGCTGCTCGTGCTGGCGCACAAGGCGGGACTCCACATCGAGGCGACGCGCGAGAGACTTCCGCGGGTGGCAACGCTGCCATTCGACCCGACCTACAAGTTCATGGCGACCTTCAACCGCGCGAAGGATGGGTCGGGCGAGGAAGTCATCCGCTGCTTCGTCAAGGGCGCCGCGCCTGCGGTCATCGATCGCGCCGGGACCGCGCTCTCGAACGGCCAGAGCATTCCGTGGGACGGCGAGCTGGGCGCACGGGCCGACGAGAACATCGCCCGGATGGGAAGCCAGGGCCTGCGGGTAATGGCTGCGGCCTACCGCGACCTCGATCCGGCAACGTTCGATCCCGACTCCAACCTGCTCGACTACGTTGTCGACCTGGAGATGACCAGCCTCGTTGGGATGGTGGACCCGGCGCGCGCGGAGTCGAAGGCCGCGGTCGCGGATGCCCAGCGGGCACACATCCGCGTGCGGATGGTGACGGGCGACGACGTCGTCACGGGAGCTGCGATCGCCCGGCAGTTGGGGATCGAGGGCGAGGCGATGCTCGGAGCCGACTTCGCCGCACTCACCGAGCAGGAACGGCTCGACCGGATCGACGGCATCGGCGTTGTCGGGCGCGTCGCCCCGGAGCACAAGGTCCTGCTCGCCGACACGCTGAAGCAGAAAGGCGACGTCGTCGCCATGACGGGCGACGGCGTCAACGACGCCCCGGCAATCAAAGCGGCAGACATCGGTATCGCCATGGGCAGTGGGACCGAGGTCGCCAAGAACGCGGGCCGCATGATCCTTTCCGACGACAACTTCGCGACGATCGTCTACGCGGTCGAGCAGGGACGCAAGCTCTATGACAACCTGACGAAGTACATCCGTTTCGTCCTGCTGCTGCTGGTCGCCTTCGTGGTGACGTTCCTCGGTGCGGCACTCCTGAACATCGCAGCGGGCCAGCCGTTCACGCCCGGGCAGGCACTCTGGATCCACTTCATCGCGAACGCGCCGTTCGGCATCGCGCTCGGTTTCGACGAGCAGACACCCGGACTGATGGGAATGCGGCCCCGTCCGAGGGGCCAATCAGTCCTCACCTCGGGGACGCTCGTCACCTGCGGTCTCGTCGGCTTGTTCATGGCCGTCGCGAACCTCCTGCTGATCGAGCTCGGAACGCACCATTACGGGAACACCAACATCGGGTCGTCGATGGGCCTCACCGCGTTCGTTCTGATGCTCGTGGTGGCCGCCTTCGAATGCCGTAGCGAAAGGGCGTCGGTGTTCGACTCGGACACGTTCAACAGCTCGAAGCTCAACTGGACCGCGCTCGCCGAGATCCTCGGGGCGATTCTCATCACGCAATGGGACTTCCTCCGGCGCCTGCTCGGCACAACCGAGCTCACGGCCCAGCAGTGGGGGGCTGCGCTGCTCGCCGCCATCGCCCTTCTGCTGGCGTGGGAGCTCGGGAAGTGGATCGCGCGCCTTCGCGCGGCGACGAGCGCGGATTCGGGGGCGGCGGGTCCGGTGTGAGGGGTCTCGGGCGCATCGCGGCCGGACGATGACTGCGGCGCAGCAGGTGCGCGGACTCAAGAGCGTACGGTCTCGAATACCTGGTGATCCTCAACGCTTCCTGGCGGACCCGAGGCGCGCGCTCGTGCTCGGGCTCGTCCTGTTCGCGCTCTTCGTGCTGCTGGCGTTCGTCGTGCCGCAGGCGCCGCTCGAACTCGAGCAACGGTGGAACGAGTGGATGAGCGACATCGCCACGTTCGTGTTGAAGGACATCGCGCTCGTCTTCAACGCCCTCGGGCGCGGCGTCGGGCGTGCGCTCCTGATCGCCGCCCCGGCTGCCGTGCTCTTGGTTGCCAGACGCCGGTGGTCGCTGGCTGCCTTCGCGCTGACGGAAGCCCTGACTCCGCTGATCTCCTCGATCACGAAGGTGCTCGTCGATCGTCCGCGACCGCCTGCGCCTCTGGTCCACCCGAGCGGCGCGTCGTTCCCGTCCGGGCACTCAGCCTTCGCCGGTGCGACAGCGGTGGCGGTCATCCTGCTCTTCACGCACGTAGGGCCGCGGAGACGACTGTGGTGGTCCCTCGTCGTGCTCGCAACGGCGGCGATGGCGTGGAGCCGCACCTACCTGCACGCGCACTGGCTGCTCGACGTCACGGCGGGGTCGATTCTCGGCGTGGGCGTCGCTCTAATCGTCTTCGGCGGCGTCCAGCTGCTCGCGACCCGCCGCTCCGTTGGGGCTTCTAGAACGGGATAGCGCACACTCCCATCAGCTACCGCCAAGGCTCTTGCAGGAATCGGCGCTCTTGAACGCCGAGGAGAGCGAGCCGCCCGCGTCCTTCAAGCTGCTGATCGCCGAGTTGGTCTCGGTCGCGAGGCTTTGGACCTGAGGTGCGAGCGTCGCGACCGTCGCGCTGAGGGCGGCGGCCGACGGATTTGCCTGGACCTGTGTGAGAGCCGTGCTCGCGGCGTCGACGGTGCTGTTGATGTCGGTGCTGAGCTGATCAAGTTGCTGCTTGGCGGCTTGCCCCTCCGAGGAGTCAGGAGGCGGGACAGCCTTGATCTGCGTCAGGAGCGTCTTGGTCGCGGCCTCGGCCTGAGTGATGCTCGTCTGGAAGGAGGCCTGCGAGACTCCGCCGACGAAGCTCGTGGCGATGCTCTTGATCTGCTGCTCCCAATTGCCGATCGCGCTGCAGACGCTGTTCGCGTACGCCTCGTTGGCCTTCTTGTCAGAGCTCCCGCCGCAACCGGCTCCCACCAGGACCAGAACGGCGATCAGCGCCAGGATCGGTGCTGTGGTGACCCATCTTCCGGCATGACGACTACGACGTCGACTTCGCCCATCAAGCATCGTAGAACCTCCTTGAAGTCGCTTCGGCCACGCTAGGCCCGATTCGCATGGTTTCTCATCATGCTGATCGGATGATTCGCTGAGACGGTCCAACGCCGGCTGAATCTCGGCTTGAGAGTGTTGTTCTCGTGGCAGACGTCGGGCGAGCCGGCCTATGAGCCCGCGATCATCCAGATCGGATGAGGTGGTGCTGCGAACACCCTCCTACGTTGCTGGATTAGGCATTCCAGCGTCCTGTCGTCTGACGGTCCGCATTCAAAAAGGAGGAGAACCATGGCATCTGCCACCGACGCCCCCGTCGATCTCTATATCGCGACGTACCCCGATCCGGAGGCCGCCCGAGGCGACTGGGAAACCATCAAGCAGTTGGCCAAAGACGATGTGATCAAGGTGGACGGACTCGTCCTCGTCAGCCGCCGCGCCGACGGGAAGATCCACGTTGACGACGACTTCCACGAGACCGCAAAGGGCGCCGTTTGGGGCGCGGTTGGCGGCGCCGTCGTCGGACTGATCTTCCCGCCCGCCTTGCTCGCCAGCGCCGCAGTCGGCGCGGGTATCGGAGCAGGCGCCGGCGCACTGGTGTCGCACGCGCAGAAGGAGGAGATCAAGGCAGATGTCGACGACACGCTGCCGCCCAACAGCTCCGGCATCGTGGCGATGTTCGAGGAGACGTGGGAAGACGACATCGACAAGGCCCTCTCGAGCGCCAGCAACGTCACGAAGGAGAAGGTCGACGCGGAAAGCGCAGACCAGGTCAAAGCAGCGGCGAGCAAGAAGTAGCCGAGCGTGTTCTTCATCGACATCGAGGTCAATAGCCTCGTCGGCTCGTAAGGCAACTGGGACTCGCCAAGACGACGACCTGCTCAAATCCTGAGGTGACGCTGTCATGAGCCTTGTCTGGGCCGGGCTCATCATCGTGGTTGTCACGGCCCTGGCGATCACGGCGATGCTGCTTGTTCGCAGCCGGGCCCCGGCGGGGAGCCGTTTCGAGGACGGAGACCGCGCGGCCGGCGTCTTTGGCGTCCTCGCAACCGGGTTCGCCGTCCTCCTCGGCTTCGTCGTCTTCCTGGCGTTCGAGAGCTTCGACACCTCGCGTAGCGGCGCCGAAGCGGAGGCGCAGATCGTGACACAGCAGTTCGAGACGGCGCAGTTCTTCCCGGTTGCAGTTCGTGCCCGCCTTTCAGGCGAACTCGTCTGCTACGCGCGGACGGTGATCCACCAGGAATGGCCAAAGATGGAAGCGGGCACCCTCGGCGACATAGTGAATCCATGGGGCGTCGCCACGTTCCGCACTCTCAAGACCGTGGAGCCGAAAACTGCCTCTGAGCAGGCGGCGTACGCGAAATGGCTCGACCAGCGCTCCGACCGCGAGAGCGCGCGCGCCGACCGAACCCACGGCGCCGAGGGGGTGATCCCGGTGCCGCTGTGGATCGTGCTGCTGCTGAGCGCGGTGATCATCTTCGTGTTCATGCTGTTCTTCGCGGACAGCGCCGAGGGCGTCGGCGTGCAGGCCACGATGATGGGCGGCGTGGCGATCGTGATCTCGTCGACGCTGCTGCTCCTTTGGTTCCTCGACCACCCCTACCACGCCGGCATCGGCAGCCTCCGGCCGGTCGCCATGGAGCGCGCAATCCGCATCCTCGACCAGGAGGCGGCCGCCGTCGGTGGGAAGCTCACGATCCCGTGCGACGAGCGAGGGATCCCGACCGGCGGCTGAGGCGGCGGCGAGGCAGCTCGTGCTTGCGGACTTCAGCGGCTCATCCCTAGAACGCACTCGATTTCTCCTTTACCGGGCGTCCTCAGATGCCGATAAAGGTGTCGCTATGAGACACGTGCACGTCATCGCGACCTGGCAGTCCGAGCACGTCGTCGAGCTCGCGGACGGGGACGCCCTCGAGGAGCTCGTGGAGGTGCTCCAGACGCAATCGAACGTAAAGCTCGTCGGCTACACCGCTCAGCCGCTCCAGGAAGCCGTGGACGCGGCGATCGACGAGCTGCTCGATCAGTAGTTTCGGGTCGCGAGCTCAGGCGTGGTGGTGTAGTTGAGGCGAGTCTGGTCGCCGTCGGCCCTTGACAATTAGACCGTCTAATCGACCGTTAAGGCTCCGAATTGGGAAGCGCCGCACAGACCTGGCAGCCTTGCGAGCTTCGAGCGTGGGCAGGCTCTCGAATGTCGCGTCGGGCGACGCCGCAATCGCTCCTCGCGTTCCCCCAAACAGAAGCCTGCCCCCGCCCGTTACTTGCCAAGTTGCTTTAGCGTCGCGTTACGACGCAGCCCGGCTGGCCCCTCTTCGGCGGGCGCGCGGTGACGGGTCCTTCGAGATCGCAGAGACCCCCGCCGCCACTCTTTGTCCGTTCTCCTCGACGACCTCGAACTGAACGACCAGATGCGCACAGCGTCCAACGGGAACTTCTCCCGGCGAAAAACCGTCGCGATGGACGTAGAGCCGCTCGCCCTCATCGGTCAGGATGAAGCCGTGTTCTTTCTGCTCGTTGAACCACAGCATCTTCCCCTGCATTGTGGTCAGCCTTTCGTCGAAGTCGATGCCTGCAAGAAAAAGAGATGCGCGCACATGGCGCGCATCTCCTCACGCGTATACTAAGCCAGTTGGACGACGTTCTTCGCCTCGGGACCCTTGGGGCCCTCGGCGGCTTCGAACTCGACCTTCGCACCCTCGGTCAGTGACTTGAAGCCGTCACCTGCGATGGCGCTGTGGTGGACGAACAGATCCTTACCGGCGTCCTCGGGGGAAATAAATCCGTACCCCTTGGAGTCGTTGAACCACTTGACAGTTCCAGTTGCCATAGAAAAAACACCCCCTCTACCAATTCACGAACGGTAGTGGAGGCGCGATTGCCAACCAGTTACTCGCTCTATACAAGCCAGTTTAGCAGCTAGCCGGTCTAACCGGCTCGGACGACGAAGAACGCGATCGCCACGTACTGGCACGAGACGCCCACGATCGTCAACGCATGAAAGAGCTCGTGGTAGCCGAAAACGGCTGGTAGGGGATCCGGGCGACGGCGTGCATAGACGATCGCGCCGGCGGTGTACGCGAGGCCGCCGACGATGAGCAGGGTCACCGCCGCCGGATGCAGATGCTCGATCATTTGCGGAAGCACCACGACCGCAACCCAGCCGAGCGCGATGCCGATTGCAGCAGCAAGCCATTTCGGCGCGTCAACCCACACGAACTTGAGCAGAGTCGCCGCAAACGCACCGGCCCAGACGATCGTGAGCACGACCGGGCGCCAGGCCCCTTCCAACACGAGCAGCGCCACAGGCGTGTAAGTGCCCGCGATCAGGAAGTAGACGCCGGCATGATCGATGCGGCGTAACCAGAGGCGTGCGCGCGGCTTCCACGTCACGCGGTGATAGAGCGCGCTGGCTCCGAAACATGCGACCACAGACGCTGCAAAGACTGCGGCGGCGGCGCGTGCGCGTCCCGCGTTCGCGCCGACGATCAAGATCGGCGCGATCACGACCGCGATGAAGAACGCGACTTGATGGAGAACGCCGCGCAACTTCGGCTTCTCGGGCTCGACGTCGCCCGGCAACTCGATGCTCTGCGTGCTAATGGTTCACGAGCCGAGCGGTTGTTCTTGTGCTTGTCCTTCTACCTGCTCGTCGTGTCCCTCTGGAAGATCGCCGTCGAGCACGAGCTCAGTCTCTCCCGCGAGTCGTTCGGCTGCCGCGTTCTGCTTCTTCTCCTGTTTGAGAGCGCGCTTTTCCTTGACCCTCCGCTCTCGCTCCATCTTTGCAAACGTCTGCTGTCTCTTAGAGCCCATCTAGCTCCTCTCACGGCGGTATGAAAGGAATGTCTAGGGACCGCCGGACGTCACCATAGCTTGAACGCCGCACGCCCGGCGGCTTTCAGCTCTAGGAGAACGGGCCGCCGTCGAAGTGGCGGAAGCCCTCGCCGTGCTGCCCGAACCGCGGCCCGGCACCGCCGGTCGAGTTCACGAGGTCCGCGATCCGCTGCTTCAGCCGGGTCAGCATCTCGTCTGCCTGGGCTTGCGTGATTCGTTTGGCCGAGACGGCCTTGTCGAGCTTCTGCTTCGCGTCGGCGACGAGCGCGGCGACGAGGCCGTCGGCCGTCTTGCCGTGGTCCTTCGCGACCTGCGCAAGGCTCTTACCGTTCTCGAGTTGCGTTCGAAGCTCGGCTTCCGTCACGCCGATGTATCCCGCGGCGGCATCGAGGCCGCCGAAGAAACCAAAGTGGTGACCGCCGTCGCGGTGAAGTCCACCGATCAGCGGGAAGTCACCCGACTCGAGACGCTGTTTGAGCTCTGCGCCTTGTTCCTTCGTCAGTCGCCCGGCGGCGACCGCGGCGTCAACCTGGTTGGCAAGCGCTTGCTTGAGTGCGCCGCTCAGCTTGCTCGACGGGATACCGAGTTGCTTCGCTGCGTCGTCGATGACCGCTTTGCTTTCCTGGCTCGGAGAGCCGGCACCGGACGCGGCGACGGCAACTCCGCCGCCGGCGGCGGCGAGCAGCGTCGCCGCGCCGATGAAGATCGTTTGCTTTCGGGTGAGTTTCATGGTCCGAAGGGAAGCAGTCAGCCTTAAGAGCCCGCTAAGAAGTTCCTAAGAACTGCCGTTCAGGCGAAGAGTCATGCGAGTGCCGCCGCCGTCGGCCGCTTCCGCCACGACCTCCCCGCCGTGCGCGACGGCGACCTGCCGGACGATCGCGAGTCCGAGGCCCGAGCCCGGCCGGCCACGCGCGGACGGGGACCGATAGAAACGGTCGAAGACGTGAGGGAGGTCTTCCTCGTCGATGCCAGGCCCGTGGTCACGCACACTCAGCGCGCCGTCGCGCACGGCAACCTCGACGTCGCCGCCGGGCGGGCTCCACTTCGCCGCGTTGTCGAGCAGATTCGCGACTGCGCGCTCGATCGTCGACGGCACTCCCTGCACGGTCGACTCCTGCAGATCGGTCGTGAAGGTGACCGCGGGACGGTTTCGCCTCGCACGCTCGACCGCCTCGGAGGCGACGAGATCGAGCCGCACCTCTTCCGGTTCCAGCGTCTGCTTCTCGCCACGTGCAAGGTCGATCAAGCCGGAGATCAGCGTGGTCATCTCGGTCAACTGGTCGACGACGTCGGCAAGCAGCCGCTCTCGTTCTCCGCTCGGCAGCGCCCGCTCGCTTGCGAGCACCTCGATGTTCGTCCGGAGGCTGGTCAGCGGTGTTCGCAGCTCGTGCGACGCATCTGCGACGAGCTGGCGCTGCGCGCGCGACGACTCCTCGAGCGCGCCGAGCATGGTGTTGAAGCTGCCGGCAAGCCTGCTGAGCTCGTCACGGCCTGTGACTTCGATCCGGTCCGAAAGGTCTCCGGTCTCGGTCACGTTCTCCGTCGCCGTGGTGAGCCGCCGAACCGGTGCCAGCGCGGCTCTCGATACAGCCAGTCCGAGTGCGGCCGCGATCGCGATTCCGCCACCTGCGATCAGGATGAGCAGGTTCTTGATGCGACCGAGCGAATGGTCGACCTCGGTCAGCGAGCGGGCAACCTGGACTGCACCTCCCGGCACGAAGGGAAACGTCAGCATCCGAAGATGCACTCCGCGTACGTATGTATCGCTGAAGAACGCGCCTCGCTCGCCTCGAGCAACCGCGATGACGTCGTTGTTGACCGGCAGCGATACCGAACTCGAAGAGCCTCGAGTGAAGTAGATCTTCCCGTTCGCGTCGACACCTTGCGGGTAGACCGTCGCGCCGCCTAGCTCGCCGATCGGAGCCCCGAAGTGTTCGAAGTCGTGGGCAGGGGAACCGAGCACCTGCGCAGCGTTCGTCTTGAGCGAATCGTCGACGGTGGACCGCAACTGGTCGCGGACGACGAAATAGATCACGAGCGACGCGGTCAGCACCGCGAGCGCAACGGCGGCGGCGGCGACCAGCGCGAGACGGGCGCGGAAGCTCACGGCTCTCGCAGCGCGTACCCGACCCCGCGCACGGTTTGAATCAGACGCGGCTTGCCGCCCTCTTCGGTCTTGCGGCGCAGATACCCGATGTAGACGTCGAGCGAGTTCGAGGCGAAGCCAAAGTCGTACCCCCAGACACGTTCGAAGATGATCGACCGCGTCAGCACCTGACGCGGATTCGTCAGGAAGAGCTCGAGCAAGGCGAACTCGGTGCGGGTGAGCTCGATCAGCTCGCCACTACGACGAACCTCACGAGTTCCCGGGTCGAGCTCGAGGTCGGCAAAGCGAAGAGCCTCGTCGGTCGTCGCGGATGTCCGGCGCAGGAGCGCGCGTACGCGCGCGACGAGCTCCTCGAGTGCGAACGGCTTCGTCACGTAGTCGTCCGCCCCTGCGTCGAGCCCCGCGACACGGTTCTCGATCTCGTCACGTGCCGTCAGCATCAGGACGGGGACGTGGTTACCGCTGCGGCGCAGACGTCGGCAGACCTCGAGCCCATCTACTACGGGCATGAGCACGTCGAGGATGACGGCGTCCGGCTGAACGTCGCCGTTCGCCTCGAGGCGGTCCAGGGCCTCGAGGCCGTCGGCGGCAAGCTCGATCTCGTACCCCTCGAGCTCGAGCGCGCGCCGCAGGGACTCCCGCACGGCCCGTTCGTCGTCTACGACCAGGATCTTCACGGCCCCATTGTGCTGGTTGAAGCTGAGAGAGAGCTAAGAGGCCGGCGCTAAGGCTTCGAGACCGCGAGCTGGACGCTGCCGCGCCCGCTGAGTGCGCTCACCCGCACCCGGTAGCTCCGAGTGCCGCAGACCGTCGTGCCTCGGGAGACGATCCGGGCCGACACGGTGTGCGCGACACGCTTGGCCCCGGCGTACACGTCGAGCCCGAGGCGCATTCCGGCCGAGGGCCTCAGCGTCACCTTCAGGGACCCATCGAGCGGGGTGGCGATCGTGAACGTGCGCTTCCGAGTCGTACGCGTGAACGCGGCCGTCTGCGTGGTCACGGTGTCGTGCGTCCACGGATTCGTCACGTCCTGTTCTGCGGCCGCGAGGTCGGCGGCCGTCGGATACATCGCGTCGGAGACGATGTCCCACGGTGTCTCGGCGCGACCAGCTTTACGCTCGTTGAGCACTCTGTAGGTCTCGGCCCAGCCCTCACCGGGATTCTCGGTGTACTGAACCGGATCCTCGGCACCGGGCACGAGCACGCCGCTCTTTGCCTTCGCGCACACCTGCATCGCGGAAGCCCAACGCTTCGGGCCCCAGTCGAGCGCCGGCCAGGGTGCATCCGAGCGGTTGGCCGCAACGTGGTGTCCGTACTCGTGCGTGATGACCGCCTCTGCCGAGAGGTCGCTGCCCGGGTCGTCACCAGGTGTGTAGAGAAAGGCGCCTTGCGCGCTGTAGCAGGCGACTGCGTCGCTTCCGCAAGTGCGTGCGATCTGCGAGGGAGTCGCGATCAGCACCGTGACGGTCGAGATTTCGGCACCGTGGACGAGCGTCCCGAGGAAGTCGGCCCAGCGCTGGCCGAGAGCAGGATCGACCGGGTAGCTGTTCGAGGCGTACACCGTCACGGACTCACCCGTCGCGATCCGGTACTGCCCACCCCAGAACCCGTTGGGAACCGCGCTCAGCGCAACCTGCTTGTCGGTGATCGGACGGAAAGCCCGCGCGATCTGATCGACCTGAGGAGACTGGAGACTTCGCTGCGGCTTCGACTGTGCCGCCGCCGCCGTCACGAGGGCGGTCGCAACGGTGGCGGCGCACAGGACCAGCACGCGGGCGGAGGGGGAACGTCTCGCCCGTCTGAGACTTCGCGAGTGGAGGGTCGTTTTGGGTTCCATGTCTCGCGAGGCCACTGCGTCGAAGGTGCCACTCAGCCCTAAGACCGTCTTAAGACGGTCGTAAGGAGTTTGTGAGATCCAGTCTTAGTGAGTTCTTACTCGTTCCTCAGGCGGATCTTAGACACAGCTGGTCAGATGTCCGGCATGACACCCCGAACGAATCGCACCCTCTCCCTGGCGGCCGCCGTTGTCGCCGGCGCTCTGATCGGCGCCGGCGGCGGTGCGGCGACCTACGCCGTCCTCAAGCCCGCCGGCAATAAGACGGTCGTGCGGCAAGTCACCGTTGCGGACTCCCAACCCGCATCGACCAGCAGCGGCCTGTCCGTTTCGTCGATCTACCAACTCGCTCGGAAAGGCGTCGTCGAGGTCAGCTCCGCTCAGGGGCAGGGCTCCGGCTTCGTCTACGACGCGAACGGCCATGTCCTCACCAATCAACACGTCGTGTCCGGCGCGAGCTCGCTGACAGTCAAGCTTTGGAACGGCAAGACGTTCGGCGCGCAGGTCGTCGGGACCGATGCATCCACTGACCTCGCGGTCCTCAAGATTTCCGCGCCGGCGTCCGATCTCTTCCCGCTCACGCTCGGCGACTCGGGCAGGCTCGTCGTCGGCGACAACGTCGTCGCGATCGGGAGCCCATTCGGTTTGGAGGAGACGGTCACGTCCGGAATCGTCAGCGCACTCCACCGCGAGATGAGATCACCCAACGGCTTCGCGATCGACGACTCGATCCAGACCGACGCGGCGATCAATCACGGCAACTCCGGCGGCCCGCTCCTCAACGCACAGGGCAAGGTCGTCGGCATCAACTCGCAGATCGAGAGTGACTCCGGAGGCAGCGACGGCGTCGGCTTCGCGATCCCCTCCAACACGGTCCGCTCGATCGCCTCGCAGCTGATCTCGAACGGCAAGGCACAGCACGCCTTCCTCGGAGTGCTCCTCCGCGACTCCTCCACAGGCCGAGGCGCGACGATCGCTCAGGTGCGCGCAGGGACGCCGGCCGCAGCTGCAGGGTTGCGGGCTGGAGACACCGTGACCGCGGTCGCCGGTAAGTCGATCGCCTCTGCTAGCGAGCTCCGGGCTGCGATCAACGCACATCGCCCGGGCGACCGAGTCTCGATCACCTATACGCGCGGCGGCAAGAGCCACACCGTGAGCGTCAAGCTCGCCAGCCGCCCGAGCTGAACGCCGGTTAAGACGGGCTCTGGTACGTCTTCGACATCGCCTGGAGCAGCTTCCAGGCGATCGAGCCATGCGTCTCGACCAGGGGCCGGAACTCCCAGGAGGTCAGGCCGTAGCAGCGAAGCTCGGTGTCGGCAGTGATCGTGGCAGTGCGCGCGCTCTCGTTGAGAAGCGCCACTTCGCCGAAGTAGTCGCCCGGGCCGAGGCGGCGGCGCTCATCTCCCCCGACGGTCACGGTCGCCTCACCCTCCTCGATCACGAAGAAGCCGACGCCGGTCTTGCCCTCGGACGTCACCGTGTCGCCGGCATTGAATGTCCGCTGCTTCATGGACGAGGCGATCCGTTCCAGCTCCTTCCCGTCCAGGTCGGAGAAGATCGGAACCCGCTTGAGGAGATTGGCGGCGCCCTCTGGCACGTGAGGACTATGCCACACTGAGCGGGTGAAGCTGACGGTCGTCGGTTGCTCTCCCGCCTGGCCCAACCCAGGCGGCGCGCAGTCCGGGTACCTCGTCGAGGGGTCGGGGCGGGTCTTGCTGGACTGCGGTCCAGGCGTTCTCCCGCGCCTGCGCGAGCAGGAGGGCTGGCCCCATGTCGACGCGATCGTGATCACGCACTTCCACCTCGACCACTGGGGCGACCTGGTGCCCTGGACCTTCGGCTCGATGTTCGGCCCGGGGCGCGAGCTGCCGGCCCCGCAGCTCTGGCTCCCGCCGGGCGGCCGGACGCAGCTCGGGGAGTTCGGAGAGCGGCTCGGCTTTGCAGGCATGTTCGACGCGTTCGAGCTCCGCGAGTACGGGGAGGGCGAGCCCTTCGAGGCGGACGGCCTCACGATCACGCCCGTGCGCGTCCCGCACTACCAACTTCAGACCTACGCCCTCCGCGTCAGCGACGGAAAGGCGACCCTCGCCTACTCCGGGGACTCGGCGCCGAGCCCGCACCTGGCCGAGGTCGGCCGCGATGCAGATCTCTTCCTCTGCGAGGCCACCCTGAAAGAGAGCAAGGAAGGCCCCGATGGTCTCCGCGGGCACCTCTCTGCCGAAGAAGCGATCGCCGCGTTCGAGGATTCCGGCGCGCGGCGCCTCGTGATCATCCACCGACCGTGCGAGCTGCCGCTCCCCGAAGGGATCGAGCGCGCGGCCGACGGTGACGTCTACACGCTCTAGCCGGACACCCTGAAGGCGAGCTCGCCGAGGCGGCGGTAGCCGTCGATCGACGGGTGGGCGCCGTCGGAGGTCCACTCCTCACGCATGCGGCCCGGCCGGTCGGGATCTTCGAGGGTGTCGTGGAACGGAAGCAAAGTGACGTCCTCCGCGCACGCGATCTCCGAGATCAGCTCGTTGAGCCCGCGGATCTTCGGCTCTGCATCGGGCCAGCCGTTGTTCCAGGGCAGCACGTCGACGAGGAGAACACTTAGCCCCAGCTCCTTGCCGCGCCGGACCATCGCGCGCAGGTTCTCTGCGGCGGCAGCGACCGAGCGGCCTTGGGCGATGTCGTTGATCCCGCCCTGCACGACCAGCACATCCGCGCCGGCAGCGCACTCGTCGAGTCGTGCCATGATCTCGTCGGTTCGCTGCCCGTGGATCCCGCAGTTGCGGAACTCGAGCCGGGCGTCCGTTCGCGCCGCCCAGTGTTCCCACTGGCTGGTCTCGTCGCCGCCCTTGCGAGAGTCGTAACCGGGCGAGCCCTCCGAGATCGAGTCGCCGAGCGCGACCACGACGATCAGTTCAGCTGCGCGGATCCGTCTGCTCCGCGATCTGCTCGGATACGCCGTGGTCCTTCTCGACGATGTCGTAGCCCTTGCGCTTGCCGACGACGGTCTCGACGCCGGGGATCTCGTGGCCGGGATGCACCGCGAACTGACGAGGGTCGGAGCGGAGCTGCTCATACTCGGCGTGGCTCAGCGTGATGCGCTGAACACACGCGCCGTCACCGCATTCGCAGACGAGATCGAGCGGCTCAGACTTCAGGTCGAGTGTTACGGCGAGGCTTTCGATGCGCTCGTTGACCTCTCGGAACACCGCCTCGTTCAGCCCGATCCGTTTCTCGCGCGCGCTCATGACACGTCCTTCTCAACGACGACGTATCCATCTGCGCGTGCCACGACCTCGCCGAGGGGCGCCTCGGACAGGTCCGGGCACTCACAGAGGAACGGGATCCGTTCCATCGGCTCGTCGTATTCGGCCGCCTTGGCCCGGATCTGTTCGTTGGCGGCGCGGAAGGTCAGATTGTTCTGCACGATTCGTTCCTCTGTCTCGCCCTTAGGCTGCGCCTGTTTTGCTCGGCGCGGGCGTAGCTAAACGCGGCGCGGCTTCGGGGCATCCGTCGTCAGGGCATCCGGCAGGATTTCGACCAACTCGGCGGGGAACTCCTTACCCGGCCGGATCTCGCGAACGAGGTCGTGGAGCTTCATGCGATGCGTGCGTGCTGCGCGCCTGATGATCTGAAAGGCCTCCTCGGGCTCGAGGCCGTATCGCTCGGCCACGACTCCCTTGGCCTGCTCGATCGCGACACGGGACTGGAGCGCGTGCTCGAGCTGTGCGCGCCGCTCATAGGTCGCCTGGGTGACCGCGAGGAGCCTGCCGATCGCTGCGGATGCCTCGTCGCTCGTACCGTCGCCGAGAGTCTCGATCGCCTGCATCTGGGCCCGATCCTGCAAGGCGACGATTTTAGCCGCGATTGCCGATCGCGCGAATTCAGCGCGCTACACTGAACAATCAGACCGAGGGCGATCTCGCACTCCTGATGGACATTTCCCCCGGCCGAAGTTCATTCGGCTACCAAAGGGGAAAGTGATGTCCAGTGAGCAAGAAGAGCGCGAGCGACGGGCCGCGCACAATCAGCTGCTGTTTCGGTCGGTGAACGAGCAGATCGTCGGGATGACGGAGAATTTTCGTGCCGACCTCTCGGACATCAACCTCGTCTGCGAGTGCTGGACCCCTTCGTGCACTGGAACGATTCGGTGCCACCTCGAGGAGTTCGAGTTGCTCGACCGGGTCGGGAACATGTTCATCGTCCTTCCGGGCCATGAGGACTTGCTGGTGGAGGACGTCGTCGACGCCTCCAACGGCTACGTCGTCGTTCGCAAGCGCGACCTGGCAGCTCGAATCGTCGAGCAAGCCCAGCAGCGCTAGCGGCGCGGCTTCAAGTCGACGACGAGCTCGCAGTCGAGCGCGTCGGCGATTCGAAGCAGCGTGTCGATGCGCGGGGGCCTGCCGCCACGCTCGAGCCGGGCGATCGCAGACTGCGTCGTGCCGACCAGCTCGGCCAGCTCGCGCTGAGAAAGTCCGCGTTGCTGGCGCCGCTCCGCCACCTGATCTGCCACTGCAGCGAAGAACCAGCCGCGGTCGGCCGTGCGAATCCGTTCCTGCAGGCGCTCGAGGGCACCCTTGCTGGCACTGCGCGTCATCGCAGGGATGCTATGTCATCAGGATGAAAACCGACGTCCGCAAGGCCCGGCAGGGGAGCTAAACGAGGAGCTTGCGGTGCCGCTGCAGAGCCGCCAACACGACGTCTACGTCTTCAACGGTGTTGTAACAGTGCGCCGAGATGCGCAGGTTGTCGTCACGGTCCGACGTGACGATGCCTTCCTCGCCGAGCTTCGAGACGAGCGCACTTGCATCGGTGGACTTGACGCAGATGAGCGCGCCGCGTTGTTCCGGAGCGCGCGGCGTCACCACCTGTGCGTCGAGCTCGTCGAGGCCGGCGATGAGATGGGCGTTGAGGCGCAGCACGTGCTCGCGCGTCTCTGCGACTCCAATCTCTTGCATCAGCTCGATGCCTGCGATGCCCGCGTAGATGGCGGGGATCGGGGGCGTGCCCGATTGGAAGCGCGCGGCGGTGTGCGCCGGCGAATAGTCGGTGTGATCCATGGCGAAGATGTTCTCGTCAGCGAACCAGCCGGTCTGCGTCGGTCGCACACGTTCGACGAGGTCTCGACGGCAGTAGAAGAATCCGAGCCCTGCAGACCCGAGCAGATATTTGAGCACCCCGGCGCCGAGGAAATCGACGCCAAGCTCGGCTACATCGACCGGAAGCGAGCCGATGGCCTGGAAGGCGTCGAGGAGGACGAGCGCGCCACGCTCGTGCGCGAGCTCGACGACGGCGGGCACGTCCAGCATCGCGCCGTTTCTGTAACAGACCTGCGTGAGAGCGACGATCAACGTGTCGTCGTCGATCGCGCGCTCGAAGTGCTCGATCGGGATCGTCCCCTCTTCTGCAGCCTTGACGTGCATGACGCGCGCTCCCCGGGCCTCCTGCGCGTGCCAGATCTGGCCGATCGTCGGAAACTCCCAGTCCGTGAGGACGACCTTCGACCGCTGCGTGAAACGGAGACCGCTCGCCAGCGCGCTCACTCCCGCGGAGAGCGACGTCGTCACCGCGATCTCGTCGGCGCCTGCGTTGACGAGCCCGGCGAAGGCGCCGCGGGCGGCTTCCTGCCGCTCGACCCAGTACTCCCACGGCGCGCCCTTGTCGTCCCAGTCCTCGAGGTACTGCTCGTAGGCTCCGCGCACCGCGTCCGACAGCGCACCCTGCGAGCACGAGTTGATGTACACCTGCCGGTCGAAGATCGGGAACCGGTGCCGGCACCGAGCCGCGAGCGAGGCTGCCTCAACGGCCAAGGTAGGCCTTCCTCAAGTCCTCGTGTGCAAGCAACTCTTTTGCGGGCCCTTCCAGCACGAGTCGCCCGGTGGAGAGCACGTAGCCGCGGTCTGCGATCGAGAGCGCCATGTTCGCATTCTGCTCGACGACGAGCATTGCGACGCCGGACTGATGCACCTGTTGGATGATCTCGAAGCTTCGCTCGACGAGGATCGGCGCCAGCCCCATCGACGGTTCGTCCATGAGGAGCAGCTTCGGGCGCGACATCAGAGCGCGACCCATGGCGACCATCTGCTGCTCGCCTCCGGAGAGTGTCCCCGCGAGTTGCGCCCGTCGCTCGTAGAGCAATGGGAAGAGCGTGTAGACGCGCTCGAAGTCTTCCTTCCGCCCCTTCGTGTCCCGGATCAGGTACGCGCCCATCTCGAGGTTCTCGAGCACCGTCATCGGGCCGAAGAGCCGGCGATTCTCGGGGACGATCGCCATTCCCTTCTGGATCCGATAGCTCGTCGTGCGGCTGGTCACCTCCTCGCCGCGGAACTCGACGGAGCCGTTACGGGGCTGCACGAGGCCGAGGATCGTCTTGAGCGTCGTGGACTTTCCCGAAGCGTTACCGCCGAGCAGCGACACAAGCTCGCCTTCGCGCACGTTCAGGTCGAGGCTCTCGAGGATGTGGATCTCTCCGTAATACGTGTCGATGTTCGTCAACCGGAGGAGATCCGCGGCGCCGTTGGTGCTCATTTCGTCTCCGCCCTTCGCAGACCGAGGTATGCCTCGACGACCCGCGGGTCGGTCGCAACTGCCTCGAACGAGCCTTCGGCGATCTTGATGCCGTGATCGAGGGCGATGACACGGTCCGAGATCCCTTCCACGACGTGCATGTCGTGCTCGATCACGAGGATCGTGTAACCGGCGTCGTCTCGGAGCTTGCCGATCAGTTCCGTGATCTCGTGCGTCTCGCGCGGGTTCATCCCGGCGGCCGGCTCGTCGAGCAGCAGGATGCGCGCCTGTGTCGCCATGGCCCGCGCGATCTCGAGGCGTCTCCGGTTCGCGTAGGAGAGGCTGTAGGCAGGTTGATCCCAGCGATAGCCCATCAACCTGTCGCCGAAGAACGACAGCTTCTCCTCCGCGACGCGATGGATCTCTCTTTCCTCACGCCGCGCGCCGGGAGTGCGCAGCATCGATCGGAGCACCCCGACCTTTGTGTGGCCGTACTCCGCCGCCATGACGTTCTCCTTGACCGTCATGTTCAGGAAGAGACGCAGCGTTTGGAATGTGCGAGCGACGCCGCGCTCCGTGATCTTGTGCGGCGCGACACCCACGAGATTCTTCCCGTCGAACTGGATCTCGCCCGAGTCAGGTCGGTAGATGCCGGTGATGAGATTGAAGAGCGTCGTCTTGCCGGCGCCGTTCGGGCCGATCACGCTGACGATCTCGTGCTCCTTGACGACGAGATCGAGGTCCGCGATCACTCGCAGCCCGCCGAAGGACTTGTCGACGCCTCGGAGCTCGAGCAGCGTCACGTCGCTCGTCACACGATCTCCACGGTTGCGGTGCCGAAGAGTCCCTGCGGCCGCACGTTCATGAGCGCGACGAGCAGCGCCCCGAGCAAAACGAGTCGGGTCGCCCCGCCGATCTGCACGAGCAACAGATTCTCCCAGACGAACATGACCAGGTATAAGAGCGGCGCAAGCAGCAACGCTTTCCAGAGACGGCTGAGTTGGGGGTAGACCACAACCGCCGCCACTAGCGAGATGTACGCGAAGTCTGCGATCTTCACCGGGTGTTGCGGTAAGAGCATCCAGTGGTCCATGGCGTGCGAAAAGGTGCCGGACCCCAGCGCTTTCCCGTCGACAAGACGTGGGTATGCAGCCTCGGCGATCGCGTGAACCACGAAGCCGAAGGCGACCAAGCCGCCGAGCTCGGCAGCGAGGAGACGCCACGGGCGAAGCTTGACGAGCAGGGCGAGCAGGATCGCACCGTAGAAAAGCGGTCGTGCGTTTGCCGAAGAGCGGAGCAACTCGGGCACGCTGCTGACGATGATTGCGCCGACGACGATGCCCATGATGCTGCCGAAGCCGCCGAGGATCATGATCGCGTAGATCGTGATCAGCAGTCCAACGTCGTAGTCTCCGGGCAGCGCCGCTGTGGCAATCGTGCCGTAGATCGCCCCAGTCAATCCGGCCGCGGCCGCACCGCAGACGAATGCAAGCAGCTTCAGTCGATTGACCGGGATGCTCATCACCTCGGCGGCCAGAGGATCCTCTCGCAGCGCACGCCAGGCACGACCGGTCCGGGAGTCGTTGACGAACATCAGCAAGACCAAGAAAACGGACACTCCGATCAGCAGGAAGTAGTACTGCTGCTTGGTCGTTGAGATCTTGTAGCCGAAGAAGTTGAACGGGTCGACGTTCGCGATTCCATTCGATCCACCCGTGAGATCCGTATGCCCAACGAATGGGAAGCTGATCCGGTTGGCGTTGTTGACGAAGATGACGAACGCCTGGCCGAAGAAGAGCGTCAAGATCGCGAGGTAGTCCCCGAACAGACGGCGTGACGGGAGCCCGACGAGCAGGCCCACGATCGCCGCTCCAAGTACGACCACCGGGATCGCCGCCGCTGCCTGCCAGTGGTAGCCGAACTGAGGCGAAGCCAGGATCGCGTAGAGATACGCGCCGCAGCCGAAGAACGCGATGTAGCCGAGGTCGAGAAGGCCTGCAAACCCGACGACGATGTTGAGGCCGAGGGCCAACAGCGCGTATATGAGTGTGAACAGTCCGTACCTGAACAGGTTCCCTTCTGTCGTGACCAGCGGGAAGATGGCGGCGGGGATCGCAAACACCAACACCCGCGCCGGAGGCGGGAGGTGGTCCCACTCCCGCGTCAACCTGCCGCGCAGACCTGTGTAACGCTCGCGCTTTCCCTCGACGCTCGCGACCCACTCGTCGACGCCGATCCTCGGGCTGTCCGGCGCATCCGCCGGCCCGGAGCGATCGGGAGGAACGCCGCTGCCGCCGCCTGCCGCCATCAAACCTTCTGGATCGCGGCCGTGCCGAACAGACCGGCTGGTCGAATGAGGATCACCGCGATCAGGAGCGCGAAGACATAGAGGTTTTGGAACGTCGAACCTTGCGGGAGGTAGCCCGTTGCATACGACTCGGCAAGACCGACGATCAGCCCGCCGACCATCGCGCCGGGAATACTGCCGATTCCGCCGAGCACGGCTGCGGTGAAGCCCTTGAGACCGGCGATGAAGCCCATGTAGTGGTAGATCTGGCCGAACACCAGGCCGAACATCACTCCCGCTGCGCCCGCGAGCGCCGACCCGATGAAGAACGTCACCGCGATGACGCGGTCGACATCGATGCCCATCATGGACGCAGCCTCTCGGTCGAACGACGTCGAGCGCATCGCCTTACCCAGCCGCGAGCGCGCGACGAAGATGGTCAGCGCGACCATCAAGAGGACTGCGAGGACGACCGTCAGGAGCTGGGTGACAGAAAAGAAAAGCTGGCCGACGCTGAAGGTCTTCACGCCGATCAGATCGAAGGTGTCGTAGTCCCTGAAGCTCGCGCCGAAAATCAGCAAGGCGCTGTTCTGGAGGAAAATGGAAACGCCCAGGGCGCTGATCAGCGGGGCGATCCGCGGGGCGTTCCTGAGCGGCCGGTAGGCAAAGCGCTCGATCGCGACGCCGAGAACGCCGCAGCCCAACATCGAGATGATGAACATCACGAACAGGACCGCGGCTCCGCTGATCGTCGGGTTCAGCGGCCCACCCAGGGCATGCAACGTGTACCAGCCGACGAATGCGCCGATCATGTAGACGTCACCGTGGGCGAAGTTCAGTAGCTTGAGGATGCCGTAGACCATCGAGTAGCCGAGGGCAATCAGCGCATAGAGGCTTCCGAGCGTCAGCCCGCTGACCGTCAGGTCGAAGAACAGGCTCCAGTTCACAAAACGAAATGTCTCACAGACGAGGTGCGGCCCGTCGGGAGACGGGCCGCACTCGTCGAGATGGAACTTTCTCTCCTCTTAGCCTGGGATCGGGACGAAGTCCTTCCCGTTCGACTTGTAGAGGCCGAACCCGTGGAGCGTCGACAGATCACCGTTGCGGTTGAAGCGGAGCGCAACCCCGATCAGCGACGCCTTGGCGGGGATAGCGGTGGTCCTGATCGCTGCCCGGACCTTCGCCCGCGTGGTCGTGCCCGTCTTGCACGCGCGGTTGATCGCGGTGGCAGCGACCTGCGTGGCCGCGTACGACGGTGCACCGAAGTACTCGCCGTCGCCGCCGTGCGCCTTCTTGAAGCCCGTGATGATCTTGGACTTCGGGTTCAACGGGAAGTTCGTGTCGTAGACGTGCGCCCCGACACTGGCGAACGACGAATCGAAGAGGCCATCCGACCCCATCAACTTGATGCTTCCCTTGCCGGCGGCCTTCATCTGGTTGCCGAACGCCTGACCCTTAGGCGGCAACTGCCAGGGGATGTAGACGATCTGCGTGTCACGCGAGATCTTCGCAATCAGCGACGAGAAGTCCGACTGCTGCTGGCTGACGCCGTCTCGCCCGACCGTGGCGCCAGCTGCCCTCAGCTTCGCCTGGACAGCATCGGCCAGGCCGGTGCTGTAGGTCTCCTGGTCATCGATGATGTACACGCGCTTGTACTTCAGCTTGTTCGAGATGTAGTTAGCCACGGTCGTGCTCTGGACCGCGTCCGGCGGCACGGTGCGGAACATGTAACCGGTGCGCGTTCCGTCGGTCGTGAGCGTCGTCCGGGTGGATGAACCGGACACCCATGCGAGACCCCCGTCCATCAAGGTCTTCGTCACGCCGACGATCTCGTTGCTGCCGGCAGGACCGACGACTGCGAGGACGTTAGGACTGCCGGCGAGTGCCTGCGCGCCCTTCAGAGCTTCAGCAGTGCCCGTCGGAGCACCAAGCTGTGTGTCCTCCGTTTGCAGCCTGAACTTCGTCCCTTTGTGCGTCTTGTTGTACGTCGAGACGTAGTACTGCGCCCAATGCTGCTGCTGGACGCCAATCGACGCCGCGGGACCGGTCACCGGAACCATGAACCCGATCGTGCGCGTCTTGCCGCACTTCACCGATGCTGCGTCGCTACCCGATTGCGCTGCCGGTGCGGCAGCCCGCTCCGGGGTTGCGTACGCCCCGGCCACGATCGCGAGTGCGGCTCCAAGCGCCAGCAAGGCCGCAGTCGCAGATGCCCTTCTCCTCATTCGATTCCTCCTTGAGTGTCTACCCCGGTCTTCCCCCACTTGTGACGCCGTTCGAGCCTACTTGTTGTCGGGATACGACCGATTCGCCGGACTGCCCGACGGATGGAACACCCCGAGGATCCGCATAGGCCCGGATCCGCTGTTCTCGATGCAGTGGACCTCGTCCGGCGGAAGGTGGAAGCACGACCCCGCCTGGAGTGGGAACGAGCGACCGCCCACGTGCGCGGTTCCCTCGCCCGAGACGATGTATCCCACCTCGTCGTAGCTGTGGCTGTGGAAGGGGGCCTTGCTCGGCTGGACGATGCCCATGAACTGCGTCACGTCGAAGCAGCCGGCGTCCTCGTTCACGAGATACCGGAAGGTCCGCTCGCTCGAGGCATCGAGCTCCGGCTGGTCGGCGAAGCGAACCGTCACCTTGCGCTCGCCGCTCGCGGCCTCCCGGTCTTCCGGAGCGAGAACGGAGAGAACGTGCAAGTCCTCCTGGCTCGTGTTCTCGACCGCATAGGTCTCTCCGGGCGCGATGAAGACGCCCATCTCCGGCTCGAGAGCATGCGTTTCCCCGTCCAGATGGAGCTGTCCTCGCCCGGCCACGACGAAGAGCACCTCCTGCTGCCCTTCGAGCTTCCGGTCGGTCGAGCGCCCCGGGCCGAAGCGGATCAGCCGCTGCTCCAGCCGCTCACAGCCGTTGGCGGCGTCGAAGGCGATCCGAACGCTCGCCGTGTCGCCGTCCTCGCGGGAAGGCTCCAGATCGTTTTCGTCGACTACGAAGCTCGTGACGGCGGCCATCACCGAATTGTGTCAGGGCTAGGCGGTTTGGTCGAGGAGGCTCAGCTCGACGACCTCGACGGCGTCGCCAATTGTCACGGGGCCCGGCTCGGTGACCTCGCCGTAGATCCCGAACGGTATGTGCCTGTTGCCCGCCTCGTTCTCGGTAAACGGGCGGTAGCCAGAGATCGTCCGCAAGGTGTCGAAGTCGGGCACACCCGTCTCCGGGTTCTGGGTCGTGATGGCGCAGCGCCCGACGTCGCCGCGGATCCTCACCAGGGCCTCGCCGATGCGCAGGTGCCGCTTCACCCACCCGTCCTCCTCGTGCGGGTCGCACCCATCGAGCTCGAAGAGCATCCGGAAGCGGCGGCCGTCGACCGGCTCGTGCCGGTCGGCCTGGCGGCCGAGCTCCTCGAGCGACGCGCTGGAGATGAGCGAGACGTGGCCCCGCCCGCGGTCGACGGCGAGCCCCGGTTCCGACTGGATCAGTCGGAGCGGACAGCCGAGCCAGGCGGAGAGCGCATCCGACCACGGGCCTTCGACCGTGTTGCCGGGGACGGGCCGGCCGTAGAAGTCGGTCGTGACCTCCTCGCCGAGTCCGACCCGGCCCTCGGCGACCGTTCCGTCCGGAAAATGCAGCGCAAGCCGCTCGGAATCGGCGTCGTACTCGGGCCGTACCTGGACGAGCGTTCCGTCCCGCAGCTGGTTGAAGCGCCGTCCTTCTGCATCGACGATGTGGAAGCGGCGGTTCTCGCGAACGCCGGTGTCCTCGAGCATCACCGCATCGGGGTGAAGGAGGCCCAGCCCCTTCACGGGCGCGATCGAGATCCGGCTCACCACAGGCACGGCCTAAGCCTACGTTGCCACTACGGCCACGGCCGGGTGTCGGACATGGTGTCGGGAGTGTGACCCGTTACGCGCGTGGGTCAGAAGTAGAACTGCGACCAGGCCGACCACCAGTCGTCCGCTTTCGACACGAGCGTCAGATCGTCGACCTGTTCCGTCCCACGCCTATTGCGGTACTCGACGAGGCGATCCGGTGTGGTGAACTCGACGCGAATCTCGACCGGCCGCCCCGGGTCGTACGGCTTCACGGCCGCGAGATCCTTCAGCGAACGCTTCGCGCCGTCCTCGATCACCTCGCGAGCCTTCAGGGGTGTCAGCTGCCGGGCGCTGAAACGGCCGAGCCCCTTCTTGACCGCGACGGTTGTCAGACCGGAGCCGAGCAGCTCGGTCGCCTCCTTGCACACCGCCTCGTCGCCGGTGACGAGCACGACGGGACAGCCCCAGTGGCCGCACAGCGCCGCGTTGATACCGGTCTCGCCGACGGAGACACCGTTGAACTGCAGATCCCGCCAGGCCTGGCCCGAGACCGTGTGGGACAGCACGCCGTCCGGCGTTCCCGCCTTTGCGTGCATCGCGATGAAGAGTGCCGCGTCGCAGCCCTGCTCCAGCATCTCCGTGTACTCCGTCCAGTCGTTCTGCACCACGTACTCGCAGTCGGGATCGAGCTTGTCCGGAACGAGCGAGTTGAAGGTCCACTCCTCGCCCGCGCCGTGGCAGTCCATGACGACAATCTCCGTCGCGCCCGCTGCCTTTGCACCGCGCACCGCCGCGTTGATCTCTTCGGTATAGAGCTCGCGGCCTTCGTGGTAGGAGCGTTTCTCCTTGCCGCCGTCGACCTGCTGCCACTTGACGATGCCGGCAACGCCCTCCATGTCGCTGACGATGAAAACCTTCACTGGAGCACCGGCGCGGCCGCACTCCACGGGAAGTTGATCCAGCGTTCGGTGCGGCGCCAGACGAAGTCGCAGCGCACGACGCTCTGCGGCTTCTCGTACAGGACAGCGGTCCGTACCTCGAGACCGTGCTCCGCGCAGAAGTCGCGCGCAAGGGCCAGAGTCCGGCCGGTGTCTGCGACGTCGTCGACGACGAGCAGGCGTTCGGCACGCAGCAGCGCGAGGTCGGGCACGGGTGGAAGCAGAAGCGGCTCGGCCAAGCGTTCGTCGACGCCGGTGTAGAACTCGACGTTCAACGTCGCCATGTTCTTCACGCCGAGCGCGTAGGCGAGTGCGCCTGCGCACGGCAAGCCGCCTCGGGCGAGCACGAGCACCGCATCGGGGCTGAAACCGTCGGCGTCAATCTGGCTCGCCAGATCCTCGACGGCGCTGCCGAGATCGTCCCAGGTCATCCGTTCGCGCTCCACAACAGAGAGAATCCCACAGATGGAAACAGGGCTGAAGGGGAAGCGCGTGCTCGTGACCGGGGGCTCGGGTGGAATCGGCTCGGCCTGCGCCCGCGCATTCGCCGCCGAAGGTGCGCAGGTGGTCGTGCACTTTCACCGGGGCCGCGACCGCGCCGAGGCGCTGGCATCGGAGCTGGGAGGCTCGACGCGCGTTGTCGGAGCGGACCTGACCCAGGAGGCAGAGGTCGAGCGCATGTTCACCGACTCAGGCGCGCTCGACGTCTGCGCGGCCGTGGCGGGAGCGTGGCCGCCGGAGGACGTGCCCGTCTGGAACCTACCGCTCGAGCGCTGGCGCGCCACCCTCGACGCCAACCTGACCGCGACGTTTCTCACCGCGCGCGGCTTTCTCCGGCAGCTCGAAGGGGACGGCTCGCTGATCCTCGTCGGATCGACGGCCGGCATCGTCGGCGAGGCAGGCCACGCGGACTATGCAGCGGCCAAGTCGGCGATCCTCGGCGGGCTGCTGCTGAGCCTGAAGAACGAGGTCGTGCGGAAGAGCCCGCTCGCGCGCGTGAACGCCGTGGCTCCCGGCTGGACCGAGTCGCCGATGACCCGTGGGCACGTATCGGAGGAGCAGGTGCGCCGCGTCTCGCGCACGATGGCTCTTCGGAAGGTGGCACAGCCCGAAGACGTGGCTACCCAGGTCGTCGTCCTCGCCTCACCCGCTCTTTCGGGCCATGTCACCGGCCAGGTCGTGACGGTCGCCGGCGGCATGGAAGGCCGAGTGGTCCACGACACCTAGAAAGAGGCGGCGGCGGAGTCCTCGTCCGCCGCCGTATTGCTCCGCAGGCCGCAGGAGTGATTGCCGTCAGTCCCGAGCCCTGGAGTCAAGACGGGCATCGGCAGCGAGGCCTTCCACCTTGAACCGGGCCCGAAAAACGCAAGAGGGGCCGCCGCCTGGCCCCTCCTGGGTCTCCTTTGAAGGAGATTCTCCGAGGTTGCCCCCGCCGCATCGGGGCCTCACTCGGTATGCCTTCCAACTATCGCTAGGAGGGGTCGCTTCATCCATCACCCGTTCTCGGTTGACTTGGCTACTTCACGGAAGATCGGGTGCCTATACTCCGTCTCGGTTGCGGGCACCGTCCCGCTCCGCATCGAGAGAGGCTGAGGGATCCGGCCCTGTGAAGCCTCGGCAACCTGCCTCAGCGGCAAGGTGCCAATCCCGGCCGGGCGGAAGCCCGGGTGGATGTGTCGAGCGAGTTGGAAGGAGACGATGTGCCCGCCGAAGTTCAGACTCGGAACCGTTTTCTGGAGCGCCTCGAGCAGGGCCCGGTGATCGTCGCCGACGGCGGTATGGGCGCTCTGCTCTCCGCCGCCGTGCCACGTTTGCGGAGCCCCGAGGAGGCGAACCTCCGAGCGCCGGACGCGGTTGTCTCCCTCCATGTCAGCTTCATCAACGCCGGCTCGGACCTGATCGAGACGAACACGTTCGGCGCAAACCGCCGCAAGCTCTCGCACCACTTCCTCGAGGACGAGCTGGAATCGATCAACTCCGCGGGCGTCAAGCTCGCGCGTGATGCGAGGGAGATGACCGGCCGCGACGTGTTCATCGGCGGCTCGATCGGTCCTCTGGGTGAGCCGGCCACGTCACGGGTTCGCCGCGAGCTCTTCGCCGAGCAGGCGGCGGTACTCGACGGGCGCGGAGCCGACATCTTCATGGTCGAGACGTTCTACGACCTCGAGGAAGTCGTCGACGCGGTCGAAGCGGTACGGAGCGTGTCGAGCCTGCCGATCGTCGCGCTCCTGACGTTCGACGAGAGCGCCGAGACGCTGGCGGGCGTGACCGCGGCCGAGGCGGCGGCGCGGCTGATGGAGCTCGACGTTGCCGCGATCGGTGCGAATCACGGCGCCGGCCTGCTCGCCGCCCTCGCCGCGCTCGAACGGATGGGTCAGACCGAGAAGCCGCTCGCCGCGCTCCCGAACGTCGGGCTCGCGAGCATGACGGGCGGGCGTGTCATCTACCCACACGCGACGCCCGAGTACTTCGGCGAGTTCGCTGCGCACGCGCGCAACCTCGGCGCGAAGGTGATCGGCGGCTGCTGCGGGACCACACCCGCAGAGATCACGGCCATCCGCTCGGCCGTCGAGGACGAGCGCAAGCCCCGAGCGCCACTCGTGTTCGACACGCCGGAGCTCGTCGTGGCGCTCGGCGAGGAGCAGCGTGAGACCGGGCTCTCGCGCGCGTTGAGTGCGGGCGAGTGGGTTGTCTCTGTCCAGCTCGACCCGCCGCTCGGTGGCAACAGCGCGGGCCTGCTCGAAGTGTCGACGGCGCTGAAGGAGTCAGGGCGCGTCGGTTGGGTCGACGTCAACGACAACGCGACCGCGCGCGCAGGCATGAGCTCGCTGATGGTCTCCGCAACGATCGAGCGCCGTGCGGAGATCGAGACGATTCCGCACCTGACGACGCGCGACTGGTCGGTCATGGGGCTCGAGTCGATGTTGCTTGGCGCGCATGCGGAGGGTGTCCGCAACGTGCTCGCCGTCACCGGCGATCCACCGGAGGTCGGTGACTATCCGGGAGCCCGCGGTGTCTACGAGATCGACTCGATCGGGCTGACGCAGCTGATGACGAATCTCAATCGCGGTGAGGATTTCAACGGCCGGCCCATCGACGCGCCGACATCCTTCTTCCCGGGCGTGGCCGTCAACCCGACGCCCGACGACATGGACGTCGAGCTCGAGCGGTTCGAGAAGAAGCTCGAAGCCGGAGCGAAGTTCGCGATGACGCAGATCGTCTTCGACGTCGACTACCTCGACGCCTTCGTCGAGAGAATCGGCGGCAAGTGGCCGATCCCTGTCCTTGTCGGTGTCTTTCCGCTGACGAGCCACCGGCTTGCACTTCGGCTGCACAACGAAGTGCCCGGCATCCTCGTCCCGGAGTCGCTGCAGGACGCATTGGAGCGCGCGGGCTCAAATGCCGCGGACGTCGGCTTTCAGCACGCACGTGAGCTGATCGAGGCATCGCGGGACCGCGCCGCCGGCGTCTACCTCGTCGCGCCGTTCCGGCGTCCGTTGCGGGTGCTGGAGCTGTTGGGCTAGGGAGCGCACTTGCCGGTCGAGACCGGCGCCGCATTTGCCGAATCGAGATCGGCTCTGACGACATCGATCGGAACGCCATAACCCCCGACCGCGCCGATGCGCGCTGCGAAGACCATCGCCTCGACGGCACCGCGCGAGTTGACGGCCGGCGCACCGGAGTCTCCGTGCCGAACGAGCCCGCGGAGCGCGGTGATCGGTCGCGTGACCGGGCCGGACCCGTACGCATCCTCTGCGAGCACGACCGACGTGCGGCCGATCCGCGCGGGAGTGACCGTGAAGGGGCCGTTCTCGGGGAATCCGAGCACGGCCACCGGAGTGCCGGCCCTGGCCGTTGCGAGGGGCAGTCCGCGCAATCCGAGATTCCCCACTCGAAGGACGGCGACGTCGTTGCGAGGATCGAACGCCACCACGTCCGCCGGCAGGCGGCCGCCCGACTGGAGCTCGACGACGGTGTCCTGCTGACCCGCAACGACGTGAGCCGCGGTCACGACGAGATCTGGCCGCGCGGCCCAGCCGGTCCCCTCCACTCCGACGTCGCAAGCCGTTCCGAGCACACGCACCACACTGGGTGACGCGCGACGGACTCCGACCGCGCGCGCAAGCCGGGGGTCAGGCGGGGCGACAGGCCCGGCCGGACCGGCAATGGTCGGGAAGGGATCGATCCGCGCAAGCACGTCAAGGACGTCCGTCGGCGAGAGCACTTCGTTCAGGCGCTGCAGCAGCGCTGACGACTGCGCACTGCGGCGAAGGTCCGTCTGCCCGGGCAAGAGCAGCGCGACCGCCCCGAGCACCCAGATGATCGCAAGCCCGCTGAGCGTCCCGAGAACGAAGCCTCCGGTCGCATCGAAGGTGGTGAGCTTCGGCCTCCGGACCCTGGAGCGAAGCGCCGACCCCGCGAGCGTGCCGAGCGTCTCGAGCAGGATCGCCCCCACCGCCGCGCCCACCAGAGCCGCGAGCGGTGTGTACGGAGAGTGCTTGCCGCCCTGGAGCAGTTCCGGCGCGAGCCGCGAGCCGAGCCAGGCGCCGAGGACGATCCCGGCCAGCGAGAGGGCCGTCGAGATGAGCCCCTTCTTCCAGCCGATGAAGGCCGTCAAGGCGACGAAGCCGAGCGCGATCAGGTCGACTTTGGTCATACGGTCGAGAGGCTACTCGCTAGACTGGCTCCCCCTGGGGGCGTAGTTCAGTTGGTTAGAACGCCGGCCTGTCACGCCGGAGGTCGCGGGTTCGAGTCCCGTCGCTCCCGCTGGGCCGTCGAAAGTCCGCTCGCTCGCATGACGACTTTCGACGGTTGTCGTTTCGAGCCGTAGCGGCCGCGGGCGCATACGTCGCCCGCGGCGGCGACGTCATCAGACCGCCTCGTGCTGAGAGCCGCTGTGGGAAGGACGGCGTTTACGATCGCGCAAACTCGAGCACCGAGAGCAGGCCGACGCTCGTCAGGACGAGCGTGACGCCACTCACGACCCACGCGAGTCGGGACGACAGCGCCGGCCTCATTCCTACGCTCCAAGCGAGCCAGGTGCCGGCGACGACGATCGTCATCTCGAACGCGGTTGCCACCGAGTCCGCCAGGCCGATCGGCTCTGGTGTGGCCGGCTCCGGGCCGACGAGCGTTCCGACTGTGCGTGTGACAATCCAGAGCACAACGATCGCGGCATTGCCGATTACGCCGAACCAGATGAGGAGCCGCGAGCGTGACGCCACAACGACCACCGCCCAGACGAGCTGCGCGATGGCGCTCGCGACAAAGAAGAGCCCGAAGCACCACCACTCGTCGAAGTGTTCGGCGACGACGGCGTAATGGATGGCCGCCGCACCCGTCGCGGCGGATGCAACCGAGTAGGTGACAAGAGAAAGGCAGCGGCGTTCCGCGAGCGGCACGACTGCCGCGGTGAACGCGGCGACCACCGCTGCGGCGGCGATCTGCGCCGCCGTCGAACCGACATCCATCCCCATGCCGAGTGCCGTCGCCGCGACTGAAGCGACAATCGCGACGGCGCAGGCGGACGGGCGCGGCACAGTCGGCGCCGCGCCCGCATCGATCCTGCCTACGGAATGTTCGGACACTCCGCCGGCCGCGGTTGGTCGATCCGGATCGCCGCGTTCGACGTCCCCGGAGGCAACGCGTAGAACGCCCACAACACGAGCGGCGTAGAGCCCTCGTTCCTCATGTTGTGCACCTCCGTCGGAGGCTGCATGAACCCTGAACCAGCCGCGTACTTGGTCGCCGGGCAGCCCGACATCGCGTGGTACAGAGTGCCTTCCCCCTGCGCCACCGCAACGAAGGTCGGGCCGGGATGCGTGTGCCACCCCGTGTGCCCACCCGGCGCGATCGTCAGCTGCTGGTATGCCGTATCGCACGCCGTCGCACCGCAACTCATCATCGACGACACCGTGTTGTAGGTGAACGACACCCGCCGAGTCACCGTCTTACGTCCGACACGGACACGCACCGTCTTTGTCGCCGTCTTCGTCTCCGGCACACCGATCACGACCGACTGCGATACCGGGCCGCGGGCGACGTAGCTGCTCACCGCCCCCGAACCCGGCGTTGCAAGCGCCTGGGCGACGACCACCGTCGCAGCCGCACCGCTCACCAGGCCGGCGGCAACCGCGAACCGCTTTCTCCCTCGAGTCATCCGTTTCTCCTCTCGTCGGATCTTCCGCCGCCCGACGGTAGGACGTCGCTACCGCGTGGACTACCGTGGCCGCAGGCCAGTGCTTGGGAGGCTGCCCTCCCACCGAGAGGGAATGCTGGGCCCCTTGACGCCCGCAGCCCGGTGACGGACAAATTCGTCAGTCACCCTTAGGAGGCGATCAACCTGCAGGCCAAGCAGCTCGACGTGCAACGGGAGCTCGAACAATTGCGCGTCGAGGTTGAAGAGCTGCGCGCATCTCTGAAGCGGCTCGTTGTCGCCTCGGATGCCGACCGACGCAAGATCGAGCGTGAGCTACACGACGGCGTACAACAACACTTGATCGCGCTCGCGGTCAACTTGCAGCTTGCCGGGCAAGCGTCGGGCTCCGACGCGGCGGCAGCCATGATGCTCCTCGAAGAGATGGGTCGCGATGTGCAGCACGCGCTCGATGAGACGTCGCTGCTTGGGCAGCGCATCTATCCGGCGACACTCGAGGCCGGCGCCCTCGGAGCATTGCTTCGCTCGGCTGCGGTGAGTGCCGGCCTCCCTGCCTCCGTCGACGTCGCCGCTCCCTCGAACCACCCGCCGGAAGTTGTGATGACGCTCTACCTGTGCTGGGCCAACATGCTTGCGTGCGGGAGCGACGAGACACGCGCGAGAATCAGAGTCCGCGAGAGCGAGGATGTGCTCACGTTCGAGCTCGTCGGGAACGCCGCTTGCTCGGATGCGGATCTCGACTACCTGCGGGACCGTGTCGAGGCCCTAGGTGGCCGGCTGGCTGTCACCTCGGGATCTGATGGCGGCACTCGCGTCTCCGGCTCGCTGCCGCTGTCGCGATGAGGCTAGTTGCTCTCCGCGAGGTAGAGGACGACGGCCTTCACCCGTTTGTGGACCGCCGGCTCCCAAGTCAGCCCGAGCTTGAGGAAGATCGAGTGGATCACCTTCTCGACCGACCTCTCGGTCAAGAAGAGAGCAAGCGCTATCGCTGCGTTGTTCTTCCCTTCAGCCATCTCGCGCAGGACGTCCCGCTCACGAGGAGTCAACTCGTTGAGTGGCGAGTCCTCGCTCCGCGCGTTCTCGGCCACCAAGGTTTCCACAACCTTCGGGTCGAAGACCGAGCCGCCTTCCGCGACGGCCCGGATCGCAGCAACGAGCTGCTCGAGATCCTTCACGCGTTCCTTCAGGAGGTACCCGCGCCGCTCACTGCCGCCATTCAGGAGCGCGAGCAGGTAACCAGGAGTCGCATACTGGCTGAGGACGACGACACCGACCTCGGGGTTCGTCTCGCGAAGTCGGGTCGCCGCCTGGATCCCCTCGTCCGTGTTTCCCGGCGGCATGCGGATGTCCGTCACGACGACGTCGGGGCGTTCTGCAGCGACGGTGACGAGCAGCGAGTCGAGGTCGCCGCACACCGAAACGACCTCGAGCCCCTCTTGCGTCTCGAGCACATGCCGGAGCCCCTCGCGGACGAGGTACTGGTCTTCTGCGAGAACGATTCGGATAGGCACTGCTTGAGGATACGGCGATGACGTCTCGTTCTCCACAAGCGCGCGACAACCGACGGCCTGGGGATCCGCCCCTCGTCCTGATCGTCGATGACAGCGAGAAGAATCGGAAGCTCGCCCGGGAAGTGCTTCGCGCGGCCGGGTTTCGGACGCTCGAGGCCGCCAGGGGGGACGAAGCGATCGCCGTCGC
>CAWHXK010000067.1:0-31352 GCA_963833255.1 uncultured Actinomycetes bacterium
AACGCTCTCGCCACCGGAGCGCCATCTCCGGCTTTCAGCCAAGCTTTCGATCGGAAGGATCAGCGATGAGCAAGCCGTTCCAGGGCGTCATCAACGTCGACATCCGCGACTCTAAGCCCGATTGGGCCCCCTTCGAGCCGCCGAAGGCACCGGACGGCGCGCCGAGCGTCGTGTACATCGTCCTCGACGATGTCGGCTTCTCGGCACTGGGCTGTTACGGGGGGCCGGTCGAGACACCAAATATCGACAAGCTCGCGGCGAACGGCGTCCGCTTCACACAGTGGCACACGACCGCTCTTTGCTCGCCGACGCGCTCCTGCCTGCTGACCGGGCGCAACCACACCCGTAACAGCATGGCGTGCATCACTGAGGCGGCAATCGGCTTTCCGAACGCAAGCGGCACGATTCCGCCCGAGAACGGCGCGATCTCCGAGATTCTCGGGGAGCAGGGCTGGAACACCTACATGGTGGGCAAGTGGCATCTCTGCCCCGATGACGAGATGAACCTCGCCTCGACGAGGCGCAACTGGCCGACTGGCAGGGGTTTCGAGCGCTGGTACGGGTTCCTCGGGGCCGAGACGAGCCAGTGGTATCCGGATCTCGTCTACGACAACCACCCGGTCGACCAGCCGAGTACTCCTGAAGAGGGCTACCACCTCACCGAGGACCTCACTGACAAAGCAATCGAGTTCATCCGGGACGCGAAAGCGATCGCACCTGAAAAACCGTTCTTCCTCTATTACGCGCCGGGCGCCTGCCACGCACCGCACCACGCGCCGAAGGAATGGATCGAGAAGTACAAGGGGCGCTTCGACATGGGCTACGAGGCGATGCGGGAGGAGACACTCGCGCGCCAGAAGGAGCTCGGCATTGTCCCGAACGACACCGAGGTGCCGCCGATCAACCCCATCGGCACCCCGGAGACCAGGACGGGCCCGGATGGCAAGCTCTTCCCGCCGCTCGACGTCACGCGGCCATGGGACTCACTTTCCGACGACGAGAAGAAGTTGTTCTCCCGCATGGCCGAGGTCTACGCAGGGTTCCTGGCGCACGCGGACGACCAGATCGGACGCCTGCTTGGCTTCCTCGAAGAGTTCGGCTGGCGTGAAAACACTCTTGTCGTCTTGGTTTCCGACAACGGCGCCTCGGGTGAGGGTGGGCCAAACGGCTCCGTCAACGAGATGAAGTTCGCGAACGGGATCCCGGACACCGTCGAGGCCAATCTGCCGCTGCTCGAGGAGCTCGGTAGCCCAAAGACGTACAACCATTACCCGAACGGCTGGGCGATGGCCTTCAACACGCCGTTCAAGATGTGGAAGCGCTACGAGTTCAACGGCGGCACGAGCGACCCGTGCATCATCTCGTGGCCGGCCGGCATCAAGTCCAAGGCTGAGATCCGCGAGCAGTATCACCACGCGATCGACATCGTCCCGACGATCCTCGACGTGCTCGGAGTAGAGGCGCCTGAGACGATCAAGGGCCACACCCAGACCGGCTTCGACGGCGTCAGCATGCGGCCCGGCTTCGACGACGCGAAGGCCCCGTCGGAACGCAAGACGCAGTTCTACGCAATGCTCGGCTCGCGGGGGATCTGGCACGAAGGTTGGAAGGCGGTCACGAATCATCCGACCCTGAGCGGTTGGAGCAACTTCAACGACGACGAGTGGGAGCTCTACAACACGGAGATCGACCGCGCCGAGCTTCATAACCTCGCGGACAAGCACCCCGATAAAGTCCGGGAGCTCGTGAATCTCTGGTACGCGGAGGCCGGCGCTAACGGAGCGTTCCCGCTCGACGACCGCTCTGCGCTCGAGATCATGATCACACCGCGACCCGTGCTCTCACCACCTCGCAACCGCTACATCTATTTCCCGGACGCCGCAGACGTGCCCGAGTCGCAGGCGGTGAACGTGCGTAACCGTTCCTTCGTGATCGGAGCGGCCGTCGACATCCCCGGACCGGGAGCACAAGGTGTCCTCTTCGCGCACGGCTCGCTGTTCGGAGGTCACGCCCTCTACGTCAAGGACAGCCGGCTCCACTACGTCTACAACTTCGTCGGTATGTCAGAGCAGAAGATCGATGGGACCGAAGAAATTCCGATCGGCGAAGGCCAGATCCTCTCCGCCTCGTTCGACAAGAGCGGCGAAGACCCCCCGGGCGTCGCCACCGGGATCCTCTCCCTCTGGCACGGCGATACGAAGGTCGGCGAGGGTCCGATCAAGACCCAGCCAGGAAAGTTCATGATCGCCGGTGAGGGCCTCTGCATCGGCCGCGACAGCGGCGCCGGCATCACCTCCGATTACCCGGGCGAGATGCCCTGGCGCTTCACCGGTGGCACGATCCGACGCGTCGCTGTCGACGTGAGCGGCGAGCACTACATCGACCTGGAACGCGAGGCCGCCGCGATGCTGATGCGCGAGTAGCCTCACCGCCCCCGGCGGCAGGCGCGAGCAAGTCGCATTCGGTCCGACGGTCTTCATGCGTCAGCGACTCGGGCCACGGTCTTCTAGCGCAGCGCCTCGATAGACGCAGTCTCGACGATTCCTTTGACGCTGCGCGCGAGCTCCTTGTCCAGAGTTATGAACGCGTCTGCCTGCAACTGGGTGAGTGCGACGTACTCGGCGTTGTAGGTCTGCGCCCAGCCCAGTCGATCCGCCAGCTCCCAGGCCCGCCGTCGGAGCACGGCGTCCCCGAGGAGCCTGATCGGCATCCGCCCGATGCGGGCAAGGTGGTCGCGCGCGACTTCGGCAGCGATCTCGCCTCGCTGGACGGCCTCGTGCAGGTCCGACAGCGTTTGAGAACGCAGGAGCGTCGGCGCGAGCAGCTTGTGCTTGTCCGGGACCTCGGTGTCTGCGCTCGCCAGGTGGAGCACAGCGCTGGAGTCGACGACGAACCTGGTCAACGGGCACCTCCGGATGGGTGTCGGGGACGGCCACAACAGTAGGGGTCATCCTCTTCGGATGATGCAACACGCCTTTGAAGCGGCGAGTCTCGGGGCGAGTTGTCGCGCCGATGATGTTGACGCGCCGCCGAACAGCTACGGTCGTAGTGGCCGTGGTCGCGCTGTGCTGGTGTGGGGCTGCTTCAGCCGGCCTCGCTGACCAGAGTGCGCTAGCCAAGCGATTCGCGCCGGTCGTTCGCATCGTCACCCAGGCGAAGGAGTGCGGTCCAGGCGAGCCATACCTCCCGCTCGACGTCAACGTCCTCTTCGGCGCCGACACGGTCTCGCTGCGCGGCCCGTGGAACCGCACCGACCTGATCTCGATCGCGCCGACGGCAACTCAGGTCGGGAAAGGGCTCTACGGATACCACCTCGACTTCCCGGGGGACGCGCTCACTCCCGGCTGCACGTACGAGCAGTGGGCACGCACGATCTCCGCCGGGACGAAACCGACCGTCTACGCGCACGTCGTCACCCAGGCAGGGCGTCCGGGGAAGCTGGCGTTGCAGTACTGGCTGTTCTACGTTTTCAACGACTGGAACAACTTGCACGAAGGCGACTGGGAGATGATCCAGCTCGTCTTCGACGCATCGACTCCCGCGGCCGCCCTGGGCCAGCGTCCGGTCGAGGTCGGTTACAGCCAGCACGAGGGAGCGGAGCGGGCGAGCTGGGATGACAGCAAGCTCGAGCTCGTCGACGGCACCCATCCGGTCGTGCATGTCGCGGCCGGCTCGCACGCGAACTTCTTCGGTGAGGCGCTCTATCTCGGCAGCTCGGCCTCGGAGGGAGTTGGCTGCGACGACACCAGAGGGCCCACGTCTGACATTCGACCGGTCGTACGGACCATTCCGACCGATCCAACCGAAGCACGTGCCGCGTTTCCCTGGATCGGGTTCGAGGGTCGTTGGGGCGAGCTCCAGCGGGCGTTCTACAACGGTCCGACAGGCCCGAACCTCAAGCGGCAGTGGACCGAGCCACTCCAGTGGGCGGACGGCTGGCGCAGCCGTAGCTACGCAATTCCAGCAGGCGGCGTGCTTGGGACCCGCGCAACCGGTTTCTTCTGCGGCGCGGTCGGCGGGGGCTCCGAACTCCTGCGGCGACTCGTGCACGAGCCGCGGGGTGTTCTCCTCGTGCTCACCGCGCTCCTTGCGCTCTTGGCGTTCGCGCTCTCGCGCGTCACCTGGCGACCGACCGCGCCGCTCCACCTGGCACGTCGTCGTGCGTGGGGTCAGATCATTGCCGCGGCCGGACGCATGTACCGCCGGCGGATGTCGCTCTTCGTGGGAATCGGGCTGCTCTTCGTACCGATCGCACTGCTCATCGCGCTCCTGCAGACGGTCGTGACCAGGGCATCGAGCGTCGCAGGCATCTCGACCGAGGGCGAGGGGGGAGGGCTGCTCGTCCTCCTGGCCGTCGCCGTCGGGACCGCGCTGACCCTGCTGGCGCTCGGCTTCGTCCAGATGGCGACGGCGCGGGCGCTCGTGGAGATCGATGCCGGACGGCCGGTCGGGGCCTTGCGGGCCTACCGGCTTGCGTTCGGGAGCCTCAGGTCCCTGTTCATCGCACTGATGATCGCCGTCGTCGCAGTCTTGCTCCTCGCCGGCTCGGTGGTCCTGATTCCGATTGCGATCTGGCTGGCGGTCCGTTGGGCGCTCATCGCCCCCGCGATCGAGCTCGAGGGTCTTTCCGGATTCGAGGCGTTGCGGCGAAGCGGACACCTCGTTCGGCGCAAGTGGTTGAAGGTCGGGTCACTCACCATTCTCGGGGCGGCGATCGCGCTCGTTACCGGTTCGCTCGCAGGGGTGCTTCTGATCCTCGTGACGGACGCGCCGCTTGCCGCAATCGACGTCGTCGCCGGAATCGTCTACGCGGTGACGTTGCCGTTCGTCGCCCTGACGACGGCGTACGTGTACTTCGATACGAGAGTGCGCGACGAGCTCGCAGGGCCGGTGGTCGATCAGCTGTCTGCGGAGATCGCGCTCGAGGACGGAGTCGCTACACCCCGGTCTGCGCCGCAAGGCGCCCGGACTTGACCGCTTTCACGAAGGCGTCGAAGTCACGTTCGTTCTGGTCGGCGTACTCGGCGGCGAAGTCGGCGATCGCCTTGTCGAATGCGTTGCCTTTGCCCAGGTACGACGCGATCGCGATTCGGTCGCCCCAGCGGGCATGCGCGCGGGCGAGCGTGGCTCCGCACAGCCGGGCGTAGAGCATCGCCCCCGGCACCCGGAAGGTCTCCATGTCGACGCCGCCCTTCCAGTCGTGGAACTGGCGCACGTAGTAGTGGCGGAGCCCGCCGTCGCCGCCTTTGACACGGAACCAACCGAGGAAGATGTCGCTGGCGGCTTGCATCAACCGTTGACCAACCACGACTCGACGGCCGTGCTCGGCGTGCTCACTCTTGCCGACGAATCGCTCCAACACCGACGCCCCTGCTTCCTTCGACTGCAGGAACAACGGATCCTGGTCGTCTCGGCCCACGAACAGATGGATCCACGCGCGGGTGCCGACGCTGCCGACGCCGACGATCTTGCGTGCGCTGTGGACGTAGTCGAACTCCTCGATGGGATGGTGGTGGTCGGAAAGGGATCGTCGGTACTTCTGGACCAACGAGTGAATCTGTTTCTCTACCTCAGCGGGAGTCATCCCCGGGTCGGTCAGATCGTCGAAGGGCACGACGAGCGGGGGGTCTGCGAGGATCCTGAGCTTCCCATCGACCTCGTCGGCCCGCTTCGCGAAGACCCGCGTGCTGTCGCGCGTCCTCGCCTTCGCGACATCCTCTTCCGCTTCCTTCGCCTCCTTCTTGCCAATTCGTCCCTCGGCGGCCTCGGTGTGGACCCAGTCCAGGACCTCATCGATGTCGAGGTGGTCGTACCAGACGTCGAGCGTCCCCATGTTTCCTGCGCGCCGGATCACGTTCCGGTATTCGGCGACGCCGGCTCTGACGATCGCACGCCGGTCGGAGGCGGCGAAGCCGCGGTCGCGACCGAGGATCTCGCAGCTTGCCGCAAGTCGCTTCACGTCCCACTCCCACGGACCGGGAAGCGTTTCGTCGAAATCGTTGATGTCGAACATGAGTTTCCGCTCGGGCGATCCGAACACGCCGAAATTCGAGAGGTGTGCGTCGCCGCACAACTGCACGTTGACGCCCGACCGCGGCGTCGACGCCAGGTCGGCTGCCATGATCACCGCCGCTCCACGAAAGAACGTGAACGGCGACGCCAGCATCCGCCCATTGCGGATCGGGACGAGCTCCGGAACCCGGCTCTCGCACTGCTCTTCGAGGAGTGCGACGGGATCGATGCGATCCGTCGCCTCTTCCCATTTGCGATGACTCGGCCTCGGCACCTGCTGGCGCGCAGCCCTGCCTCTGGCGACCCGCTCCTCCACGCTGAGATACACGTGCCGTCGTGCACGCGCGACCGGGGCCGGAGCACTTGAATCGGGGGATCGCGCCGAGCGGACGAGGTTCTTGGACTCGCTGGGGCGCGCGCTTCGGCTCATTCCGATCTCCTCTGCAGTATTCCGCCGACCCGGACTCGGGCCTTCACCCAATCGGGGTGATCGCTGCCGGTGCGGCGACCTAGGCCGTCAGGCTGTAGGTGCCTCTGGCGATCAGGATGGCTCCGATCACCATCAGCATCACAAGGACGATTGTGCGGGAGTTGCCGACCAGCCACAGCCTCCACTTGGCAAGCGTCTCCGCAGACCGTTCCGGCGCGGCGACCGCAACGACTACCGGAGCGGCGATCGTCGTGATCGAGGCCAAACCAAAGACCACGAAGGCGACGCCGGCATCGAGACTTGTGACGTTCGCCTTGAGGATCTCGGCCACGGCGATCACACAGAGCGAATACGTGAGCATCAACGACCCGACCCCGACGGCAGACGACCAGTGCATCCGATCCAGCCGGTTGAGCCAGGTGGGCGGCGACTGCGTCGAGCCCTCTCTGCGGCGGTACGCGACGGCGGATCCCACCAAGAGCAGGCAGCCGAGCAAAATTTCGGCCGCCGAGGCACCACGCGACGGATCCGTCTGCCTCGAGCTGAAGTTCTGTCCTTGAAGGACGGTGACCGTGAGCACGCCGATCACCGCAATCGCGATCAGCCATCCGGCAACGAACGAGAGCGCACGCCGCCGGCCGCTCGACATGCTCAGCAAGAGGATCACCGTGACTACGGATACAGGGCTCGTGAAGGCGATCGCCAGACCGAGCGCTGCGACTTCAGCGATCAGCGTCCCCACGGCACTTCACCATAGCGACAGTGGATCTGACACTCAGGCGTGGTCGGAACTTGACCCATCTGTGCCATTCCGGCCGAAAACCCTCCGCGTAGCTTGAGGCAGGCCGACACGGTGGCCGGGGCAATCCCTAGCTCAAGCCAGGTGGCTGCCGTGTCGGCGCACGTGCTCCCGGGTTCGCTGCGATAATCGGACGGCCGTGGCGAAGATCGGCGTGCTGGTCGCTGTAGTTGGAATCGCGTTCGCACTACCGGCGCGCGCTGATGCGGTCGACCACGTCGTACTCGATATTTCGCCTACCCGGATCGCTGCGCCCGTCTCAGTCAAGGCGAGCAAGCAGGAACGAGCCCGACTGAGACTGCTCGCGTCTTGGAGGCTCGACGGTCGAATAGTCGGCCGCGATTTCTATCGCCCTGGCGACGCGGAGATCTTCGGCGTCTCGCTGACGCGGTCATTCTCGAACGGCCATGAGCTACACGCCTTCAGGGCCGCGCCGAGACAGACCATCACCTTCGACGGAGAGCGTGGCCGCTTGGAAGCACGATTCGGCAAGACATTGGTGATCGCCATGGAGATCGTGGCGACGGCTGCGCCGCACGCTGCCGAACCGCCTCTGCCCTGTCGCGGCGCGTTCGCCGCGGTCGCGGTCAGGCTGCGCGGCACGTTCGTCCTTCGAACCGGCACGAGGTTTTTCAGGACGATCCGTCGCGGCGGCCTGACCGGCGTGGTGAACTTCAACTCCGGTGGAGTGGTTGACTGCACGCCGCAATCGTCGACCGAGTGCGGGAACTCGAGCACGCTCTCGGTCTCCGAGGGTGCAGACGCAGCGCTGCTGATGTCACCGGACGAGAATGGCTGGGCGTCACTGAGCATCGCGGACCGGAGCGCTGCCTCAGCGGGCTACACGTGGTATCACGTGATGTATGCCCTCGGCTTCAATCCACTGTCCGGTCAGCTGCCGACCATCGCCGCCCAGCTCACCGGGCCGCTGCCGATCCAGGGCAGTGGCACGTTTACGGCTCAACAGACGTCGACCGAAATGAACGGCGCCTGCCGCAGCACCTCGACGACCGGAACGTTCGACGGCACGTTTCGCACCCGGTTCGCGGGTTGGGGACTTCGGACGATGAGGAGCCGCGCTGATCACGCCAGCTATAGCGAGCAGCTCTCCGGCTGAGGTACTCCTTTTCGGCGACACACATCGCGTCGAGGTCGCGAATGCACTAGGGTCGCTCTGAGAAGCGGCCTCATAGATGGGAGGTTTTCGATGTCCTGGAACCTGAAGGGCAGCTACGTCGAAACGTGCTCGTGCGATCTGATTTGTCCGTGTAACGCCTCATTCGACCATGGCGCGACCTACGATTTCTGTCGCGTGACGCTCGTCTTCAACATTCGCGAGGGCGAGATCGAAGGCACCGACATCAGCGGACTCAGGGTCGCAGCAATCGCCGACACGCCGAAGGTGATGACGGACGGGAATTGGCGCCTCGGGATGTTCATCGACGAGCGCGCGACCGACGAGCAGGCAGACAAGCTCACGCAGGTTTTCGGCGGCCAGCTTGGCGGGCCGATGGCAGCGCTGGCGCCACTGGTCGGGGAGATGCTCGGTGTCGAGCGAGCGGCGATCGAGGTGCAGGACGACGGCGTTCGCCACAGCGTTCGGGTTGGCGACGTGATCGATTTCGAGATCGAGGACATCGTGCCCTTCGGTGTGGAGAACGGTCAGCCGGTTCGGCTCCAGGGCATGTTTCACCCGGCCGGGTCTAACTTGACGATCGCGGAGGCGACCCGCTCGAAGATCAACGCCTTCGGGATCGAGTACGAAGGCAAGACCGGTCTCTCGACCTCCGAGTTCTCTTGGGCGGCTTGAGGCGCTGAGTCGCACAACGTGGTTGAAGGCGGTAGCGCTGCTTGTCGCGTTCGCCTCGCTGACGATCAATTTCGGGCTGATCGACCTGGTCGACGGGTTCACGGGCTACGTCGACCAGGCCCGCAACCAGGTTCTCGACGTGGGCTGGGGTGCAATGTTCGGCGTGATCCTCCCACTGGGTTTGCTCAGCCAGCTTCGTCGTCCGGAACGGCGGATCGCCGGAGTTCAGCAGACCGCGCTCGTCGCGATTGCGCTTGCGTTGGCCGGTGCAGCCGGCGAGGCGTGGTGGTACCTGGCTCTCGCGGGCGGAGTCGCCGTCGCGTTCGCTCTCCTGGTCGCGTTGCATCCGGCCCGGCTGACGTTGTTCGCGCGCGGCCGCCTGGAGCCGGCGATGCTCGCGCTCGCAGCCGTTGCCGCCACTCCATTTCTTGTGTACGCGTGGCGGATGGCCCGGGCGCAGCGGCGTGATATTCCACCTGCGGATGCAGTGTCGAACGGTCTGCATCACTGGACGGTGATGGCCGCCGTCGCGGTGGCTGTTCTGCTGCTCGTCCTGCTCGCCGCCTTGGGCACGTCGGGCGCTGGAATCCCTGCAATCAGCGCCGCGATCGCGGCAGGTGCGTGGGCGATCTCGTGCCTGCTTGCGCCGGCGGCGGCAGCGGGCAGCGAGGGCCATGCGTGGGCGTGGGTCGCCCTCGCCTGGGCAGTTGTGACCCTGGTCGCGGCCCTCTCGGCGCGCACTCGCGACCAAGCCGTCACGGCAGAGGCTCGACTCCAGGCCACATGATTCCCGAGTCGAAGCCGGAGAAGACCGAGCACGGCCTGCTGCCGAAGGGCGAAGGGTGGTTCGTCCTCAGCATGCGCGATGCCGTCTGGCGTTACGTCGACGGCCGCGGCGCCGTCTGCCTCGTGCTCGACGACTTCGAAAACGCACCGCAAGCCGAGCAGCTCGGCGTCAATCCCTTCGTGCTGAACCCGGGCGAACCGATGTCGATGTATCACTGGGAGGACGATCAGGAGGATTTGCTCGTCGTCTCGGGCGAAGCAGTCCTGATCATCGAAGGCGAGGAGCGGCCGCTGCGCGCGTGGGACTTCGTGCATTGCCCACCCAAGACGAAGCACGTGATCGTCGGGGCCGGAGCCGGACCGTGCCTCGTGATCGCAGTGGGCGCACGTGAGCACTCAGCCGAGCCGGGCTCGCTCGGCTTCCCCGCCGACGAAGTCGCGAAGCGCTACGGAGCGAGCGTCGAGGAGGACACGATGGACGGGGGCGTGGCGTACGGGTCGGTCCCGAGCCGCGAGCCGACCGCGTATCGCGACGGCTGGCTTCCCGAGTAGCTGCTGCGCCCGCGAACGCGGCAATGAGAATTGACCGCATAACGGCACACACAGGTGCGAAACGCCCGTTTCCACAATCGTCCGCTTCGGCCGTGGCTTCGGGGTCAGACCCCAAGACGCGCCCGTACCGGACAGGGCCGCGGCCTGCGCCCGGCGTTGCCGTCAGACGCCGGACCTGGAGCGCAACTCGGCGGCGAGCGTCTCCGGGTCGTCCGCGGTGACGGCGATTGCGTCGTATCCCGCGCCCTGCTTGAGGTGGACGACGATTGTCCGCGCCGGATCACTCACGTCCAGGAACCACTTCTTGCCCCGCCACCAGAAGACTCCGGCGCGCCGCGAGCCAAAGCCTGGGTTGAAGCCGATGCGCCTCGTGAGCCACGGCGGCACCCCGTCGAGCCCGACGCCGACCGACTCGACCGCCTCGTAGCGGACAGTGATCGTCCCGACGATCGTCAGCAGCCGGTGCGCCCCCTCGTTGTGGATCACGAAGCGATCGTCGAGGAGCTCCACGCGCGCCATCACTGGCGGGACGTTATCCGCGACACCTGCTTCGCCAGGTAGTGCTGTTCTGGAACGCTCGTCGTACGACTTGCCGCTGCGCGATAGTGCACGAGCGCCGCGGCGGGGTCCCCGGCCATCTCGAGCAGATGCGCACGCACCGCGTCGAGGCGGTAGTGACCGTCGAGCTGTTCGTCGACCTCGTCGAGTAACGCCAGCCCCGCCGACGGGCCGTGGGCCATGGCAGCTGCGACGGCCCTGTTGAGGGTCACGACCGGGTTGCCCGTCATCTGCTCCAACAAGCCGTACAGCGCATAGATCTGCGGCCAATCGGTGTCGTCGGCTTGCCGTGCCTGGTCGTGAAGGGCGGCGATGGCGGCCTGAATTTGGTACTCGCCGACAGACCCCTTGCTCATTGCGCGGTTGATCAACGAAACCCCTTCGGCGATGAGCGCCTGATCCCACAGAGCTCGATCCTGTTCCGGCAACGGGATCAATTCACCTGCGGCGTCGGTCCGCGCGCGGCGTCTGGCATCGGTCAGCAGCATGAGTGCGAGCAGACCGGTGACCTCACCGTCATCGGGAAGCAGTCTCTGCACCATCCTGGTCAGTCGGATCGCCTCGTCCGACAACTCGGTGCGGTGCAGCTCGGGGCCGCTGCTTGCGGCATACCCCTCGTTGAAGATGAGGTAGAGCACATGCAGCACCGTGCGCAATCTGTCCGTCTGCTCGGCCCGCGTCGGCATCTGGAACGGCACGCCGGAAGCCTTGATCCGCTGCTTCGCTCTCGCGATGCGCTGAGCCATGGTCGCCTCGGGCACCAGGAATGCATTCGCGATCTCCGCGGTGGTCAGTCCGCCGACCGCGCGCAACGTCAGTGCGATCGCCGAGGCCGGCGTCAGCGCGGGATGGCAGCACATGAACAACACGATCAACGTGTCGTCCTGGTCGGAGACCTCCGCCGCTCGCTGCTCCCCCAGCGCCGTCAGTGTCTCCCGCTTGCGTCGCGACTGCTCGCTTCGCAGCTGATCGATCAGCCGGCGCTCGCCGGTCTGAATGAGCCACCCACGCGGCTCCGCGGGAACACCTTCGCGCGGCCAATGGTCGGCGGCGGCGAGCAGTGCCTCCTGGACGGCATCCTCGGCAGCATCGAAGTCGCCGAATCTCCGCGTGAGCACGCCGAGGACCTGCGGCGCCAGTTCGCGCAGCAGGTCCTCGACTCGGGCGGGCACGTTCAGCGGTCGTCACCCACGTGCTGAAGCCACTCCTCCATCTCGGCGGCATCGGAGGGCGCCTGGTCCATGACCTGCCGGACCTGGATCGGCTGCTGTGTCGCAGCCCCGCCGGGGCCTGGCACGGCTGAGATCTTCGCCGCGATCTCGATCGCGCGGGCCTCCGACTCCACGTCGACGATCTGATAGCCGGCGAGCCACTCCTTGAACTCCTGGAACGGCCCATCGGTCACGACCGGCGCAGTCAGGCCGTCGGACGTCACGATCTTCGCCAGATCGGGCCCGGTCAGGACCTCGGACTGGACCAGCTCCCCGCTGTTGACCAGTTCCTTGTGCAAGGCGCGGTAGTAGTCCAGATGCGCCGTGACCTCCTCCGGCTCCCACTCCTCCATCGGCGTCTCGCAGACGCCTCCCTGGAAATCGACGACCAACAGGTATCTCGCCATCTCACCGTCTCCTCTCTCCGGGTTCGACATTGTCATCAGTAGAACGGAGCACCCCGTCCGTTCTCGACATCGCGTCAGGCGAAGTCGTTGTCGTCAAGGCCGGGCAGCGTCGCGCTGCCGTCCAGGCAAAGCGCGAGATAGAGCGCGGTGCCGGGGTCTCCGGTCCACAGCGAGTAGTGTCCGCGGCCGAGCGCCCGTCGATCTCGCTCGACCTGAGCACCGGCATGCATCGCAAACGCTCGAGCGCGTCCAAGCCAGAGCTCGTCGCCGGTTCGGCGAAACAGCTTCAGAAACGCGAGACCGTTGCCGGCTGTGCCGTGGCAGAGGTTCGCGCCCTTCGTGAGCGGGCCCGCGCGCCAGGCGAGCTCGCCGCCGGCCAGCAACAGGCGCTCGTGTTCGTCGTCGCGCTGGTGCGATCTCCGCAAGCGAGGCGACCATCCCCGGTGCGCCGTGGCACCACTGCATGCGGATGTCCTTTTGGCGTGTGACGAGATCCGCGCCGGCGAGCCCGGGCCAGTTTGCAAGCCCGTCCTCCTGGACCGCGAAGCGTCTGAAGGTGTCGCTTGCGCGACGGTCCAGCTCCTCACTCGGCTCGTGCGCAAGCGCAAGGACACAGCCCGCAAACCCGTGCACCGGCCCCAGGTACTGCTCCTGTCTTCCGTAGAGGTCCTGTGTCCAGAGGCCCGAGTCCTCCCAAGCCTCGAGAAGGTGGTCGGCGCTCTGGCGCCACAAGTCAGGCCGGTCGATCGCACGCGCCGCAAGCATCGTGCCCGGGCTGCCCCACATGAACTCGTGGTGTCGATCGTCGACGTTCGCAGCGACGAGCTCGGCGATCCGGTCCGCAGTCTGGGAAGACGGCACCAACTGGTACAGCGCGAGCAGGATCCCCGTCTCTCCGCCCAACAAGCTCGGCGGATGGTTCCACTCCTCGATCTCGGGTTTCGCGCGGTAGACCTCGACCAGCTGTTCGAGAGCTGGAACATAGTCTCGCGTCGTGTCGACCAGGCCGCGACGGGCGAGCAAGTCGAGCGCGTAGATCACGCCGGACGGGCCTTCGTAGAGCGTCGCGTACGGCCCGGTTCCGTCGTCGTCGCGTGGATGCACGGGCCAGTACGGGGAGTCGAATGATGCCTCGCAGTCGGCGGCGATCTCCCGGATCGCAGTCAGTGCCACATCGGGATCCCAGGGCTGCGATACGAGCGGCTCGTGAGAGTGCGGGGTGTAGAGCATCGCGGATGACCTAGCGGCCGCGGGTGACGCGGATGTTTGCCGCAAGCCAACGCTTCCGCGCTCGTTCGAGAAGGGGACGCAAGCGTCGAACCTCCGCTTCGTTTGCTTCCTCCTCGGCCGCCTCCATCTGGCCCTGCAGCGTCAGGAATCGCTGATGCAGTGCGATCTCCTCGGCTCGGGGCTCGTGTCCGTGATCGAACTCACGAGTCACGCCCGAAGGCTACTCCTTGGGTGTCAGGATCAGAACAGGAATCCGGCGCGTCGTCTTCCGCTGATAGGCGGCATAGCCCGGATACGTCGCCGTGATCCCGACCCATAACCGCTCCCGCTCCTCAGGCGTTGCGGTCCGGGCCTCCACGCTCAGCTTGTTGGTCCCTATCTGCACGACAGCGCGCGGGTCCTGCTGCAGATTGACGGACCAGTCGGGAGCGCGATCCGCGCCGCCGTTCGACGCGATCACCACGAGATCGCGCCCGTCGCGGAAGAACGTGAGGGGTGTCGTGCGCGCCTTGCCGGACCTACGGCCTGTCGTCGTGATTAGGAGCACGGGCATCCCGGCGAGCCTGCTGAGAATCCGGCCCCGGCTGAGACGTTGGACGGCCAAGTGGATCTTGCTCAAGCCTCGGATGAGCCAGCGTCTGAACGTCAAACGCAGCGGAGACATCCGTCGCAGTATGCCGTCGCGAGTGCGGCCGCGGGTGTCCGCTAGATTCGGACGGTGCACGACGACGGCTACTTCGACGAGCGCGTCGCCGCGCGGTACGACGAGTCCACGGGAGAGATGTTCGACCCGGCGGTCGTCGAGCCGGTCGTCGACCTGCTCGTCGAGCTCGCTGGGAGTGGACGCGCGCTGGAGCTCGGAATCGGAACGGGCAGGATCGCGGTCCCGCTCGCGCAACGGGGAGTGCCGGTGCACGGGATCGACATGTCGAACGCGATGGTCGCGAAGCTGCGAGCAAAGGAAGGCAGCAAGGACATCGGCGTCACGATCGGCGACTTCGCGACGACGGCCGTCGACGGCACGTTCACCGTCGCGTATCTGGTCTTCAACACGATCTCGAACCTCACGACCCAGGAGTCCCAGGTCGCATGCTTCCGCAACGTCGCCGCGCACCTGGAGCCCGGCGGCTGCTTCGTCATCGAGGTTGGCGTACCCGGACTGCGGCTCCTTCCACCCGGGGAGACCTATCACGCCTTTCACGTGAGCGAGACCAGATGGGGAATCGATGAGTATGACGTCGCGCGGCAGGGCCTCACGTCCCATCACTTCCAGCTCGTCGACGGACGCATCGAGCGGTTCTCGGTTCCCTTCCGCTACACGTGGCCCGCGGAGCTGGATCTCATGGCGGAGCTTGCGGGGATGAAGCTCCGCGACCGCTGGAGTGGGTGGAAGCGCGAACCGTTCACGAGCGAAAGTCGCAAGCACGTCTCGGTCTGGGAAAAGCCGGCGGTATCGCGTCGTTAGGATCGGACCGATGTCCGAGACGAGCGTCCTCTCCACGATCGGGAACACACCGCTCGTTCGCCTGAAGGCGCTCGCGCCTGCGAACGGCGCCGAGCTCTGGGTGAAGCTCGAGTACCTGAATCCCACGGGCTCGATGAAAGATCGGCTGGCGCTCTCCATGATCGAAGGCGCCGAGCGCGATGCCCTCATCGAGCCGGGGACGACGGTCGTCGAGTACACCGGCGGCAGCACCGGGCCTGCGCTCGCTCTCGTCTGCCGTGCGAAGGGCTATCCCGCGCGAATCGTGATCGCCGACTGCTTCAGCGAGGAGCGGCTGCAGCTCATGCGCGCCCTCGGTGCGGAGCTCGAAGTCATCCCCTCGGTCGAAGGGCCTGGGCGCGTCACGTCGCAGGACATCGAAAACATGGTCAAGCGTGCGGCGGAGCTAGCGAGTGAGCCCGGCGCCTACGCGACGGACCAGTTCAACAACCCGTACGTCATCGCCGGCCTCCGGGACACGCTCGGGCAAGAGATCTGGGAGCAGACGTCGGCGCGCGTCACCGCCTTCTGCCACGGCATCGGCACCGCCAGCTCGCTCATGGGCGTGTCGGAGGCGCTCAAGGCGCACGATGACGCGATCCATGTCGTCGGGCTCGAGCCCGCCGCCTCCGCGGCGATCACCGGCGGCGCCAAGGGAGGGGCGTTCGCGATGCAGGGCTGGACCGGGCTGGTGCCGCCGCACTTCGATCGCTCGCGCGTCGACGAGGTTTCGGTGATCGAGAACGAGGAGGCGATCGAGATGACGGGACGGCTCGCCCAGGAAGAGGGGATCTTCGCGGGTGTCTCGAGTGGGGCGAACGTGGTCGGCGCTCGCCGCCTGGCCGAAGAGCTCGGCCCCGAGTCGGTCATCGTCACGCTCGCGGTCGACAGCGGCTTCAAGTACATGACAGGCGCCCCCTACGCGCAGACCTGAGACGGAATGCGCATCGAGATCGACGGACGTGAAGTCGACGCCGAGCAGCTGTGGTCGACGGCGTCTGCCTATGGTCACTTCACTGCAATGCAGGTCCGCGGTGGCTGCACGCGCGGCCTGGCCTTCCATCTAGACAGGCTGGAGGCGGCGAACGCGGAGTTGTTCGATAGCGGTCTCGACCGCGAACGCGTCGTCGCGCTCATTCGACACGCACTCGGCGGCCTCGACGACGCATCGGTGCGCGTCTACATTTTCGAGTCCGATGAGGAGCCGGCAATCATGGTCACCGTCAAGCCGCCTGGTGAGGTGTCCACGCCGCAGAGGCTGCAGTCCGTGCGCTACCAGCGACCCGACGCACACCTGAAGCACCTTGCGACAGGTCAGAGTTACTACTCGCGACTCGCTCGACGCAACGGCTTCGACGACGCCTTGCTGACCGGAGACGAGGGAGTCGTGTCCGAAAGTGCGATCGCAAACATCGGCTTCTTCGACGATTTCGGTGTGGTGTGGCCCGACGCGCCAAACCTGCATGGGATCACCATGCGGCTCCTCGAAGGAGAACTGCCGAAGCAAGGCGTGCAGTCGCGGCGTGCGACGGTCCGACTTCGGGACCTCGCGTCCTTCGAGGGAGCGTTCCTCGCGAACGCGCGCGGTGTCGCGATCGTCAGCGAGGTCGACGACGTCATGGTCCCGCTGCACGATGAGCGGTTCGAGACGGTCGCCGCTGCCTACGCAGCAGTGGCCTGGGACACCATCTAGTCAGCTCGGCGTTCCCACTCGGATCGCAGCAGCGCGTACTCGACGTCGCCTTCCTCGTCGCCCTCGATCTTGTCCGGCCAGTCCTGATGGAAGATCCGCACGAACCTCAGGCCGGCTTTCTCCATCACCCGGCGGGATGCGACGTTCACGACCATAGTGCTCGCGATGACACGTTGGACACCGAAGTCGGTGAAGCCCTTCTCGATCAGCGCACGCGATCCCTCGGTCGCGTAGCCCTTTCCCCAGGCGGCCTTGCGCAGCCGGTAGCCGAGCTCCACCTCGCCGGGAGGGGCGTCTTTCGCCGGCCGGAAGTGGAACCAGCCGACGAATTGGGCGGTCGACTTCTCGATCGCGGCCCAGAAGCCGTAACCGGCAAACCGCTCGTAGTAGTGGAGGAACGCCGGTAGGAAGTCGCTCTCGATCTCTTGGCGCGCTGTCGGCCGGCCGCCGTTGATGAAGCGCATCACGTCGGGATCGCCGTCGAGCTCGACGAGGTTCTCCACGTCGTCTTCGGTGAACCGTCGCAAAAACAGCCGGTCCGTCTCGAGAAAGATCTCCGATCTCAGGTCGGCAGGACCTCGCACACTGGAACGTCGTAGAGCTCGACTCCGGCAATGGACATGCCGGCCGCCTCCACCACGCGATTCCTCATCTCGGTTCGCCCTTTGCGAGAACTGATTTCCGCGGCCGCCGTGTCCCAGAGGGTGATGATCCGCGCCCGCTCGGCATCCTCGTCGGTGAAGACGATCGTTCCCCGGTAACCGTCGTACCCCTTGAGCCACTCTTCGATCGCGTCATGCGCCATCCGGGCGATGTTCGCCATCTCGGGAGCAGGGCCTGTCACGAGGGTCATCGCCGCAACCATGGTCAGAAAGCTTAGGGGTGGGCTCGGAGTACGTTACGGCAAGGCCGTCGACGTCGCCGGGACGTTGTAGCCGCGCACGCGCAGGTAAGGCGGCTGGCCGCTCAGATCGCTCGCCTGGTAGGTGGCGGTGATCGTGCTGGATTCCCCCGGCCACAACGAGATGTAGTTGTCGGAATAGTTCACCGGCAGCACTTCGTTGCCGCCGTTTCCGGCCGTGATCTCCGGATGGACGAAGAACGCCACGTTCGTCGTGCTCGTGTTGCGGAGCGTGATTGTTGCCGTTTCCGTGCCGGCGGCCACGCTTCTGGTCACAAGAGCGGTGACGCCCGGATTGGTTGCCAGCGTGTTGAGGCCGGTCAGGTTCGCGTAGGTCTTCGTCGCCGTCATGTACCAGTTGCTCTTGTTTGCCAGCACGTCCGGCGACGTCGAGTACCAGTAGAGGTTGCTGCTCACGACCGCTCCCGACGAGTCCTTCAGCTGCAGGCGGATGAAGTACGTAGTCGAGAGGCCGGTCACGGCAGGGATCGTCAGCGCCGGCGTCGAGGCGTTCGCCGGCACGTTGAGCGTTGCCTGCGTCGTGGACGCAACGCTCAGATTGGGAATGTTGTAGAGGGTGGCGGTCGCCGTGAGGTTGCTCCGAGAAGTGAGCGTCGAGTTGACGACGAACACCTTCTTCGTCAAGTAGTCGTAGGCGATGTGCACCGGCTCGTTTGCCTTCTTCGTCCCGAAGTAGCCGCCCGACGGCTTCAGGTAGTAGTCGTAAAGACTCCAATGGACGGACGGCCACGCGTTGTTCAGCATCCAGAAGATCGCACCGAACGACTGCGTGTACTCATGAGAGTTCCACGCTTCGAAGAATGACCGGGCGTTCTCGTAGTTTTGGAGCTCGGACTTGTTCGAGTAATCGGCCGCGCCAGTCGCCGCGCCGTAACGAGACGTGAGCGCGTTCGTATAGACGGTGAGGTTGTCGAAGACGCTCTTCGCCTTCCCGGCGTGGTAGTTCCAGACGGAACCGATGGGCCAGAGATCTGCCGGCCCGATGAACTTCTGCAAGCTCTCCAGCGGGGGCGGCGACTCGGTGCCCTCCTCCGCCGTGGTGCCGAAGGCGCTGCCGGCCTTGCTCGTGTCCCACCACAGGACGGGAGGCTCCCATTTGTAGGGGCCGTCCATCTTCACGCCGGCGTTCGCGTTCGCCCAGGTGGCGACATTGTCGAGCGTCGGGTTCTGCCAGTGCAGCGCCGTCGCCGTGCTCTTGTACATGGCCAGGTGGGCGGCGTTCGGAGGTTGATCGCTCCCGAAGGCCCAGACGAACGGGCTCGCGTGGGCCCGCAGCTCGCGCATCTGAGTGGCCAGCGAAGCGTTCGCGACCTGTTGTTGCTCTCCGTTCCACTTGGCGTCGCTCTCCCACGTGCTGCAGCAGACGAAGCCCGGCATGATCAAGACACCCGCCTTGTCGGCCAGGTCGTAGAGCTCCTCGTTGCCGAGGGTCCCTTCGAGCCGGATCGTGTTGAGGCCCATGTCTTTGACGTACTGGACCGTCGCTGCGTTCGTGCGCGTGTCCCAGCGCTGCAGCAGATCCCAGACGTACCCGCCGCCGCGGATGAAGATGTTTTGACCGTTCACCTTGTAGCCGACGAAGGAAGTTCCGTCGACCGTGGTGCGATAGTCGGTGAACTGCCTGATTCCGAAGCTGATCGACTTCGTGTCCGAGGTGGTGCCGCCGCTGTCGGCGGACATCACAAGCTGATACAGCTCAGGGCTGCCGAACTGATACGGCCACCAGAGGGCCGGGCTCGACACATGAAGCTGCGGATAGGCGGCGGGGTCGAAGACGATCTCCCGGCGCTCGTTCGCGTTCAGCGTCACGGTTTGGCTGACCGAGATCGTCGGATGGCCGGCCTTGGTGATCGTTCCGCTGATCGTGGTCGTCGCCGGTGCGTTGGTCGCATTGACGGCGTCCACGTACACGGTGAGGTCGGCCGAGCTCGTCGCCGGCAGCGGTAGGACGGTCTTCACGTAGGGATCGGCGAGCGCGACAGGCCCGGTCGTATCCAGGCTCGTCGCACCCCAGAGCCCTGCGTTCATGTCGGGTGCCTCCGGGTTCCAGTCGACCGTGCAGGCGGAGAGGTCCTTGCACCCGTGGGCCGGCGGGGTGACGAGGATTGCAAGGGCGTTCGAGCCACCTGCGTTGATCAGGTTCGTCACGTTGTACGAGTGTGCAGCCATCGTGCCGACCGCATTCGCGTCGAGCTGAGTTCCGTTCAACCAGATCTGCGCGCGGTAGCTGATTCCCTTGAAACGGAGCCAGTACGCTTGACCCGGCGCGGTGGCTGGCGCCGTGAACTCGCCGCGGTACCACCAGTTCTGCGTCGTCAGGTCGGGGATCGACGTGAGATTCTTTCCGAAGTAGATGTTCTGGTAGACGTTGTTCGCGACGAGCCCGGCGAGCACTGTCGACGGCAGTGTCACGGGATACCAACCCGATGGGGTGTAGCCGACGCGCGAGATCGTCCCGCCGGAATCGGTCAGCCCTGTCGCAGACCGAAGCGCCCAACCTTGCGACAGTGCGGTCGTGCTCGCCAGGCCTGCGACGGGCGCAGGCTTCAGAGCTGTCGCCGCGCCCTTCGAATCCCCGACGACGGCGAGGGCTAGAAGCAGCGCACCGAAGAGAAGGAGCCCTCGGGCCGAAAGAGTGCTTCGAGCGACGGCCGTTACTGGCATCGGAGCCTCCCTCGGTTCGCCTCTCGTTAAGAACCCTAACGAGACCTGTCTACGAACCTAACACAGTCGACGAGCGGGGCAAACCGGTGGTCAACCTAGCGAAAGGGTGATCCACACGTCTGCGCCGCCGCCGTTCGCGTTTGCCGCGTCCGCGTGGCCCTGATGTGCGTCGGCGATCGTCTCGACGATCGCCAGGCCGAGACCGCTGCCGTCCGTCGACGTCTTCTGGCCGCGGCTGAACCGTTCGAATGCACGGGTGAGGAAGTCGGCCGCGAAGCCGCCGCCCTCGTCTCGGACGTGCAACTCCGCAGAGCCGTTTCGCCGGTCCGCGCTGAGCGTGATCGGGCCTGCACCGTGGCTGAACGCGTTGTCCACCATGTTGCCGAGCGCCTGTTCGAGCAGAACGCGGTCTCCCTGCACGACCAGCGGATCGCCGGGTGCGACCGACAGGTCACGGTGCTCGAACCGGGCTCGCGGGCGGAAGCGCTCGGCCACCGTCTCCAGGACATCGGCGACGTCCACCGCCTCGCGCTTGATCGGCACTCGCCCCTGCTCCGCGCGGGCGAGCAGCAGAAGGTCGTCGGCGATTCGCGAGAGGCGCTCGGTGTCCTCCGCAGCAGCCCGGATCGCCGCCTCGAGTTCTTCCGTCGTACGTGCGCGTCTCAACGCGAGCTCGAGTTCGGTCTTCAGCAACGAGAGCGGCGTTCGCAGCTCGTGGCTTGCATCCGCGACGAAACGCCGTTCCCGCGCGAGCCCGTCGCCAATCCGGGCGAGCATTGCGTTGAGCGTCTCGCCCAGGCGGGAGACCTCGTCCTGCGTGGGCGGGACCGGCAGCCGGTCGTCGAGCGACGTAGCGGAGATGTCCGCTGCACGTCGCCGCATCGCCTCGATCGGACGCAACGCTGCGCCGGCGAGCCCGTAGCCGGCGAGCGATGCGAGGATCAACGCCAGGGACCCGCCAATGAGGAACGCGTCTCGCAGGCTGCGCAAAGTCTCTGCGCGGTTCTCGCGTGTCGCTCCGACAATGAGGACGAGATTGCTCGAGCCGCGGACGACGGGCAGCGCCAGCAGCCGCGCCGGCTCGTCCAGTCCGGGAACCGACGGGTGGTTGATGAAGATCGCCTCGTGCCGTGCTCTGTCGAGCTCAGACGGCGAGAGCAGTCTTTTCGCTCCACCGGGTGCGGTCGAATCGAGGACGCCTCCGCTCGAGCTCAGCAGCTCGGCGAAGGACTCGCCGTGCTCCACGAGGGTGCCGCTCGTCGACTTCAGCGACCCGTCGCGGCGCACGAGCGCTGAGACGTCCTGAGCACGTGAGCGCAGTTGCTGGTCGAGTGCGGCGCTGAGGTTGCCCGCAACGCGCACGTAGACGAGCGAGCCGGCGAGCAAGAGCACCACCGCCATCGCGAGTGCAAAGACGAGCGTTAGCCGGGCTCTAATCGGTAGGCGATTCATGCCTCGGGGTCTTCGCGCAGGCGATAGCCGACGCCGCGGACGGTCTCGATGGACTCGGTGTCGAACGGCCGGTCGACCTTCTCGCGAAGATAGCGAACGTAGACGTCGACGACGTTCGAGCGGTTCTCGTAGGCGAAGTCCCAGGCGTGTTCGAGCAGTTGCAACCGCGACAGCACCTGGCCGGGGCGGCGCATGAACGCCTCGAGCAGCGCGAACTCCTTCGGAGACAGACTGATCTCGGTCGGGCCGCGCCAGGCCCGTCGCGAGGCGGGGTCAAGTCGGAGCGAACCGGCGACGAGCTCGGTCGGCCGTTCGCCGCCGCCGCGCCGTACTAGCGCACGTAGACGCGCGAGGAGCTCGGCGAACGAGAACGGCTTCGTCAGGTAGTCGTCCGCGCCGACGTCGAGACCGGCGACGCGATCCTCGACGCCGTCCCGGGCTGTGAGCATCAGGACGGGCGACCAGACACCGGCGTTCCGGAGCTGCCGGCATGTCTCGAAGCCGCTGAGCCCGGGCAGCATGACGTCGAGGACGATCGCCTCGTACGGGTGGGACTGCGCCATCCAGACCGCGTCCTCGCCGGTCGTCGCCACGTCGGCGGCGTGCCCCTCCTCGACGAGGCCGCGACGGAGGAGGCTCGCCATCTTCAATTCGTCTTCCACGATCAGGACGCGCACCCTCAGAGCTTGCCTGTTCTCGATGAGAGCTAGATGAGAAGAAGGGCCGAGCTCCCCTTGTGAAGTAGCCTCGGGCGCGCTTCCGTAGGCCTTAGTCGAGGACGGCGGCAAGCGCGAGCTTGCCGCCGTCGACGACCGGGATCCCGTGTGAGACGAGTATGCGCTCGACTGGAAGGTCGAGTAGCGGCCGCAGTGTCTCGCGGAGGTCGTCGTGTGTCTTCTTGCCGAGCCAGCGCTCGGGACAGAGGCGGAGCGGTTCGTCCGTGGGACGCGGCTTCGCACCGGCGCCGAGCAGTACGTCTCCGGCGACGACCGCACGATGCTCGGGTAGCCAGTAGATGACCTCGGCGGTGCGTGCTGTCTGAAACGCCTCGATCCCACCGGGGAGCTCGTCGCCGGCGCGGAACGGATGCGTCACCCCGATGCCGCGGTTTCGCAAAGGCTGCGCCGAACGGGTCGACGCCCAGACGTCGCTCGCTCCGAGCTCACCGCTCGTGCGCCCGTGCCAGTAGACCGTCACGAGCACGTGCGCCGGCGGGCCGAGCTCGACGGGAGGGTCGATCGGATCGATGAAGACGAGGCCGTCGCCCGTTTCCACGGCGAGCGCGCCGACGTCCTCTTCCCAGTGGTCGTGCCACGCAGTCCAGCGGTGCAGCCCGGGTGCGATCTCCTGCATCGGGTCATCTTCCCCTAACAAGGTCCGAGTAGGCTCCGCCCATCCGGAGGATCGCTTGGCTCGGGCTGGCTGTGGCGGCGCTGTTCGCACTGTCGGGCTGCGGGAGTAGTGACAACACGGCTGCTTCTGGAGGCGACTCCACTCCCGGGACGACCACCGCCACGACCCCCGGAACCACGACGGACGGCATCGACCCGCTCGCCGATGCGGGCACCGACCCGGTCGAGGGCGCAGCGGCCGGAAGCGAGACGGCCTTGCTGGAGCGCATCGGGGTCGGGCGTCACGAAGGCTACGACCGCGTTGTCTTTCAGTTCAAGAACGACCTTCCCGGCTACCGGGTCGAGTACGTCGAGCCACCGCTCAAGGAGGACGGGTCGGGCAAGCCCGTGTCTGTCAGCGGCAACGCGGTCGTCGTGGTGCGGATGGAGCCGGCTTCAGGTTTCGACCTGAACACCGGCGAGGGAGTGATGGTCTACAAAGGCCCGAAGCGGATCGAAGGAGCAAGTGTCGGAACCTCCGCCGTCCAGGAGCTGGTGCGCACCGGCGACTTCGAGGCAGTTCTCAGCTGGGCGATCGGGCTCTCGGACAAGGTCGATTTTCGAGTCACCACTGCAACTTCACCAGCGCGGCTGATCGTCGACTTCCGGAACCACTAGGAGCCGGCACGGATCGAGGAGGGCTCGGGAAAACGGTCCGGTCCGCGTGTGACCACACCAGCGGCGTAGGATCGATCTCAGTGGGAGGGGGCCGGAGTTGTCCGGCTCCCTCCGCTTTTCGCCGATGCTGACGCTGGACGAATTGAAACGCGACGTCGAGAGCGGGTCGATCGACACCGTCGTCGTTGCGTTCACGGACATGCAGGGCCGGCTCTTGGGCAAGCGTGTGCACGCGCAGTACTTCCTCGACGAGAACATTGCCGACCATGGGGTCGAGGGTTGCAACTATCTGCTTGCGCTCGATATGGAGATGGATCCGATTCCGGGCTACTCGATCGCCAGCTGGGAGCAGGGTTACGGCGACTTCGCCATGCGTCCCGACCTGGACACGTTGCGCCGCATCCCGTGGCTCGAAGGGACGGCGCTCGTGCTCTGCGACGTCGCCTGGAACGACGGGGAGCCGGTGAGGCCGTCGCCGCGGCAGGTGCTCAAGGCACAGGTCGAGCGGGCGCGATCGTTGGGCTACGAGCCGATGATCGGATCCGAGCTCGAGTTCTACTTGCTGAAGGAGAGCTTTGAGGAGGCGCACGCCAAGCACTACCGAGACCTCACTCCATCGGTGCCGTACATCCTCGACTACCACGTGCTGGCGACGACCTACGACGAGCCGCTCCTCCGCCAGATCCGGAACGGCATGTACGGCGCGGGTATCACCGTCGAGAGCTCGAAGGGCGAGGCCTGGCCAGGTCAGCAGGAGGTGAATTTCCGCTTCGCCGATGCGGTCACGATGGCGGACAACCACTCGGTCTATAAGAACGGCGCCAAGGAGATCGCTCATCTGAACGGTTGCTCGATCACGTTCATGGCAAAGCCCGACCATTCGTGGATCGGCAGCTCGTGCCACATCCACGCGAGCCTCTGGCGCGACGGCGAGAACGCGTTCGCGGGCGGCCCCGAAGTCTTCGAGCAGTTCCTTGCTGGTTGGATCGCGGGTACGGCGGAGCTGGCGGTCTTCCTCGCGCCGACGATCAACTCCTACAAACGCTACGCGGCCGGATCGTGGGCGCCGACGACGCTCGCGTGGGGGCACGACAACCGCACGTGCGGGTTCCGGATCGTCGGGCACGGCGCGGCGCAGCGAATCGAGACGCGCATTCCCGGCGGCGACGTCAATCCGTACCTCGCCTTCGCGGCTTTGATCGCGGCCGGGCTGTACGGGATCGAGCAAGGACTCGAACTTCCGCCCGCTCTGGAGGGGAACGCCTATGAATCGGATGCGAAGCGCTTCCCGTCGACGCTGCGCGAGGCAATCGCTGCGCTCGAGGAAGGAACGATGGCGCGGGCGGCTCTGGGCGACGACGTCGTGGATCACTATCTGAACTACGCGCGCACCGAGCAGCGCCTGTTCGACGAGGTCGTGACGTGCTACGAGCGGGAGCGTCTGTTCGAGCGTGGCTAGGCCGGTCATTGGCATCACGACCTACGTCACTCCGGCGAAGTGGAGCCACTGGGAGCTCGAGGCCGCACTGGTTCCTGCCGACTACGTGCATGCGGTCGAGCGAGCGGGTGGTCGCGCGCTGCTGGTGCCGCCGAGTGACGACGGCGTCAATGAGACGCTCGAGGCGCTCGACGGCTTGATCTTCTCCGGCGGCTCCGACCTGGATCCCGAGCTCTACGAGCAAGAAGCTCATGCGGAGACGTCCGGTGTCGTACGGAACCGCGACATTGCGGAGCTCGCGCTGCTCGAAGCGGCACTCGAACGTGACATGCCTGTTCTGGCGATCTGTCGCGGCAGCCAGGTCCTGAACGTGGCGCGTGGGGGAGACCTCGTCCAGCACCTGCCGGACGTGGTCGGCGATGAGAAGCACAAGCACACTCCGGGGACGTTCGCGGAGCACGATGTCTCGGTCGAGGACGGCTCGCGGCTGGCGTCGGTGCTGGGCGAGCGTGCGCCGGTGAAATCGCACCACCATCAGGGACTCGGGAAGGTCGGAGACGGCCTACGCGTCGTGGCCCACGCGGAAGACGGAACGATTGAAGCGGTCGAGGATCCAACCCGACGCTTCGCCCTCGGAGTGCTGTGGCATCCGGAGGCCGGCGAGGACGCGCGCCTCTTCGAAGAGCTGGTTCGCGAAGCGGAGCAGTACCGCTCCGCCCGTCCGGACTGAGCAGCGAGCCAGACAAAGAGCCAGGGCCAACTGATCCACGTCCCGGTGTCGGACATGGTGGCGAAGGTGTGACTCGTTCTCCACAGTTGGGCCGTTCCGGTCCGTACCGCGCTAGCTTCGCTGGAGTGGGACGTGCACTGAGGATCTTCGAGCCCGGCGCCTACTACCACCTCGCCGCGCGCGGGAACAACGGCCAGCCGATCTTCCACGACGACCTCGACTGCCTCGACTTCCTGCGCTGGCTCTCCCGCATCGTCGCGGAGCAGCAGTGGCGCGTCGTCACCTATTGCCTGATGACGAACCACTACCACCTCCTCGTCCGGCCGGCGGAAGCCGGCTTCGCCGCCGGGATGCGCCTCCTCAACGCGGGGCATGCGCGCAAGATGAACCGCAGGCATGGGCGGACGGGTCATCTCTTCCGGAACCACTACTCGTGGTGGCCGGTCGCGAAGGACTCGCACCTCCTGGAAGCCACGCGCTACATCGTGCTGAATCCAGTTCGCGCCGGGATCTGCCAGCGGCCCGAGCAGTGGCGCTGGAGTAGCTACCGGGCGACAGTGGACCTCGAGCACCCGTCGGACTTCTTCGCAGCCGGGGAGCTCCTGGGTCTCTTCGGCGCCAGCCCCGCCCGGGCACGGGCCGCTTTTCGGGACTTTGTCGCCGCAGGGCACGTCCCGGTGTCGGACACCGTGACGTGAGGAGTCGCCCCGTGGTCAAATGCCCCGGTGGCACTCACCGTGACCAACCCCGCGACCGAGGAGACGATCGCCGAGCTCGACCCCGCCGGCGTCGAGGAGACCGATGCCGCCGTCGTGCGGGCCAAGGCCGCCTTTCCGAAGTGGCGCGCCGTTGCCCCGACCGACCGGGCGCGGCTTCTCCGCCGCTTGGCGACCCTCGTCGAAGAGCACTCCGAAGAGCTCGCGCGCATCGAGTCCCAGAACGTCGGCAAGCCGATCGCCGGCGCCCGCGCCGAGGTCGCCATGGTTGCGCAGGTCTTCCACTTCTACGCCGGCGCGGTCGACAAGCACCACGGCGAGACGATCCCCGTTGCCGGCGGGGTCGACCTCACCTTCCGCGAGCCGCTCGGCGTCGTCGGGCTGATCGTCCCCTGGAACTTTCCGCTCAACATCTCCAGCTGGAAGCTCGGGCCCGCTCTTGCCTGCGGGAATACCGTCGTCCTGAAGCCCGCCGAGCTGACGCCGCTGTCCGCGCTGCGGCTCGCCGAGCTGATCCTCGACGCAGGCATTCCGGAGGGCGTCGTCAACGTCGTCGTCGGACCGGGCCGCGTCGTCGGGCAGCGGCTCGTCGAACATCCCGACGTCGCGAAGATCGGCTTCACCGGCTCGACCGAAGTCGGCCGTGGCGTGATGGAAGGCGCCGCCGGGACGATCAAGCGCGTCACGCTCGAGCTCGGCGGCAAATCCGCCAACGTCGTCTTCGCAGACGCCGACCTCGAGCAGGCGGCAGCCGCAGCTCCATACGCCGTCTTCGACAACGCCGGCCAGGACTGCTGCGCGCGGTCGCGCATCCTCGTGGAGCGCTCCGCCTACGACCGCTTCGCCGAGCTGCTGATCGACGCCACGCGCAACGTCAAGGTCGGCGACCCGGCGGACGACGCAACCGAGATGGGCCCGCTGATCTCCGCGCAGCATCGCGAGACCGTCGCGTCCTTCGTCGACGGCGACCCGCTCTTTCGCGGCGAGACGCCGGGCGCCCCCGGCTTCTGGTACCCCTGCACGCTCGTCGAAGCGTCGAACGGGGACCGCGTCGCACGGGAAGAAGTCTTCGGCCCGGTCGCGGCACTCATCCCCTTCGCCGACGAAGACGACGCGATCCGAATCGCCAACGACACGCCATACGGCTTGTCAGGCTCTATCTGGACGGAGAACGGCGCCCGCGCACTCCGCGTCGCGCGCGCCCTCGAGAGCGGCGTGCTCTCCATCAACTCCAACAGCTCGGTACGCCCGTCGACTCCGTTCGGCGGCGTCAAGCAGTCCGGCTTCGGCCGCGAGCTCGGCATGCACGCCCTCGACGGCTACTCCGACGTGAAGAACGTCTTCGTGGCGACCGGCTGATGGGGCGCCTCGACGGCAAGGTCGCAGTGATCACCGGCGCCGGCGGCGGCATGGGCCGCGAAGCGGCACTGCTCTTCTCCGAGGAAGGGGCGCAGGTCTGCGCAGCCGACGTCAACGAAGAAGCGGCCGCGCAAACTGCCGCCGACGCACGTGACGCCTTCGCCGTCCGAGTGGACGTCGCAGACGCGGCGAGCGTCGAAGCAATGTACGCAGCAACGGCGAAACGCTACGGCGGCATCGACGTCCTCTACAACAATGCCGGCATCTCTCCCTCGGACGACGACTCGATCCTCGAGACCGAACCGGACGCCTGGGACCGAGTGCAGGCCGTGAACACACGCGGCGTCTACCTCTGCTGCAAGTACGGGATCCCACACCTGCTCGAGCGGGGTGGAGGCTCGGTCATCAACGTCGCCTCCTTCGTCGCGCTGCTCGGTGCAGCGACGTCGCAGATCTCGTACACCGCCTCGAAGGGCGCCGTCCTCGCAATGACACGTGAGCTCGGCGTGCAATTCGCGAGGCAGGGCCTGCGCGTGAACGCACTCTGCCCGGGCCCGGTCGAGACACCGCTGTTGCTCTCGATCTGGGGTGACGATCCGGCGGCGGCGGAACGAAGGCTCGTGCACATTCCGATGGGACGTCTCGCAAAACCGCGCGAGATCGTCAATGCGGCGCTCTTCCTCGCGAGCGACGAGTCGTCTTACGTGAACGCCGCCACGTTCATCGTGGACGGCGGGCTCACGGGCGCCTACGTGACGCCCGAGTAGCGGCCCGGGCTACTTACCCCAGGCGGTCGGGTCGAAGCCGAACGTCTCGACGAGCTGCTTGCGATCTGCGTTGACCGCAGCCGCCCTGCTCGCGCTGTAGTTCCAGACGGTCTCCTGCGCAGCGCCATGGCTCCGGTGAATCTCGAGTGCGGCGGGATCATGCTCCGCGACGAATTCGAAAGCGTGGTCGGCGGTCTCGAGGAAGTTCGAACTCTCGAAGAGCTCGGTGCGCCGCTGGTAGCCGGGCTCGAAGATGACCTCGAAGAGCTTGTAGACCGGCTCTTCCGCCGAAGCCGGCCGGACGACCGTGTGCAGCTCGGCTTCGTCCTGCGCGGCCAGCTCGACACCATGCTGCTCGGCGAGCGCCTGCGCGAGCTCGGCGCCGGAGAGCAAACCGCGCGAGACGAGGATCTCACCCAGGCGGCCGCCCTCTTCACGCTGTGCTGCGAGCGCACGCTCGAGCTGCGACTCCGTCAGGAACTCCAGGTCGACGAGGAGCTTGCCGAGTGGGCGCCATGCCTTCTCGGGCTCCGCGGCGACCGGCGCGGGTGGCGCCGGCGCACCTTCCTTGGGGGAAAGCTGGACGCCGTGCTGCTCGGAGAGAACGCGCGCGAGCGAGAACGCGGAGAGGTAGCTGTTGCTGACGAGGATCTGGCCGAGGAGCCGGCCCGTCTTCGCCTGCTCGGCGAGTGCCTGCTCGAGCTCGTCCTCGGTGAGAAGCTCCTCCGCGACGAGGAGCTCGCCGAGCTGACGCCACGGGAACTGGATCGCTGCACTCTCCACGCTCTCCTTATCGGCAGCGAGGCCTCAATAGTTCAGTCCTTCTCCACGGGCGACGACGAGGACGGTTTGGCGCAGGATTTGCAGGTCGTAACGCACGAGAGCCCAGCCCGAGAGCGTGGCGGAGGCCTCGACATAGGCGGAATCGAGGTCTTCATACGGGATACCGGCGCCTTTTGTCACCTGGGCCGGACCGGTGAGGCCGGCCGGCACGCGGTTCCGGTAATCCCGGCCCTCGGCAACCTGGCGCCGGACCATGTCGGGCGGCCAGGGCCGTGGCCCGACGAGACTGAGGTCTCCGCGGAGGACGTTCAGGAGCTGCGGGAGCTCGTCGAGATACCACGGCTTGAGCAGACGGCGACCGGCCCAGGTCAGGTTGTTCGAGTCCGCTTCGTACAGCCGGGCGTGTCCGCCTTCGAGGCGCATCTGCTCGAGCGCGGCTCGCCTGAGGGTCCGGAACTTCAGCAAGCCGAACGGTCGGCCTCGGGAGATCCGCGGCTCGCGATAGAGGAAGCCGCCTCGATCGCGCCGCGAGCAAGCCATGTCCGCCGTCATCGCGAGAAGCAGTGCGAGCAGGAGGGGAGAGAACAGCGCGAGCAGCGCTGCTGCGAGGCTCACATCGAGGAGTCGCTTGGCGATGCGGCGAGCATGTCACGCTCGCTCGAGGGGCGGCTAACGCTGGTAGGTGGGCACGACCGACACGAGTGCGGTCGCTGCCTTGCTCACCGGAATCGGGCGCATGCCCGTGGCGATCTTGAAGAACATGCGGGCCGCTGGGGGCAGCGTCCCGTAGCTGTAGCCGCTCCCGCCGCCGATGATGTTCCCGGCGTTGTCGAGCACGACTGCCGAGAGCTGGACGCTCTGAACCGTCTTCGTCGGACTTGCGTTCTGGAGCTCGCCTTCGACGGAGCCGCACCAAGCCGGCTCGTGAGGGCTCGGCATGACGCGCACTGCCGAGAGCCCCGGCTTCGTCCGCGTGACAGGGCCGCTGCCGCCGACCTCGACGACCACCTCGAGCCGCGCGATCGGCGCGCCTCCGGGAAAGGTCAGCTCGCCGCCGAGCGCGTGCTCGGAGCCGGCGGCCATATCGCTGATGCGCGTCGTCGCCGACCCGATCAGCCGGTTGTCGTCCATAACGAAGTTGACGAGCACCTTCACGTCCATCGCGTCACGCGTCTTGGACTCGTTCGCGAGAATCACGCCGTAGCTGACACCGCTGCCGCCGTACGGATAGGGGCGCACCGTCCAGCCGGACTTCACAAGCTGAATCTTCGGGGGGATGATCTGGCCAATCACCGTGAAGGTCTTCGTCGCCCGGCCGGCCCCGTTACACGTTGCGGTCGCGTGCGCGACACCTGGCTGCACCAGGCGCGGGACCTTCCATGTCCACGACGCCTGTCCGCTCCTCGCGACGACGGGACGCAGCCCCTTCTGCGTTGCGCCACTCTTGTAGCGAATCGCGAGCGAGCACCGCGCACCCGTCGGAGAAACGGAGACGGCGAGGGTGGCCTCGTTCCCCTGCACCACTCGTGCATTGCCCGCGG
>CAWHXK010000068.1:0-36139 GCA_963833255.1 uncultured Actinomycetes bacterium
ACGAGAACATTGCCGACCATGGGGTCGAGGGTTGCAACTATCTGCTTGCGCTCGATATGGAGATGGATCCGATTCCGGGCTACTCGATCGCCAGCTGGGAGCAGGGTTACGGCGACTTCGCCATGCGTCCCGACCTGGACACGTTGCGCCGCATCCCGTGGCTCGAAGGGACGGCGCTCGTGCTCTGCGACGTCGCCTGGAACGACGGGGAGCCGGTGAGGCCGTCGCCGCGGCAGGTGCTCAAGGCACAGGTCGAGCGGGCGCGGTCGTTGGGCTACGAGCCGATGATCGGATCCGAGCTCGAGTTCTACTTGCTGAAGGAGAGCTTCGAGGAGGCGCACGCCAAGCACTACCGAGACCTCACTCCATCGGTGCCGTACATCCTCGACTACCACGTGCTGGCGACGACCTACGACGAGCCGCTCCTCCGCCAGATCCGGAACGGCATGTACGGCGCGGGTATCACCGTCGAGAGCTCGAAGGGCGAGGCCTGGCCGGGTCAGCAGGAGGTGAATTTCCGCTTCGCCGATGCGGTCACGATGGCGGACAACCACTCGGTCTATAAGAACGGCGCCAAGGAGATCGCTCATCTGAACGGTTGCTCGATCACGTTCATGGCAAAGCCCGACCATTCGTGGATCGGCAGCTCGTGCCACATCCACGCGAGCCTCTGGCGCGACGGCGAGAACGCGTTCGCGGGCGGCCCCGAAGTCTTCGAGCAGTTCCTTGCTGGTTGGATCGCGGGTACGGCGGAGCTGGCGGTCTTCCTCGCGCCGACGATCAACTCCTACAAACGCTACGCGGCCGGATCGTGGGCGCCGACGACGCTCGCGTGGGGGCACGACAACCGCACGTGCGGGTTCCGGATCGTCGGGCACGGCGCGGCGCAGCGAATCGAGACGCGCATTCCCGGCGGCGACGTCAATCCGTACCTCGCCTTCGCGGCTTTGATCGCGGCCGGGCTGTACGGGATCGAGCAAGGACTCGAACTTCCGCCCGCTCTGGAGGGGAACGCCTATGAATCGGATGCGAAGCGCTTCCCGTCGACGCTGCGCGAGGCAATCGCTGCGCTCGAGGAAGGAACGATGGCGCGGGCGGCTCTGGGCGACGACGTCGTGGATCACTATCTGAACTACGCGCGCACCGAGCAGCGCCTGTTCGACGAGGTCGTGACGTGCTACGAGCGGGAGCGTCTGTTCGAGCGTGGCTAGGCCGGTCATTGGCATCACGACCTACGTCACTCCGGCGAAGTGGAGCCACTGGGAGCTCGAGGCCGCACTGGTTCCTGCCGACTACGTGCATGCGGTCGAGCGAGCGGGTGGTCGCGCGCTGCTGGTGCCGCCGAGTGACGACGGCGTCAATGAGACGCTCGAGGCGCTCGACGGCTTGATCTTCTCCGGCGGCTCCGACCTGGATCCCGAGCTCTACGAGCAAGAAGCTCATGCGGAGACGTCCGGTGTCGTACGGAACCGCGACATTGCGGAGCTCGCGCTGCTCGAAGCGGCACTCGAACGTGACATGCCTGTTCTGGCGATCTGTCGCGGCAGCCAGGTCCTGAACGTGGCGCGTGGGGGAGACCTCGTCCAGCACCTGCCGGACGTGGTCGGCGATGAGAAGCACAAGCACACTCCGGGGACGTTCGCGGAGCACGATGTCTCGGTCGAGGACGGCTCGCGGCTGGCGTCGGTGCTGGGCGAGCGTGCGCCGGTGAAATCGCACCACCATCAGGGACTCGGGAAGGTCGGAGACGGCCTACGCGTCGTGGCCCACGCGGAAGACGGAACGATTGAAGCGGTCGAGGATCCAACCCGACGCTTCGCCCTCGGAGTGCTGTGGCATCCGGAGGCCGGCGAGGACGCGCGCCTCTTCGAAGAGCTGGTTCGCGAAGCGGAGCAGTACCGCTCCGCCCGTCCGGACTGAGCAGCGAGCCAGACAAAGAGCCAGGGCCAACTGATCCACGTCCCGGTGTCGGACATGGTGGCGAAGGTGTGACTCGTTCTCCACAGTTGGGCCGTTCCGGTCCGTACCGCGCTAGCTTCGCTGGAGTGGGACGTGCACTGAGGATCTTCGAGCCCGGCGCCTACTACCACCTCGCCGCGCGCGGGAACAACGGCCAGCCGATCTTCCACGACGACCTCGACTGCCTCGACTTCCTGCGCTGGCTCTCCCGCATCGTCGCGGAGCAGCAGTGGCGCGTCGTCACCTATTGCCTGATGACGAACCACTACCACCTCCTCGTCCGGCCGGCGGAAGCCGGCTTCGCCGCCGGGATGCGCCTCCTCAACGCGGGGCATGCGCGCAAGATGAACCGCAGGCATGGGCGGACGGGTCATCTCTTCCGGAACCACTACTCGTGGTGGCCGGTCGCGAAGGACTCGCACCTCCTGGAAGCCACGCGCTACATCGTGCTGAATCCAGTTCGCGCCGGGATCTGCCAGCGGCCCGAGCAGTGGCGCTGGAGTAGCTACCGGGCGACAGTGGACCTCGAGCACCCGTCGGACTTCTTCGCCGCCGGGGAGCTCCTGGGTCTCTTCGGCGCCAGCCCCGCCCGGGCACGGGCCGCTTTTCGGGACTTTGTCGCCGCAGGGCACGTCCCGGTGTCGGACACCGTGACGTGAGGAGTCGCCCCGTGGTCAAATGCCCCGGTGGCACTCACCGTGACCAACCCCGCGACCGAGGAGACGATCGCCGAGCTCGACCCCGCCGGCGTCGAGGAGACCGATGCCGCCGTCGTGCGGGCCAAGGCCGCCTTTCCGAAGTGGCGCGCCGTTGCCCCGACCGACCGGGCGCGGCTTCTCCGCCGCTTGGCGACCCTCGTCGAAGAGCACTCCGAAGAGCTCGCGCGCATCGAGTCCCAGAACGTCGGCAAGCCGATCGCCGGCGCCCGCGCCGAGGTCGCCATGGTTGCGCAGGTCTTCCACTTCTACGCCGGCGCGGTCGACAAGCACCACGGCGAGACGATCCCCGTTGCCGGCGGGGTCGACCTCACCTTCCGCGAGCCGCTCGGCGTCGTCGGGCTGATCGTCCCCTGGAACTTTCCGCTCAACATCTCCAGCTGGAAGCTCGGGCCCGCTCTTGCCTGCGGGAATACCGTCGTCCTGAAGCCCGCCGAGCTGACGCCGCTGTCCGCGCTGCGGCTCGCCGAGCTGATCCTCGACGCAGGCATTCCGGAGGGCGTCGTCAACGTCGTCGTCGGACCGGGCCGCGTCGTCGGGCAGCGGCTCGTCGAACATCCCGACGTCGCGAAGATCGGCTTCACCGGCTCGACCGAAGTCGGCCGTGGCGTGATGGAAGGCGCCGCCGGGACGATCAAGCGCGTCACGCTCGAGCTCGGCGGCAAATCCGCCAACGTCGTCTTCGCAGACGCCGACCTCGAGCAGGCGGCGGCCGCAGCTCCATACGCCGTCTTCGACAACGCCGGCCAGGACTGCTGCGCGCGGTCGCGCATCCTCGTGGAGCGCTCCGCCTACGACCGCTTCGCCGAGCTGCTGATCGACGCCACGCGCAACGTCAAGGTCGGCGACCCGGCGGACGACGCAACCGAGATGGGCCCGCTGATCTCCGCGCAGCATCGCGAGACCGTCGCGTCCTTCGTCGACGGCGACCCGCTCTTTCGCGGCGAGACGCCGGGCGCCCCCGGCTTCTGGTACCCCTGCACGCTCGTCGAAGCGTCGAACGGGGACCGCGTCGCACGGGAAGAAGTCTTCGGCCCGGTCGCGGCACTCATCCCCTTCGCCGACGTAGACGACGCGATCCGAATCGCCAACGACACGCCATACGGCTTGTCAGGCTCTATCTGGACGGAGAACGGCGCCCGCGCACTCCGCGTCGCGCGCGCCCTCGAGAGCGGCGTGCTCTCCATCAACTCCAACAGCTCGGTACGCCCGTCGACTCCGTTCGGCGGCGTCAAGCAGTCCGGCTTCGGCCGCGAGCTCGGCATGCACGCCCTCGACGGCTACTCCGACGTGAAGAACGTCTTCGTGGCGACCGGCTGATGGGGCGCCTCGACGGCAAGGTCGCAGTGATCACCGGCGCCGGCGGCGGCATGGGCCGCGAAGCGGCACTGCTCTTCTCCGAGGAAGGGGCGCAGGTCTGCGCAGCCGACGTCAACGAAGAAGCGGCCGCGCAAACTGCCGCCGACGCACGTGACGCCTTCGCCGTCCGAGTGGACGTCGCAGACGCGGCGAGCGTCGAAGCAATGTACGCAGCAACGGCGAAACGCTACGGCGGCATCGACGTCCTCTACAACAATGCCGGCATCTCTCCCTCGGACGACGACTCGATCCTCGAGACCGAACCGGACGCCTGGGACCGAGTGCAGGCCGTGAACACACGCGGCGTCTACCTCTGCTGCAAGTACGGGATCCCACACCTGCTCGAGCGGGGTGGAGGCTCGGTCATCAACGTCGCCTCCTTCGTCGCGCTGCTCGGTGCAGCGACGTCGCAGATCTCGTACACCGCCTCGAAGGGCGCCGTCCTCGCAATGACACGTGAGCTCGGCGTGCAATTCGCGAGGCAGGGCCTGCGCGTGAACGCACTCTGCCCGGGCCCGGTCGAGACACCGCTGTTGCTCTCGATCTGGGGTGACGATCCGGCGGCGGCGGAACGAAGGCTCGTGCACATTCCGATGGGACGTCTCGCAAAACCGCGCGAGATCGTCAATGCGGCGCTCTTCCTCGCGAGCGACGAGTCGTCTTACGTGAACGCCGCCACGTTCATCGTGGACGGCGGGCTCACGGGCGCCTACGTGACGCCCGAGTAGCAGCCCGGGCTACTTACCCCAGGCGGTCGGGTCGAAGCCGAACGTCTCGACGAGCTGCTTGCGATCTGCGTTGACCGCAGCCGCCCTGCTCGCGCTGTAGTTCCAGACGGTCTCCTGCGCAGCGCCATGGCTCCGGTGAATCTCGAGTGCGGCGGGATCATGCTCCGCGACGAATTCGAAAGCGTGGTCGGCGGTCTCGAGGAAGTTCGAACTCTCGAAGAGCTCGGTGCGCCGCTGGTAGCCGGGCTCGAAGATGACCTCGAAGAGCTTGTAGACCGGCTCTTCCGCCGAAGCCGGCCGGACGACAGTGAGCAGCTCGGCTTCGTCCTGCGCGGCCAGCTCGACACCATGCTGCTCGGCGAGCGCCTGCGCGAGCTCGGCGCCGGAGAGCAAACCGCGCGAGACGAGGATCTCACCCAGGCGGCCGCCCTCTTCACGCTGTGCTGCGAGCGCACGCTCGAGCTGCGACTCCGTCAGGAACTCCATGTCGACGAGGAGCTTGCCGAGTGGGCGCCATGCCTTCTCGGGCTCCGCGGCGAGCGGCGCGGGCGGCGCCGGCGCACCCTCCTTGGGGGAAAGCTGGACGCCGTGTTGCTCGGAGAGAATGCGCGCGAGCGAGAACGCGGAGAGGTAGCTGTTGCTGACGAGGATCTGGCCGAGGAGCCGGCCCGTCTTCGCCTGCTCGGCGAGTGCCTGCTCGAGCTCATCCTCGGTGAGAAGCTCCTCCGCGACGAGGAGTTCGCCGAGCTGACGCCACGGGAACTGGATCGCTGGACTCTCCACGCTCTCCTTATCGGCAGCGAGGCCTCAATAGTTCAGTCCTTCTCCACGGGCGACGACGAGGACGGTCTGGCGCAGGATTTGCAGGTCGTAACGCACGAGAGCCCAGCCCGAGAGCGCGGCGGAGGCCTCGACATAGGCGGTATCGAGGTCTTCATACGGGATACCGGCGCCTTTTGTCACCTGGGCCGGACCGGTGAGGCCGGCCGGCACGCGGTTCCGGTAATCGCGGCCCTCGGCAACCTGGCGCCGGACCATGTCGGGCGGCCAAGGCCGTGGCCCGACGAGACTGAGGTCTCCGCGGAGGACGTTCAGGAGTTGCGGGAGCTCGTCGAGATACCACGGCTTGAGCAGACGGCGACCGGCCCAGGTCAGGTTGTTCGAGTCCGCTTCGTACAGCCGGGCGTGTCCGCCTTCGAAGCGCATCTGCTCGAGCGCGGCTCGCCTGAGGGTTCGGAACTTCAGCAAGCCGAACGGTCGGCCTCGGGAGATCCGCACCTCGCGATAGAGGAAGCCGCCTCGATCGCGGCGCGAGCAAGCCATGTCCGCCGTCATCGAGAGAAGGAGTACGAGCATGAGGGGAGAGAGCAGTGCGAGCAGCGCTGCTGCGAGGCTCACATCGAGGAGTCGCTTGGCGATGCGGCGAGCATGTCACGCTCGCTCGAGGGGCGGCTAACGCTGGTAGGTGGGCACGACCGACACGAGTGCGGTCGCTGCCTTGCTCACCGGAATCGGGCGCATGCCCGTGGCGATCTTGAAGAACATGCGGGCCGCTGGGGGCAGCGTCCCGTAGCTGTAGCCGCTCCCGCCGCCGATGATGTTCCCGGCGTTGTCGAGCACGACCGCCGAGAGCTGGACGCTCTGAACCGTCTTCGTCGGACTTGCGTTCTGAAGCTCGCCTTCGACGGAGCCGCACCAAGCCGGCTCGTGAGGGCTCGGCATGACGCGCACTGCCGAGAGCCCCGGCTTCGTCCGCGTGACAGGGCCGCTGCCGCCGACCTCGACGACCACCTCGAGCCGGGCGATCGGCGCGCCTCCGGGAAAGGTCAGCTCGCCGCCGAGCGCGTGCTCGGAGCCGGCGGCCATATCGCTGATGCGCGTCGTCGCCGACCCGATCAGCCGGTTGTCGTCCATAACGAAGTTGACGAGCACCTTCACGTCCACTGCGTCACGCGTCTTGGACTCGTTCGCGAGAATCACGCCGTAGCTGACACCGCTGCCGCCGTACGGATAGGGGCGCACCGTCCAGCCGGACTTCACAAGCTGAATCTTCGGGGGGATGATCTGGCCAATCACCGTGAAGGTCTTCGTCGCCCGGCCCGCCCCGTTACATGTTGCGGTCGCGTGCGCGACACCTGGCTGCACCAGGCGCGGGACCTTCCATGTCCACGACGCCTGTCCGCTCCTCGCGACGACGGGACGCAACCCCTTCTGCGTTGCGCCACTCTTGTAGCGAATCGCGAGCGAGCACCGCGCACCCGTCGGAGAAACGGAGACGGCGAGGGTGGCCTCGTTCCCCTGCACCACTCGTGCATTGCCCGCGGTAAATTGGACGCCCTCGGCCCTGCCGCTTGCCGCGCCGGTGAAAGCGCCGATGAACGCGATCGTGGCGGAACCGATCAGGAAGAGGCGATTGAGGTGGGCTCTGGCGGTCATAGTCCTGGGCGGCGTGCCGCGGCGCCTCTTCTACTTTTCGTCCGGCGAGGAGTGGGCGCGACCCTCGAAAGGGGGATCGCCGTAAATCAGGTGGTCGCTAGTTGCCGACTACCTGAACGAGCCAGCGCCGGTCGCGTTCGCGGTCGAGCTCGATGAAGAGCACGCGCTGCCACGTGCCGAGGCAGAGCTCGCCGTCACGCACCGGGACTGATTCGCCGGCGGTTCCGAGCAGCATCGCCATGCAGTGGGAGTGACCGTTGCCGAAGTCCATGTCCTCCGGGCAGATGTTCTCGGTGCGCTTGTCCCAGTCGTCGTGCGCGTAGTAGGTCTCGCTCGGGACGAGCCGCCGCAAGAGCTCGGAGAAGTCCTCGATGAAGCCGGTCTCGAACTCGTTGATCCGTACGCAGCAGGTCGTGTGCGGCGAGTAGACGCAGGCGATCCCTTCCGAGATCCCGCTTTCCTGAACCGCCTCGTTGACCTCGTCCGTGATGTCGCGAACCGAGAGGCCTCCCGAGGTCCGTAGTTCGGTCTGGCGCTGGAAGACCTTCACGGCCCCTATCTTGAACGTTCCGGCGCCCGGCGTCCAAATCAGAACCGTCTAGTAGCCGGGGCTCCCGCTGGTCGTGGTCTCTCCGGTGGTCATGCCGCCCGAACTGGAGCCGTTTCCCACTGCCCGCGTCCCCGCCATGCCCCGGCCCTGGTGGCCGTCGATCGGGCAATAAGAGAGCGGAAGGAGGACGAGGAGCCGCCGCATGGCGCTCGCTACGGGGGCCCGGATGCCGTTCGGTTTGCGCGGTACGGTGTCCCGCAAAGAGGGGCCCGTAGCTCAGCTGGTTAGAGCAGCGGACTCATAATCCGTCGGTCCCTGGTTCGAGTCCAGGCGGGCCCATCGCGAACGTGCTGGAAACCGGACAATTTCCGCGTCGGCTGCATCGTCCGTTTCCGCGTTTGTGTCCCGAACGTGTCCCGAAACCGGATTTTGCGCTGCGGTGACGAGCTCGCTGAGCTTGTCGGCGGCGTCGACCTGCGGAACATGGTGGACGTAGATCATCGTCGTCTGGATGTCTGCGTGACCCATGTACGCCTTCACGTCGGAGAGCGGGAACACCTGGACGGCGAGCGTCCCGAACGTATGCCGGAGATCATGCAGCCGCAGCTTCGGCAGACCGGCGCGCGCGAGCGCGGCATGGAAGCGACGGCGGAGGCGCCAGTCATCAACGTGGCCGCCGACATCGTCGACGAAGACGAGGTCGTGGGTATCGGTGAAGCGTTCGCGGCGGCTGAGCCCGTCGAGCGCCTTTGCGGCCTGGTCGATCAAAGGCACACTCCGCACCCGCCCTGATTTCGGGTCGCCCTCAGCGCCGTGCGTGAAGCTGCGGCGAACGTGGACTAGCCGCTTCTCGAAATCGACGTCACTCCAGCGAAGCGCCCGCAGTTCGCCGAGACGGAGCCCGGTGAACGCGGCGACCCTGAAGATCGCGGCGTCCTGGTCGCTCTCGGCCGCGCGAGCGAGCGCCTCGACTTCGGCGGGGGAGAGCACATCGAAGTCGCCGGAACGTCGGAGCGGCTGCCGATCGACGAGCGCCGCCGCGTTCGACCGCAGCCCATAGACCCGCATGGCGCGGCCGAGAACGCCGTGGAGGATGACCAAGTGCTTATTGATTGTCCGAGCCGACAAACGGCCCTCCGCGACGAGCCGCGCACGGTACGCGTCGATCCGTTCCGTCGTCACCGCCTCGAGCGGCAATGTCCCGAACACTGGCTTGAGAGCATGCTCGAGGACACCGTTGTAATCGGCGACCGTGGAAGGCTTCCGCTTGCGGTCCTGCTCGACGTAGCGGAGCCACTCGGCGCCGGCATCAGCGAATGTCGCGCCAGTCGTGACGGCGCCCGTCAGCGTCCCCCGGCGGGCGTCGGCGAGGATCTCCTGCAACTTCGCCTCCGCGGTCTTCTGTGTGAAGTAACCGGTTGGTGGTCTGCCCTTGCCAGACCAGGCAGAGCCGAGCCGCTTGCGGACCTCGCGCGGCAACCGCGCCCGGTAGTACCACGAGGCGCCGCGTTTGCCGGCCTTTAAGTAGACGTGCCCGCTGATCGGACCCGTTAGGTGAGAATCATTACGCATGGGAGCTAGTACCTCCTGTGTCGCGCCCCCGGCCGTCGCAAGCGGTGCGGGGGCAGTTTGACGTTGATGTAACTCTACGACGTTCCGCTTTCACTTCGGGCCGCGCTTCACCGAGGCGAGCCAGCGTTCGAGGTCTTCCGGGTCGAACCTTGTGTACTTGCCGAGCTTGAGATGCGGGACCTTGCCGACCCGCGCCTGCGCGAGCAGCCACGTAGCGGGAACACCGAGCAAATCGCCGGCCTGCTTAGCATCGAGAAGCCGGGCGGTCATGACGTCGGCAAACCCTTCGGCGGGTGGAGCTCGTCGAAGCGTCGAGCACGCTCGATCGCGTCGAAGATGCTCAACTCTCGCGGATGATCATCTTCGGCGTTTTCGGGGGTCTCGGAGGGGCGGAAAACCCGCCTAGTTGAGCCGTTTCTCCGAAGATGATCATCGTCGCCGTTCTCCGAAGATGATCCTGGCCGATGATCACCTTCGTGGCAGAGCGGGACCAACCACTCCCAGCCGCCGGCGAACGACGACTTCCGGGTCTCGACGCCGACGTCTTTCGCGGCCCGCCGCAACGTGATCTCGCTCATGCCGAGCGTCTTGGCCGACGACAGAATCACCTTCGCCGCCACCGGCCCGGTGGCGAGCTCCTGCCGCAAGAACTCCCTGGCCTCCTCGACGGCGGACGGGTCGCCGTCGTCGCGGCGGGCGAGCAGGTCACGGCCGGTGTGCTCCGACTCGCCGGTGTGACACACGCGCGACGTCTCGACCTCCGGATGCATCCCGACGGCCGGCAGCAGCATCGGCTCGACCGTCCACGTCTGCGTCGGCGCCAGCGGCGCAAGGTTGCTCTTGACGTGCGCGAGTGCCCGTCGTCGGCCGCGCTCGCCCTCCTCATCGTCGGGATCCCTTGCCCACAAGAGCACGCTCCGCGCCTGCGCGGTGAACGCGACGCTCGCCGACGCCCGCGACAACGCGTCCGTCGAGGCGCTCTTGTTCAAATGATGCGCGCCCATGATCGCGGCGCCGTGTTCGTCGGCGAGCCGCGCGAGCGGCGCGAGCGCCTGCCGCGTCGACGCGTCCTTGTGCGAATCGATGTCGCGGCCGAGGTGCGCGAGAACGGGGTCGATCGTCACGATCGTTGCGCAGGTGTCGGCGATCTCGCGGGAGAGTTCGTCGACGTCGTCGGGAAGCAACAGCCCGTCCGCCGATGCGTCGGGGAGCGCCACCTCGACGAAGCGGACGAGGTCGAGCTTCGCATTGCACGCCTCGAGCCGCGGCCTGATCGTCGTCTCCCAGCCGTCTTCGGCACTACAGACAAGCGTTACGGCGCCTTTGCGGCTGTTCTCGGCGGCGACCCAAGCGAGCCACTGGCTCTTTCCCAGCCCTTGCTCGCCGATCAGCAGCGTCAGGTAGCCGTAGGCGGCACGCCCGGGAAGCGCCCACCTCACCTGCTTGCGCTCGACCTGCGACGCCGGGACGCTTTCGACGCGTCTCACGGCTGGCGGAGAAGGTCGAGCAGGTCAACCGACGCCGCGGCCGTGCCGCCGGTCGCGACGTCCACGCGGTGAACGCCCCTGGCGATCATCTCGATCGACACGCCTGCGTCGGGCGTTCCGCGGCAAACGGAACACGTCGGTGACAGTGGACCGTGGCAGCAGGGACAGGGCATGAACATCAGGCCTCGACCGGCTCGAGGAGCTCCCGCGTCTCCGGGGGGAGGCCGGACTTGATCTCGTCGATCCGTGTCACGATTCCCTGACCGCGCTGTGGCGGCCACGGGAGCGTCCCAACGTGGAGGCCGAACGCGACGTTCGTGTGCTCAAGCAGCCACAGCTTCCGCTCGAGCGCCGCCCGCGTCGCGGCGGGATCGTTCCTGTCGACGACCTCGAGGAAGATCAACGCATGGTCGCCGCCCGGCGGGATCACCGCGAACGCCTGCACGTCTTCCGGCTCATCAGAGCCGATCCGGAGCGCCACGAGCGGCTCGCGGGACGGCCCCTCGACGAGCGAGATCACGACGAGCTCGCCGGGATAGCGCCGCTGGAGCTCCTCATGCGTGACCGCCCCTTCGGCGTACGCCTGAACAGTCAGGTTGCGGAAGGCGCTGATCGCGCCGCGGACGACGTCCGACCGGGAGCGCCTCAAGAGCTGGCCGAGTCCTTCGAGTTGACGAAGCTCGACCTCGGTGAAGCGGAAGGAAACTGCGCTATCTCGGGCCATCTCGACTCCTTAGGTAGTCCAACGAGACGAATCGTATCACATCACTCAGAGCGTGATACGATGACCTAATGAGCGTCGAATGGAACGCCGATCAGCGCGAATTCATCGGCTGGCTGATCGAGATCGCCGTCACCGACTGGAAACCCGAGACGGAGTGGCCCTTTGTGGAATTGGTCGAACGGGTTATTACCTACTTGGAGACGCTGTTCGAGATGAACACCGGCACCAAGGTCAAGCTCCACATGGGGCATCTCACCGAGATGAGAGACGCGCTGATCGAGGATCGCGAGCCTGAGGCTGCGGCCGGCATGCAGCTGATCATCGACCGCGGCATCGAGGAATACCGCCGCACGGGGCAACTCAACTAATGCCCGACGACCTGGCCGTGCCGGTGACGTTCTACTGGGGGACGAGCGGCGGCACACCTCGCACGATCGAAGCGGCGGCTGCCGCCCCAATCGAGCAAGGGCTACCGGCGCACGTAAAGACGATCACGATCACCGACGAGGTGCCGCCCGACAACGCGGACGAGGCTTGGTTCATCGCCTACCTCGGGCGGCACTCCCACGCACTGCTGTATGAGTGAGTCTGCGCCGGAGCACCCGCCGAATCGTCCTGCAAACTTCGCAGCGAGTGAAAGGGCGCTTCAACGTCTACGTCTTCACCGTCGCGGCGGCGGTTGCCGCGATCGCGGGGATGATTTTCGTCCCGTTGAAGTGGGGCAACGAGTCGCTATGGCCAGGGCTCGTCGGGAACTTCGTCGCGTCCTTGATCGCGTTTGCGCTCGCACTCGCATGGGATCGGCGGCAACGCGCCTCTGCGGACGAAGCCACGAGACAGCGCGAGGCAGAGGAGGCTCAGCGCCTCCTGAAAGACGAGCAGGATCGACGCGAAACCGAAGTACGTCGGCGTCTCCTCGTTCTTCGTCCGCAGCTGAAACAACTCGAGCAAAGCGTTGAAAGCGTTCTTGAGAAGAGCAGCATCGCTCGCTACTTCCTTCCGGATCTTCCGACTGGGGCTTGGGAGGCGAACGCCGAACCGCTGAGCCGACTGCTCGCAGATCATCAGCTAGTTGCCGACCTTTCGACATTTCATGACCGAGTGCGCGATCTGCAATGGCGATTGCGGTTCAAGGCCGAAGAGCAGCGCGTGACGCAGGCGCAGATGTTCGAAACAATGATCGAGGCACTTGCTCAAGAGATCAAGAGCGACTTACCCGATCTTCATCGACGCGTAAATGAGCAGATCGCACACCCCGACGTGCAGCGTCTCGGCGTCACGTACAAGATCGGGATCGTGGATACGGGTCTGTCGATGACGTAGAAGCGAGCTCCGCCGTGGCTGGATGCGCTTGTGTAAGACGTTTTTGCGCCGCGCCGTAGCGGGGTCAGCGGAGTACGCCTCCGAAAGAAACGTGCTTGGCTCTTCTCCGCCTTAGGTAGATACTGGAAGCACAATGGCCGCTCCGTGATGGGCCTAACCCCAACAACGGAGGTCGTTGTGCTCGTCGCAACTCACGGCTGGTGGCCCTGGCTTCTTACGCTCGCGATCGTCCTCATTGTCGTCGCGTTCGTCATCAACTACTTCGTCAAGCGCCGCCGGGAGGTCTAGGTCGTAGCGCCGCGTCGCGAGTTGCACGAGCGGCAGAGGACGACGACTGACGTATTTGCGCGGCGCGGTAGCGGGGGTCCTACTCTTGACCGCCTCGTAAAGAGGCCCGGGCTGTTCTAGGCTCGGATAGTGCGTCTCTATGCCCTCGTCGAAGCCGGCGACCCCGAAGCGATCGACGTCTACCTCCGCGAGCAGGACGCGCAGCACGCCCTCGAGGATTGCCTCAGGGATGAACCCGAGTGGCGCGGCCTCCTCGCGGTGACCGTAGGTCGAGCTCGACCACAAACAAACCTCGCTCAACTAGCTACCTCGACACGGACAGCGAACTCTGTCGGCAGGCCGGGCGCCCAAACCGGGTTTATCCACTCCCCACAACGCCCATAAGTGTCAGGGGGGCTGGCGCGCCGGGGTTTAGGGCCGCTTGGGGACGGGGGATCCTGCGGCACAAGCCGCTCGCGTCCCGCCGCCAGTCCTTCTCTTGGTTGTGGTGTGAACCCCTTTTGGCGAGCGCAGAACCCGGGCCAGTCGTGAGTCGTATCCTCCACCTGCCCAGGGCTCCCTCGGTCGCCTTGGCTCTCCCCGGGAGGCCGAGCTGCGGTGTGAGCCAAAGACGCCGCCCCTGGGCACCTTCTCTACAGCGCAAGATTCGCGGTTGAGTCGCATCTACTTTTGGCCTAGGCAGGGAGCCCGAGCGGCCCGCACGCTCTCCTCGCGAGAAAGCTGCCGTCAGCCCCTCGGGCGAACGGCTCGGGCTCCATCAACGATTGGGGCGACGCAGGTATCGGTGCGTCTGTCTCGTTCGGTGTCGCGATCTTGCTTCTGACGGTCTGTCGCACTCAGCCGGCGAGACCGCTCTCGGATCGATCGCTCCGGTCTCGCCACCTCGTAACTGCGACAAGCACCAAGGGAGAAGCGGGCCCGCAGGGGCCCGCTCTCGTTCTGATGGGAGTCAGTCGCAGCGTCTTGTGATTGCGTCACAATCCCACCCGGCCCCTACTTTTTCTCGCGGTGAGTTAGCGGGGTCAGTGTTTGTCGCTTGGGTTTGCGTCACGACCCCACCCCCTGGAACGCGGCGAAATGAGCGGCTGGCGTCATGACCCTTTAGAGGTAGGTCCCGATTGCCGACAAGAACCATTGGCGTACTGCGGCAAGGTCCGGCCGGAGGGAAGCCGCAGCCCTTCGGCAAGGTGCCCAGCGCGGTGCGTCACCCCGGCCCGGGCGGCTTGTTTTGGGGGAGAGGAGTCGCCCGGGCCAATTCAGGCAGCCACACCTCGCCACGACGACGCACCTCAAGCGGCGGACAGGGTCTTCCTCTGTTGCATCGTGCGTGAACGATGCGGTCGCCGATTCCGCCGAGCATCACGCTGATGGTGTGGTCGAGGTCAAGCTTTTGGTCGGCTGTCATCGGTTGGCCGCAGATCGCGCATGGTTTGCCGCGTGCGACGGGTAGCATCTCGGCCCGTCGCCGCTGGTGCTGATGTCCGTAGCCGCGTTGGGTGGTGGTCATGCGGCGCCGGTCGCCACCGTGCAGGTCGCAGCGGCTGCCGTGGTCGATGATGCGTCCGCATTGGGTACACGTTCGCTTGACCATTACTAGGCCACGTAGACGGTCGGGTCGATCAGGCCTTCAAACACACGAGGTTGGCCCACTGTTCGTAAGCGCCCGGCCACTGGCGGCTAGGGGAGATGGCAAATGATCGTGCCGGCGTATTCGCTTCCGGCTGGCATCGACTCCGTACTCGTGACGATGCACCTTCCGATCTTCGTCTCGATCGGGTCACCAGGCTGGGGCGGAGCGGGCAGCTCGACATTGTCGAGATCCTCGAAGGTCGCCGCTTGGATGATGATGAGGTAACGCACCTTGCCAATTCTCGGGGTACGCGGGCAGCGTTGCAACGGCAGCGCTGGGCTCGCTCGCCGCTAATCCGGCGAGCGAGGCCCGACACGACTCAGATGTGGGCGGGACTCCCTCAAGGGGGTACGCGGGGGAGTCCCGCCTCGAACGGAGGGCGAGGAACCCAGCGGCCTCAAACGGGGCTTGAACTCCTGTCCTTCTACACCGAGTGTCGTCCTCCAAGTGGGTCGTTTCATCGGAGGAACTACTGATTGCGGTTCCCTCTTTCACGCAGCCTCGAGGTACCAGTCAGTGAGGCTCCGCACGCCTGCGGTCGCGCCTTCGTATGCGGGGAAGGTGACGGGACCGAACTCCATCACTTTGGCTTCGGTGATGGTGCGCTCCGGCAGGCCCTTCGGGTTGTACGACGACGCTGGTGCTGTGTTGTCGAGGTGCTCGGCGATCACCTGGAATCGGAAGCTTGAGCCGTAGACGCCTGCCCGTAGCCCTGGGATCAGGTCGGCAACGTAGGACGTGTCCAGCAGCGGGACCTCATAGGCAGCGCCGAGCTCGTCCTCACGCAGCAGCGTTGGGATGCCGAGTGGTTTGTCGCCGATCTGCGGGTCGCGTCCGTGCTGGAACAGCACACGCATCTTGTTGCGGTCGTGGGCGAGTGAACGGGCGAACGCGCCTGGGGCGACTCGCTCCATGAAGTTTCCTTCGAATGTCGAGTCGATTTCGGTCCATTCGTTGAACCGTGCGAAGTGGCCGTGCATGGTTGGTGTCTCCGAGTGCCCCTCCGCGCCGGGTGATGGGGCGGCGCGAAGGGAAGGACTCGAAGCGCTTCGGTACAGGGTCATCGTCCGACGAGAACCCTGAACGCGCCGGGGACCGCGACCGCCGCACCGGTTCGGCCCCAAACCGCGAGACCGGACTGCCCGGTTGGGTAGCCGATTCCGCCGGCTGTGTTGCCGTTGAACAGCGCGGGGATGCTGACAGCACTCAGGCCGAGTCGGTCGCCGATCACGTATTGGCTGAAGTCGCCTGCAACGGCGATCGTGCCGCCGGTTCCGGTTGCTGTTCCTGCGTTGAAGCTCCATTCCGCGGTTGGTAGACCAACGAGGTTTCCGCTGCGGTCGTTACCAGCGAACAGACTCGCTTCGGCGGTTGCTCCGTTGCCGACCAGCCTGTAGATCCTGTCCAGCTGTGGGCTTGGTGCGGCGATCGCGCCGCCGGACTGGAACCTGGGTGGGATCGCGGCTTTCAGCGCCCACAGGTCACCGGCCGCCAACGCGGCGGTGCCGACAGTCAAAACAGCCTGGGTTGAACTCAAGCCGGTGAACAGACCGGTGGGCTGGTTCGACGTGGTTGACCCGGTGGCGAACATGGCCGAGTCGTTTGCGTCTCTGCCGTCGGCGATCACCCGAACAAGCTCTGACTGCAGCGAACCCCAGTCCTGGGCGAGCTCCCATGAATATGGGACGAACGCTGTCCAGCGTTTCGCCTGGATCACGGGCTGAACCAGCGTCGGGGTGCCGTCGACCATGGCCGCACCCTCAGCCGAGTACGACACCGTCACGCCGTCGCTGGTGACGAGCCGGAGTTCGTTGCTGATCATCGACCTGACCGTCGCCAATCGGCGAACCGGGTTCGCGGCGCCGCTCGAGGAAAGAATGATGCTGGGGTCGATCTCGATCGGGATGCTGAAACCGCCGCCGGCACCTGAGCCGACCGACATGGCGCGTTCCGCGTCCACCGCGGACACCTTCCGGACAGCCTCAACCTCCTGCGGGCTGAAGCGCAAATGCCCCGACTGCGGGTCGCTCATCATTTTTATGAACGCCGTCCGATAAGCCGGGTCACCCGCCGCGGCCAGGTAGCGGCTTGTGAGGTCGCCGTCCCGGTTGGGCTGACGGACCAGCGTTTCGATCTCCTCGGGGCGTCCGGCGTCCATCACACCAGCGACACGCTCCAAGGTTCTCAATGCTTGGTCGCGGGTTTCGTTGCGGGGGTCCCGGCCACGGTTCTGCTGCTCTTCCAAGTCAGCCTGGTAGCCGTCGAAGTTGCGCGAGTCCTGCGATTGCCGTTCGATATACGAATACCGGCCGTACTCCGCCTCCAAATCCTGGATGCGGCCGTCCGTTTTCTCAACAGCCCTGTTGGTGTCGGCGATCCGCTGGGCGATGCCCTCATCGTCCGCGTCGGCGCGTGCTTTCAGATTCTCGATCTCACCGAAGAGGCGCTCACGGTTCGTGCGTGCCTCATCGAGTTGTCGACGTAGTTCAGTCGTGTTCATAACAGCCACCCTTCTAAGGGTTCGATTTACGAATATCCCTCAGACCTCTCCGCGCCCTTGGCAGGGAGTGGCGGCTTTCGCCCCATCCTTGTCCAGCTGTTGAGTCCTTCGCGAGCCTGCCCAGGAAGGCAGCCAAACAGGGTGGTGATGCAGAAATTTTAGCCGAGGCAGCGGTCGGCGAGAATTGCGCAAGTCGTGTCCCGAACCGCGTCCCGAAATGCGCAAATCGGAGCTACCTAAGCGCATCTAAGAAGACGTAAGAGAGCCAACCGCAGGCTACGAAACCGGGACGGTCAGAACTCATAATCCGTCGGTCCCTGGTTCGAGTCCAGGCGGGCCCATTCCGAACTCCCTGGAATACGGGATTTCTGTCGTGGTTGGGATAACGCACAACGCTTGAGGCGCGGTTCCTATACTCGTGGCCGTGCCTGAGTCACATGCAGGGAGGCTTTTCGACCACGTTGGTTTGCACGTGGCGGATGTCGAGGCCAGCAAGCGGTTCTACGTGGGTGCGCTCGCGCCGCTCGGCCTCGGCATTACGGGCGAGGGAGAGGGCTGGTTCTCCGTCGACGAGCTCTTCGTCGGCGGCGACGGCCCAATCACATCAGGACTCCACATCGCCTTCCAAGCGCAGGATCGCGAGACCGTAGACCGCTTTCACGCGGCTGCAATCGCAGCGGGCGGCCGCGACAACGGCGCCCCGGGTGAAAGGTCGTATCACCCGGGCTACTACGCTGCCTAGGTCCTCGACCCGGATGGCACGAATGTCGAGGCCGTGTACCACGGGCCGATGAATCGCTCAACGCCGTCTGTCGTTTCCAGTTGGGACGAGTAGCGAGGGACTAGCTCTCAGGCCCATCTTTTCGTCCGGGCTGTCCGATCCCTGGAGCCATACTGGTTCGCCTGAGTGGCTGACTCGGTCCGGATCGGTAGTGAGCGTTACGCCTGGCACTCGCAACGGAGGCGGCCGTGGCTTCGACTCATCCGGACCGATCTAGAAGATCGCGGCCCGGTCAGTCCCGAGCTCGTGCTGGTCGACCCGGCGCTTGCCTCCACGGTTCGTCTGACGCCGGACGCGGTCGTCGTTCAGAACGGCCACGTCGGGGACGGCATCCAGCCGGCTCGTCCCGCGGCTCTCGAGCTGCCCGAGGTCGGATCGGGCGGTGGCGACAAGACGACGGCCCGCTACGACACGAGCGACCTTTTGCTCGAGCGGCACGGTCTCGAGCTCGAGCTGACGATGCGCGGCTCCGACCGCTCCTGGCGCCTGACGGCTGCGGGCGGCGAACGGATCGTCGTGCCGGACGACGGCTCCGTTGTTCCCCCGCAGATCGAGGCGCTGCTGAGGACGGTTGTGCACGGACGCGAGCTCGTCGCGGTGCCGGTCCGCAGCTCGGATCCCGAGATCAGACGGCTCGAAGATCATGTCGCGAGGCAACGCGACTCGCTGGTGCGCCACGACGTGGGCGCCAGGATCGGTTCCGACCCGGAGAGCCTCCACCAGGTTCGCGTGGCCGCACGCCGTGTTCGCGCGTTCGTCGGCGTTGCGCAAGACCTCGTCGACGCCGAGTGGGCCGCCGAGATCAACGACGGGATGCGCCGCGTCGGGCGGGCGAGCAACGAGGCGAGGGACCTTGATGTCCTGCTCGAAAAGCTTCGTGCGGAGATTAGCTGCATCGACCTTCGCGATCGAGCCGCCGCCGAAGCTTTGATCGAAAGGCTCCAGAGCGACAGGCGCGAGTTGCAGATCGCGCTCGTCGAAGCGCTCGACAGTGACCGCTACCAACGGACGCTCGAGCGGCTGGGGCAGCCCGCGGTGCCCGCGGACGGAACGCCGAAGCGCACGCTCGACAAGCTCGCTCGGCGTGAGTTGAACCGCCTCGTGGCGGGGGTGAGACGTCTCGGCAAGCGACCGTCTGACGACGCGCTGCACGCGCTCAGGATCAAGGTCAAGCGAGTGCGCTACGCCACCGAACTGGCCGGCGCTACGTCAGGCAAGGCGGCGCGCCGCGTCATCGAAGCCGCGACGCAGATGCAGGACCTCCTCGGCGCTCATCAGGACGCCGTCGTCGCCGCGGAGCATCTGCGGGCGGTTGGGTATGCGTTCGACAGGACGGGCATCGCCTTCGTCGCCGGGCAGCTCGCGGAGCGCGAGAAAGTCACTCAACGTGCGATCCATGATCGCTTTCCGGCGGCGTGGAAAAATCTGCGCAAGCTGGCGGGCAAGCTGCCGGGCTGACGGCCTCCTGAGTCGAAGATCCCGTCAGGCGGGCTCGGAGATTCGTCCCGCGACCCGTGCTTGCATTGCCGCTGCGATGTGCGAGGCGATCTCAGGATGTGCAGCTTCCAGCCGTCGAAACTCGGTTCCGAACATGACGAGAACCCGTACCGGCGAGGTACTCGTAACGGTCGCGCTGCGGCGTCCATCTCCGAGAATCGCGATCTCACCGAAGAAGTCGCCTGGCCCCAGCGTCGCCAGGCTCTGACCTTCCGACGTGACAACTGCAGTCCCGTCGCTGAGAATGAAGAACGTGTAGCCGGGTGCGCCTTCGCCAACGAGCCGCTTGCCCTCCGCCTGGCTCTCCAGGTGGAACCAGGTCGCGAGCTCGGCAAGCTGATCGTCGTCGAGCGCGTTGAAGAGCGGAAGAGTCGCGAGATCGGCGACGCTGGCCATGACGAGTCGACCTTAGCTTGGTCGGTGTCTTGTGTCGAGCTTGTCACCAAACTGTCACTTGGGCACCGAGAGTGGTGTTTGCAGTTGATGGGTTTGCTTTGCGGTGTTGCCTGATTGGGCTACGTCCGATGCTTCGGCTGCGTGGGTAACGCAACGGTCGGGGGGACCACCGCGGTCCCCCCGACCTGTAGTGCGTGCTTCCGAAAACGCTAGGCGCCGACCCCGACCGGGGCCGTTGCGTTGACCGCCGTCTCGATGAGGTCAGCCACTGCCGCTGGCTTCGAGACGTAGATCGCATGGCTGCCCGAGACTTCAACCACGGTCGAACCTGCCCGCGCAGACATCTCGCGCTGGGCCGGTGGGGGGATCATCCGGTCTTCGGTGACGATGAGGTACCAGCTTGGCTTGCTCCGCCACGCTGGCTTGCTGATCGTGCTGCCTAGCGCGTCAACGCCCCACGGCACTTGCGAGTCGGCCATGAAGGCGGCCAGTTCGTCGCTTACGTCACCTGCAAATGAGGCATGGAACTTTTCCCGGTCGAGGAACAGGAACCCCTCCCGCGGCGGCAGGATCGGAGGCTGCGGCCCGTCGGACGGAAAGCCGGCGATGAGCGTGTTCACCGACTCGCCCTTGTCCGGCACGAAGGCCGTGATGTAGACGAGCTTCTCTACCTTGGGATTGTTACCCGCCTCGGTGATCACCGCCCCACCATAGGAGTGGCCGACGAGAATGACGGGCTCACTCTGCGCGTCGATGATGAGATTGGTCGCGGCGACGTCACCTGCGAGCGAAAGCGTCGGATTCTGGACGATGGCGACATCGTGGCCGTTCTGCTTCAGGTGCTCGTAGACACCCTGCCAGCCGGAGCCGTCCACGAAGCCTCCGTGAACAAGAACGACAGTGGGACTCGCGTCCGAGTTGCTCATACGAACTCCTTTCCGACGTAGAGATAGTGGTTTTGGTGGGTGCTGCAAACCTCCTTTCATCGATGCCTCCAACAACGAGGCTACGCCCCTTGCCAACAGAATAGAAGCCCCGATCCTGGGGCGCCAAAATGGGACGACTGTGGCGTCAGGCCGCCACTTGCCTCGATGCCTAGCGGGTAGCCACAGCAACGGCTCGACGGGCAACTTGCGCAGCTAAGCGGACGCGTTACCGAGCAGTGGGCGCAGGTGGGTCGCTGGTGACCAGGTCGTTGCTCTTGAGCGCGATCCTGGACGCAATCTAAGGGGGAAGGAGCACCAGATGATCCGCAAGCAACTCAGGTTGAAGAGATTGATTCTGGGTACCGCGGTCAGCCTTGCGATCGCAGCGATCAGCGCTCCTGGAGTGCTGGCGAAGCCGACTAGCGGGTATGGCCCTCTCGATCCATGGGCTTACAGCGTGATCCACCGGAGTACGCAGGCGACTCCGGCGAGCTACAGCGCGGTTTCGGGGCCAGTCGGCGTAACGGCTTATCAATCCTTCGCCGGCATCACACCGAAGCAGGGTGAGCGCGTGACCTCGCAGTCCGGGTTCAACTGGGGCGACGCAGGCATCGGCGCTTCGGTCGCGTTCGGCGCCTTGGTTTTGCTGCTGAGCGTTGTCGCACTCGGCCGGCGGTACGGGCCGCGGATCAATCGGTCCGGTCTCGCCACCTCATAGCTGCGACTGACACCAAGCGAGAGCGGGCCCACTGGGCCCGCTCTTCGTCTGGCCGGTAAATGGCTGGCGTGGGGGGTACTTTTGGAGCCAATGCCGGAAACGCACTACACCAAGAGCGGCGGAATCAACATCGCGTATCAGGTTGTCGGCGAAGGCCCCCTCGATTTGGTGTACGTGCCCGGCTGGGTTTCGAATGTTGAGGGCAGCTGGGAGGAGCCTTCTCAGGAACGGTTCTTGCGGCGCCTGGCGAGCTTTTCCAGGCTGATCCTGTTCGACAAGCGCGGGACTGGGCTGTCCGATCCCGTTGCAGAATCCTCACTTCCGACGCTCGAGGAGCGGATGGACGATGTCCGCGCGGTGATGGATGCCGCCGAGTCTGAGCGCGCCGCGGTATTCGGCTTTTCCGAGGGCGGAAACATGAGTGCGCTCTTCGCGGCGACGTACCCTGAGCGCGCCGTGGCACTAGTGGCGTTCGGCATCTTCGCGAAACGCATCCGTAGTCCCGACTATCCGTGGGCGCCCACAGTTGAGGACCGTCAGCGCGAGATCGAACACGTTGAGCAGGAGTGGGGCCGCGACATGGACATCGACGTGCTCGCGCCTAGCGCGGCTGCCGATCCCGAATTCAAACGGCGTCTGCTGTCATACCTTCGCCGCAGCGCGAGTCCGGCGGCTGCGGCGGCGCTCTTGAGGATGAACACCGCAATCGACATTCGCGGAGTGCTGCCGGCCATCCACGTGCCGACCCTTGTCCTCCACCGTACGGATGATTTCGAGGCGAAGGTCGGGGAAGGTCGCTGGATCGCCGGTCGCATTCCCGGTGCGAAGTTCATCGAGCTCCCCGGCGCAGACCATCTTCCCTGGGTCGGTGACCAGGATGCGGTGCTCGAGGAGATCGAGGAGTTCCTCACCGGCGTGCGCCCGATCCGGGACGCCGATCGCGTACTGGCTACGGTCCTGTTCACGGACATCGTCGGCTCGACCGAGAGCGCCGCGAGGCTCGGCGACCGCGGCTGGCGTGACCTGCTTGCTCAACATCAAGCGGCGGTGCGGCGCGAGTTGACGCGCTGGCGCGGAAGTGAAGTTGACACTGCTGGGGACGGCTTCCTCGCGACCTTCGACGGCCCGGCGCGTGCGATCCGCTGTGCGCTCGCAGTTGCGACGGACGCGCGCGCCATCGGCCTCGAAGTGCGCGGGGGCGTGCACACGGGCGAGTGCGAACTCCTTGGTGGCAAGGTCACCGGGATCGCTGTTCACACCGGCGCGCGGGTTGCATCGCTTGCGAATGGCGGGGAGATTCTCGTGTCTCAGACCGTGAAGGACCTCGTCGCCGGCTCCGGCATCGAGTTTCACGAGCGTGGCGACCACGAGTTCAAGGGCGTGCCCGGACGATGGCGAGTTTACGCGGCGGCGGACGGCTAAACCGGGCCTTCCGGCTCCAGTCCACGGGCGGTCCTGGGCGCTCTGTACAGTCCGGCCCGCCATGCGTCTCGTGCTCCTTGTCCTCCTCTTGCCGGCATTTGTGCTCACGGGCTGCACTTCCGGCGAGCCCTCCACCTACAAGGCCGGCCCGACCGCGAAGTGCCTCAGTGGGAAGGGCTATACCGTCACAACCGACGACACCAAGGTCGGCGTGGTTGCCGCCAACGCGCCGAACGGGGGCCTGCGGGCGAACGAGGTCGGCAACGCTCTCACGATCGCCTTCGGACAGAACTCGGACGACGCCATCCAGATCGGCGGCGCCTTCAAGCGCTTCGCGCCGAAGAAGCTGAAGCCGCACATCACGGACGTGATGCGGACCGAGAAGAATGCCGTCCTCCTCTGGACGGTCACGCCACCGCAGGAGGAGCTTGACAAGGTGGTCGCCTGTCTGAAGGGTTGAGCCCTCCGGATAGAATCACCGGCGATGGCTGAGATCGGGACGATGCGGGTCAAGAGCGGCCTCGCCGAGATGCTCAAGGGCGGGGTGATCATGGACGTCACCGACGCCGATCAGGCGCGGATCGCCGAAGAGGCGGGCGCCTGCGCGGTGATGGCACTCGAGCGCGTCCCGGCGGACATCCGCCGGGAGGGCGGAGTCGCACGGATGGCGGACCCGGACAAGGTGATCGAGATCCAGGAGACCGTGAGCATTCCCGTCATGGCGAAAGCCCGCATCGGCCACTTCGTCGAGGCACAGATCCTGGAGGCGCTCGAGGTCGACTACATCGACGAGTCCGAGGTTCTGACGCCTGCGGACACGGCGAATCACATCGACAAGTGGAAGTTCACCGTGCCGTTCGTCTGTGGCTGCACGAACATCGGCGAGGCGCTCCGCCGCATCGGCGAAGGGGCCGCGATGATCCGCACGAAGGGCGAAGCGGGGACCGGGGACATCGTCAACGCGGTGACGCACATGCGCTCCGTGTTCGGATCGATCAAGAGACTCGGCGCAATGGATCCCGACGAGCTGTACAGCGAGGCGAAGAACCTCCAGGCTCCCGTCGAGCTCGTGCGCTGGGTGGCGGAGAACGGCCGGCTGCCGGTCGTGACCTTCACCGCCGGCGGAATCGCGACACCGGCGGATGCGGCGCTCTGCATGCAGCTCGGCGCGGACGGCGTCTTCGTCGGCTCGGGGATCTTCAAGTCCGACAATCCGAGCGAGCGTGCGAAGGCGATCGTCGAGGCGACGACGCACTACAACGACGCAGAGATTCTCGCGCGAGTATCCCGCGGCCTCGGCGATGCGATGAGCGGCCTGTCGGCCGCCGCGCTCGCGCCCGAAGAACTACTCGAGACGCGCGGCTGGTAGCAGGAGCAGCCCGCGGCCCGAAGCCGCGAGCTGCCTTGTCGATCTGTCCTAGACGATCCCGCGGGCGTGGAACGCGGCGCGGACCTTCGTCGCCACGCTGTTGCCGTAGAGGCTCTGCGCCGTGGCAGTCGTGCGATTGGCGAGGTCGGTCATCGTCGTGCCCGGGAAGCCGATCTGGGCACAAAGCCGGAGCCATCGTGGATGGCGTGCCCGTACTCGTGCAGGATCACCTCGGCGTCCTCCGCATCGTCGACGCCGCCCTTGCCGAAGCGAAGCTCGTCCTTCGGGTGGTCGGTCTCGAATGAGTTGTCCTCGGAACGCTCTCAGGGTAGACGAATCTACACTTGGCCTCAAATGCGGATCGGCGTACTGGCAGTCCAGGGAAACTTCCGCGAGCACGAGGCGATGCTGCGCCGGCTCGGGGCCGAACCGGTGGAGATCCGGAAGCCGGAGGAGCTCGCCGGGCTCGACGGGCTGGTCGTCCCAGGTGGGGAGTCGACGACGTTCATGCGGCTGATGAAGCTGTACGGGCTCGACGAGGCGATCCGGACGTTCGAGCCTCCGATCCTGGGTACCTGCGCCGGCATGATCGTCCTCGATCGCGACCACCTCGGTCTCGTCGACGTGGAGGTCGATAGGAACGCATACGGCCGCCAGGTGGCCTCGTTCGAGGCCGACCTCGAGCTCGCAGGCGACGACCGGCCCCTCCGCGGAGTCTTCATCCGGGCGCCGCGGGTGCGGGTGACCGGTGAGGAGGTCGAGGTGCTCGCCGAACACGAAGGCCAGCCGGTGCTCGTTCGCGACGGGCGGATTCTCGTGGCATCGTTCCACCCGGAGCTGACGGAAGATACGCGGGTGCACGAACTGTTCTTGAATGCCGTACAGGAGGCGATGAGTGTCAGGGCATAGCAAGTGGTCGTCGATCAAGCACAAGAAGGGCGCCGCCGACGCGAAGCGCGGCAAGCTGTTCTCCAAGCTCTCGCGCGCGATCATCGTCGCGGCAAAGGAGGGGGGACCCGATCCAGCCGGCAACCTCGCGTTGCAGAACGCGATCGAGAAGGCGCGCTCCTATTCCATGCCGAAGGACAACATCGAGCGCGCGATCGCGCGCGGCTCGGGCGCGGACTCCGATGCCCAGGCCTTCGAGACGGTCGTCTACGAAGGCTACGGCCCGAACGGCGTCGCGGTGATCGTCGAGGCGCTGACGGACAATCGGAACCGCACCGCGTCGGACATTCGGCATGCGTTCGACAAGAACGACGGCAACCTCGGGACCTCAGGCGCGGTCGCCTGGCTCTTCGAGCGTCGCGGCGTGGTCGTCGTGCCGGCTGACGGTGTCGACGAGGACGAGCTGACACTTGCAGCTGCCGAAGGTGGCGCCGACGACGTCAAGCTCGACGGCTCGACCTATGAGGTCGTGTCGGCACCGGAGGCCCTGACGGCGGTGCGCGAGGCGGTCGAGGCGGCGGGCTTTCCCGTCGACTCAGCGGAGTTGACGATGGTGCCGAAGACCACCGTCGAGGTCGCAGACGAATCCTCGGCGAAGAAGATCGTTCGGCTGATGGAGGAGTTGGAGGACAACGACGACGTCCAGGACGTGTATGCGAACTTCGACATTCCGGAGCGCGTTCTCGAGACCGTCGCTTCGTAGGGACATGTTCCAGGGACAGTCCCTGGCACGTGTCCGTAAAGCCGCTTGCTAGTCACCCCGGTTACCCACGGCGTCACCCCCGACTTCAGCCGGTTGGCTTAGCCTTCGCAGTTCGAACGGAGGGGTCGCGAGGGAGCCGTGTGCTCCCTCGCCGTTTTTCTAGACCCAGCCGCGCTGGCGTGCGACGCGACAGAGTGCGCGACGCTTCGCGTGTGCCGGCTGATCCGAGAGCCCGGCCTTTGCATAGATGCGGCGTAGCGCCGCTTTGACGGTTCCCGTTGCGCCCGGCGTCCCGAGTTGGGCGGCGATCTGCTCGTTCGATGGCAAGTTCTCGAGACTGGCGCCGGCGAGCCACGGCCCGCACAGGGACTGCACGACCTGGCGCTGGAACGAGGAGAGCTGCGCGGAATCGGTGGTCGCGACCTCTTCGAGCGGCTCGGTCGTGTCCGGATCCTGCAGCTGAGCCGGCCAGAAGAAGAGGACTGTCTCCGCGCCGATTCCGATGCGGTCGGCGTGCCGCAGCGGGAGAGGCGTTCCCGGTTGTACCCGGGTCCCGTTCAGGAACGTGCCGTTGAAGCTGCCCCGATCCTCGACGTACCAGCGACCGTCCGTGACCCTGAGGGCAGCGTGGTCGCGGCTGACGGTGGCCGACGTGAAGGTCAGATCGTTCGAATCGTCACGTCCGATCGTGACGCTTTCCTTCAGCTCGTGTTCCTTCCCGTCCGGGAAGGTCAGCCAGATGTCCCCGGGCATGGCCGGAAGGATACGTCCGGGTCACTCCCTAACCTCTGACCGTGAAGGTCATCGGCATCGATCCAGGGACGGCTTCTTGCGGGTACGGGATCGTCCACGAAAGAGACGGGCGCCTCAGGGCCATCGACCACGGGTGGTGGAAAACAGCCGCCTCCGAGCGGCCGGAGGCGCGGCTGAAGAGGATCTTCGACGCCGTGGCCGAGCTCGTCGAGGTGCATCACCCAGATGCCGTCGCAATCGAGGAGTCGTTCGTCGGCGCCGACGCCCGCACCGCACTCTCCGTCGGGCAGGCACGCGGGGCCGTCATGGTCGCGGCCGCTAGCGCGGGAGTCGAGTGCGCTGAGTATCCACCGGCCCGCGTCAAGCAGGTCGTGTGCGGCTATGGGCGCGCCGAGAAGCAGCAGGTGCAGAAGATGGTGAAGGTGATCCTCGGGCTCGAGGCCGAGCCGGCCTCGACTCATGCGGCCGACGCGCTGGCCGTCGCGATCTGCCATGCGCTTGCTCCGCCTCTGCTGAGGGTCGCGGGATGATCGCGCGCCTTCGGGGCAAGCCCGTGGCGAACACGCCGGACGGGCTCGTCGTCGACGTCGGAGGCATCGGTTATCTCGTGGCTGCGACGCCTTCGGCGATCCGCGCAGCCGACGGCGCGACGGAGGTCGCGCTGCACACCTATTTGCACGTGCGGGAGGACGCACTGCAGCTGTACGGTTTCGTGGAGGCGGCCGAGCGTGAGCTTTTCCTTCAGCTCCTGTCCGTGAACGGCATCGGCCCGAAGGTCGCGCTCGCAATTGTCTCCGGGTCCCCCGCAGCCGACCTGCGCCGCGCGATCGTGTTGGGGGACACGGCGCGCTTCCAGGCCATCCCCGGAATCGGGAAGAAGACCGCCGAGCGGATCGTGCTCGAGCTGAAGGAGAAGATCGGCGAGGCGCCGGTGCCGATCACCTCAGCGGGTGGCAGTAACAGCGGGAGCCAGCCGCATCTCGTCGCCCGCGACGCGCTCGTCGAGCTCGGCTACTCCCTCGGCGAGGCGGAGCTGGCGCTGGCGCGGGTCGATCCGGAGCTTCCGCCGGAGGAACGCGTCCGCGAAGCGCTAAAAGCGGCCTAGACATGTCCACCCAGTTCCTGGCACCGGCGGTTGCCCCTGAGGAAGAAGACCTCGAGCAGTCTCTGCGTCCGCGACGCCTGGCCGAGTTCGTCGGACAGGAGCGGATCAAGGAACAGCTCGCCATCTCGCTCGACGCGACGAAGGCGCGCGACGAGCCGCTCGACCACGTGCTCCTCGTCGGGCCGCCCGGGCTCGGCAAGACGAGCCTCGCGTACATCGTGCGCGAGGAGCTCGGCGTCGGGATACGTTGCGTCGCTGGTCCCGCGCTCGAGCGCAAGGGAGACATGGCGGCGATCCTCACCGGCCTCGAGCGGCACGACGTCCTCTTCGTCGACGAGATCCACCGGCTGAACCGCGCGATCGAAGAAATTCTTTACCCGGCCCTCGAAGATTTCCGGCTCGACATCATCGTGGGTCAAGGCGCCGCCGCACGCACGCTGACGCTCGACCTGCCCCCGTTCACGCTCATCGGCGCGACAACGCGCACTGGCCTCCTGACGACACCCCTTCGCGACCGCTTCGGCATGACGTTCCGGCTCGACTACTACGACGCGCCCGAGCTCGGGACGATCGTACGCCGGTCAGCGCGAATCCTCGACGTCGAGATCGCGGAAGACGCAGCAGACGAGATCGCCCGGCGCGCGCGCGGAACGCCGCGGATCGCGAACCGCATCCTCAGGCGGGTGCGAGACGTGGCGCAGGTGAAGCACGACGGCGTGATCACGAACGAGGTGGCACGGGAGGCGCTCGAGCTGCTGGAGGTGGACGATCGCGGCCTCGAGCGAATCGACCGCGAGCTGCTCTCGACGATCCTTCTCAAGTTCGGCGGCGGGCCGGTGGGGCTCTCGACGCTGGCCGTCGCACTCGGCGAGGAGCAGGACACGATCGAAGACGTATACGAGCCGTTCCTTTTGCAGCTCGGTTTCCTTCAGCGGACGCCGCGCGGCCGCATCATCACCGAGCTCGGCCGGGAGCAGCTTGGAGCCCCGCCGGCTGCGGACGGCACGAAGCTCTTCTGATCCGGTCCAGCGGGCGAAACCCGCCGCCCGGGCCTCGCCCTACCAGGAAAAGGAGGTGAAGGGCCGGAAACCGCCGCATTGGTTCCGGCCCTTCATGAAATGTCCGCCCCGACCGCAGTGTCCCGGGGCTTCGCTCTACCCGCAGTGCAGAGCGTTTGAGGACAAGTGGTACGTGAGGAGCATGAATCACCCACGCTGGTTGATTCCTCCCCCTTCGGGTGGTTCATCCAGGCACTTCACTTCACCCACCAGGGGGAGTGCGGAAACGGCTTTTCACCTCAATGTGAGTTCCAGGAGGATCGTGAGGGGCCGCAGCTCACATCCTCCAGCGCGGCGGTCGCAGGGTTGCCCTGCGACCGCCCACCTCAGGCCTGTCCGGTGCCAGGTACGGGACGGCGCCGCAATGGCCACGTCCTCACTGCCGCGAGGACCCACGGTGCGAAGAGGACGGCCATGACGTCGAACCAGACGTAGCCGGAGGCGACGCCGCTCGGCGGATTGCCGTCAGGGATGCCGAGCCCGGGGAGCTTGTCGGCCCAGCGCCAGGTTCCGATCGCAGTCCCGTAGAGCTCGAGCGCCGCCACGACGAGGAAGACCCCGGCATAGGCCGCGCGCGCTCGCGAGCGCCAGAGAAAAACCAGCAGCAACGGGACGCCGAGCGCGCCGGCCGCATCGAGGCGTGGCAGCACCGTCAGCCCGAGCACGCCCCAGAGCAAGGCGGCTCCCCCGGCGACGAACACCAGCGCGCGCGAATGGCGCCGCAACCCTTCGCTGAGCGCGAGCCCGGTCATGAAGACGAGCCCGTGCGCGGGTGGGACGAACGTCGGCAGGTTGTGCAGGCGGTAGGAGTAGACGCCCCAGAGGATCGAGCCGGTCAGCTCCGCCACCGTCGCGGCGCAGATCACGACGGCCACCTGCGCGCGCCGTTCTGCCGTTAGAGGCCAGGCCGCGACGATCAGGACGATCCACGTCAACGCGCCGAGCGCGAGCTGGCCGTGCAGGTCGACCTGCGTATCCACCGCCAGCAACGCCGCCAGGTACGCGGCGATGAGAGCGGCGCGAGTCACCGACGGAACTGCATCTCGTGCCAGGACGGCACGGGTGCAAGCTCCAGGAGTGCGCGGTCGCCGTTCGGGTCGCGGTAGCCGAAGTCGGAGGAGTCGTCGTCCCAAGCAACCTCGAGGAGCCCTTCCTTCACGCGGTGGTCGAGCCACGCACCGCGGAAGACCAGCTTCTTCAGCCAGTAGACGAGCGACTCGCCACCGACGAGCGAAACGCGTTCCCAGTGCCGCACGAGGTAACGGCCGAGACCGCTGCGCGGCTCGTCGATCCAGTCGCGCTCGACGAGCTCAACGAGGTCGGCAGTCTCGTCGTCGTCGAGCTCGTTGTCGCCGACGAGACCGAGCTTGACCGCGGCGGCGGTGACGCGTTCTTCGAAGTCCGAGCGATTGAAGCCGAAGCGGTAGCCGAGGAACTCGACGACGTAGTCGTCCCCGGAGACGTAGTTGGCTTCGATCACGATTGAACGATAGCTCCGCGGTAGGCTCGTCTCATGAGTACGAGACTGGCTGCAGCCTCCGGCGCGGTGACCGCTGTCGTGCTCGTCGCCGTCTGGGTGAGCGACCTCTCGTTCGAGCGTGCCGTGCTGCTCGCGCCCGTTCTGGTCGTCGGCCTCGCGGCCGTCGCCGGGCTCGTCGTCTTCTGGGGCCGGGTGGGCTGGGACTCATTCCGGCAGGCCCGCCACCCGAGGCTCGTCATAGCAGCCACTCTGGCCTTCGTTTTGCTCCTGGTGGGCCTGACGCTGCTCGGCGTCCAGCTGCCGCGCGAGTAGACCGGATTAGCCGGGGGTTAGGACGGGGGTTGACCGTACCCGTAAAGACCGGCTGGCCCGGTATCGCGAAAACCCCCGACCTGCGACGGTAACGACATGAACGAATCGACTCTCACAGAGCTCCATCACCGCTCCGCCGACGGCATCGAGGTCTCGCTGCTCTGGAGCCGCGTGACGAACGCACTGACGGTTGCGGTGGAGGACAGCCGCTCCGGGCAGAGCTTCGTGCTCCCGGCACCGGCTGAGAAGGCGCTCGACGTGTTCGAGCACCCGTTCGCGTACGCGGCCGCGGCCTAGAGCAGCGTAGCGAGCGCGTCGCGCAGCCGATCGAGGTCGGCAGCGTCGTTGTAGCCCTGGAACGACGGACGGATGAAGAGCTCGTCTCCACGCTCGAAGACCGGGATCTCGATCCGGTGCTCGTCATAGAGGCGCTCCTTCAGATCCGCCGGGGCAGCCTTCGGAAGGCGGAGGGTGACCATCTGGCGAAAGAAGTCCTTCGAGTCGGGCGTCACTCCCTCGAGCCCTAGCTCGTTGCGCGCCCGCCGCGCCAGCTCGTGACACCGTTGGCGCACCACGTCCCAGTCGCGCTCTCGCTGCCACTCGATCGCAGTGGGAACGGTGAGATACGCCGAGGGATCGCGCGTGCCCTGCTTCTCGTGGCGCGCGACAAAGGCGGGATCGTCGCCCTTGTAACCCCAGCTGATCATGAGCGGGTGCACGTCGCGCTGCAGCTCGCGCCGCACGTAGAGGAAGCCCGCACCCTTGGGCGCGCAGAGCCACTTGTGGCAGTTACCGCTGTAGTAGTCGGCGTCGAGGGAGGCGAGGTCGAGCGGAAGGTGGCCCGGGACATGCGCTCCGTCGACGACGGTTCGGATCCCACGCTCACGCGCGCGTCTGCACAGCTCCGAGACGGGCAGCGCAAATGCCGTCTCGGAGGTGTAGTGGCTGATGAAGAGCACCTTCGTGTGTGGCCCGACTCCGGCCCAGATCGTGTCGGCCACCTCTTCGGCGCTCGTGACGGGCAAACGGATCGGAGTTCTGACGTAGCGCGCGCCGAAGTCGTCGCAGACGTGCTCCCAGGTCAGGTCGAGCGCGCCGTACTCGAGGTCCGTGGAGAGGACCTCGTCGCCAGGCCCGAGCCCGAGTGGCCACGCAGCGATGTTGACGCCGGCGCTCGCGTTCGGGACGAAGACCAGATCGTCCGGATCGGCGCCGACGTAAGCGCCGAGTGCGGCTCGCGCCTCGCCGAGCAGCTCGTCGAGCCGCCGTGCCAGAAACAGCACCGGTTGGCGCTCGAGCTCGAGCTGCCACTCCTGGTAGCGCTCGAGCACTGCGCGGGGCACGGCGCCGAAGGAGCCGTGGTTCAAGAACGTCACACTCGGATCGAGCAGGAACTCGGCGCTCAGGGCGGTGCTGTCCGACACCGTTCGTACGGTAGTCGTGCATGTCAGAGGGCATCTGGACCATCCGTCCGTGCCCGCACCGGCAGGCGAGCGACCTCGCGAAGGAGCTCGACCTCAGCGAGATCACGGCAAGCGTGCTCGTCCGGCGCGGCTACGGCGACCCCGACGAGGCGCGGGCTTATCTGGCCGGCGAACAGCCCCTGCACGATCCACGGCTGCTCGGCGCGATGAACGAGGCGGTCGAGGCGATCAACGCCGCAATCGCGGCCGGCAAGCGGATCTGCGTCCACGGCGACTACGACGTCGACGGGATCTGCGCAACCGTCCTCGCGGTGCTCGTCCTGCGCGAGCTCGGAGCCGATGTGGAGTGGCATCTGCCGAGCCGCTTCGACGAGGGCTACGGCGTCAGCGGTGAGACGCTCGAACGGCTCGCCGCGGAAGGTTGCGGGCTCGTCCTCACAGTCGACTGCGGCATCACCGCGGTCGAGGAAGTGCGCAGGGCGCGCAAGCTCGGTCTCGACGTCGTCGTCACCGATCACCACCGGCCCGCCGACGAGCTGCCCGACTGTCCGATCGTCGCGACTCGGCCCTCCGACTACCCGTTCCCGGAGCTCTGCGGCACTGGCGTCGTCTACAAGCTCGGCCAGGCCCTGCTCGGGCCAGAGTCCGACTTCCTTCGGCGGCACCTCGACCTCGTTGCGCTCGCGACGATCGCCGACGTCGTGCCGCTGGTGGGTGAGAACCGGTCGCTGGCGATTGCCGGTCTCCGAACGCTCGCCCGCACGCAGAAGCTCGGCCTGCGCGCCCTGATGAAGGTTGCGCGCGTCGATCCGGCGGCAGTCGACGCCGGCAAGGTCGGGTTCCGGCTCGCGCCGCGCATCAACGCCGCAGGCCGCCTTGGGCATCCCCGCGCGGCGCTCGAGCTGCTCCTGACCGAAGACGCCGACGAGGCGCGTCTTCTTGCCGATCGTCTCGAGGAGCTGAACGGCGACAGGCAGGCAGTCGAGAACAAGATCCTTCGTGCGGCGATCGCACAGGTCGAAGAGTGGCCCGAGGCGAAGCGACGTCAGCGCGCGTATGTCGTCTGGGGAGAAGACTGGCACGAAGGCGTGATCGGGATCGTGGCGTCGCGTCTGGTCGAGCGGTACAACCGGCCCGTCGTCCTCATCGCCGGCGGCGAGGGGCTCTGGAAGGGGTCGGGCCGCTCGATCTCCTCGTTCGACCTGCACGGCGCCCTCGGCGCCTGTTCGACCTTCCTGGAACGCTTCGGCGGCCATCGAGCGGCCGCCGGGCTCTCGATCGCACGGGAACGGATCGAGCAGTTCGCTGAGGCGTTCGCGAAGCAAGCGGAAGGCCTGCTCGACCCTGAGGACCTCGTGCCCACGACCGTCGTCGACGCAGTGCTCCCGCGCGGAGCAAAGCTCACGCTCGAGCTCTGCGAGGAGCTGCGACAACTTGCGCCGTTCGGGCTCGCGAATCCCGACGTCACGCTGCTGGCACCCGGCTGCGAGCTCGGTGAGCTGGCGACCGTCGGTGAAGGCAAGCATCTGCGCTTTCGAGTGCAACGCGACGGTCGCGATGCGGGAGGTGCGATCGCATTCGGTCAGGGCACGCAACTCGACCGCTTCCGGAGGGAAGGCCGCTACGACGTGGCGTTCCGGCTGCAGGAGAACCACTGGAACGGCACCGTCTCGCCACAGCTGCTGGTCCGCCGCGTCTTCGACGCCGACGATCGTTTCGACGAGGTGTACGCGTGGCTGCGCAGGCAGTGGCACGCACCGTCGCGCGACCGCCAGGCACAGGCGATCTTCGACGAGCTCGAGGTCGAGGAGGGCGGACCGAAACGGCATCCGCTCGAGTCCGAGACGTTCCGCTCGCTGCTCGCCGAGCCCGCGTTGCTGCGCGCCGCGTGAAGATCCGGCCCGAGCGGGATGGGGAGCAGGCCGCCGTCTGGAAGATCAACGAGGAGGCATTCGGCAGGGCGGTCGAGGCCGATCTCGTCGACGCGATTCGCGCGTCGGACCGATTCGTCCCCGAGCTTTCGCTCGTCGCGGAAGACGGCGGCGTGCTCATCGGGCACGTGCTGTTGAGCTACGTTCGGATTGAGCCCGGGGGACATCCAGTACTCCAGCTCGGTCCGCTCGCGGTGCTTCCGTCGCACCAGGGCCGCGGGGTCGGCAGCGCGCTGATGCGGCACGCGCTTCGCGCTTCGGACGCGCGCAGGGAGCCGCTGATCCTGATCGAAGGCAACCCCCGCTACTACGGAAAGTTCGGCTTCGAGCGTTCGACCCGCGCCGGCGTCGAGCCTCCGCCGGGCGTGAACGGCGAGTACTTCATGGCGCGCACGCTGACCGCGCACGACCCGGCGCTCCGCGGGCAAGCGATCTATTCGGACGCGTTTCTGGCGGCCAGCTAGCGCGCGTGGCCGAGCGACGCCCGGCTTACGCGGCGCGCCTTCGGCCGGGAGCCGGACAGTGCGTCGAGCGCGAGGATCAGGCGCGCTGCGCGCGCTGCAGCCCTGCGTTCTTGTCGGCGTCTGTACCAGTGCATGAACGACTCCCCTTCATCATCGGAACGCGCATTCCTGCCCTTTAGTTACGGAGCCTCGACCGGGGGAGGGAGCCATGGAACCCCGGAGTACACTGAAGGTATGGCGGTCCTTGAGACTCACGAGAAGCATCAGGAGCTCATCGACGAGCTGATTGCGGACGTTTCCGCCTACAACGCGGAGGTCGACCGAGACCTGCTCCGACGGGCTTTCCTCTTCGCTGCCAACGCCCACGAGGGGCAGCAGCGGCGCTCGGGCGAGGACTTCGTGCTTCACCCCTGGGGCGCCGCCAAGATCTGCGCTCAGCTCCGTCTCGACGACGAGACGATCGCGGCCGCCCTGCTCCACGACGTGGTCGAGGACACCGACGTGGACCTCGAGGAGGTGCGCTCGGAGTTCGGAGACGAGATCGCGAAGCTCGTCGAGGGCGTGACGAAGTTGACGCGCGTGCAGTTCCAGAGCCGCGAGCAGGCGGAGGCGGAGAACTACCGCAAGCTGATCGTCGCGATGGCCGCCGACGTGCGCGTGATTCTGATCAAGCTCGCCGACCGGCTGCACAACCTCCGCGAGATCGAGTACCTCGGTAAGCAGAAGCAGATCCAGAAGGCGAAGGAGACGCTCGAGGTCTACGCGCCGCTCGCCCACCGGCTCGGCATCCACGCGATGAAGTGGGAGCTGGAGGATCTCGCGTTCGAGACGCTCCATCCTCGTAAGTACGAAGAGATCAAGGCGATGGTCAGCGAGCGCCGCGCCGACCGCGAGGGACACGTCGCAGAAGCAGCGCGCGTGCTGCAGCTCGAGCTCGGCAAGGTCGACATCCCAACGGAGATCTCCGGCCGCGCGAAGCACTTCTATTCCATCTACGACAAGATGGCGAAGAAGGGCCGCGAGTTCAACGAGATCTACGACTTGACGGCGATGCGCGTGATCGTCGAGCGCTCGGGGGACGAGGGAACGCGCGACTGCTACGGCGCGCTCGGACTGATCCATTCGCTCTGGAAGCCGATGCCCGGCCGCTTCAAGGACTACATCGCGATGCCGAAGTTCAACCGGTACCGCTCGCTGCACACGACGGTGATCGGACCGGAGGGCCGTCCGCTAGAGATCCAGGTGCGCACGCGTGAGATGCACGAGACCGCCGAGCTTGGTATCGCCGCGCACTGGCGCTACAAGGGTGGCCGTCGGCTGAAGACCGACGAGGCCTGGGAAAGCTGGGTGCGGCAGCTCATGGAGGCGCAGCCCGAGACGATCGACGAGCCCGGCGAGTACAAGCGCGCATTCCTCACCGATCTCGTCGACGACGAGGTGTACGTCTTCACCCCGAAAGGCGAGGTGAAGACGCTTCCCTCGGGCTCGACTCCGATCGACTTCGCCTACGCGGTGCACACCGACGTCGGCCACCGCACGGTCGGCGCGAAGATCAACGGCCGGATCGTTCCCCTGCACTA
>CAWHXK010000069.1:0-14475 GCA_963833255.1 uncultured Actinomycetes bacterium
TGCTACGAGCCGCGAATCGGCCGACCCGTGAATCGTCGCGGGCGCTCGCCCGCGATCGTGCAGAGAAGTCGCAGTCGGAGCGCTCGCGCATTGCAGCCTGAACGACCCTGATCCGGGCTTGCAAAGGGTCTTGACCTGCGACCGGGACGGGTGCACAGTAGGTCCGAGGGCAAGATGGGTCCGAGGGCAAGACGTGGGTCAGAGGGCTCCGAGCCCGAGGCCGGGCGGGAGACTGTTGCGACTGAACCAGACTTTGGTGCGATTGGCGGCTGCCGCCGTGGCGGTCGGACTGCCAATCGCCGTGATTCCGGGTGCTCCCGGCGCTGCCACGGGCCGCGTCCTTTACGTGAATCAGCACAACCACGCGTGCTCCAACTGGGGCTCAGGGAGCGCGCAGCGGCCGTTCTGCAGCATCGGACCGGCGGCAGCCATTGCCGGCCCTGGCCAGACGGTGCGGGTCGCCGCCGGGAGCTACGCCGAGAACGTCCGGGTCTCTAGATCTGGCACCTCCAGGGCTCCGGTCGTCTTCACAGCAGCGCCGCGAGCGAAGGTGATCGTGCACGGTCGGACGAGCGGCTTCACGATCACCGGAAAGAACTGGGTCAGGATCACCGGCTTCAGGGTCACCCAGACCGCGAGCTATGGGATCGCCGTCACGAACTCCTCCCACGTCACGCTGACGAACAACCAGGTGAGCTACTCCGGGCAGCCCCTGCCCAACCTGGCCAGCTATGGGATCCGTCTGGGCCATGTGACGAATTCCCTGGTGAGGAAAAACACCGTGCACCACAACACGAATGCGGGGATCGCGCTGGTCGACAACTCTTCTGGCAACACGATCAAAGCGAACGAGTCGTTCGCCAACGCTCAGGGCTTTCAGCGGGCCGCCTCCGGCATTCGTCTGTTCGCAGCTCCGCGGAACATCATCGCCGGCAACTTCGTGCATGACAACGAAGACTCCGGCATCGATAGCGATTCGGGGGCGAACGACACCCTGGTCAACAACATCGTCTACCGCAACGGCGACCATGGCATCGACGACTTCAAAGCCCCAGGGACGCGGATCATCGCCAACACCGTCTACAAGAACACGACTTCCGGTATCAACGTGGAGGGGAACTCGACCGGCGTGACGATCGCAAACAACATCAGCGTCGACAACGGCATCAACAGCCCGAGGTCCCACGGCAACATCTCGGTCGATGCCAGCTCGACGCCAGGAACGACGATGGATTTCGACCTCGTCTATCTCAGCACGCCAGACAAGCTGGTCGTGTGGGGCTCGTCGAGCTACTTGTCGCTCGCGGCGTTCCGATCCGCGACCGGCCGGGAAGTACACGGCATTCAGGCCGACCCGAAATGGATCGACGCACCTAACGGTAACTTCCACCTCCGGGCCGGCTCGCCTGCCATCGACGCTGCGAATTCCGCCGTGAGCGGACAACCGAGGCGGGACGTGAAGAGGAGAGCCCGCTTCGACGACCCTGCAATTCCGAACACCGGGACCGGCCCGCGCACCTTCGACGACCGCGGCTCATTCGAGTTCCGGCCGTCCGTCCATTCCTAGCCCTTCTCCACCGAAACTCGGCGGATTAGGATCGATCGGAACGGAACTCGCGGAGAGCGAACTCGCGGAGCTGCCTGCAGAGACCGAACTCCTCCGCACCGGCCTAGGATTGAAATCGTGGCGGATTCGCGCGATCCGTTCGAACCGAGGCCGGTCGAGATGGAGGTCGCCGGCCGGCTCGCGCGCTGGATCGGACGTGCGCGGATTCTCCAGACCCGCGCCGACGCCGCCCGATCGCGGCACACGTCGATCGACTTCGGGTTCAGCCTCGTTGAGCGGGACTCGTCGATCGGGGGTGGGCTGCTCGCCGGCGCGCTCGCCTACCGGCTGTTCGTCCTGCTCCTCCCCACAAGCCTCTTGCTGGTGTCCGGTCTCGGCCTGTACGCGGGCAGTGTCGACAAGAGCCCGGGCACGATCGCAAGAGAAGCCGGCCTCCATGGGCTGATCGCCTCGGAGGTCGCCCAGACTGCCTCGGGTCGCCACCGTGCCGTTGTCTTCGTCCTGATGATCCCCGCGGTGCTCTACGCGTTGGTGACGCTCTACCGGGCGATCGCGAAGGTTCACGCCATCGTCTGGCTTGGTTCGGGGCGCCGCGTCCGGGTCAGACCGAGGGGAGTCGGCGTGCTCGCGGGGGCGCTGCTCCTCCAGCTCGTCACGGGCGAGATCGTGCACTGGATCCGGCGGGGACATCAATACGGCGGGCTGGCGGCGCTGCTCGTCTATGTCGTGCTCATCGGCGGCGCGTGGCTCGCGGTCTCCGTCCAGCTCCCGCACCGCGACGCTCCGTGGCATGCGCTCATCCCAGGCGCGGTGCTGTTCGGCGCCGGGTTGCTAGTCGTCAGCGTGTTCAACATCTACGTCACGACCCGCCTGGTCGAGGGCCGAGCGGACACCTACGGCGCGCTCGGGATCGCGACCGCGCTGCTCTTCTCGCTGGTGTTGGTTGGCCGGCTGATGACTCTGTCCGCGGAGCTCAACGCCTCGCTCGCCGAGCGTGGCAACCGCCCACCTAACCGTTCCGGATGAACAAGCTGACTGCTCTTCGCCAAAAGGGGGGCCGTTTAGTTCCCGGATGATCGAGCAGGACGGGGTTCATGCTCCTACTCCTACTCGTCATCATCCTGATCCTCGCGCTCGCCGGCGGGATCTTCATCAGCAAGTTCCTCTTCCTGCTGCTGCTCCTGCTGCTGGTTCTGCTGCTGTTCCGCGGCCGTTTCTAGCACTCAGGACAGGGGAAGCCGGAACTGCAGCACCGGGCCGAGGGGGCCCGAGCTCAGCCTCCACGTCACGCGGTATCTCCCGGGGGACTTCACCGGGAACTGCCGCGCGTAGTTGACGCGCGAGCCCCAGGTCGAGCCGCCGTGCCTGAACACCGGGAACGAGCCGCACCGCTGGGGTGCCGCAGGGCGAGTGCGACGGACGCAGAGCGTGTACCGATTGAAGTACTTTGCGGCGGTCGTGATCTCGAGTGAGACCTTTCCACTTCGCTTGAAGATCCCGTAGCAGACATCGCCGCTCGGGCTGCAGTAGCTCGTCAACGCCTTCGCGGAAGCCCCGACCGACGCGGGCACAGCGACTGCCAGCGCGACGGCCAACCCGAAGAACACGACTTTCGCCTTCGTTCGCACGCCCCGCACGCTACTCGAACCGAAACCGGCGATAGCCGTCCGCGGGCCGGTGGATAAGCGGCTATGGTGGACCGATTCCGCAGCCGCGCCCGCCTCTGGAGCACGACGACGAGCGAAACCGTGCATTCGCTCTGTTGCGGAGAAAGACCTGCAATTCCAGCACCGAGCCTCCCAAGGGCCTGTCCTTGCCGTGGACGTTTGGCCTGACTGATAGGAGGTACCTGAAGAGAAACCGATGAAAGGATTCCGCGTGTTCAAACGCACAAAGTCACAAGTACTGAAGGACAGCGCCGCGAGCGCGACCGATTACGCCACCGCACTCGCGAAGGACCAGAAGTTCCGCAGGGAGCTCGTGTCGGCCATGCGCCACGGGACGATCGCACGCCGCCGGGCCGCCAGCCGCCTCGGCTTCCTCGCCGCCGTGACACGGCTGGCCACCGACGTGAAGCTGAAGAACGAGCTCCTCAAGATGACGAAGAATCTCGATCGCGCCTTGTCGCGGGTCGAGAAGAAGCGCAGTCACAAGCTCCGCAACACGATCTTCGTCACGGTCGGCCTTGGTGGCGCCGTTGCCGTGGCGCTCAAGAGTCGCAGTAACGGCAGTCTGCCGAGCGTGCCGTTCACAGGCGGTTCCTCGCCGCGCACGATCGACGAGTCGATCGAGGTCAACGTCCCAGTCTCGGTTTCGTACAACCAGTGGACGCAGTTCGAGGACTTTCCGCTCTTCATGGAAGGCGTCGAGCACGTCCAGCAGCTCGACGACACGCGCCTGCACTGGGTCGCGAACGTCGCCGGCAAGAAGGCCGAGTGGGACGCCAAGATCCTCGAGCAGCATCCAGACAGGCAGATCAGCTGGATCAGCGAGGACGGGAAGAAGACGCGCGGCACCGTCTCGTTCGAGCCGATCAGCGAGAGCAAGACGCGTATCCGCATCTCGATGAGCTATCAGGCCGATCCAATCGAGACCGTCGGCTCGGCCGCCGGGCTCGACTCGGGACGCGTCAAGGCCGACCTCGAGCGATTCAAGGAGCTGGTCGAGACCCGCGGCACCGAGAGCGGGGCCTGGCGCGGCGAAGTCGCAGCAGGCAAGACCAAGAGTTAGAGGAACAGACCACGGGGCCACGCGGATTGAATCCGCGTGGCCCTTTTTTTGTGGACCAACGCTTGTCAAGCGGGTCGAGGCGGTTCATGCTCCGTCTGGGCTTGCGCGATCCGTCACGCCGTCGGTTCGGATCCCACCGGCTGAACCTGTCCGGCCGTCTTCGGCAGCCGCGATTCGGCGTTTCGACCGTGCAACGACGCAGGCGCGACCGAAACGGAGGCAGCTAGATGGCACAGCCAGAACAGTTGAAGCAGGCGGCAGCCTCGCCTGTCGAGACGGACGAACCGGGACGAGTCGAACCGGGCATTGCGCTCTGCCTCTCCGGCGGCGGCTACCGCGCCATGATCTTTCACGTCGGCGCGATCTGGCGGCTCAACGAGCTCGGCTACCTCGCGAAGCTCGACCGGATCTCGAGCGTCTCCGGCGGCTCGATCACTGCGGGCGTGCTCGGTCTGAACTGGCACCGGCTCCAGTTCGACGCGCACGGCGTTGGCACCAACCTCGACGAGGAGTTCGTCAAGCCTCTGCGGAAGCTCGCGTCGAAGACGATCGACCTCGGCGCCGTCATCCGCGGCCTCCTCCTGCCCGGTTCGATCTCCGATCGCATCGCGGGCTCGTATCGCAAGCACGTCTTCGGCGAGGCGACCCTCCAGGACCTGCCGGACCGCCCGCGGTTCGTCATCAACTCCACCAACCTGCAAACAGGCGCGCTCTGGCGATTCTCGAAGCCCTACATGGCGGACTACACGGTCGGGATGGTCCGCAACCCGAAGGTCGAGCTCGCGGTCGCGGTCGCCGCGTCTTCGGCGTTCCCGCCGATCCTCTCTCCCGTCGACCTGAGCATCGATCCCGAAAGTTACGACCCGGCCGAGAACGGGCCGCTCCACACGCCGCCGTACACGACCGACGTCGTGCTCGCCGACGGCGGCGTCTACGACAACCTGGGGCTCGAGACAGCGTGGAAGCGCTACACGACGATCCTGGTCAGCGACGGCGGCGGCAAGATGGCACCGCAGCCGAAACCGAAGCACGACTGGGCGCGCCAGGCCTACCGCGTGCTCGGCGTGATCGACACGCAGGTGCGCGACCTGCGCAAGCGGCAGGTGGTCTCGGGCTACCTGAGCGGAGACCGCGACGGCGCCTACTGGGGAGTCCGAAGCCACATCGGCGACTACGGGCCGCCCGCCGGCAGCCTGCCGTGCCCGGACGAGAGCGCGCTCAGACTCGCGAAGACGGCGACGCGGCTGAAGCAGATGGACGACACGCTGCAGGAGCAGCTCGTCAACTGGGGCTACGCGATCTGCGACGCAGGCATACGCAGATGGGTCGAGCCCGCCGCTCCGGCACCGCCGGGCTTCCCGTATGCGGGCGGCCTCGGGTAGAGCGTCCCATGTCAGTCGACCGGCAGTCGATCCCGCGCCCCGTCTTTCGGAACCTGCGTGTCTTCGCGGTCGACCCCGGCCTGACCGCTCGCTTCGAGACGGCCGTCATGAACGAGACGACGCTGCGCATCCCGTGGGAGGAGCTCGACCCGGGCCCTTCGGGGGAGTACGTCGTCGTCGTCGACAAGGACGAGAGCGGGACGACGCTGAATCCGCCAGTCGACCTGGACCGCCCCGAGGTGCTAGCGCAGGACGGCCTGCCTCCCTCCGACGGCAGTCCGCAGTTCAGGCAGCAGATGGTCTACGCAGTCTCGATGCGCACGATCAAGAACTTCGAACGAGCACTCGGTCGCGTCATGCACTGGCCGCCGTATGGCGACGCGAAGACGACGTATCGCCGGCAGCTCACTCTCTATCCGCACTACATGGAGAACGCGAACGCCTACTACGAGGCCGACGGCGGAATCCACTTCGGCTATTTCGAAAGCGGACCAGAAGCGGTGTTTCCCGGAACGGCCGTCTTCAGCTGCCTTTCGCAGGACGTGATCGCGCACCAGGTGACTCATGCCCTGCTGATGGGCCTGAACGTCGAGTTCGACATCGGCACGAATCCCGACGTCGCCGCGTTGCACGAGGGGTTCGCAGACCTGATCGCGCTCTTCCAGCACTTCTCGGAGAGCGCCGTGCTCCGGCAGCAGATCGGCGCGATTCGCGGAAACCTCGAGGAGCGGAGCCAACTCGGTGCCGTTGCGCCGCAGTTCGGCGGAGCGATCGGGCAGCCGGACGGCCTCAGGAACGCGCTCGGCTTCACCGACGCGGAGGGCAACTGGCAGCCCCGCCGGCCGGACCCGAAACTCTACGAGACGGAAGCCGAACCACACGCCCGAGGCGACCTTCTCGTCGGCGCGGTGTTCGAGGCCTTCAAGAAGATCTACGAGTCGCGCGTCGACGATCTTCGGCGCATCGCGACGCAGGGCACCGGCGTGCTTCCGAAGGGCTACCTCCACCCCGATCTCGTGAACAGGTTGACGCAGGAGGCTGCCAAGTCCGCCCGCCACGTCCTCGACATGTGCATGCGTGCGCTCGACTACCTGCCGCCGGTCGAGGTCACCTTCGGGGACTTCCTGCGCGCGATCGTCACCGCAGACGCAGATCTCGTTCCCAACGACCATCACCGCTACCGCGTCGCGTTTGTCGATGCCTTCCGGAGCTACGGGATCGGCCCGGCCGGGCTCGGAACGCTCTCCGTCGACACGCTGCGCTGGAGTGCAGCAGGCCATAGCGAGGCTTCGGCGGCGGTCTCGGAGTTCGTCAAGATGCTGGCCCAAGCCCAGAGCTACTGGAACATCCCGCGTGAACGCGAAGCCAGGTGGCACACGCTCGAAGCATGGCGCCACGCGCTCGAGGACCAGCTGAAGCAGCAGGGGAAGAAGTCGGAGAAGCTCGGGGTGATCGACCTGACCGAGCCGTTCCAGGTCGTTTCCTTCGACTTGCGCGAGCGGGCGGCTCTCACCGGCGACTTCTGCCTGCAGTGGGTGATCAAGATCATCCAGCGAGACGAAGCACGCGCGGCCGGCTGCACCATGCTCGTCGACGCCGAAACGGGGGTCATCCGCTACCAGATCGAAAGGACGACGGGAGGGCGGAAAAGGAAGACAGATCTGCTGAAACGCTCTTCCGGAGCGGGAGGGATTCCGCGGCCGATGCAACGGCGGCTGCGGGTCTTCGCCTTCGATCCCAGCGTCGGTATCCAGCTGGACTCGGCCGGGCTCAACGAGGTGACGCTCGCGATTCCGTGGGAACGCGACGACAAAGGGAAGGACATCCTCACACCCGGACCCGTCGGCGAATACGTCGAGGTGGTCGACCACGATCCCGCCAGCGGCGCCTTCTACGAGCCGATCGACCTCAACGACTCGGCGATCGTCGCGCAAGACGGCCTGCCGCCGTCCGAGAGCAACCCGCAGTTCCACCAGCAGATGGTCTACGCCGTCACGATGCGAACGATCAGGAACTTCGAGCGGGCGCTCGGAAGGCTCGCGCTCTGGTCACCACATCGCGACGAGGTCGACGGGAAGTTCACCGAGGAGTACGTGCCGCGGCTCCGCATCTATCCGCACGCATTGCGAGAGGCGAACGCGTACTACAGCCCGACGAAGAAGGCGCTCCTCTTCGGCTACTTCCCCGCAGCTGTGGGGACAGAAGGGACGGGCGCGACACCGCTCAACGTCTTCACCTGCCTCAGTCACGACATCGTCGCGCACGAGGTGACACACGCACTGCTCGACGGCATCCATCGCCGCTTCAACGAGTCAAGCAATCCCGACGTGCTCGCCTTCCACGAAGCGTTCGCGGATCTCGTCGCACTCTTCCAGCACTTCTCCCTCCCCGAGGTCCTCCGCGAGCAGATCGCCGCGACCCGCGGCGACCTCGCAAGCCAGAACCGGCTGGGTGAGCTCGCGCAGCAGTTCGGCCAGGCGACCGGCAAGCGCGGAGCGCTCCGCAGCGCGATCGGCGAGGTGGACGAGGAGACCGGCGAGTGGAAGCCGCGCGACCCCGATCCGGACGACTACGCCAACCTGACCGAACCGCACGAACGAGGCTCGATCCTCGTTGCCGCCGTCTTCGACGCCTTCCTGACGATGTACAAGAGTCAGGTCGCGGATCTTCTGCGCATCGCCAGCGAAGGCACCGGCGTCCTGCCCGAAGGGCAGCTGCATCCCGACCTGGTCAACCGGCTCGCCGAAGAGGCGGCGGCTTCGGCGCAGCACGTCCTCGAGATGTGCATCCGCGCGCTCGACTACTGCCCACCGGTCGACATCACCTTCGGCGACTATCTGCGTGCCGTCGTGACGGCGGACTTCGAGTTCGATCCGGTCGACGACCAGCATCGTCGCGTCGCGTTCGCAGAAGCCTTTCGTCGCCGCGGCATCGTCCCGGACAAGGTGCGCACGCTGTCCGTCGACGGTCTGCTCCTGCGCCCCGCCGCCGACGCGCCCGACGAAGACGAGAACGTCGTGATCGGCCTCGTGAAGAACTGGGCGGCCGACATCGACTCTTGGAATCTGTCACGCAGCCGCGAGGAGCTGTTCGAGTTGATGAGGGAAAAGCGGGCCGAGCTGCACGTGTACCTGGAGAGCAAGCTCGACCTCGACTCGGCGGTGCTGAGCGGCATCGATCCCAAGCTCAAGTTCGAGGTGCACTCGATCCGGCCCTCGATGCGCGTCGACTGGAACGAGCAGTCGCGGCTCCAGTGGGTGATCGAGCTGACCCAGAGGATCCCGCAGTACCTCGACCCCCAGAGCAGTGACGGCACGGCGCCCGACTACTACTTCCGGGGCGGTTGCACCCTGCTTGTCGACGCGGAGACGGGGAAGGTGCGTTACAGCGTCAAGAAGCGCCTCGACGAGGAGCGCAAGGAACGGCAGCGTCGCTATCTCCTCGGCGAGGGGAACGAGAGCCTTGCCGCGACCTACTTCGGCGACGCGATGTCGGACGGGAGCGAACCCTTTGCGATGTTGCACCGGTTCTAGGGTGGGACGTTGAAGCTGCGCGTCCGCATGTACAGGCAGGGCCTCGGCGACTGCTTCCTGCTCACCTGCTCCGACGGAAACGGCGAGAGCCATCTCCTCATCGACTGCGGCGTGCTCAAGGGAACGGGAGATGCCGAGAAGCGGATGCAGGACGTGGCTCAGAGCGTGCACGACACGACGAACGGGAAGCTCGACCGGCTCGTCATCACTCACGAGCACTGGGATCATCTGTCGGGATTCCTGCAGGCGGGAGCGATCTTCGACACCTTCGAAGTCGGCGAGGTCTGGCTCGCCTGGACCGAGGACTCACAGGACGAGCTTGCGAACGAGCTGCGCAAGCGCAAGGAGAAGCGGCTGAACGGCATCGTCGCTGCCGCCAAGCTCGCCGACCGCAACGAGACACCGGCCGCGCGGCGAACCGCCGCTCAGCTGGAGTCGCTGCTGAACTTCCACGGCGACCTCGGCTTGGCCGGGACAAAGACCACGGGCAAGGCCCTCGAGTGGGTGAAGGCCCGGCAAGCCCCGGTGAAGTACTTGCGTCCAGGTGACCAGCTCTTCGATCTGGCCGGCCTCCCCGGAATGCGCCTCTACGTGCTCGGCCCACCGCACGACAGCCGTCTGATCAAGCGGAGCGACCCGAGCAAGAAGCATCCCGAGGTGTACGAGCTGGCCGCCGCCGAAGGGTCACATCAGGGGTTCCTTGCGGCAGCCGAAGCTCTCGCTGAAGATCAAAAGCCGGGCGGCCAGCCGTTCGACGAGTTCTTCCGAGTGGACGAGTCGGAAGCGAGGAACGAGAACGAGCTCTGGAAGAAGTACTACGCCAAGGGGCGCTCCTGGCGCCGAGTCGACGACGACTGGCTCGGTTACGCGGGGCAGCTCGCGCTCCAGCTCGACTCGGATACGAACAACACGAGCCTCGTGCTCGCCTTCGAGCTCTCGAGCGGCGGCGACGTGCTCCTCTTCCCCGGCGACGCGCAAGTAGGAAACTGGCTCTCGTGGGAATCGCTCGAGTGGCAGATTCCGGAAGGGCCCAAAACGCGCACCGTGAAGTCGGATGACCTACTCGCGCGCACGGTGCTATACAAGGTGGGCCACCACGGCAGCCACAACGCCACGTTGCGGGAGAAAGGCCTCGAGCTGATGGCGAGCAGCGAGCTGGCGGCGATGATCCCGGTCAACAGGGTCACCGCCAAGAAAATGGACTGGCTGATGCCCTTCCCGGCTCTTTTGACGCGGCTCGTGGAGAAGACGCACGGCCGAGTGATGGATGCGGAACTGGGCCTCGACGACGCCGCCGCGCAAGACCTGAGCGCCGCAGACTGGGCTCGCTTCTTGGCGCGCACGGATGTGCAGCCCGGCTGGGTCGACTACACACTCGAGTGGTGAAGTTGCGCGCATCCGCGGCCGTGATCGCGGCGATCCTCGTCGCAGTGGCGGCCACGACGACGGCGCCGGCCGCGACTCCGACCCGTCAGGCGAAGCTGCGCCAACTAGCGCAGAGCCTGGTAAGAGGCGGCGCTCCCGGTGCGATCGTCTTCGTTCGCACTCCGAGCGCAACGCGGAGCGCCGTCAGCGGTTTCTCGAGTCTCGAGCCACGCGTGCCGATGCGTGCGTCGGATCGCTTCCGCGTCGCGAGCATCACCAAGACGTTCGTCGCCACGATCGTGCTGCAGCTCGAAGCCGAAGGGAAGCTCGACATCGACGATCCCGTGGAACGGTGGCTTCCCGGCAAAGTCCCGGGCGGCCCCTCGATCACGCTTCGCGAGCTGCTCAGCCACACGAGCGGGATCTTCAACTACACGGACGATCAGGCCTTCATCGGCGGGATCATCGCGAATCCCTCACGCGAGTGGTCGCCGGCTGAGCTCCTATCCATCGCGTTCTCACACGCCGCGCTGTTCGCGCCCGGAACCAACTGGTCGTACTCGAATACGAACTTCATCCTGCTCGGGCTCGTGATCGAGGCCGTCACGGGGAAACCGATCGAACAGGAGTTCCAGCAGCGCATCTTCGGGCCACTGGCTCTCGGGGCGACGTCGTTTCCAAGCGGGCTCTCCGTCGATGGACCGTTCGTGCACGGCTACCTCGGCGGAACGCCCGAGTTCCCTGCCGGAGCGTCAGGCCTCCTGGACATCACGCCGCTGCTGAGCCCGTCGTTCGCGTGGGCCGCGGGCGGGATCGTCTCGAGCGCGGCCAACGTCACGACGTTCTACGCCGCACTGCTCAAGGGACGGCTACTGCCGGCCGCGCAGCTCGCCGAGATGAAGGCACCTAGCCCCGTCGTCGGTACCTACGGCCTCGGTCTCACCCTGACGTCCACCAGGTGCGGGCGGGCCGTCGGTCACGATGGCGACTTTCCCGGTTACCGCAGCATCGTCCTCGCAACACCGAACGGGCGACGTGAGGCCGTCGTGATGATCAACGTGGACGAATCGCGGGTGCCCTGGAGCAGGCTCGAAGCCACTGCCGGCACAGCCCTCTGCTCGGGTTGAGCTGCGACGCTTGCATCGATCGCCGTTCAGGGGCATGCTCCTAGGCGATGCCGCCGTCGGCTCGCTCCATCGTCTTTCTCAGCGACTTCGGGTTGAGCAACGAGTGGGTCGGGATCTCGCACGCCGTTCTAAACCGGATCGCGCCGCAGAGCCCGGTCGTCGACCTGTCTCATCTGATTCCACCGCTCGACGTGGTCTCCGGAGCGCTGCTGCTCGCCGACTCCATGCCCTACATCGCCGAGGATGCGGTCGTCCTCGCGGTCGTCGATCCAAACGTCGGCAAGGATCGCGACGTCGCGATCGAAGTCAAGGGCGGCCGCTACCTGGTCGGTCCCGACAACGGGCTCTTCGCTCCGAGCTGGGAAGCACTCGGAGGCGTTCAGAAGGTGGTGGAGATCACTTCGGAAGAGGTCATCGTCCAACCGGTGGCCCCCATGTTCCACGCGCGCGACATCCTCTGCCCGGCGGCCGCGCAGCTTGCATCGGGCATGGCGATCGAGGAGCTCGGCCCGGAGCTCGATCCCGAGTCGCTCGCCGGGTTGGACGTTCCCGAGCCCGTGATCCAGGCCGGCAAGATCCGCTGCGAGGTGGTGGAGTTCAACCGGTTCGGCAACGTGAAGCTGAACGTCCGGGAAGCGCACCTCGTCGCAGCCGGAATCGACGGGAATCCGGATCTTGCGGTCGAGGCGGTGTCGGGCTCGACGAGAGCGAGACGGGGTGACACGTATGCGGACTTCGCCGCAGGTGAATACGGCGTCATCTTCGATCCACGCGGCTGGCTGATGGTCGTGCGCGGGAATCCGGCGAGCGCACTCGAAGGGCTCGGCCTGGCAACCGGCGACCCGGTCTGGCTCAGCGGTCCGACCAGCAGGTCCGAGCTCGTTGCGCCCTAGTTCGGCGCGGAGCGGCTAAAAGCGAAGAACCGAGGTCAAAATGGCTGTGAAACTTCATCGTTGCAAGAACATGTGGGCCAAGTTCGGGACGCACCCTTGCTGGAAGGTGCAGAAGGCGCTCGACGAGAGTGGCGTCGACTACGAGGTCGTGCCCGGGCCGTGGCCGAGCCGGAAGAAGCGCACAGCCGTGATCGCAGGTACGGGCCAGCCGCTCTATCCCGCGATCGAGTTCGAGGACGGCAGCTGGTATCGCGAACAGTCGAAGGACATGGTGCGAACCATCCGCGATGGCAAGTTGATGGAGCGAAAAGGCGGATCAGCTACGGCTTGAACCCGGCGCGGCGAGTGTGATGACCGACTGAGGGCTGTAGGGTCGGTGACCCCCATCGAGAGGAAACGCGTGCGTTCCGACCGCTTCGATCGCTTTCTACCGTTCGCCGGAGTGCTAATAGGGCTCCTGTTTCTCGTCGCCCTCGTGCTGCTCCGGAACGATCCGAGCAGCGAGACCGGAGTCGCGAAGACATTCGCCTACTGGCACGACAACCGGGGCCAGCACCAGATCATCGCCCTGCTGATCACGCCGCTGGTCGCGTTCCTGCTGATCTTCTTCGGCGCCGGCTTGCGACGCCGGCTGGCGAACGGAAGCGGTGACTCCGGGCACGGCACCGTCGCGTTCGGCGGCGCGCTCCTCGCAGCGGCGACTTTTGCGGTTGTCGGCATGCTCGAAGCGGCGATGACGAACGCCGCACACTACGGGCACGTTGACACCGTCTACACCCTCAACCAGTTCCACTCGTACGACTGGCTGGCCTGGAATCCCGCCTTCGCTGCCGTCCTCCTGGCCACAGGCCTCGGCGCGCGGCAAAACGGAATGCTGCCCACCCCGCTCGCGTGGGTCACGATCGTGCTTGGCGTATCGCTCCTGACGCCGCTCGGATTCTTCGCTTTCATCGTTCTGCCGGTCTGGCTGATCGTCGTCGGATTACTGCTCTCCCGCAGCCCGGCCACTGTCTCGCCGGCCCCTCACGAGCTCACACCGCAGGCCGCGATCGAAGCCTGACAGCGTCGCGCGGCGTCGAGGTCGTCGATGGATGCGCCCGCCCGCGTCGCGATCGTGGCCACGAACAACGAGTTCGGCATCGTCGAGTACCCGGAGCTCGAGAAGGTCGGAATCTGGCCGGGCCCGAGCACTACGTACTCGACCGACCCAAATGACGAACCTCGCGTTCGTTGACTAACCGGCGGGACCGGGCGCTGCTGCGATCGGGGCGACGTCAGGCTGCTGGTCCTGACGCAGGCGATATGCGAGCCAGCCAAAGAGACCCAGCACCACAATCGCGTTCAGCGGATGGAATGCCCCGCCCCAGCGGCCGAGCCCAGGGAGAATCATCTGCACGAACGTCAGGATCGGCGCGATGATCGAAACGGTGCGGATCCGCTTGTTCGGGTACCAGGCAAGCAGCGCCACGATCAGGAACAGCAACGCTCCGGGCAGGGTCAGGAAAAACCCGAGTGCACGATGAGGATCGAGCGTCTTGGAGTTCGCAATGCACTGGGCCGCAGCCTTGTCGCAGTCATCGGAATGCTTGATGTTGTTCAGGCCGAAGATACCCTCGCCGGCCAGGAACACCTGCACGATGATCGCGACGACGTACAACGCCGAGAACCACTTCAGAATAGATCTCGCAACGCGCCGAACTCCACTCATTTTCCGATACCTCCGAGTCGAGTACCAGGCGGGCGAACGTAACACAGCCGCTTGGCAACAAACAATGGCCAGGGTCGAGCGCTAGGCTCTGATGATCACGCGAACGCTCCTCCAGCGAGTCCACAATCCCCGCGGCCGGTCGTGTGCCTGCGACCCTGACTGTTGGTGTA
>CAWHXK010000070.1:0-36102 GCA_963833255.1 uncultured Actinomycetes bacterium
ACGTGCTGGTCCGGCTCGCCAAGTGCTGCACGCCGGTGCCGGGCGACGAGATCGTCGGATACATCTCGCTGGGCAAGGGCATCACGATCCATCGCGGCGACTGCCCGAACGTCAAGGCGCTCGCACGCCAGCCCGAACGCTTCACTCCGGTCAGCTGGGACGGTGGTGCCTCGCAGAGTTTCCGCGTCCAGATCGCCGTGGACTCGTGGGATCGTCCGCGCCTGCTGGAGGACGTCGCCCGGACGTTCGCGGAGCACGGCGCCAACATCGTCTCGTACGGCGGCACCGTCGAGGATCAGATGGCGAAGAACTGGTACGTCGCGGAAGTCGGCGACGTGAAAGAGCTGCGCGGCCTGTTGACAGCGTTGCGCAACATCGAGGCCGTGTTCGACGCGTACCGCGTAACGCCCTCCTAACGGGCTCCCTCGATGGAGGGATCATCCCTCGTATGGGCGAGGTACCTCGTTTCAGGGATAGCGCCCGCTCAAAAAGCGACTACAAAGAGTGCTAGGGGGAGAGGGCACCAAGCTGCGGCGCCCGACCGTTCTGAGGACAACGGGCGGGCGCGCGGCCCCTTCTAGATTCTCTTCACGGCGACCACGCCTCGCCGCCTGTGTCCCAGCCGACGAGGCAGTACGGCGCGATCAGCTCCGCCACCCGTTCAAGGGACGTCCAGTCCTGCACGTCACCCGCTGACCGCGAGCTCTGCGACCACCTTGCCGTCGTAGGAGATCGGGAAGGGCACCGGCTCTTCCGTTCGCTCTCCCTCCGACGGGCCGAGCACGAGCTCACCTTCCTCGACGAACGAGATGCCGACCCACGGATAGCGCTCGTGAAGGATGGCGACGACTCCCCGGAGCAACTCGTCGGCTTCGCTGCCCTGCTCGATGAGGCGGCCGACCGCCTCGACCGCGCTCGAGTGCGTGCTCACACCTCGAGGGTCTCGCCCTCGAAGGAACGGATCGCGTCCTTGTACGACTCCGGAATCGGGACGGCCTTGCGCTCGTCGAGGTCGACGAGGACGAGCGTCTGCGTTGCGGTCACCATGAGCTCGTCGTCGCGGGCACGGTAGGCAGCCAGCTCGTAGGTCACGCTCGTCCGGCCGATCCGCCCCATACGGACGTACACCTCGATCAGGTCGTCGAAGACCGCGGGGGCGAGATAGTCGATGTTGCATGCGCGCATGACGAACTCCTGACCCTCGTCGCCGATGTCCATCCCGAGCAGGCCGAGGTTCCGGTGGTACTCGACACGCGCGAGGTCGAAGTAGGGCAGGTAACGGCCGTAGTAGACGATCCCCTGCGCGTCGGTGTCCGAGAAGCCGACGCGTGTCTGCGCGCTGAACTTGAAGGGCGGCTTCTCTTTCACGTTCGGATCACGTCGAGGACCTCGTCGCGCTTTCGCTCCATCAGCTCGGGCGAGAGCGCCTCGAGGTTGAGACGGAGCAGGGGCTCCGTGTTCGACGGTCTGACGTTCATGTGCCACTGATCCGCCTCGACGGACAAACCGTCCAGGTGCGAGACGGTCCCTTCCGGGCCGAAACGCTCCTTGAGCTCCTGCAGCTTCAAGGCAACGTCGTCGACGGGAGTGTTCAGCTCGCCCGTGATGAAGTAGTGCTCGTTGTAGGGCCGCAGGATCTCCGAGAGCTTCTGGCTGCGTTTCGAGATGAGCTCGAGCATGAGCAGGAACGGGACCACGCCGGAATCGGCCTGGGAGAAGTCGCGGAAGTAGTAGTGGCCGGAGACCTCGCCGCCGAACACGGCACCCTCTTCGCGCATGCGGTGCTTGAAGAACGCATGCCCGACCCGGTTCACGAGCGGGATACCGCCGGCACGTTCGATCGTCTCCGGCACCGCCCAGCTCGCGCGGACGTCGTAGAGGATCTTCGAGCCTGGCTCCCTCTGGACGATCGACTCGGCGAGGAGCGCCGTGACGAAGTCGCCGGGCACGAACTCACCGGTGTCCTCGACGAAGAAGCAGCGGTCGGCGTCGCCGTCGAAAGCGACCCCGATGTCGGCGTGCTCCTCCCTGACCTTCCCGACGATGAACTCGCGGTTCTCGGGCAGCAGCGGGTTCGGTTCGTGGTTCGGGAACGTCCCGTCAGGCTCAAAGAAGCAGCGGACGACGTCGATCGGCAACCGCTCGAGCACGGGCGGCAGCATGACCCCGGCCATGCCGTTTGCCGCGTCGATCACGACCCGCAGCGGCTTGACGGCGTCGACGTCGATGAACGAGAGCACCGCGTCGACCCAGCGGGGCCAGATGTCCTCCTGCCGGACACGTCCCAGGGACTGTCCCTCGGACCTGTCCTCGAGGGACGCCGCCCGCGCACGGATCTCCATCAGCCCCGAGTCGCCGCCGACCGGAAGCGCGCCGCGCCGGACGATCTTCATCCCGGTGTACTCCTTGGGATTGTGCGAGGCCGTCACCATGATCCCGCCTTCGAGGTCGAGGTCGCCGACGGCGAAATAGACCATCTCGGTGCCGACCATGCCGAGATCGATCACGTCCGCGCCTGCCTCCGCTGCGCCGCGCATGACGGCCTCCGCCATCGAGGGCGAGGAGACCCGCATGTCGCGCCCGACGGCGAGCGAGCGAGGCTCGAACTCCTCCACGTACGCGCGCCCGATCGCGTACGCGCCGGCTTCATCGAGCTGGTCGGGGTAGATCCCGCGCACGTCGTAGGCCTTGAAGACCGTGGGGTCGAGCATGCGCGGAGATGCTACTGCGCGGTACCGGCGTGAAACGGATCCGTGCTGGAACCCTGTTCGGGCCGGCGGTGTAAGGCCGTCATGAAAGCTCTCCTGGTGTCTCTCAGCGCCGCGTGCGCGCTCACGGCGGCGGCCCCGGCTCAGGCGAAGGAGCTCTCGGCCTTCAAAGCGTGCGGCGCGGCACGGTGCAAGACGGTGACGGACACCGCTCTGCTGCGGAAGCTGATTCGCTCGGTCGAGGCTCAGGGCAACCCGATCAGCGTCCCGATTCCGGCGCTGACCGCCTACCTTCGTCTCGAATTCTGGGTTCGCGGCGACCAGGCGCACGGGCCGAGCTTCGTCCAGTACTACGCGCCGGCGCGCGGCCTTGTCTCGCTCCAGACCGACCCTGACGCCTGGACCTGGGTGCGGGCCGGCGACCTTCGGCCCTTGCTCGACCGGGTCACCCTCGGCGTGACGCCCTTCGCCAAGCCGAGGATCTCCCGGGTCACGATCGGCGGCAAGCCTGTGCAGGGCCCGGCGTCGTACGCCCGCCTCTTCACGCTTCAAGGGAAGGCAGAGAGCGTTCCGGACGAACCGGACTGGCAGCCGATCAGGATCGACACAGGTCGGGCCGGCCCATGGAGCTCGAACGCCGCCACGCTCGAGTACTCGCCGAGCAAGAACGTTCTCTGGCGGAGCATTCAGTTCGTGAAGGTCCCGAGTGACCTGGCCATGCGGCTCGAAGCGGGGAAGTCGCTCGATGCTCGGAGCGGAGACTCCTTTCCGTGGGCCTTGCTCCTCGGTGGCGTCGGGACCGCAGCCGTGATCGTTCCGGGCACGTTCCTCTACCGACGTCGGGGGCCGCGCTAGCCGACTCCGGGCCGCCCGATGCGGCTCTGTGTCTGTTTCAAGCTGGATTTGCGTCTCGGTGACCTCAGCGCGCACACCTAGAATTTGGTCATGGAGCGAAAGCTCGCCACGGTTCTGTTCGCGGACCTCGTCGGATCGACGCAGCTGCTGGACGGCCAGGATCCGGAGATCACGCGCCGCCGAGTGACGAGCTTCTTCGACGGCGTCCAGCGCTGTATTGAGACCCACGGTGGCACCGTCGAGAAGTTCGCCGGCGACGCTGTAATGGCCGCCTTCGGTATCCCCATCGCGCACGAGGACGACGCCGACCGCGCCGTCCGGGCCGGGCTGGGGATTCTCGATCACGTCAGCGAACTCGGTCTCGAGGCACGCGTCGGCATCGAGGCGGGCGAGGTGGTCGTCGACGAGACGGACTCGACCTTCGCGACGGGCGAGGCCGTGAATGTGGCCGCGCGCCTCCAACAGGCTGCCGCACCGGGCGAGATCCTCATAGGCGAGTCCGCGCACCGACTGACGGTGGGACGGATTGAAGCGGAGTCGACTGGCCCGCTCGAGCTGCGCGGTTTTCGCAATCCAATTGCTGCCTTCCGCGCGATCGCGGTGCGCGACGGACAGCCCCACGCGAAAGTGTCTGCTCCGTTCGTCGGGCGCCTATCTGAGCTCGACCTGCTCGAGAACACCCTCGCGCGCACGATCCGCGACCGGCGTCCGCACGTCTTCACCGTCTACGGGGAACCGGGAGTGGGGAAGAGCCGCCTGATCCGGGAATTCCTCGCGGGGGTCGAAGGCACCACGATCCTCAGCGGCCGCGCGCTGCCGTACGGGGAGGGCGTGACGTACTGGCCGTTGGCAGAGATGGTCAAGTCGGCCGCGGGAATCACGGACGACGATCCGATGGAGACGGCCAAGCAGAAGCTGATCGAGTGCTGCGGCGACGAGGCAATCGCCGAGCTGCTCGGCCTTGCGTCCGGCGTGATGGAAGCGGTCGAGGGCGAGCGTGGCGCACCGGAGATCGCCTGGGCTGCGCGCGAGTTCGCCGACGAGCTGGCAGACGTCCAGCCGCTGATCATGGTCTTCGAGGACATCCACTGGGCCGAAGAGCCGCTGCTGGAGCTGATCGACCATCTCGCCCAGTGGGTGCGCGAGCGTGCGCTGTTGATCCTTTGCCTTGCACGGCCGGAGCTGCTCGACGTGCGGCCGGGCTGGGGAGGGGGGCGCGTGCGCTCGACCGCGATCGAGCTCGAGCCGCTCGGGCGCGATGACAGCGAGGCGCTTGCAGACGCACTGCTCGAGGAACACCAGGTGAGCGGGAACATCCGTGCGCGCCTTCTCGACAAGGCCGAGGGCAATCCGCTGTTCGTCGAGGAGACGGTGCGGATGCTCCTCGAGCAAGGAGCCGACGGTGGCGACAGAATCCCGGATTCGCTCCAGGCGATGATCGGCGCGCGGATCGACAGACTGCCGGCCGGCGCGAAGATCGTGCTGCAGCGTGGCTCGGTGATCGGACGAACCTTCTGGGCAGGCGCGATCGACCACCTCTCACCGGAGTACGACGCAGACGAGCTCGAGGACCTCCTCGACGACCTGCTCCTGCGCGACCTCGTCACACGAGAAGAGCGCTCGACGATCGGCGGAGAGGCGGCCTATCGCTTCAAGCACGTTCTCATCCGCGAGGTCGCCTACGGCGGTCTGTCGAAGTCCGGGCGCGCCGAATACCACACACGCTTCGCCGAGTGGCTGCGTGAGAAGGCGGACAAGGAAGTGATCGAGATCCGTGCCTATCACCTCGACCAGGCGTGCCTGCTCTACGCCGAGCTCGACGGACATCCTCCCGAGGAGCTTGCGCGCACCGCGGCGAAGGCACTCGCGTCCGCGGGCAAGCGCGCGCTCGCGCTCGAGTCGAACCTCTCGGCGCGCAAGCTTCTGCTTCGCTCCGTGGAGCTCGAGTCGACTTTGGGGCGGCGATTTCTCGCCGCGCGCGCTGCCTGGCAGCTCGGAGATCTTCCGGTCGTGCGCGACGAGATGACCGTCCTCGTCGCGGAGGCCGCAGCCGAGGGCGACCGCGCTATTCAAAGCCGAGCCCTGACAGCGCTCTCCGAAGTTGCAGCCTCTCTGGACGGTGAGCTCGTACGGGCGGCAGAGCTAGCAGACGAGGCACTCGCGGTCGTCGAAGCCGACGACCACGACGGTCGCTTCAGGGCGCTCGACCGCCGTGCTCGTGTGGCGAGGTGGGCCGGACGTGAGGCGGAGGCCGAAGAGTATTTGCAGCAGGCCCTCGAGGCCGCGCGAGCCGCGGCGCGGAAGGACCACGAAGCGAGGGCCGCGCTTCAGCTGGCCGGGATCTACGTCGGCCGCATGGACGAGGACAAGGCCGCGCCGCTCATCGACCGCGCGCTCGCGCTCGCCGAAGAGAGCGGCAGCATCGTCGCCCGCGCAAGCGCCGCACAGTCGAAAGGCGGCCTTCATCGCGTGCGAAGGCAATACGAGGAGGCCGAGGGCTGGCTGACAAAGGCGCTCGACCTCTACCGTGAGACGGCATCGGTGCCCGAGATTGCCTGGACGTCCAGGCAGCTCGCTCAGGTGGCGTGGGAGACGGGCAATGCTGCAAAAGCCGAGAAGCTTTTTCGCGAGTCGATCCGTCTGCTCGCGCCGATGAAGGAGCGCGGGACGCTCTGCGAGAGCCAGCGCCTGCTCGCGCAGCTCCTGCTCGCCGAAGGCCGGATCGACGAAGCCGAGAAGTTCGCGCTCGCGGCGCGCGAGACCGTCAGCGCCGAGGACGTGACATCACGTGCGACGACGCGCGTCGCGCTCGCGCAGGTCCGCGCAGCACAGGGCCGTTACGAGGAAGCCGAGACGCTGTTCGCCGAGGCTGCCGAAATCATCGGCAGCAGCGAGCACTGCCGCATCCTCCTCGACGTGCTGCCTCCTTACGCGGACTTTCTGCGTGCGCTCGAGCGCGGCGCCGAGGCGACGGAACTCGAGGCGCGACTGGCCGCGCGCGTTCCGGCCGCAGCGTAGAGCTCCTCTCGAATCGCCTCGTCCGACGCGCGGTCCGGTGCCTCGGTGATCACGGTCGCGGGCCGGTCGAATTCGCGCAGCGCTTCGCCGAGCGGCGCGACGCGCAAGGTCCCCTCGCCATAGGGAAGATGCTTCGTCTCGTTGCGGTTCGCGTATGCGATGTCGGAGAAGTGGATGTGAAACGGCGCGTCAGGCTCGAGCACCGCGTCTGCACCGGCAAGGATCTCCGTAAAGGCAGACGTCTCTGTGAAGCCGCCGTCGGTTACCGCGTGCAGATGTGCGAAGTCGAGCACCGGGCGAACCCAGCCGCAGCGCGCCGAGATTGCGAAGACGTCGTCTGCGGTCCCGAGTTCGCGCACGCGACCCATGATCTCGACGCCGAACGGCACTGCCCGATCCTTCTTCTCCAACCGTTCGCGCAGCTCACCGAGTTGCTCGACGACCGAATCGATCGCAGCTTCACGCTCGCGCCCGAGAAGGAAGCCGGGGTGGAAGACGACGACTTCGGCACCGGCGCTCTTGGCGATGCCGGCCGAGTGGTCGAGCATCCCGACTGCCATGTTGAGCTTCTTGCCACGTTCCGCGTGTCCCATGAAGCCGGCGATCGGGGCGTGGACCGAGAGCACGATCCCTGCGTCGCGTGCAAGCTCGCCGAACCGCTCCGCCCACGGGTAGTCCATCCAGAACTTGCCTTCGAAGTCGATCTCGCAGGCCGTGAAGCCTCGCTCCTCGAGCAGTTCAATCGCCTGTTCGGGACTCTCGCGCGAAGGCACCCGGGCCGGACCAAAGTGAAGCTCGCCCATCCCGTGAGGGTAACCCGAGGCGCTCAACTTTAGGCGGGCAGCCCGTGTCTTCCGAGGCCATGTGTCAGGGACAGTCCCTGGCACGTGGCTCTTCCGGCCCTGTCACGTGCCTGGCACCGGACGTGTCCGGTTAGGCCTGGCCTACTCCCAGGGCAGCCCGGCCCAGCTCTTCGGCCGCCCGGGCAGCCACTTCGGGAACGGCGCATACGCCTCCGCGGGCGAGCTCGTCTCGGTCTCGACACCGGCGCCGTGCCGGAGGGCGAGCTCGGAGCGCGGGTACACGGTTCCCGTCTGGGGCCAGCCCTTGCGGGCGCCCGTCATGAAGATCACGCAGGGGCCGGTCCCTCTACCGACGAAGCCGTGCTCGGTGTCCGCGGGGCAGTGGACGAAGTCCCACTGTTTCAGGAGACGTTCCTCGCCCTCGATCAGGAGGATGCACTCGCCGGCGAGCACGAGGAAGTCCTCCTGGTTCGCCTCGCGGTGGTACCTGCCTCCAGAAGCCCCCGGCTCGAGCACCCCGATCGTGAAGCCGACGTCGGGGAACGGTGCGTCGTCCCCCTCGAAGATGCACGCGTCGCCGAGTACCTCGTTGGTCACCCAGGCCGCCTCGGGGACGCTCACGACGAACCAGCCGTCGGTCACGGGCGTGAGGCCCGCGTCGAGCTGCTCGAGGCGCGCTTCCTCGACCATCAGCCGCGTCCGAAGCGGTGGGAGCCCACGTCGGGAGGGTACTCCCGCGAATGCTGTCCGACCCGCTTCCTACCCTCGTTGCATGGTCAATAAGCCGTCTCGTATCGATCTGCTCGAACTCGATATCGACCTCCGCCTGACCGATCTCTGGCGGGAAGCCGGGGAGATCACGGAATGGAGCCTCGACGTCGTGGCGGCCTTCATGCGCGCTGCCTACGGGAAGGGCTACTGCGATGCCCTCACCGAGGACGCGCCGGGCTCGCTCTGCCACGACCACGGCTATCGCATTCCGGGGCGCCGCCCCGCCCCGGCGCACGACTAGCGCACTAGACCTGGAAAACCGCCGCTAAACTGGCTGCCGTGCCCGGCCAGCGGAGCCCTGTGCGGCTGATCGTCGCGCTTTCGATCGCGGGCGTTCTCGCCGTCTTCCTGCTCTACACGTCGATCGCGGGCGGCGGCACTCCGGCGCTCCGTCCGAGCCAGCTCACGGGCCACACCGGAAGGGTGTCGCTCATGGGCCAGGTCGTCGGCAAGCCGACCGGCGACGCGCACGGTGCGGGGTTGCGTTTCCAGCTCCGAGACGTCAAGGGGAACGCGACCGTGCCGGTCGTCTACAAGGGCTCGGTCCCGGATCTCTTCCGGACCGGTCGCGACGTCGTCGTCGACGGACACCTGCGCAACGGCGCATTTGTCGCGGTGCCGGACACACTCGTCACGAAGTGCCCCTCGAAGTACTCGCCTAAGAGGTAATCGTGCCCCTGCCGGCAACACTTGCCGGCCTCTGGCCCGCGATCACGCGGCGCCAGAGCCCACCCTCGTCCTTACCAAGGCTGCCAGCCTTGGCTGCGGACGAGTGCAGTCTCTGGCTTGGTGCTCACGACCCAGAGATTCGGCAGCGTCACCGGCAGGGGCACTGATGGCCGACCTCGGCCGAGCGGCGCTCGTCACGGCGTTCTTGCTGCTCGTCTATGCGCTCGTCGCAGGCTCGGTCGCGGCGTGGCAAAAGCGTCGCCGGCTCGCCGAGTCTGCCCAGAACGCGTTGCTTGCAGCCTTCGGCGCGACCCTCGTCGCGTCGGCGGTGTTGCTCGCTGCACTCGCGCGACACGACTTCTCGTTCCAGTACGTCGCCGACCACACGAGTCACGAGCTGCCGCTCGGCTACACGCTGACCGCCTTCTGGGGTGGTCAGGAAGGGTCCTTGCTCCTCTGGTTGCTCGTGCTCACCGGCTATTCCGTCGCGGCCGTGCTGACCGGACGGCGAGCAGGCCGCGAGGTGCTTGCCTGGGTCGTGCCGACGCTCGGGCTCGTCGGCACGTTCTTCGCAATGCTGCTCGTGTTCGTCGCAAGCCCGTTCGCGACACAGGCCGCGGCCGCCGACGGCGCCGGCCTCAATCCGAGCCTGCAGAACCCGTACATGGCGATCCACCCGCCGATGCTCTACCTCGGCTACGTCGGGCTCACCGTTCCGTTCGCGTTCGCGATGGGTGCGCTGCTCGCGCGCCGCACCGACGAGCGCTGGATCGTCGCCACCCGCCGGTGGACGCTCGCCGCCTGGGCGTTTCTCGGAGTCGGCCAGCTGCTCGGCGCGCACTGGGCCTATGTCGAGATCGGCTGGGGCGGCTTCTATGCCTGGGATCCCGTGGAGAACGCAGCGCTGATGCCCTGGCTTGCAGCAACGGCGTTCCTCCACTCGGTGATGATCCAGGAGAAGCGCGGCATGCTGAAGGTCTGGAACGTACTGCTCGTCGTGCTCGCGTTCTGCCTTTCGATTTTCGGAACGTTTCTCACCCGCAGCGGGATCATCCAGTCGATCCACTCGTTCACCCAGAGCTCGATCGGACCCTGGTTCCTCGGCTTCATCTGCCTGATCACCGCTGGGTCGCTCGCCCTGATCTTCATCCGTCTGCCACTCCTGCGCTCGAAGACACGGCTCGAGTCCCTCGTGTCGCGTGAAGCGACGTTCCTCTACAACAACCTGCTCCTCGTCGCGCTCGCGCTGACGATTCTCTGGGGCGTCGTCTATCCGATCCTCTCCGAGGCGGTGACGGGCCAAGCCGCGACCGTAAGCAAGCCGTACTACAACTTCTTCCTGCACGCGTTCGGGCTGCCGCTGCTGTTGCTGATGGGGATCGGGCCGCTTGTCGCGTGGCGTCGCGCATCCTTGCGCGCGCTCGGCCGCACATTCCTCTGGCCGCTCGGTGTGGCCGTCATCGCGGGCATCGCCCTTCTCGCGGCTGGCGCGGGCTCGTCCCGCATCGGCGTGATCGCCTACACGTTCTCGGTGTTCGTGCTCGCGTCGATTGTGCTCGAGTTCGCGCGCGGCACGGCTGCGCGAAAGGCGCTCGGCGGCGTCGGTTGGGCCGGTGCCTTCTCGTCGCTCATTGCCCGGAACCGGCGGCGCTACGGCGGCTACGTCGTTCACGCCTCGATCGTGCTGCTCGCAATCGGCGTCACGGGCGCGAGCGCCTACCAGACCGTTCGCGAGGCTCGGTTGAAGCCGGGCCAGTCGATGTCGGTGGCCGGCGACCGCCTCGTTTTCCGCGGCTACGAGACAAAGACGGAGTCGAACCACCGCGCAATCCGCGCGCTCGTCGACGTCTACCGGGGCAACGACTACCTCGGGCGCTACAAGCCCGGCAAGAACCAGTACTTCGCGGAGGACCAGGTCTCGAACGAAGTCGCGATCCGTCACGACTGGCTCACCGGCGGCGACCTCTTCCTGATCGCCGACCAGGTGAACGCGAACGGCAGCATCGACCTGAAGGCACTCCAGAAGCCGCTCGTGAACCTGCTTTGGCTCGCAGGGATCGTCTTCATCGGCGGCTCGCTGATCGCCCTCTGGCCGGATGCGCGGGAAGCGCGGCGACTCGCCGAGCGCTACGCCGACGGGGCTGTGCGCATTTGACCGCAGCGCTCGTCGTCGGCGCGGTGCTCGCGGTCGCCTGCGTAGTGCTTGTCGCTCTGCCCTTCCTGCGCGAGCCCGCCGCACGCGACGACCGGCTGTCGTCGCCGGACGAGCTCGAGCAGCGCCGGCTGAGCCTCGCCGAAGAACGGGACCGTGCGCTGGCCACGCTCAAGGAGCTCGAGTTCGACCATCGCACCGGCAAGGTCTCGGACGACGACTACCGCCGGCTCGTCGGCCCGCTGCGGCAACATGCAGCGCAAGCCTTGCGCGCCCTCGACCTGCGCGCCGAGCAAGCCGCCGACGAGCGTGTGCCCACTCGTGGCTAGCTGTACGAACTGCGGGTCGAGCCTCGCGAAGAGAGCGCGCTACTGCCCCCAGTGCGGACAGCCGACGAGCGCAGGCGACACGAAGGTGCTGGACATGCCACCCGCTGAGACCGGACGCGTCCCGGTGGAGTACGTCAACGCAGAGCCGCGCTACTACGGTGTTACCCCGACGACGCTCGTCCTCATCCTCGCCGGAGTCGCCTTCACGCTTGCCGTCGTGCTGTTTGCGCTCGGCCGGTGGCCGTTCGGGCTCATCGCGGTGGGCGCCGGCGTTCTGCTCGTCCTGATCTTCCTCGAGGCCGCACGGCGCAAGCCGGATGGGGTCGTGGCCCGTTCGACCACCGATGCCCTCGATGGTTTTCGGGCCCGCGCGGGCCTGGCCGCCGACTCGCTCGCGACGAGAGGTCGTGCGGCGCGCCGCGTGCTCGCGCTGCGTCGCGAGCTCCGGCGAATGAGCGCTCTCCGGCCCCGTCTCCTGCTCGAGCTCGGAGACGCCGTGTACCGTGGCGACGACGAAGCGACGGAAAGAGCGCGAGGGCGGGTACGAGAGCTCGACGAGCTCGCGGCGCAGAGGGAGGCCGAGATGCGGGGAACGCTCGCTCAAGCCCAGGACCGGCTCCAGCGGCACCGGCTGGAGGTGCAGCCGACCGAGATGGTCGAGCTGCCGGACCAGCCCGGGCAGGGCGATCCGAGCAGTCCCGCGGTCATCCCGGAGCCCTATCCGCCCCCGGACGAGGGCACTCCACCGGAGCCGGCGATCATCCCCGAGCCTGGGCCCCTGCCGCCTGGCGAAGGGCCTCAGGAGGGCCGCCTGAGGGCTTGAGCGCCCTATCTGCGGCAGGGACGTCCGGAGCCCTGCCGAACCTTTCGTCCATGGGCCGCAGACTCGCCGTCGTCCTCTTCGCCGGGCTGGTCCTCGTCGCTCCAGCCTCGGGCGACAACAGCGGCAAGCTCAGCGAGATCCAGGCACGGCTCGCGGCCGCCCGCGCGAAGGAAGCGCGCCTCACCGCCCAGATCTCCGGGGTCACGACCCAGATCCGCTCGCTCGAGCGGAAGGTGGGGGACGTCTCGCAGAAGCTCAACATTCTCGAGCGCGATCTCGCGCTGCACCAGCACCGCCTCGACAAGCTCAACGAGCTCTTCGACTTCGAGACCGAACGGCTGAACTTCCTCCACCACCAGTACGCAAAGGTCTTACGAGAGCTGAACCTCCGCATGATCGACATCTACGAGACCCAAAACCCGACACTCGTCGACGTGATTCTCGAGTCGAAGTCGTTCCAGGATGCGCTCGACCAGCTCCATTACCTGGACGCGATTGCAAGACAGGACAAGCGAATTGCCAAACAGGTTGGAACAGCCCGTGACGAGGTTCACACCGCGCGCGAGCGCACGAAGACCATCCGCGCGCGCGTCCACTCCGAGACGCAGGTCGTCGCGGTTCGCACGCAGCAGCAACGCACCGTCAGGAACGATCTACTTGCGAGCAAGAGCACGCTCGCCGGCAAGCGCGCCAGGCAGAAGGGGCAGTTGGCGTCCACCAGGGAACAGGAGAAAGCGTTCATCGCGGAAGCGACCGCGCTCGCTGCTCAGGATTCGCGGATCCGCGGACAGCTCGCCGCAGCGCAGGGTGCATCGGACACGACGCCGTCCGCCTCGGGCCTGATCTGGCCCGTCAACGGTCCCGTCACGAGCCCCTTCGGCTATCGCTGGGGTCGCCTGCACGCCGGCATCGACATCGGCGTGCCGTACGGAACACCGATCCACGCGGCCGCGTCCGGCACGGTCGTGATCGCCGGCTGGGTCGACGGCTACGGCAACTACACGTGCATCGACCACGGCGGGGGGATGGCGACCTGTTACGGACATCAATCAGCGTTCGCCGTCTCCACGGGAGCGCACGTCTCGCAGGGCCAGTTGATCGGGTACGTGGGGAACACGGGCCACAGCTTCGGGGCGCACCTCCATTTCGAGGTCCGGATCAACGGCACCCCGGTAGACCCGCTCGGCTACCTCTAGCTTCCGCGGGCGGGCACTCGAGAAACGATCAACCGCCGAGGGCGCTGAAGGTCTTCGCCAGCAGGAAGACGTTCAGCCCGGAGATCAGGACGGCGACGAGGATCGCCGCGACGATCGTCATCCTCCGGTTGACGAGCACGCCCATGACGTCACGCCGGCTCGTGAAGATCACCAGCGGGATCAGCGCGAACGGGATTCCGAAAGAGAGCACCACCTGGCTGATCACGAGCGTGCGCGAGGGGTTGAGGCCGATCGCGATGACGACGAAGGCGGGGATCATCGTCACCAGCCGGCGGACGAAGAGGGGAATCTGCCGCTGGATGAAGCCCTGCATCACGACCTGTCCGGACATGGTTCCGACCGTCGAGCTCGACAGTCCCGATGCGGTCAGTGCAAGTGCGAAGAGGACGCTCGATGCGCCGCCGAGGATCGGCTCGAGCGTGCGATGTGCGCCCTCGAGCGAGTCGACGTTCAAGAGACCACTGCCGTAGAAGACGGTCGCAGCGACGACGAGCATCGAGATGTTGATGAGGCCGGCGATCACCATTGCGATCAGAACGTCGATCCGCGTGTAGCGGTAGAGAGTCTTCGCCTCTTCATCGTTTTGCGGGACGATGCGCTGCTGCGTCAGCGCGGAGTGCAGGTAGATCACGTGCGGCATGACGGTCGCGCCGATGATTCCGACGGCGAGCAGCACCGACTCGTTGCCGGCGAACTCGGGGACGACGGCGTGCTTTGCGACAGTCCCGAGCGGCGGGTGTGCGAAGTAGAGCTCGCCGAGGTAGCAGAAGCCGATCACGAAGACGAACGCGGTGATCACGGCTTCGAGCGGCCGGAACCCGTAGCGCTGCAGTCCGAGGATGAGGAGCGTGATCACCCCGGTGATCACCGCCGCCGGGAAGAGGGGGATACCGAGCAGGAGCTGGATCCCGAGTGCGGCGCCGAGGAACTCGGCAAGGTCGGTCGCCATCGCGATGAACTCGGCCTGGATCCAGAGCCCGATGGAGGTCCTACGGGAGAAACGCTCGCGGCAGACCTCAGGAAGGTTCCGGCCGGTCGCGATCCCGAGCTTCGCCGACAGCGTCTGGATCAGCATCGCCATCAGGTTGGAGGCGACGATCACCCAGACCAGCGTGAAGCCGAACTTCGACCCGGCGGCGATGTTCGTCGCGAAGTTGCCAGGGTCGATGTAGGCGACGCACGCGATGAAGGCCGGACCGAGGAAAGGGAGGAGGCGCCAGCGTCCCTGTCCTTGAAGGACACGCTCTCCTGCCCCAGGCAGGCGCGGGCCCTCCTCTGCGCGGGTCGCCATCATCCTGCCAGAAGTTTAGCCTAGGCTAAACTTCTGGGCGGAGCACGTGGAGGTCGGGGAGATTCCGAAGCTTCTCGTGGAGGTCGAAGCCGTAGCCGACAAAGAGCTCGTCGGGCACCGTGAAGCCCACGTAACGGACCGGCAGATCGTCGACGAGCCGCCGGTAGGGCCGGTCGAGGAGGGTCGCCGCCGCCAGTGACGCAGGGCTGCGGAGGGAAAGCGTCTTGCAGAGGTAGTTGAGGGTCAGGCCGGTGTCGACGACGTCCTCGACGATCAAGACGTGCCTGCCGGCAAGCTGGCAGTCGAGGTCTTTGAGCAGCCGGATTCGCGCGTGGCCGCCGCTGTCCGCGCCCGAGGCGTAGCTCGCGAGCTCGACGAAGTCGAGGCCGTGCTCGATCGAGAGGGCGCGGCAGAGATCGGAGGCGAACACGAGGCTCGCCTTGAGCGGCGCCACGAGCAGCGGCTCTTTGCCCTGGTAGTCCCGCGAGATCTCGGCGCCCAACTCTCGGACACGCGTGTGCAGCTCCTCCCGTCGGAGGTAGACCTCACCGAGCCTGGACTCGGACCCTACGACGCCAGCTCGAGCTGGTATCTCTCCGCCAGCCGCTCGATGTCGCGCTTGTAGAAGAGCTTCACGCGGATTTCGGGATAGCGCTCGCGCAGCTTGCGCAGCTTTCGGTTCTTGCGCGTCACGAGCGACTGCTTCATCACCGTCACCTCGACGTAGAGGTTCTGCTCAGGCAGGTAGAAGTCCGGCCTGAAGGCTTCGAGGACGCGGCCGTCCTCGTCCTCCTCCAGGACGAAGGTCGTAGGCTCGTAGTCCCAGGGCACACCGTAATAGTCCAGAACCTTGGCGCATTCGAGCTCGGCCTTGTTGGCGAAGCGGGGAGGTTCCTGGCCTCGATATGCCTGGAAATCCGGGGTTTCCAGTATCACCTGCATTCAGCGTAGCAACCGGTCCGGACGCTGAGAATGCGGTTTCCCGTGGCCGCCTAGACTTCTCACATGGCGACCCGGGACGGCACGTTCACGATCATCCAGATCTCGGATCTGCACTGCGGGACGCAGTTTTTCCTGCCGAACCTCCTGGAGCGTGCGATCACGGAGGTCAACGACCTCGAGCCGGACATCGTCGTCTGCTCCGGTGACCTGACCACGTTCGGGTTCAAGGAGGAGTACGCGCTCGCCAAGGACTACCTCGACCGGATCGACTGCGAGTCCGTCGTCGTCATTCCGGGCAACCACGACTCCCGCAACGTCGGCTATGTCCACTTCGAGGAGCTGTTCGGCGATCGCAACTCAGTGATGCGGGTGGGCGGCGTCACCGTGGTGGCGGTCGACTCGACGGAGCCCGACCTCGATCATGGTCAGATCGGCCGGGGCCGTTACTCCTGGATCGAGGAGAGCTTCGCGGATCCGGCGGACCTGCGGGTCTTCGTCTGCCACCACCATCTGCTTCCCGTCCCTGGAACAGGGCGCGAGCGCAACATCATCTACGACGCCGGAGACGCGATCGAATGTCTTCAGCGCTCCGGTGTGAACCTGGTTCTGTCCGGGCACAAGCATGTGCCCTATGCCTGGCGGCTCGAGGATCTGTTCATCGTGAATGCCGGAACCGTGTCGTCACTGCGTCTCCGCGGGAACTCGCGTCCCTGTTACAACATCATCGAGTTCTCGGGGACGCACGTGGATGTCTGGCGTAAGTACCCGTTCCACGGGCAGGAGAAGATCATCCAGTTCGCGGTCGACACGCTCGAGTTCGAGAAGTACACCGCGCGCATCGAGGGTGAGGTGACCTCGCGGCGATGACGCCGGCGATCGTCGTCATCGACGGCGAGCACTACCCGCCGGTCGTGCGGGATGCGATCGCCGGGCTGCCGTACGAGGTGATCGGCGCCTGGCTCGCGGGCGGCACGGAGAAGTTGCGCGGAGAGCCGGACTACGGCGTACCGCTCGTCGAGGCGCTGGAGGACGGCTTCGCGGATGCGGAGGTCGTCGTGGACCTGTCGGACGAGCCGGTGTTGGGGCCGCGCGAACGCATGCTGATCGCCAGCCGTGTCCTTGCGGCGGGTCTTCGGTACGAGGGCGCCGACTTTCGCTTCGAGCCGCCGCAGTACGCGCCGTTTCCACTCCCGTCGCTGGCGGTGATCGGCACCGGGAAACGTGTCGGCAAGACGGCCGTAACAGGTCATGTCGCGCGACTGCTCGCACGGGATCGTGACGTCGTCGTCGTGGCGATGGGGCGCGGGGGGCCGGCGGAGCCGGAGGTGGCACTCGTGCAGCCGACGCTGGAGTCGCTGCTCGATCTTTCGCGCGATGGCCGGCACGCAGCGTCTGACTATCTCGAGACGGCTTCGTTCACGGGGCTCGTGACGATTGGTTGCCGCCGGGCCGGTGGTGGCCTGGCGGGCGCGGTGACGATGTCGAACGTTCTGCAGGGAGCTGCGCTTGCGGTGGAGCAGGAGCCGGACGTCGTCGTGTTCGACGGGAGCGGCGCCGCGATCCCGCCGGTCGATGTCGACGCGCGGATTCTGGTCAGCGGTCGAGGTCACGATCCGCTCGCCTTTCTCAACCCTTACCGCGTGCTCGTCTCCGATCTTGTCGTCCTCGTCGGCGGCGGCGATGCTTCCGCGGTGCGGGCTCTCAAGGGCGTGCCGGTCGTCGATGCGGAGCTGCGACTCCGGCCGATCTCGCCTCTGCAGGGGCGCCGGGTCGCAGTGTTCACGACAGGGCCGGCGCCGACGGATCATCTCGACGCGGATGTTGTGAGCGTGTCGCGCAATCTCGCCGACCGCACGAAGCTGCGCGAAGACCTCGCGCGAACGGATGCCGACGTGTATCTCGTGGAGATCAAGGCTGCGGCGATCGACGTCGTCGCAGAAGCGGCGATGGAGCGTGGCGCGCAGGTCATCTTCGCCGAGAACGAGGTCGTCTCACCTGAGCTCGACGCGGAGGTCCAGCGACTTGTTGCGACGGAAGCGCGGGCGTGAGCCATCCCCGCCACTCCGAGCCGCTGCCGCTCGGCACTCCGGATCAGCCTTACTCGAAAGGTCTGATGGCGCGTGCCCTCGTCGCAGTCGGTGTGCCGCTCGGCCGGGCGTACGAGCTTGCGAAGCGGATCGACCAATACCTCTTCGATCGAGGCGAGCAGAGCATCGAGCTCGAGCAGGTGCAGGAGCTCGCCGTCGAAGTCCTCGGCGACGACGAAGGGTCCGAGGCCGTTCGCCGCCTCCGGCGACTCAGGGAGCTCCACGAGCTCGACCTGCCGATCATCGTGCTCGTCGGCGGCGCCACCGGCACCGGCAAGTCGACCGTCGCAACCGAGGCCGCCTATCGGCTCGGGATCACACGTGTCACGTCGACGGACTTCATCCGGCAGACGATGCGCGCGTTCTTTTCGAAGGAATTCATGCCGTCGATCCACTATTCGAGCTTCGAGGCGGCGGCGGGCCTGCGCGAGCCCGAGCAGGCAGACGATCCTGTGATCGCAGGTTTCCTCGAGCAAACCAGGAACGTGCTCGTCGGAGTCAGTGCATCGATCGAACGGGCGCTCGAGGAAGGGTGGTCGATGGTGCTCGAAGGAGTACACCTCGTGCCGGGGATGCTGCCGCGAATCGAGGGAGCGCTCGTCGTCCAGTGCGTCCTCGCCATCGAAGACGAGGAGGAGCACACGACGCACTTCATGGTGCGCGACGCCGGCCTCGACGGACTGCGCCCGCACGCGAAGTACATCGAGCGGCTCGACGACATCCGCCGCGTTCAGGACCACATCATCGGCCGGGCGAAGCGGCACAAGGTGCCGGTAATTGCGAACAACGACATCCGCGGAGCGATCGATTCGGTGCTGGAACTGGTGCTGTCGAGTGCCGAGCAGGTACAACGGGTCTGATGGCCAAGGCTGTAGAAGAGCCGAACGCCGCTGCGGAACCGCAGGAGGCACCCAGGTCGAGCCTCTGTCTCTGCGAGCAATACGCTCGCGTCACGGAGGGCGCGGCCCTGACAGCGGCTCGCTGGCTCGGTCGCGCCAACCAGGAAGCAGCCGAGCACGACGCTGCAACCGCGATGCGCGCGCTGCTGGACGACTTCCCGATCGACGGACGGGTCGTGATCGGCTCGGCGGACGAGGAGTCCCCGCTGCGCGTGGGTGGAGAGATCGGCGCCGGTGGCGACGAAGCGGATCTCGCGCTCGACCCGCTCGAGGGTCGCGGCGTCGTGGCGCGCGGTGGCAACGGCGCGATGTCGATGATCGCGGTCGGCGAACGCGGATCGCTGCTCAATCTGCCCGACATGTACATGCGCAAGCTCGCGGTGGGGCCTCGTGCGCGCGGGTCGATCGACCTGCTCAAGCCGATCGGCGAGAACGTCCAGGCGATCGCCGACGCTTTCGGCCGCCGCCCGAACGACATCACCACGATCGTGCTGGACCGTCCGCGTCACCACGATCTGATCGAAGAGATCCGCGCCTCAGGCGCGCGGATCAAGCTGATTCAGGACGGGACGGTGACGGCATCGATCTCGGCCGCGATCCGCGGCACCAACGACCACCTGGCGGTGGGGATCGGCGGAACCCGGCAAGCCGTGATGTCTGCTGCGGCGCTCCGGTGTCTCGGCGGCGAGCTGCAGGCACAGCTCTGGCCGACCACGCGCGGCGAGATCGAACAGGCCCGCGAGGCGGGCATCGATGATCCGAGGCGAGTGTTCAACACGGAAGAGCTGGCGCCCGGGGAAGTGATCGTCGTCGCAACGGGCGTCTCGAACGGCGATCTTCTGCGCGGCGTGCGTTTCCTGACGGATTCCGCACGCACCCACTCACTCGTCATGTGCACGCGCTGCAATTGGGTGCGCTTCATCGACGGAGTGCACTTCTTTGCACGCGACCGGCGCGAGGAAGTCCGGCTACTCGGCTACTAGCTACACTCGACCGAAGATGCCGACCAAGGAAGAAGTCTTCGAGGCGCTGCGCCAGGTGGAGGATCCCGAGCTCGGAATGGACATCGTCGAGCTGGGGTTGCTCTACGACGTCGAGGTGCAGGGCCCGCGCGTGAAGGTGATCCACAGTCTCACGTCGATGGGCTGTCCTGCGGGCCCGATGATCCAGGAGGACATCAGCCGCACCGCGAGGGAGGTGCCCGGCGTCGAGGACGTCGAGATCGAGCTGACCTGGGATCCCCCGTGGACGCCCGACCGCATGTCGGACGACGCGAAGTTCATTCTCGGCATAGGATAAGCCTGTTTGCAGGGATTTCGCTGGTTCGCTAGTTGGCGGATCGGGGCGGCGGGTACAGAACGGGTACAGAAAGTGGGTGGACGCCGCCGGCGGTCGAGGACCCGGCGCTGCGCAGACGGTGACGACCGCGGGGCCCTTTCCGCTGGGAAACCCGGGGAAGGGCGCCGGCAACCACGGTCATGAATGCGGCGCTCAGGCGATGGGGGCTGCGGTGCCGCGCGTCTCGTCAGCGATCGTTCGCGTCACCGCCCGCAGGTCCGCCGTCTGGGCGAAGATCGCGAGCTGCCGGTCGGCGCCTGTGCCGGCGCGGACGATCCGCTCGACGTCGAGGAGTGCGGCCTCGCTCTCAAGGTCGGCGGCGGCCCGGGCGAGGTCGTCGAGGGTGCGCAGGATGTGGTCGCGGATCGGTATCGGCGCCGCGTTGGCGCCTATGACCTGCGCCTCGAGGCCGAAGCGGATCGCCTGCCACTCGTTCTCGCGCACGAGTGCGTCCTCGAGTGCGCTCGGCGGCGGTGGCGGCGGTGCCTCCGCTGCCCGCTTCACCAGCGCTTGCACGTAGGCGGAGATGGCGATCGCGTCCTCGATGCGCTCGACAGCATCCATCGCGCGCACCTCGACGGTGCCGAGGCGGGGGTGGGGCCGCAGGTCCCACCAGATCCGGGTGTAGTCCTCGAGGACGCCGGCGCGCTCGAGCGCTTCCACGTACGCCGCAAACTCCCCGTAATCGCGGAATGCAGGCGGTGTGCCAGAGCGCGGGAGGGTGGCGAAGACGTTGTGCCGGGTCGAGTGCAGTCCGGTCGGCAGTCCGCGCCAGAAGGGCGAGCTGGCCGAGAGCGCGATCAGGTCGGCGATCTGCGGCCGCAGCAGGCGGACGACCTGGATCGCCGTCTGCGGGTCGGAGACGCCGACGTGGACGTGCAGCCCGAAGACGAGCTCGCGCCGGGCGGGATATTGCACCTGCTCGACGACCCTGCGGTAGCGCGCCCGTTCTGTGAGCACTTGGTCCTCGTAGCGTGCGAACGGATGCGTCCCGGCCGAGGCAAGCACGAGCCCGGACGCGTCGACGACCTCCAGCACGTGCCTGCGCAGCCGATGAAGCTCGGCCTCCACATCCCCGACCGTCGCGCAGATCGGGGTCTGGCCCTCGATCTCGGACTGAAAGATCTCGCACGCCGTGCGCGTCGCGAACCCATCGTCGTGGTCGGTATCGAGGACAGCGTCCGCCCGCTGTACGAGGTCGAGTGTCTCGGGATCGAGGAGCATGTACTCCTCCTCGACGCCCAAGGTGTACGGCTCCGACGAACCAAAGCAATGCTCTGTGACGCTCGATCGGCTCGTGGATCTCACGCGGCGTCTCCCTTCAACGCAAGGGTCGCACGGCCGCCACACCGCGGCATCGGGGAGGCTACGGAGGAGCCGTTCGGCTTTCTGCCGACGGCCCATTCGGCTTCCTGAGCAGGGTCACCAGCACCTGCAACATGACGACGATCGCGAAGACACCCGGCGTGGCGGCGAGCGTGAGGGGTTTCAAAATTCCGGTTCGGTGGGCCGCATCGGGCGGTCGCGCTGGTTTAGACGTGCGTTTAAGCAAACGTGGTTTGAGGGGTTGACGCGCGCGCATACCAGATCGGGCTGAGCCTCCGCAACTCATCAATTTGATGTCGGGGACCGTTTTGCTCGTCCGGCGCTGTATGTGGCGGGCGATGGGACATGGCTTTGTCGGGGGAGCGGCCGCCAATCGCCGAGGTCCTCTGGCTCGGGCACGGAGAACCGCCGAGCATCAGCAGCTGGAAGGGTGATTCCTGACGAAAGCTCGTCTCCGAACTGGCTGCGGCGGTACGACGGACCTCATCCTGCCGTAGAGTCGGTCGCGGCTACGGGGCTTTCGTCCGCTTCGCCTAGCGCTTCGCGCTCAGGCCTCGCGTTCGGCGGCATGGATCGCGGCTGCCGTTGGCCGCATGTTCCGTCCGGCCCCGAAGCACCGGGCCGGCGGGTCCCGACTCGTCAGTCAAGACGCGGGCTCGTGCCTCGCCTCTTCCCGGTCCGCGGATCGCGGAACTGATCGCTATGTCGGGCGAACGGGCTGATCTCAAAGAGCGCCCACGCGACTACGGCCAGCACCCCGATGACGAACGCGAACGTAAGGAATGTGCCAATGAACGTGTCCATTCTGCCTCCCTTCGTGCGTGTCGTCACTTTCACGTACGGGAGGCTCCCTGTCATCGGTGCCTTCGCGGACGTGGGCGCTCGAAACTACTGATCGCCGCCGCGGCCGCGATCGTTGCCAACCTAGTTAGGTCGTCCACGGACCGACCCCACCGATCCGCTCGACCGTGATGCGTCGGGAATGAGCTCGTCATCCTCCTTTCCGCTTGCTTAGGGCTCAGGGACGAGGACCGGCTCGTCGTCTTCGGGGCGCTCGACGTGTCTGATGACGGCGTCGCTACCGGGCGTGAAGACGCTCTCGTGACCGTCCTCCCACTGTACGCGGTAGTGCCCGTGCTCGGCGGTTCCCAGGACCTCGAGGATCTCTCCGGTTCGGCTGGACTCGCCGAGCCGATGTCCCTGAACGACGATCAGATCGCCAACCTGTGCGCGCGAGGCCTGTGTCATCGCAATCTCCTTTCCTCTGCCGTGTCCCACAGCATGTCGCCGCCGCGGGCCGGCGCCATCAGGGCTGATACTGACTCGGCGTCGGCGCTTTCCCGCGACCTGGGACCTGCCCGGCCTCCGAGGCGAAGCTGACGACCGGCACGCCGGGCGGTGAGTAGCGACCGCCATGTTTCAACGTCCCTGCGCCGTCGAGCGCGGTGTGGCCCGACCGAGAGCTGCATGCAGGGAATCTAAGCGGCGCGCTGGCGGAAAGCGGTGACGATCCGCCCGCATGGGCCGTGTTCCGGAATGACCCCTGAGCGGCGCGCGACGCATCGGGTATCCGCTTAGCCCTACCGAGGTTCGGGGCCGAGCGGCAGCATGAGTGAGCAATGGCCCTTGATCAGGGTGTAGTCGCTGTCGGCGTAGAGACGAAGGGCGGGGTCGTTGTCATCCTCAGTCTGCAAGACCAGCCGCAGTGCGCCCGACGCGATTGCAGCCGCTCGGACGGAAGCGAGGAGGGCGCGACCAACTCCGAGCCGTCGGTGTGTCGGCAGGACGAACAGGTCTCGGATCTGCCAGAAGTGGGCGAGCCGCAACGAAGCCGGAACTTCAATCGTGATCGCAAAACCGACGAACCTCCCATTATCTTCAGCGACGAACACGCGGAGGCGGCTCGTACTGAGGTTCTCGTCCAGCCAGCACGCTGATCGGGAGGTGTCGGAGTCCTCGCCGTAGTGAGCGCGATACTGATCGAAGATCTCGGCAAGTGCTTCGATCTCCCTGCGCGTCGGGGCACCGAGAGTCCGAACAGAAACAGGATCGTTGGCGGCTGTAGGACTGGGATGGGTGTTCCGACTCACGGCTCTCTCCACGACAACGGTATCGCCAGGCGGCAACCTTGCCTGGGCCAGCGTTTCGGAATGACGCCAGACTAGGCTCAGCTCGTCAAGGGTCGAGACCTACGCGCTTAGCGAAGAGCCTCCTCGAACCGCGGGTCGTCGCGTCCGGCCGCGAAGTCGTCGTCCCTGCGCGCGTCCTCGCGGAACCGCGGCAGCGACTCGACGGGCCCGTCGGAGATGGGCGAACGTGTCGTCGCCGGTGTCGCCCGCGAGCGTTGCGAAGCACGCGTAGTTGTAATGCAAGCCCGCGTGGTCCGGCATGTGCTCGAGGCCACCGCGGGCCGCTTCGAGTGCGTCGGCGTACCGCTCTTCGCCGTAGGCCGTCATGGAGTCTCTGTGGAACGGCCACGCCTCACCCCAGTCGACCCCTGGTACGCCTCGCCGGGTGTGGCGCCGACCGCCAGGACGGTTCCGTCCCCAGTCGCCTTCCGCCGCGACTCCGGCCGGACGAAAACGAATGTCCCTGTGGGCGCGTCGACCGCCTTGCCGTCGACCTCGAAGGTCGCCTTCCCGGCGAGCACGATGTACAGCTCCTCCTGGCCCGACCCGGCCTCGTCGTGCTCGTTGATCAGCGTGCCATCCTCGCCGGGCGTGTAGGCGTTGACTCCGAATGCGTGAATCCCGAGGTGCTCCCGCACCGGAATATCTCTGCCGCGCCGCTCGATGTCGTCGAGGCGCGCGACCTGCCACTTCGTGCTGTCGTTCATCCGTGTTCACCTCCGAGTTGCGCGGTTCGTCGGGAATGCAGCCGATATCGTGACGTCGAGTGTTGCAAAGGTGGATTGCGCGATCGTGCTCTCGCCTGACTCCCCCTCGTACCTGGGCGACGTGCGACCCGTGCTACGAACCGTGGTTTAGTCCTGCTTCGCGACGATGCTCGGCCAGACGTCGCCGAGTCTGCCGCGCAGCGTGCAGTGTGCGATCGGTTGGTCGCCCTCATCGCTGTCGTCTGCTGCGGAGATGCGTGCGACGACGCGGTAGCTGCGGCAGAAGCTCGCGGCGTGGCGGGAGTAGCCGACGAGGAGCGCCCGCCGACCTCCTATCCGCGGGCGCCAGTAGCGCATCGTCACGTCCGCCGACGCGATCGGCGGTAGAGCGCGGCCGAAGAGCACGAGTGCTCCCGCCTCGCCGTAGTTGTTCGCGATGACCACATCGGCGCCTGCCGTGTGCTGCTCGACCAGACGCACGTATGCGGGCCAGCCGACCTCCGATTGGTAGTCGCCGCGCGCCTTGACGATTCCGTGTCGGACCGCTGCTCGCAATGGGAGCACTGGCAGCGAGATCGGCAGCACGAGAAGACCGACCGTCACGAAGACTGCGCCGGTCAGTTGGAGACGGCGACGTGTCGCCCAGTGGTCGAGCGGGATCGCACCGGCGGCGAGCGCGAACAGCAGAACCGGCAGCGCGTAGTAGGACTTGCCTCCGAGGACGAAGTACGCGACGACCGTGCCGACAATCGTCCAGCCGAACGGGCGCAGCGCGCGGTCGCGGACGAGCGAGATGACTCCGGCGACGGCGACCGGGACTGCCGCCCCCGTGAGCAGAATCACGTTCGCGATGAACGCCGGCCGCGTCTCGTCGCTGCCGCTCGGCGGCGGGTTGAGGAACCAGTGCACACTCGTCCAGCCGTGTCCCGCCTCCCAGACGAGATTCGGGACGAGCAGGACGGCCGCGATCGCCACGGCCAGCGGAAGGCCCCACGTGCGCAGGACGTCGCGGCGCCAAACGAGGAAGGTCGCGAACAGCAGGACGATGACGACGGCGAGTGTGTACTTCGTCTCGAGGCCGATGCCGACGGCGATCCCGAGCAGGGGCCAGGAGCCGCGGCCGAGGGCGAGCCGTAGCGCGAGCCAAAGGACGACCATCGTCGTCAACTGGTCGAGCGCGACCGGCTGGAAGAGCAGGTTGGTCGCGAGCATCCCCGGCCCGAACCCGATGATCACAGCGGCGAGCGTCTGCGCACGGCGCGACGCCCCAAGCTCGCGCGCAACAAAAGCACCAACCAGCACGGTTCCGGCGCTCGCGAGGATCGTGAACGCGCGCAGGCCGACAAGCGACCAGCCGAACAGCACTCGGGCCAGCGCCGCAAGCAGCGCCGTCACCGGCGGGAACTCGACATAACCGCCCTGGAGATGCAGGCCGGCGACCCCGTAATACAGCTCGTCGCGGTGCCAGCCGTAACGTCCGGCGACGGCGAGCTCCAGCGCGCACTTCAGCGCGACGACGAGGAAAACGGGCCCAGCCGCGAAGACTACCGCGCCCTTATCTGCGCGCCTGTGCGCCACGGCCACCAAGCCTAGAACCTGGCAGTCGCACGACACGCCCGAGCCCTGCAACAAACTCAACCGCAAAGCAACGGCGTGGCCTTGAAGCGCGAGACCCGGTATGCGAGTCTGAGAGCCGGCTGCGGCGTAACCCGACCCATGGGAGGGAGAAATGGCCGCACCGAGGAGACGGCAATGTGGGACGCAGCAAGTGCACGAGCGCCTTCTCGAGATGAATCCCGCATTTCGCGAGCGTGAGATCAGCATCGAGCAGGGGATCAGACGCAGCATCGAACGCGGATTCGCGCAGCGGGTTGCACAGCAACTGATCACGATCCCCGTGGTCGTCCACGTCGTCTACAAGACCCCCGCCGAAAACATCTCGGATGCGCAAGTGAAGAGCCAGATCGACGTGCTTAACCAGGACTACACTGCGAAGAACGCCGACGCGAACATGATTCCAGACCCCTGGAAGGGGCTGGCGGGCAACCCAAACATCCAATTTGCACTGGCGAAGAAAGACCCGAGCGGTAAGGCAACGACCGGCATCACGCGGACGAAGACGACGCGTGACTCATTCGGGACAGGTGACTCTGTCAAATCGAAAGCCGGAGGCGGCCACCCGGCCTGGGCAGCCAACCGTTACCTGAACCTCTGGGTTTGTACCTTTAGCGGTGGCCTCCTCGGGTACGCACAGTTTCCGGGCGGCCCAGCAAAGACGGACGGCGTCGTCATCCTGAACACCGCCTTCGGCACGAGCGGGACGGCGACGGCACCGTTCAATCTGGGTCGCACCGCCACGCACGAGGTCGGGCACTGGCTCAACCTTCGCCACATCTGGGGCGACCGGAACGATTGCGGCGGCACGGACTACGTCACCGACACCCCGAACGCGCAGCTTCCCAACTACGGGAAGCCGATGTTCCCACACCTCTCCTGCAACAATGGCCCGAACGGCGACATGTTCATGAACTACATGGATTACGTCGACGACGCCGCGATGGTCATGTTCACGCCTGGCCAAGTCGTGCGGATGAACGCAACACTCGCGGGGCCGCGACAGAAAGTCGGACGATGACCGACGTTGACCCCGCGACCCTGCGTCGACGCTGGGTGCACTCGCACGAGGAGGACACGGACGGCGAGCAGGTCTTCAGACCGGCGTCATACGCCTTCCCACCGTCGCGTGGGCGGAGTGCGCTCGATCTTCGCTCGGACGGGAGCTACGGGGAGAGCGCGCCGGGACCTACCGACAGGCCGGAAGAGAGCGGCGAGGGGAGGTGGGAGCTCGACGGCGACACACTCGAGCTTCGCGCCCCGGACGGCTCGACGCGCCTGCTGAAGATCGCCTCTGCCAATCCGGATCGCCTCGTGGTCCGAAGATGAGCCATCGCTTCCGGCGACGCATCGTCACCCGGATAGACCACCGGCGAGTTGCATAGATCGGCACCAACGCCCGTCGAAGGACTCGCCGCCACCACGCCTACGACCAGCACCAGCGCCAAGAGCGGCCGCACCACCCATGGCCTAGCCATCACGCGATCCTATACCGCGCCAAACAGCTGTCTACCGCGCCAGACGACTCACCACTCGGGGTTCCATGCACCTCACCCAGGAGGTCGGCGGTTCGAGTCCGGCCGGCTCCATCGGCCGAAGCTAGTCTGACGGTTATGCCGCGCGTCCGGTCGATCCTCATCTTCAAGCTGGGTGCGATCGCGGGCATGGTAAGTGCAGCCGCCTTCGTAAGGGGAGCGATGCTCTCGCGCGGAAACGAGCAGAGCGACGAGCTTTCACTCGTCGCGGTCCTGGACGGGATCGATCTCAAGAGTCGCGCCACGGCGTTCAAGGGCGGCTCGATGCTCGCGTGGTTCGGCGGCATTTCGGTCGATCTCCGCGAAGCCGAGCTGGCGTCAGATGCACGCCTCTCTCTCCGCACGCTCTACGGCGGTATCGCGATTAAGACGCCGCCGCACTGGCGCCTCGAGTCGCACGTGAGGGCCGTCGCCGGGGGTGTCGACGTCCGTGGCTCTGCCGACGAGGCTCCGGAAGCACCAGTCCTTTCGCTCGACGGCCTCGCACTATTTGGCGGCATCGCCGTAGGCGCACACGCAGGACCGTAGGGGGAACGCGGCGCGGGCGTCTGCCTGCGTGTACCGGACCGCGGCTTTGTGCACTGAGCTGCAGGAGCCTCGGTGCGATTCCAAGTGAGCCCGGATGTCCAGTCGGGGTTCGTTGCCGCGAAGAGGCCATGCATCGCACCCGTGGAGGCTGCCGCGCCGAGAACCGGGGTAGCGGATCCTACGACGTCGAGCACGAGGAGCAAGTCGGCAGCCCGCGTCTCGAGGTTCGGCGGTGGCACGTTCCTGCTCGACGCGCCGCTTCCGCGCCGGTCGTGAATGATGAGGCGGGCGAACTCCGTGAGGCCGACAAGAATCGGGCCCCAGTCCGGCTCCTACCAGATCAGGCATCGGCCGAGCACCTCGGTGGCTACGCGAGGCCAACTACGAACTCCCGCTCGCGGCCGCTCCAGCTCATCTCTACGGAGGGGCCGAGGCGCTCCAGGAGCGAGACGATCCGGGCGTTGTCACCGCATACCGTCGCAACGAGCTCTCTGATTCCGGCTGCGCGTGCGTCGGCAGCGAGCTCGCGCCCGAGAATGGATCCAATGCCGCGGCCCTGATAGACGTCCGCGACCGCGAATGCGACCTCGGCTCGGGTGCCATCACGGACGAGTCGTGCGATCGCCGCAGGGTCGGAGTCGCCGGCCACGTAGCCGACGAGTGCGTGACGCACGTCGTCGATGCGCGCCAGAGCGGCGAGCTCGCTGTCCGATAGCCGCGGCTTTGCACTGCAAAATCGCTTCTCGCGCGATCGATCGCCGAGCCGCGCGAAGAGGGCACAGATCGTGTCGGTATCGCCGTTTCGAAGCGGCCGGATGGTGAGTCCGTTGACGGAGCGCGCCCGCATGTGTCGTCGTACGGCGTCGAGCCGGGAGTGGATTCACAGCGTCGTGTTTACCGTCACCGGGCTCGAGGTTCGGCGCCGGGTGCTCGGTCTCGCGTGCCGCCGCAGACCCTCCGGAACCGCCAGGTCAGTTCTCAAAAAGGGGGGAGCGCTGTGTTGCCAGAACGGGCAATATGAGTGAGTGGGAGTTGACGGGAAGGCCCAGAGGGCCGCGGAGCTTCAGCCCGACTGTTACTACGTGCTCGGCGACGTCGGGAGCTTCTTCTTCGATCTCACCGGAGACAACGACGGCTTTCGGGTCGCCGTGGCCGCGGCCGAGTGGGCGGGGACGCAGACCGTGTGGCCCGATCTCGGGCGCGACCTCGACGAGGGCGTCGCGGCGGTCGTGCTCGGATCCGAGTGGAACGCGAACCAGTCGGCGCAGCTCGATCACTGTCGGGCCTTCGGCGGAAACACGACAATCGTGGCCCGCGTCGGATTACGTTTTCGCGTTTCGTGGCGACGGGTTTGGGGCCGGATCTCGTCGCCTGCGGGTCGGACTGCACTCTGCGTTTCGCGGGGATGAGCGCCGGGCCGCGATGTCGTAGCATCGGCGGAAGGAGATAGCGATGCGAATGGAATCAGGGCCGGACAGCGCCTACACCAGGACATGGTCTCCGTCGGGGGAGATCGAGTACGCCAAGCTGGCCGACGGGACGCGGTTGAGGTACCTGAAGGAAGGTTCCGGCCCGACGGTGCTGATCGTTCTCCACACGGTCCGCACACAGCTTGATCACTTCCAACTGGTGATCCCGAAGATCTCGCACGCGTTCACCGTCTACGCGATCGACATGCCCGGCATGGGATGGTCCGACATCACTCCGGGCGCGAGTTACACCGAGCCGACGCTCCGCCGCGCGATCGTCGAGTTCGTCACGACGCTGGACCTCAACGATGTCACCCTGGTGGGCGAGTCGATGGGCGCGACGGTGTCGCTGACGGCCTCAATCGAGCTCGTAGACCGCGTGCGACACGTCGTCGCCTTCAATGCGTACGACTACTCCAAAGGCGTCGGTCGAGCCAATCGCGTCGCCTCGATCTATGTCGGCGGTGCTCGCCTCCCGGCAATCGGCCCGGTGATCACGAGGATGGAGAACAAGCCGGTCCTGGGCATCGTGCTGCGGGGCGGTCTGTTCGATGGGAGCAAGCTGCCAAAGCACTATCTGGCCGAGCTGCGTCGGGTTGGCCGTCGTCACGGTTATCCGCGTGTGGCGCGCGAAGTCTTCCGCAACGTCGACAGCATGATCGCCGCCCGAGCACTTTACGGTCGCGTCACCACTCCGGTGACCTTGATCTACGGCGATTACGACTGGTCCCGCATCCCAGACCGTGAGGCCAACCTGGCCTTGCTCCGTGACGTCCGATCGATCTCGCTTCCTGAGACCGGACACTTCGCGGCCCTCGAACAGCCCGCCCGCGTCGCTGAGATCCTTCTCGACAACCACGGCTCCTGACCGGGACCGCCAAATCAGTCTCTGCGAGGTTAGGGAGCGAGTCAGGAAGACGCCGGCCCAAGGCCCATCCCGCAATTCGGACAGACGCTCGATGGAGCGACCGGCGCTCCGATTGTCCTGCGGCGTAGCGTCCCGGGTGGGACGCCAGACGCAATGGTGTACGTCTAAATCATCTATCGCGCCTGGGTAGACGCATGCTCGCGCTCTCGAAGCGTCTCAGAGCACCGGCCTTTGCCCTGGCCGTCGCTGCCGTCGCAGCGCTTGTCGGCCGCGCCTCGCGATAAATCGAGTGGCGCGTCTGCGCCCTGCGCGCAACACTGTTACCAGCACGGTCAGGAGTCGTAGTGGTCGAGATCGGCAGCAGTCTTCGCGAGGCACGCGAGCGTCAAAAGCTGGAGCTGTCCCAGATCGAGCGCGACACACGGATTCGGGCGAAGTTCCTGCAGGCGCTCGAAGACGAGCAGTTCGACCGCGTGCCCGCTCCCGCGTACGCCAAGGGTTTCCTCCGAACCTACGCGGACTACCTCGGCCTCGACGCCCAGCCGTTCGTCGACGAGTACAACGCCCATTTCGCTCCGGCCGAGGAACCACAAGCGGCGGCGCCGGTCAGAATCCGTCGCCGCGGACGTCTGCGCCGCCGACTGCTAGTCGTGGTCCCGGTCTCACTCGCTGTGGGCCTGGTCGCCTGGGGATTCTCACTCGACAGCAGCAACCACCAACGCGCGGCTTTCGGTCCGCCGCTTCCACACACGCGTGTTAGCACCACGACTCCTCCACCGGCTCCACGAAGGGCGACGCAGAAACCGGGCCGGGCGCAGATCGCACTCGTGGCCAAACGCGGTCCATGCTGGCTCTCGGTGCGCCTCGGCTCGAACACCGGGAGGCTCCTGTACGAGCGGACGCTCGCACAGGGCCAGTCAGTCGGCTTTTCCGGGCCCCGCCTCTGGATCCGCATCGGCGCGCCCTGGAACCTCGACGCAACCCTGAACGGCAAGCGTGTCCGGTTGCCTGGCTCGCTCGGGAACATTGTCGCGACCCTGCGCGGCCTTCAGGCTGCGTAAAAAGAGCCCGGGCGTCCACGGGAGTAGGATCGCGCTGCCAAACACCGCGGCGCACCGCGTCTCAAAGTCTTGGTTGTTTGGGGTCGTTACGTCTACTTCGTTCGGATAGCCGGCGGTGCTCGCGCCGGAGCGTTCATGTCCGTGATTAGTCGCCTTTTGGCGGTAGTGCGACACGCGCGACGGTGTCGAGTTGGAGCGGCGCGAGTGCTACTTGCTCGGGGCGTTCTGTGGGTTCGTATCGACGCGGGCGTTGGTCGCAGGTCACCACGTCGCCGATTCGAACCCGCGCGTAGCCGAGCACGCGCTCGAAGTAGAGGTCATACAACGCGAGGAAGGCTCGCGGCTGCTCGCGCGCTGCCGCGACGAGCCCGACATCCGGATCGACCGCGCGCGCACCCGTCCTCGGCACCGCCGACAGCGCCCTCACTCCCATGACCGACTCATCCTCTCACCACCCTCTCCGAAACTGACCATCGGAACAGGGACGGAGAAAGACGGCCCGCGTTACAAGATCATGCGAATGATCAGTGCGAACAGAGGGGCCCACCCATCCGTCGATGGCTGTCGCCTTTCCGCCAAACCGCGACAGCCACGCGCTCAGACGCGAGTAATGCGAAGTTCTCGCTTGCAGCGGCTGTCCGCGACGCTAGGCCGCGGCTGCGAGGCGTTCGGGCGGGGTCGGGTGCGTGAAGAGCAGCAGGTAGAGCAGGCGCGGCGGATCGAGGTCGGTGAGGTTCGTCTGGGCGAGTCGGCGGAAGGCGGTCTCGTAGGCGGCCTGGTCGCCGGTGAGCTCGAGCGAGTAGCGGTCGGCGACGCGTTCCCAGCGACGGGAGACGGCGGTTAGCGCCGGCATCGAGATGAGACCGATCCCGAGCCCGATGAGAAGCACGAGCGGAACTTGATGCGGGTCGCCGACGCGTGTGCCGAGCACTGCCCAGACAAGGACTGTTGCGGTGACGGCGCCGGCCATCGCGAGCAGGGTTCCGAGCAGCACGTGCCGCTCGCGCCGGTGAGCGAGCTCGTGGGCGACGACGAGCCGCACTTCCGCTGGCGAAGCCTGTTCGAGGAGGGTGTCGGACACGACGACCCGCCGCGTTCGCGCGAGCCCTGACACGTACGCGTTCGCTTTCCGTGTGCGACGGCTCGTGTCCTGGACGAGCACGTCGCGGATGGGGACGCCAGCCCGCTCCGCGAGTCGGCGCAGCTCCGCCGCCAGCGTCGCGTCCTGCAGCGGCGAGTAGCGGTTGAACAGCGGTTCGAGCACGACAGGCGCCAGGAACGAAAGCAGGAGTGTGGCGAACGCGAGCACGGCCGCGGCGGGCGCTGCCCACCAGCCCGGCAATGCACGGGCGAGCCCGACCAGCCCAAGCAGGGCCACGGCCGTAAGGACGATGTTGACGCCGACCGCCTTTGCCCGGTCGGCGGCCCACGACGGCAGCCGCTGCGTCGAGAACCCCCAGTGCCGCTCGCGGATGAGCCCGCTCCACAGAGCAAACGGCGTCTTCACCACTGCCGCCACGGCGACCACGATCGCCGCGTACGCGGGCGTCCGAACCCACCACGCAAGCGAGCCGGGATCGAGCGCAGCACCCGCGCCGCTCCACACCAGCGCAGCTAGCAAGCTCGCCTCGATCGCAACGCCAGCAATCCCTGCCCAGTACAAAGGACGGTGGTAGCTTCGTGCCCGCGCCACCTCCTCCGCCGAGAAGAAAGTCAGCGCGTCTGTCCGCCCCGATCTCGCTGGCGAAGAACCTCGCTCCACGCCTCGACGCTAGCGCAGACCGACGCCACGGAAAGGGGCTCCGTTAGAGCACCGGCTCTGAGTTCCAGTCGGGCGGGGCGACCATGCTCGCGCTCAAGGTTCGTCGCTGTCGCGTTTTGGCGGAAATGCGACACACGTTCCCGTATATGACGCTGATCAACTGAGTTACGGGGTTCCGACCAAAAGCGCGCCCGGTCAAGACGCGGCGTAGCCTGTGCGCCGTGGTGATTCGGGAGTACCAGGAGTCTGATCGTGGCTGGGCCGAGGCGTTTATGGACGACCAGTTCGGCGGAGCTCTCCAAGCTCGGCGTGGCGAGCTGATCGACGTCCTCGCGCTTCCCGGCTTCGTCGCGGAGCGGGACGGCCGGCCCGTGGGAGTCGTGACCTACAGGCGCGAAAGTAATGAATGCGAGCTCGCGTTCATCGCCGCGCTTGAGCGCCACGGGGGCGTGGGAACAGCGCTTTTGGAGGCCCTGCTCGAGGCTGTTGCCGAGTGTGAACGGATCTGGCTTGTCACGACCAACGACAACCTGGAAGCGCTCCGCTTCTATCAGCGGCGCGGCTTCGTCTTATCGGCGCTTCGCCCCGGAGCGGTCGCCGACTCACGCCAACTCCTGAAACCCCAGATCGCGAGCGTCGGCGACTTCGGGATCCCGCTGCGCGACGAGCTCGAGCTACATCTACTCACCGACCGCCCGGCCGGGCCATAGGCCCTGGCCGTCAAGTACTCGGCTTGACCACCGCGCGGCCTGGAGTCCGCTCGCGCGGGGGTGCCTCCCCGGCGAGCGCTTGTCTCTCACGCGCGAGAGCTGTTACTCGCTCGGCGCGGGGTGCTCAACCTCGAGCAGGCTCGCAACCAGCGCCCGAAGCTCCTCATCAGGCAAAGCCGCAAGCTTCAGTAGGCCGGCGTACAACCTCTCCAGCTCGCGTTCGGACATCGAGTCGAGGTCGACACCACCAACGCGCTCGGCAGCACGAGGACGCTGCAGCCAGCGAAGGAGAATCTCCGCAGCACGGGGATCAGAGACTGCGCGTTCCCGTAAGCCACGTTCGATATCGGCATCAGTAGGAGCCTCCCGTGTACGGCGCGTTGCGCGGGCGCTGTACTCCGGGTCCCGCGCCCGGGCGCGCACCGGCGCGCGCAGCGCGCCACGGATCAGCCGCTGCGGGAATAAACGCGGGTCCCCAGTGTCTCTAGACACGAGAGCTCACCCACTCCGAAAGGAAGATCATGAAGAACCTCATTCGACTCGAAGCGTTGCGTACCGTGCGGTCCGTGTCGCTTGCCCGAATGAACCGCAAGATCGCACTGTTCATCGCAGCCGCCGCGTTGGCGGGGGCCGCGTTCGTCGCCGCTGCCTTCGGCGACACTAGTTCGGCGTCGCCTTTGCGGGCGTCCAAAGGAGCCTTAGTCGCGCTCAGAAGTACGGCGCTGGGCAACGTTCTCGTCAACGCACGCGGCCATACGCTCTATCTGTTCGAGAAGGACATGCACGGCAGGAGTGCCTGCTACGGCGCCTGCGCGACCTCCTGGCCACCGCTGATCAGCCCCGCGAAGCCTCGGCCAGCAAGAGGCGTGCGCGCCTCCCTGCTAGGCGTGACCAAGCGGAGCGACGGCAAGCGGCAGGTGACATACGCAGGTCACCCGCTCTACACGTTCATCGCCGACAAGAAGGCGGGCCAGACGAGCGGCGAAGGCCTCATGAGCTTCGGCGCGGCCTGGGATGCCCTCACGGCGAGCGGCCGCGCGGTCGAGCCGACGGCCTCGGATTCCGGTGGCACGAGCGGAGGCTACGGCGGTGGCTATGGCGGTGGCTACGGCTACGGCCCACGCCGCTGACCAGTGGTCCAGGGGAGGGGTTCCTTCGCCCCCTCCCCCGGACCAACTCGCTCAGGCGCGCGACAGCGACAGTGGTTCCCACGTCGGCAGTGCCGTTACACGCCGGATGCGGAATCGACCGGTGTCCGCGGGTGCGCCTGGAGGGGCCCATTCAGGTCACTTGGGAGAAGCGAGAAGACAACTTGGTCGACGCGTCGCCCGTCGATCTCCGTATATGACCGGAGCACGCCCTCCCGTGGAATCCGCTGCGAATCCCAAGTCGCTGCGATTGCCGGTTGGAGGGTTCCGGCAAGAGTGCGAGACGAGCGAGGGCGAGCTCGCCCAAGGCCCAACGCGAGACAAGCGTGACCGCGCACGTGGCCAGTCCTCTCCCGCGCGCCTCGGGAAGCAGCCAATGCCGACGCTGCCTCGCAATCCCGCTGAGATCATGAAGACATGCACCGACACACGCTCCGGTGGCGTCGCAGATCGAGAACGTCGCGCCCTCGTCATGGTCCAGCGGTGCGATTCAGCTCGGAGCAGCTGCTTGGCGGACATGGTGTTACAGGGCGTCCAAGCGGCGCGAATCATGTGCGGGGTCTGGACACCGGCTCTATGTGTTGTAGTGCGCTGCGGCTTGTTAGGGGCGACCGCATGTCGGACGACGCGAAGTTCATTCTCGGCATCGGCTAGCCCTCTGCGGTCGTTCGCCCCGAGCACGCGCCGAGGGGCGAGCGGGGAGAGCGAGAGAACTCTCCCGCATCAGCCCCGCCCCACACGGATTGTCACCCCCAGGGCAGCGAAGGTAAACAAGAACCCGTTCTGCGCCAGCGGGGGGACGAGCATCCCGGGCGCCTAACCGCTCGAAGAACAGACCACGAAATCGGCCGCTATTTGCGAGAAGAAGGTCCTTGACGCCCTTTTTGTAGCGGCGCACACTCTAGGAGGCGCAAAGGACCAGCACGAGGGAATGGGGGGACAGAATTCTTCCACGAGCCCGTGTCGGCCGAGCGCTTTGGGCGGCGGAGCGGCCGCCTGAATCGGCTTCGGGGAGAGTCGTCCTGCGGTTTCAACAAGTCGCTCCGTCCGCCCTCTGAGGTGGAGGCCGCAGGGAGGGGGCATTGGAACTCGTGAGCGTTCCGCTCGAAAAGTTGGCAGAGCGCGTTCCCGACAAACCGAGTCAGATCTCCTCGCCTGCGACGCCGAAGGTCTGCCGGCGTGTGTCCGGTGGAGCCGTAGTCGCCGGGCGCTCTCGCCGGCAGTAAAGGGGCGGCGCGCCGGGGCGGCCCAGCCCAGCGGGCCGCTGATCTCCCCGTCGGTGCGCCGTTCCCGAGAGTCTGGCAGTGGCTTTCGGGACCTAAGCGAAGCTTGCCGGGGCCGCG
>CAWHXK010000071.1:0-42002 GCA_963833255.1 uncultured Actinomycetes bacterium
CCGGCAGCAATACGTAGGGGGAGCTGCCTTTGCCGCCGCACCGTTCTTCTCTGTATTTAATAAGCAGGCACCTGGGCATTCGCTCTGTTCAGTACTGATTAGCCAGATGTTTTTCCTGCGTTGCAAATGGGATCATGCAATTCAACAACAATGAGGAACACGTTTCAGGACCCCAACATCAATGCGTCCGTGCTCATGCAACTTCACAACATGATACCCACATGCAGTTGCAATGCCAACTTGAGCCTTCCATTGATTCAACAGGTAGGCTGAGGAACCTGATATAACTTATATCATGCATGCTGCTGGTTTGAGCCCAATGAACCACTAACAATTTAAAAGGGCAAGCTGGCCAGATCTGCAATAAGGGGATGTGTATGTCTCGTTCGGTCCTCTGTCCCCTGCTGAGCTGACATCCACCATCATCACCGGATTTGCATCGACCAGCAGCAGTCGAACCTTGGTCCTCGGCACTGGACCAGGCATGCGGTCCTGGGAACCCGCAACGCTCCAACCTGACCCAGAGTCTTCCTGAGACCACCTGGATACCCATCCCGGCCCGGCGCGCGCGCATCTGAAGCACAATGGCCGCCTGTATGCACCACCTGCACATCTCCACGCCAGCCCCCAGACGCATGTGCCACTTCCCAAACACACATGACATTGCCACGCCACCTCTCGTTCGTGTGACCCCGTCATCATGGCGCTCACGTACTCGATCCATAACAACCACCCTGCTGTTCGCCCCGATGGGCTGTGAGGCGCTGCACACAGTGAAACCGCCGTCCCAATTCTCATGCCCTTGCATTCTCCCCGTCGTCTCAGGGACCTCAACCAACCGTGTATCCGCCGTCGTGACTGCCATCCCGTTTTGGCGTCGATTCAGCACCACGTGTCCAGATACATGATACTTGGCCCGGCAATGCATCTTCCATCAAATGCACTTTATCAGCTCATTTGAACATCATCACCGCCATTGCAATTCAACCTACAACCCAGACCAGTCCTTTGACCCCGACACTGAGTTCGACGTCGTGGTGACACGACGACATGGTGGCGGCAGTGGATGCGGGACAGCCGTCGTCCGCTCGCATGACAACAACCAGGCCATGGGCGGCCTTGATTCTCCACAGCAATGACAACCAAATACAATATTCGACCCCTCTCCCCCAATAGTGAACATCCCAGTGAGCAACCATTGCCATGCTGCCAGGTAGACCCAGATGATCAGGCCATGCGGGTGCAATGGCGGTAGGTCCGGGGCACTGGACTCCTGTGGATGGCAAGGCAGCACGTGGAAGACCGTTCGTGCTCCATCATTCCATGACAAGTCCGTTCCAGACCTCTCCTCGCCCTTTTCGCCGACCAGTTGGAGGTGGAACCAACCTTCTCGGAACCACGGCAGCTCATCGCCCATTCGACGACCGTCGAACCGCTCGCTTCTCCGCATGCCGAGATCGCCATCGCTCACGGCCGCCCGGTGGCCATTCCTCGGCTTCGCCGCGAGCGCGGCTCCTGTTCGGCTGCATCGACGCTTGATCTTGCTGTCGCCCTGAACAACGCCATCGAGGCCCTCCTCGCTCGCCCGCACGTCGACTGCCGCGACCAATCCCCACATCGCCTTTACGCCGACCGCGGCGGGCGCCTACTACGTCGTCGTGGCCGCCGACGCGGGTGACGGGAACTACACGCTCTCGAGGCCTCCCCGACGCCGATCGTGACGGTGCGCCGAATGCCACGGACAACTGTCCCGCGGTCGCCAATCCGTCTCAGACGGACTGGAACGAGAACAGGCAAGGGCGACGCCTGCGACCGTTCCTCCCGGACTGGCGATCACGAGGCTCGCCGTCCGTGGGACAGGTCATCACCGTCACCGGCGACATGCTGCCGCGCGACGCGAGCGCGTCCGCGTGGTTCGTCGAGGTGCGCCGCGGCGGGGAAGGTGGTCGCGCGCACGCACGGCAGCGGCGGCAAGGGAAGCGGCCGGGTGGTCGCGGTCGTTCTGCGTGCCTGCAAGGGTGCACGGAAAGGTGCAGGTGCGCGCGGTGCTTGACCGATCGGCGCTTCAACCGCGGCGACCAGCAAGGCGGTCGTCGGCGACGCTCAAATAGGCAGGGCTAGATGGCTCAGCCATCTAGACTCGGGCTAGACGCAGCGGCGCCGTGGCCGAGTGGTTAGGCAGAGGCCTGCAAAGCCTCGTACAGCGGTTCGAATCCGCTCGGCGCCTCTCGAATAGTGCGACACTAGCCGCATGAGCCGTGACGTCGCAGCGAGGTCGGAAACGAGACATTTTCCGGAACCTGAACGAGCGGCTGAAGGAGCTGGACGACCGCCTCGATACCGCGGTCGTCGGCGCCCCTGCGAAGGATCGCGAGGAGAATTGCTCCGAGTGCGGCCGGATCGACTGCATGGCACGGTTCGAGATGAGCCGGGACCAGTACGAGTAGATCCGCGCGCACGGCGAGCGCTTCGGCGTCCTGGCGGGCCACGTCGACGAGAACATCGAGCGGGTCGTCGCGACCCACGCGAACTTCGTCGTGGTCGAGAAGCTTCCCGGAGAGCCAGCCGAGCTGGCGCGGGAGGCCGACCCCCGGGTTTGAGGACGGGTCTACCCGGGCTAGAAGCTCGTACGATGGGCGGAAACAGGCGGGCGGTGTTCAAGCGGGTTTTCCGTGCCGCGAACGAGCGCCTGCGTGAGCGCTTGTCGAGGGCTCTGACCTTCGAGGGACGGCTGCCCGGTCATCTGCGAGTGCGCAGACCCCGGGTGCATGCAGGTGCTGGACGTACCGGACGCTGAGTACGAACGCGCCCGAGACGAAAACAGGTTCATCGTCGCGCCGGGACACGACGCGCTCGCCGAGACCGGCTGACCTACCTCAGGCCGCCGCGCTCGTGGTGGGCCTTGAAGAAGTTCTCCGAGCCTGCGGTGGCCATCGAGCGCGGAGGCCGAGATCTCGAGTGCCAGCGTCGCGGCGGCGACGATCTGGGCGAAGCGGTAGACCTTGCCGGGCCGGCGCAGCCCAGCAGCCGAGCCAGGCGCGCGCGTAGGGAAGGGTCGTCCCTCCTCCGACGGTCGCCACCTCGAGGCCCGGCAGGCGGATCGACACGTTCAGCGCCGCCCTCGACCCGGCGGCCGGTTCCGTGCGCCATCGAGCTCGTCCCGACCATGCCGAGGTCCTGGCCCGTGGCGGCGAAGAGGGCCGCGACGGCGGACGCGGGCGTGAACGCGACCGACTGCATCCCGGACGCGACCGCGCCGTGCGTCCCGACCCAGGCGAGGTCGAGCAAGTCGTCCGACGGTCGTGCGCAGGACGCGGCGGACGGCCTCCTCCGAGAGCGTCGCCTCCGCGATCACGGTCTTGCCGTGCCCGCCCCGCTCGAAGTAGCGGTGCGAGGGCTTCTTGTCGCCGCCCATGTTCGCCTCGAGGATCGTCCGCTCCGGGCTGACGGGGCGCGTCTCCGAGCACGTAGCCCAGGTTCAGGGCGTAGCGTTGCGGGTGATCATGTTCGGCCCGACAGGCGTCGCCGGTCGTCCACGCCTACATCACGTGGCACATCGAGCCGACGACGTGCGTCTCGATCTCGCGCAGCTTCGCGCACGCGAGAGGCCCTCGATCGGCGCCGCCCTCCGAGCCACCGCCGCATCTCCGCCACCTGGGCCTCGACCGAGCCGCGAAGCGTGACCGCCTCGCCGGTGAGCTCGAAGACGAAGCGGACGCCCGGGTCATGCGGTCGCGCAGCACCTAGGTGCGGAAGCCGCCCGACTCGGCGGCTGCCCGGGCGCCGCGGTAGAGCGAGATCGAGAGCCCGCCTTCGGTGTTGGCCAGCGGGACGAAGACGTCCTCCTGCGCGCGCCGAGCGTCTTCGACAGCCGGCCGTACGGCTCCTCGAGCTCGTACTCGCCGAGCTCGACCGCGAGCGGGCCGACGACCGCGACGGGGACCACCGCGACGCCGGTAGCCTCGGTCGCGCTCGCGCACGGCTGCAGGTCGTCGGCAGAAGACCTCGCCGTCGATCGGCCCAGCGCATCCTGGCGGGCGCGGATCGACTCGGGTCGTTCTTGCGGGGCCAGCGCGGCGTGCTCACGCAAGGAGCTTACGACCGGAGCGCTATCTCTATGAAGATCGCTGCAAGACCGAGCCAGATCCCGACGACGGTCCACCGCGTGCTGTAGAGCTCGCCGCATGTCGGTGATCTGGCCGCCAGGTCGCGACGAAGCTCGGCGAGCGGCTGCGTCATGTCCTTGCGGAACTCCTCGACGACGCGACTCAGATCGTCGACCTTGTCGGAGGCGGCGTCTGTCTCACAACGCGCTCCGCGAGGTCGTCGAGCCGTTCATCGGTCCAGCGTGACCGCTCCACCGCCATGCATCCATCGTAGGCTTCGATTCTGCGCGAAAGCGTGCCGAAGGCGCAAATACACTCTCGCGCGTGACGACCACGGTCGAGCCCGAGTCCGCAGCCCCGCCCCCAGCACCGAGCACGAGGGTGTCCTCCGCTACTACGAGCTCGCGAAGCGGCCGAGTGGCAGGTCCGGGACCTGCCGTGGGGCGAGCATGCCGCCGATCCCGGAGACGAAGGGCTCGCCGCAGAAGCAGGCGCGGCGCGCGCGACCTCTGGCGCTCGGTCATCACCCAGCAGTTCCAGGCGGACGATGCTCGCCGTCGAGATGGCGTCGCAGCTCTTCTCGATCGCGCCCGACCACGAGGCGAAGCTCTACTACTCGACGATGGTGCAGGACGAGTCGCGCCACACCGAGGCTGGCTCAAGCTCGTCGCCGAGGCCGGCGGCACCGCCGAGCGCGACCCATATCTCGACAAGCTCGCGCACATGTCGCTCGAGGCCGACACGCTCGAGGAGAAGGTCTTCCTGATGCAGGTGTTCTTCGAGCGGCTGATCATCGCGCGCTTCCGGCTGATCGCGCGTTCGTCGCGCGGCACGGTGCTCGAGGATCTGTGCAACCGGCTCGCGACCGACGACGGGATCCATCACGGCGCGGGGATGGCCTACGAGCGCGTCCTGCTGCACGAGCGCGGGCACGAAGACGCGCCGCAGCTCGTCGAGGCGGCGAACGGATCCTGCCGATCTTCGCCGCAGCACGCGCTGTGGCGACCGAAGGAGCGCGCGTGGATCGGCCGCGCGATGGAGTCGCGCGACATCGAGCGCTTGAGCGAGGACCTGGAGAACGGGGTGCGCCTCGCGAGTCGCTCGGCCTCGACGTCAGCGACGTCGAGATGCCTTCTTGTGCCGGCCGCGACGCCCATGGACGGCCGCGCGCTCGCCGCGCGCATCCGCGAAGAGGTGGCCGAGGACGTGCGCCGAGCTCGGCGAGCGTGGGCCTCGCGACGGTCCTCGTCGGCGACGACCCGGCCTCGCACATCTACATCACGCTCAAGCACAAGGCCGGCGGACGAGGTCGGCATCCAGCGCGATCGACAACCGGCTCCCGGCGGACACGTCCCAGGAGGAGCTGCTCGAGCTCGTGCGGGAGCTGAACGCCGACGACGCGGTCGACGGCATCCTCGTCCAGCGCCGCTTCCGCCGCAGATGGACGAGACGGCGCGCGTGAGGCGGTCGACCCGACAAAGACGTCGACGGCCTCCACCCGGTGAACGCCGGGCTGCTCGTGCTCGGCGGGCCGCGCCTCGTCGCCGGCGACGCCGCTCGGGATCATGCGCCTGCTCGAGGAGTACGGCATCGACTCGCAGGGCGCGCGCGCAGTCGTCGTCGGCCGCAGCGAACATCGTCGGCAAGCCGGTCGCGCAGCTGCTGCTCCAGGCGAACGCGACCGTGACGATCTGCCACTCGCGTACCGCCGACCTCGCCGCGGGAGACGCTCGACGCCGACATGCTCGTCGCGGCCATCGGGCGTCCGCCACCTGGTCACCGCGGACATGGTCAAGGACGGGCCGGCCGTGATCGACGTCGGGATGAACCGCACCGACGAAGGGCTGTTCGGCGACGTCGAGGCGGGCGCGATCGAGCGCGCCGGCCTACATCACGCCCGTGCCCGGGAGGCGTCGGGCCGATGACGATCGCGATGGTGCTGCAGAACGCAGTTCGCGCTGCGCGGCTCCGGCGTGGCGGCTGGATCAGCTGTTGTGGTGAGTTCGGTCGCTGTAAGTGTCGGCGGCTCGGTGCCCGGGCCGTCGTTGTTGTAGCAAGGAGGAAGTTTTTGGCTCAGGGCACCGTGAAGTGGTTCTCGAACGAGAAGGGCTACGGTTTCATCGAGCGCGAGGGTGAGGACGACGTGTTCGTCCATTTCACCGCGATCGCCGATGAGGGCTACAAGTCTCTGACCGAAGGCCAGCGGGTCGAGTTCGACGTCGTGGAGGGCACCAAGGGCCTCCAGGCGGCGAACGTCCAGCCGGTCTAGGTTCTCTCGCGAGACCAAGTGTGTCGAGAGGCCCCGCGAAGGGGGCCCTTCGGTTAAGGAAGGATTCGCGATGGCAATCACGAGGGATGAGGTTCTGCACGTCGCGCGGCTCGCACGGCTCGCGCTTACCGAGGACGAGATCGCAGGTTCCAGGAGCAGCTCTCGGCGATCCTGGAGGCGGTCGGAAAGGTCTCCGAGCTCGACCTGTCCGGGGTCGAGCCGACGGCGCATCCGCTCGACCTCTCCAACGTGTGGGCCGAGGACGAGGTCCGGCCCTCGCTCCCGCTGGAGGAGGCGCTCGAAAACGCGCCCGACCGCGAGGACGGCTACTTCCGGGTGCCGGCGGCATGATCGACACACTCCGGATGTCCGCGAAGGAGGTCAACGACCTTCTCGAAACGGGAGAGGCCTCCTCGGACGAGATCTTCGCCGCGTACCGGGCCGCGATCGACGAGCGCGACCCGGAGCTGAACTGCTTCCTGCGCGTGTGCGACGACTCGCCTGGAGAAGGTGTCCCGATCGCGTTCAAGGACGTGATCTCGACGCGCGGTGTCGAGACGACCGCGGGCTCAAAGATCCTCGAGGGCTTCAAGCCCGTCTATGACGCGACCGTCGCCGAGCGGTGCGCTGCGCGCGGCCTGCGCACGATCGGCAAGACGAACATGGACGAGTTCGCGATGGGCTCGTCCACCGAGAACTCGCGCCTACGGGCCGACGCGAAATCCCTGGGATCCCGACGCGGGTTCCCGGCGGCTCCTCGGGCGGCTCGGCGGCGGCGGTCGCGGCCGGCCTGGCGCCGTTGGCGCTCGGCTCGGACACCGGCGGCTCGGTCCGCCAGCCCGCCGCGCTCTGCGGCGTCGTCGGCCTGCAAGCCCGACGTACGGGCACGGTCTCGCGCTACGGCATCGTCGCCTTCGCCTCGCAGCCTCGACCAGATCGGCCCGATCGCGAAGACGGTCGCGCGACTGCGCGTTCCTGTACTCGGTGATCGCCGGCCGCGACCCGAGGGACACCACCACGCGTCGAGCTGCCCGCGCCGGTCGAGCTCCCCGAGGCGCGAGGACCTGCGCGGCCTGCGCGTCGGCGTGCCCGAGGAGCTGAACGAGGCGGAGGGGATCGAGCCCGGCGTGTCGCCGAGGCGGTGAACGCGGCGCTCGAGCTCGCGCGCGAGCTCGGCGCCGAGGTCGGGGAGTGCGCGCTCCCGCGCTCGTCGAGTTCGGGCTGCCCTGCTACTACCTGGTCGCCCCGTCCGAAGCGTCGTCCAACCTCGCCCGCTACGACGGCGTGCGCTACGGGCTGCGCGTCCGCCGGACGGCGATCCGCGAGCATGTACGAGCAGACGCGCGGCGCGGGCTTCGGCGCGAGCCAAGCGGCGGATCATGCTCGGCACGTACGCCCTGTCGTCCGGGCTACTACGACGCGTACTACGCGCAGGCGCAGAAGGTGCGGACGCGTCATCGGCAGGAGTTCGACGCCGCGTTCGAGCGCGTTCGACGTCCTCGTCTCGCCGACGTCGCCGACCGTCGCGTTCCCGCTCGGCGCGAAGACCGACGACCCGCTCGCGATGTACCTCGTGCGACGTGCTCACGATCCCGTCCAACATGGCCGGGCTGCCGGGGCTGTCGATTCCGTGCGGCCTGTCCGAGGGCTGCCGGTGGGCCTCCAGCTGCTCGGGCCGCAGTTCTCCGAGAACGTGCTCTTCCGCGCCGGGCACGCGCTCGAGCAGGCGCTCGGCTTCGACTGTCGTCCCCGAGAGGCTCGGGCCGCATGAGCTGGGAGCCGGTCATCGGCTCGAGATCCACGTCCAGCTCAAGACGAGACGAAGATGTTCTGCCGCTCGGGGTCGGCTTCGGCGCCGCCGCCGAACACGCAGACCTGCCCGGTCTGCCTCGCGCATCCCGGGCACGCTGCCGGTGCCGAACGCGAGGCGATCGAGTGGGCGATCAGGCTCGGCCTCGCGCTCGGCTGCGAAATCGCCGATCACGCCGTCTTCCACCGCAAGAACTACTTCTATCCGGACACCCCAAGGGCTATCAGATCTCCCAGTACGACGAGCCTCTGTGCATAGGCGGTTCTTTACTCGTCCCGGGGCCGATGGGGACACCGAGATCGGGATCGTCCGCGCGCACCTCGAGGAGGACGCGGCCAAGAACGTGCACATGGCGGGGCGGACGGGGCGCATCCACGGCGCGGACCGGACGCTCGTCGACTTCAACCGCTCCGGCACGCCGCTGGTCGAGATCGTCACCGAGCCGGACCTCCGCTCCGCGGAGCAGACGAAGCGCTTCCTGCAGCTGCTGCGTCAGACCGTGCGTGAGCTGGACATCTCGGACGCGGAGATGCAGGAGGGCTCGATGCGCTTCGATATCAACGTCTCCGTCCGGCCCGAGGGCTCGGACGAGCTGCGGCACGCGCACCGAGCTCAAGAACCTCAACTCGTTCAACTTCGCCGCGCAAGGGATCGAGCGCGAGATCGGGCGGCAAATCGGGATCTACGAGGCGGGCGGGCAGGTCGAGCAGGAGACGCTCCACTTCGTGCCCGGGCAGGAGCACGCGGCGCCGCTGCGTTCGAAGGAGGAGGCGCAGGACTATCGCTACTTCCCCGAGCCCGACCTCGTCCCGCTCGACCCGCCGGCGGAAATGGTCGAGCGTGCGGGAAGGGAGCTCGGCGAGCTGCCGAGCGCGCGCATTCGCCGCCTCGAGGCGGAGCTCGACTTCGGGCTCGCCGAGGGTCTCGTGACGAGCGGCCGGGACGGGCTCTACGAGCGGACGCCCGGCGACCGGCGTCGCGGTGGCGAACGTGGTGATGAACGAGCTCGCGGCGGCGGGCGTCGATCCGGCCGCGGTCGACGGCGACGAGCTCGGCAAGCTGATCGAGGCGCGCGACCGCATCCCACGCGAGGCCTTCACGAAGGCGCTGGCCGAAAGCGGCGGCGAGGGCTTCGAGGCCGAGGACTACCTGGGCGAGACGCTGATCGCCGACGAGGCGGAGCTCGACCCGGTGATCGACCAGGTCCTCGCCGCCAACGTGGAGCAGGCGGCCGCGTACCGCGCAGGCAAGGAGGGGCTGCTCGGCTTTCTCGTCGGGCAGGTCATGAAGGAGACGCGCGGCAAGGCGAATCCCCGCGTGGTCAACGAGCGGCTGCGCGAAAAGCTCAAGGCCTGAGCCGGGCTTCCGACGACCGTTTCCTCGCTGGAGCCGTTGCTCGACGCGGGCGGCGCGTCCTCGTACAGGCCGGGGTCGTAGACGTCGTCGCGGCCGCTCGTGATCCCTCCCACGGAGAAGGTGCCTGTTCCGTGGAAGACCACGACGAGCGTGAGCGTGACCGTCTGGCCTGCCGCCAAGGTCCCGATATCGCAACCGAGCCCGGCGCACTCACCTTGCGTTGCCGAAAGCGAGACCAGATCGATCGCTATGGGAGTGACTTTGGTGGAGACGACAAAAAAGCGCTCCGACATCGTGCGCCTCGTCCGGACCATGGTTCGTGACCTGCACCTTGAAGGTCGCGGGCTGCTCAGCGCTCACGTGGGTAGGGACGTCGGGCACGAGAGTGAGATCGGCGGTTTTGAGCGGAGGGCCGACGGCGGCGGTGAAGCTCCCGACGTTGTTGCGAGGGAGAGTGTCCTTAGTCGTCGAGCTCACGCGCATGGCGACGCGTGCGTCCCCGACCCGCAGATAGCCCTCGAGGGCGACGCTGGCGGTTCCGTGAGCGGCGACGAACGGAACCGTGCAGACGATCAACTTCTGCCCCTCGTCCGTTGGACCGCAGTCGTCGAACGGCGACTCGAAGACGAAGTTCGCCCCGACGAACCATCCTTCCGACTTCAGCTGGACAATGAGCATGACCTGCTCGGCCGCGCTTGGCCCCGTGTTCCGGACGTGGAAGAGAAGGGGCGAAGGGACTCCTGCCTGAGGCGTTCCCCCCGTCTCGGCGGTGACGCTGAGATTGGCCCGCGCGGGCGCCCGCCGCACGAGCACGTGAATCGCCTTCCGGTTGTCGGCGGGATGCGCGTCGTGCTGATGAGTCGTGACCGCAAGCCGGAGGGTCCCGGGGCCGGCTTTGACCGCGCGCGCATCCATCTCCACCTGAATAGGCGGCTCATCCGGCGCCAGGCTGCCCAGCTCGCATTTCCAGTCGTGACCGCGCGGGAAGCACGCTCCGACGGCCCCGTGCGCGCTGGGAGAGCGGATCGAGAGCTTGTTGGGGACACGGATCCAGAGCACGATCTGCTCGGCGGCGGCTGTCCCGAGGTTTTCGAGCAGAACGGTCGTGTACATGCGGCCCTTCACCGAGAGCGTGGTCGGGCCCGCCCGGACGATACGGATGTGGAGGTCGGGCCTCCCGGCGGCCGGCGCAGCGGGCGAGACCCCGAGCACGATGCCCGCAGCGGCGACCAGCACAGCCATCCGGACCAGCATGGGGACTCTTATAGCGCGACTACAGCAGCCCGCACATGCGGGCCGTGTTCGGCCACGGCTGGTAGCCAAGCTCGCGGTATGCGCGCTCGGCGACCCAGATCTGCTCGAGCGGCGTCCAGTGGTTCGCGGTTCCCTTACTCTGAGAGCTCCGGGCCGTACATCCGCTGGAACTCCATGTTCATCTGCAGGCCGCCGTAGTACGGGCCCGTCGATCAGGCCGCCACCCTCCCTCGTAGCGGTGGATGCACATCCACTCGCGGTAGCGGGGTGGGTTGTGGGCCCTATGCCGTGCAGCAGCGGCGCGGCTCCTTCCACAGCCGGTTGACCCAGCGGCGGTAGTCGTGGCTCGGGTCGAGACTCGCCTTGTCCCGCCGGCGTCGGCGCTTGGACATGAGCTTCTGCCAGCGCCACGTCTCGTGCCGGTACGAGCGCGTGGACGAGACGAGATACCCGTCGTACGGGACGAGGTTGTGCTGCCCCTCCTGCGCACCGGCAGAGGGAGCGAACAGGCCCAGAAGGACCAGCAGTATGAGTACGACCGCAGGCACAAGGATGCGTGATTGCCACAGTTAGCGACCGCCCAGACTTCGTGACCCCGTCGGTGGGCAGCCGAATCAGCGGTCGATGGTAGCCACCGATTCCGGGCCGAGTGCAAGGGAACTGTTAGCTCTCGCATCCGATCCCGTCGTGGTCGCCGTCGAAGTGGTGCGGATCCGGTGGCAGCACCTTGAAGTGCTTGTACGGGATGTCTGCGCAGTCCAGGTCGGGCGGCGGAGGCGGGATGCAGACGGTCGGGTAAGCCGAGTCGCACTTGCCGCGCGGGGTGCGGCCGACGTGCTCGGGCCGAGTCGTCGCCGGCCCGTACGGGTTCCACACCGCGTTGCACGCTCCCCACAGACCTCGCTTTTCGGCCCGCGCGCGGCGCGCGGCGGCGAGCAGCCGCGAGGCGTAGCGGCCGCGGTCGCCGTCGTAGAACCACACCGTGGCGTCTCCCTGCTCCACCAGTCGCAGGTTGACGTTGATCCCGCGGTGGAAGACGTAGCGCAGCAGGCGCCCGTAGCGGTCGACCGAGTCGAGGTTCGGGTCGGCCTCGAGCCCCACACGCGCGCCCGCGGGCGCCAGCTTGCGCAGGTCCTTGGCTGCGCGCCGGGAGTAGCACTCGCCCGTCCCGACCTCCGGCGTGTCGATCTGGACGAGCCGGACATGCGGCCCGTCCCGGAGCGCGATCGTGTCGCCGTCGACGACGTACGAGACGGTGGCCGATCCGGATCCGGTGACCGCGAGGACGCCGGCCGCAGCAAACATGCCCAATCTGGACACGTCCCAAGGGTCGCAGTGTTTGCAACGACCGGCAAGTTGTAGGCTCCGCACCCTTCCCGTGAAGCTGCGTCCGCTCCTCATCTCCGTCACGCGTGATTGCGCTCCTCGTGCCGGCGCTCGTATCCGCCTCCTCGAGCGCGAAGAAGCCGCCGGACTTCGCGTCGACGGCGCTCAACGTCCTCCCTCCGGGCGAGGGCGCCGACAGCGGCCGGAACTCGACCGACCAGCTCGCCCTCTACGACGGGCTGACGCCGCTCTGGAACGCGGTCAGCCCCACGAACGTGCACCGCTTCTTCAAGCCCGAGACGTTCGGCCTGCAGGGCAAGGCGCAGCGCGTCGAGGACACGGGCCGGAAAGGGCTGAAGATCGTCCGCGACAAGTGGGACGTCGCCCACATCACCGGCAAGACGCGCGCGGACGTGATGTTCGGCTCGGGATTCGTCACCGCCGAGGACCGCAACCTCCTCATGCAACTCGTCCGCGGCCCCTCCCGCATCGCCGCTCTGGACGTGCCCGGCCTGGACGCGTTCAGCCTGGCCCTGTCCGGTCGGATCTTCATCCCGAGCCGGCAGGCGGAGGACTTCCTCGCCTCGCAGTACCAGGTGCTCGAGGACGCGGGGGCCAAGGGACGGAAGATCATCGCGGACATCGACGCATTCGTCGCCGGCGTGAACGCCTACATCCAGAAGAGCGGCCTACAGATCCCGCCCTGGAACCGGAACGACTTCGTCGCCTCGGCGGCGCTGATCGGCGGGATCTTCGGGGTCGCGGGCGGGGACGAGACCCGGCGCGCCGGAGTTCCTGGACGCGTTGGAGAAGAAGATGGGCCCGGCCGAGGGACGCCAGATCTGGGACGGCCTCCGCCAGGTAAAGGACACGAATTCGCCGGTCTCCGTCCCCGGCACGTTCTCCTATGGCGAGGCGTCCGGCTCGGCCATGCCCGGAAACGCAGTGGTGGACGACGGGAGCTTCCAGCCGTTCGAGCCGGGCGGGCCGAAGCTCGCCAAGCACCGTCCGCTGAGCATGAGCAACGCGCTGCTCGTCGGAGCGAAGAAGTCGATCACGCAAGCACCCGATCTTCGTCGCGGGGCCGCAGGTGGGCTACTACTGGCCCGAGTTCCTCCTCGAGCTCGACATGCACGGCGGCGGGATCGACACGCGCGGGCCGTCCTTCCCCGGGCATCGGCTACGTCGTCGTCGGCCGCGGCAAGGACTACGCCTGGAGCGCCACGTCGTCCGCACTCGGACATCGTCGACCGTTCGTCGAGACGCTCTGCGGCGGCGACGACCTCCACTACCTCTACAAGGGCGAGTGCCGCGCGATGGGGACGTTCGACGCGGGCCTCCTCAAGGGCCGCGCGCGGCACCCGACCAGGAGCTCGTCTTCCACACGACCGTGCACGGCCCGGTGATCGGCTACGCGACCGTCGGCGGGACGAAGGTCGCGATCTCGCACGAGCGCTCCACGCGCGGCCGCGAGCTGGCCAGCGCTCTTGCCTTCGCCGAGCTGGACACGAACAAGGTCACCTCGCCGCAGGGCTTCTTCCAGGCGATGAACCAGGATGGAGTTCTCGTTCAACTGGGCGTACGCGGACAACCGAAGGACATCGCGTACTTCTCGGCGCGCGGCTGCCGAAGCGCGCGCCGCGGCGTCGACCTCGGCCTGCCGACGCGCGGCACCGGCGACTACGAGTGGCAGGGGTTCGGCCGCTGGCGGCGCCGCACCCGCAGGCGATCGACCCGGCGAGCGGGCACATCGTCAACTGGAACAACAGGCCCGCGCAGGGCTACTCGGCGCAGCCGACGACCAGTGGTCGTACGGGCCGGTGCAGCGCGTGCAGCTCCTCAGGCCGCGCCTCGCGCGGAAAGAAGCACACGCTCGCGAGCGTCGTCGGCGCGATGAACCGCGCCGCGACGCAGGACCTGCGCGCGGTCAAGTCTGGCCGATCGATCAGCGCGATGCTCGGCAGGGCACGGCGCCGAGCCGCGCGCGACGCGCAGATGGCGGCCGATCTCTCAGACGCCTGGCGCACGGCGCGGCGCGAGCCGGCTCGACCGGCGACCTCGACGGCAAGATCGACGACCCGGGCGCGGCGATCATGGACGCCTTCTGGCCGCAGCTCGCCGACGCCGTGATGACGCCCGCGGCTCGGCCCGCTGACCGACGGCCTCGCGAGCCTCGATCCCGAGCGACGACCCGCCAACAGCCAGCGGCTCCTCCTACGACGACGGCTGGTACGGCTACGTCGACAAGGACCTGCGCACGCTGCTCGGCCAGCGCGTCAGGGCAGTTCACCTGCGCTACTGCGGCGGCGGCGACGCTCGCCGCGTGCCGCGGCGTCGCTGTGGGCCGCGCTCGACGCGGCGGGCGAACGAGCTCGGCCGCGCAGGGGCCCGACCCGGCGGCCTGGCGCGCGGACGCGAAGCCGAGCGGATCCGTTCGAGCCGGGCCTGATCCCGCAGACGATGCGCTGGACGAACCGCCCCACCTTCCAGCAGGTCATCACCTTCACGGGCCACCGTCCGCCGGCCAGTGCCGGCTAGGCTCAAGTGCCCGAGAAGCGATACCTGATGACCCCGGGGCCGACGCCCGTCGCCGCCGCAGGTGCTCGCGGCGCTCGCCGAGCCTGTGATCCACCACCGCGCGCCCCGACTTCCGCGCCGCTCCTCGAGCGCTCGAGCGGCTGCGGCGAGGTCTTCCATACCGCAGGCGACGTGCTCCTCTTCACCTGCTCCGGGACGGCGGCGATGGAGTCGGCCGTCGCCAACCTGCTGCTCGCCCGGCGACCGCGTCCTCGTCGTCTCTGCCGGGTACTTCGGCGAGCGCTTGGGCGAAGATCGCCGCGCGCCTACGGCGCCGACGTGCAGCAGCTCCGTACGAGTGGGGCGAGACCCCGTCGCCGGACGACCTCGCGCTCGCGGCTGGAGGAGCTCGGTGGCGCAAGGCGGTCTTCCTGACGCAGAGCGAGACCTCGACCGGCGTCGTCGCCGACGTCCAGGCGCTCGCCGCGGCCGCGACGGGGCGGGCGCGCTCGTCGTCGTCGACGCGATCTCGAGCCTCGGTGCCGTGCCGCTCGAACCGATGCGTGGGGAATCGACGTCGTCGTCGCCGGCTCGCAGAAGGCGCTGATGGCGCCGCCCGGCCTGGCCATCGTCGCGGTCTCGGAGGCCGCGTGGGGCGCCGCGGTCGGCGCCGCGCCGCGCTTCTACTTCGACTGGGCCGCGACGCGCAAGGAGCAGGCGGAGTCGACGCCGCTTTCACGCCCGCGGTCTCGCTCGTCGTCGCGCTCGACGTCGCGCTCGGGCTGCTGCTCGAGGAGGGCCTCGAGGCGGCCTTCGAGCGCCACGTCCGGCTCGGCCGCGCCTGCCGCGAGGGCGTGAAGGCGATGGGGCTCGAGCTCTTCTCGCCGGACGAGGACCGCTCGGCCGTCGTGACCGCGATCGACGCGCCCGAGGGGATCGACTCGCGGCGAGCTCGTGCCGCGATGCGCGACCGCTTCGGGATCACGCTCGCGCCCGGCCAGGGGGCGCTCAAGGGCAAGATCTTCCGCATCGGCCACATCGGCTACTACGACATCTTCGACATCACCACCGCGCTCGCCGGGGTCGAGCTCGCGCTCGCGGAGGCGGGCGCGCACATCGAGCGCGGGGTCGCAGTCGCGCGCGCGCTCGAGGCGTTCGAGACCGCGCTCTGAGTCGTGCTCCGCTTCGGCGTCCTCGGCACCGGGTACTGGGCGGACGTTTGCCATGCCGCGGGCCTCGCCGCACACCCTGACGCGGAGCTCGTGGGGATCTGGGACGCGACCCGGCCAAGGCGGCCGCTCTCGCGGCACGGCACGGGGTCGCGGCCGAGGCCGAGCTCGAGGCGCTCCTCGAAAGGGTCGACGCGGTGTCGGTGGCGGTGCCTCCGGACGTGCAGGCGGAGCTGGCCGTGCGGGCAGCCGAGGCGGGGCGCCACCTGCTGCTGGAGAAGCCGCTGGCCCTGTCGACCGCGCGGCGGATCGCGTTGTCGAGACGGTCGCGGACGCGGGCGTCGCGTCGGTGGTGTTTTTCCTGCCGCGCTTCCGCGACGAGGTCGAGACTGGCTGGCCGACGCTGTGGGACCGTCACGTGGGACGGCGGGTCGGCGGGTGTCTCGAACTCGGCCCTCGCGCCCGAGAGCCCCTTTTCGCACTCTCGCTGGCGCCACGAGCACGGCGCCCTGTGGGGATCTCGTCCCGCACCACGCGCCGTCCTCATCCCTGCGCTCGGTCCGGTCGAGGACGTCCTCGCCGCACGCGGCCCGCGCGACACCGTTCACGTCGTTTCTGGCACGACGGCGGCGCCGTGAGCGACATCACCGCGAGCCTGACCACTCCCGCGCGGCGGGGCGCCTCCGCCTGGAGCTCTGGGGCGAAGCGGGATTCGTCGAGGCGCCACTCGACCTGGACTACCGGCGCCCGAGTGCGCCTGTTCTGGTCCTCGTCTCCGCGGTCGAGACCGGCGTGCCCGATCCCTGCGACGCCGCCTTCGGTGCCGAAGCTTCGTCCGCGTCGTGGCCGCCGCGGAACGGCCGCGAGAGCTCGAAGGCACGCGTCCTCGTCCGCGAGCCGATCGCCGACGCGGGCGTCGAGCTCCTGCGCTCGCGCTTCGACGTCGACGTCGACGGCGAGTCGGATCTCGCCGAGACGATCGGCGGCTACGACGCGATCGTCGTCCGCTCGGCGACCAAGCTCACCGCCGACCTGATCGCCCGCGCCGAGCGCCTGAAGGTGATCGGCCGCGCCGGCGTGGGGGTCGACAATGTCGACGTGGCGGCCGCGACCCGGCGCGGGATCGTGGTCGCGAACGCGCCCGAGTCGACCGTGATCTCGGCCGCGGAGCACACGGTCGGCCTCCTGCTCGCACTCTCCCGCAACATCCCGCAGGCGCACGCCGCGCTCAAGGAGGGCCGCTGGGAGCGGAAGCGCTGGGGCGGGATCGAGCTCGCGGACAAGACGCTCGGCGTGCTCGGCTTCGGCCGCATCGGGCAGCAGGTCGCGCGCCGTGCGCTCGGGCTGTCGATGCGTGTGGTCGCGTACGACCCGTTCGTCTCGGCCGACCGCTTTCGCGAGCTCGGCGTCGAGCGCGCCGAGACGCCGGACGACGTGCTCGCGGCCGCCGGGTTCCTGACCCTGCACCTGCCGCTGACCGACGAGACGCGCGGCTTCGTGTCGCGCGAGGCGATCGCGAAGATGCGCGACGGCGTGCGGATCGTGAACGCGGCGCGCGGCGCGCTCGTCGACGAGGAGGCGCTCGCGGAGGCGCTCCGCTCCGGCAAGGTCGCGGCCGCCGGGCTCGACGTCTTCTCGGCCGAGCCGTACTCCGGCGCACTGCTCGAGCTCGACAACGTCGTCGTCACACCGCACCTGGCCGCCTCGACCGAGGAGGCGCAGGACCGGGCCGGCGTTATCGTGGCCGAGCAGGTCGCGGCCGCGCTCGCCGGTGAGCTCGTCTCGAACGCCGTGAACATCCCGGTGATCGGCGCCGACGACCTCGAGGTGCTCGGGCCGTACATCCCGCTCGCCTCGAAGCTCGGCCGGCTCGCGATGGAGCTCGCCGACGGCCGCGCGAGCCGGATCGAGCTCGCGTATTACGGCGGGCTCGCCGCCTACGACACGCGCCTCCTGACGGTCGCGGCGCTGAACGGCGCCTTCCAGGGCCGCTCGGACACGCCGGTGAACTACGTGAACGCGCCGCTCGTCGCCGAGGAGCGCGGGATCGACGGTCGTCGAGCAGCGCCGCTCGGCCTCGCGCGACTTCACGAACCTGATCCGCGTCACCGTGACCGCCGACGGCCGCGAGCTGCCCGTCGCCGGCACGACGATCGGCCGCGAGAACCGGCCGTGGCTCGTGAGCGCGCTCGACTTCGAGCTCGAGCTCGAGCTCACGCCGCTGCTCGTCCTCTTCCGCTACGACGACGTGCCGGGCGTGATCGGGCGCGTCGGCACGCTGTTCGGCGAGGCAGGCGTGAACATCGCGAACATGGCCGTCTCGCGCACGAGGCAGGGCGGCAAGGCGCTGATGGCGCTCTCGATCGACTCGCCGGCGCCGCCGGAGCTCGTCGAGCGCCTTCGCGCGGGCGGCTTCGACGACGTGCGTTTCGTTTCTTTGCGGTGACCTACTCCGCCGCGCAGACGGTTTTCGGGGAGCGCTTTCCGGAGTACGAGGCCTACCGGCGGGGCGTCTGCTACCGGCTCGTGCCGCTCCTTTACTGACAAGAATACGGTGGTGGAGCGCGAGCTTCCGACCGGGACCGTCACCTTTCTGTTCACCGACATCGAGGGGTCGACGACGCTGCTGGACCACCTCGGCGCCGAGCGCTACGCGGAGGCGCTTGCGCAGCACCGGCGCGTCGTGCGCGCGGCATTTGGGCGCCACGGCGGCGTAGAGGTCGACACCCAAGGGGATGCGTTCTTCGTCGCGTTCCCGACGGCTCCGGCTGCGATCGAGGCAGCGGAGGAGGCTCAGCGCGCGCTCGCGACGGGCCCGATTCGCGTGCGGATGGGCATCCACACCGGTTCGCCGCACGTCACCGAGGAGGGTTACGTCGGTGCTGACGTCCACCGTGCAGCCCGCATCGCGGCCGTCGCCCACGGGGGCCAGGTCGTGGTGTCGTCCACCACGGCCGAGCTGGTCGATCCATCAGCACTACGTGAGCTCGGCGAGCACCGGCTCAAGGACCTGACCCGTCCGCAACAGCTCCATCAGCTCCTCGGCGACGGGCTACTGGTCGAGTTTCCTCCGCTGCAGACGCTCGAGAAGCGACCGACGAACCTCCCAATTCAGGCGACCGCGCTGATCGGGCGGGAGCGTGAGCTGCACGAAACACGCGAGCTGCTCCGGCAGACGCGGTTGCTAACCCTCACGGGGGCCGGAGGGAGCGGGAAGACGAGACTCGCGTTGCAGCTCGCCGCGGAGGTCCTCGACCAGTACGACGACGGCGTCTTCTTCGTCGATCTCGCGAACATCGCCGACCCGGAGCTCGTCGTCCCGACCCTCGCGCAGACCCTCGGGATCAAGGAGCGCGGCGGCCGCGAGCTGCGCGACGCGGTCGCCGAGTATCTCGGTCAGCGGCGAACTCTTGCTCGTACTCGACAACTTCGAGCACGTTGTCCGAGCCGGACCGGACGTCACCCGCCTGCTTGCTGCGGCGCCCGAGTCGAAGGTGCTCGCGACGAGTCGCGCCGCCCTCAGGCTGTCGGGTGAGCAGGAGTATCCGGTCCCTCCGCTTCCGACCGGCGCGGCCGTCGAGCTGTTCGCCGAGCGCGCGAGAGCCGTTCGCCCAGACTTTGCACTTGACGGCGACCGAGGTGTTGTAGCGCAGATCTGCGCCCGCCTCGATGCCCTTCCGCTCGCGGTCGAGCTTGCCGCCGCGCGCGTGAAGCTGCTTCCGCCGACCAAGTTGCTCGAGCGGCTCGAGCAGCGGCTCCCGGTCCTCACCGCCGGTGCCCGCGATGCGCCCGCACGCCACCAGACATTGCGCGCGGCGATCGACTGGAGCTTCGAGCTCCTCGACGACGAGGAGCAGGCGCTGTTCGCGACCCTCTCGGTCTTCGCCGGCGGCTTCACGCTAGAGGCCGCCGAAACAGTCTGCGACGCCTCGATCGAGGGCCTCGCGTCACTCGTCGAAAAGAGCCTGCTCGCGCAGGGCGAGAGTCCCGAGGGCGAGCCGCGGTTCTCGATGCTGGAGACGCTGGTCGAGTACGCGCGCGAGCGCTTGGACGAGCGCGGCGAGGCCGAGGCGGTCGCGGAAGCGCACGCCGACTACATGCTGTCACTAGCCCAGCAAGCCGGCCGGTCATCGCGGGGGGAAGGTCCCGACCAGGCACGTTTCCTCTATCAGGAGCTCGACAATCTGCGCCGCGCGCGAGAGCGCCTGGCAGGCTCCGGCGACGTCGAGCGGGAGCTCGAGTTTGTCACGGCGGCGTTCTGGAGCCTCTGGACGCGCGCGGACCTGAGGGAACTTCATGGCTGGCTCACGTCCGCTCTCGAGCGGGAAACTGACAGCGACCCTTGGCTGAGGGCTGAGGCGCTTGGCGCCGCAGCGCTCGCGGCCGCGAACTCCAATGAGCGCGAGCTCGCGCGTGAGCATGCCCGTGAGAGCCTCGTGCTCGCTCGCGAACACCAGGACAAACGCCAGATCGAATGGGCGCTGCGTGTCCTTAGCTTCGACGAGCCGGACCTGCACGAGCGGCGGCGGCTTCTCTCCGAGTGTGAGCAGCTCCTCCGCGAGCTCGGTAACGACGCCGGCCGCGGTTGGGTCACCCGTCTGCTCGGTTTGACACTCGTCGAAGAAGGAAATTTCGAGCAGGCGCGGGAGACGCTGGAGCAAGCGGCGGCGATCTTCCACGGCCTAGGCCGACACTGGGAATCCGCGCACGCGGAGCTATCGGTTGCTTACGCACTCATCGGCGCTGGTGATCGCCAGGCGGCGCAGCAGATCGTGGAGCACAACCTTCGTGTCGCAGCCGACCTCGAGTCGAGGTCACTGTCGGCTGAGTGCCTCTTCGCGCTCGGCATCGCCCGGGCCGAGGCGGACCCTGAGGCTGCGGCGCGCTTACTCGCGGCCGCCCAGACCATCGCCGACGAGAGCGGCCAGCCTCTCACGATCACGCACGAGCGCGGGCTGGTCGAGGCGGGGATGCGGATCTTGCACGAGAACCTCGCAGACCGGTTCGAGCGCGAGTGGGAGTCCGGCAGGGCGCTGACGTTCGAAGAGGCCGTCGCGCTCGGGCTACGAGAGGAACGATGAGCGGCCCTTGGCCCGAGTCGGTGGAGCGGGTCGCGCGGTTCGCGCGCGAAACCGGCGCCGAGGTGCGGATCGAGGAGTTCCCGGAGGAGACGCGCACCGCGGTGGACGCGGCGAACGCCGTCGGCTGCAGCCTGGCGCAGATCGTCAAGTCTCTCGTCCTCGACTGCGACGGGCGCCCGGTGGTGGCGCTCGTCCCCGGTGACCGGCGCGGGGACCCGCGCAAGATCGCGTCCGCCGTCCGCACCGAGCGCGCGAAGGTGGCGGGCCCCGACCGGGTGCTCGAGGTCACGGGATTCGAGGTGGGAGCGGTCGCGCCGTTTCCTCTGCCGCAGATCGACCGGGTCCTGATCGACCCGCGCCTGCTCCGGTACGAGCGCCTCTGGGTAGGCGCCGGTTCCCACAGGCACCTCGCTTCGATGCCGCCGTCGGAGCTCGTCCGGCTCAGCCGCGCCGAGACCGCGGACGTGTCCGACGACGCCTCCAGATAAGATTCCTTCCGCGGTGCAGCCGACAGACAAGATCTGGATGAACGGCGAGTACGTCGACTGGGCGGACGCGCGCATCCACGTCGGCTCCCACGGGCTTCATTACGGCTCCGGCGTGTTCGAGGGGATTCGCGCCTACGAAACGCCCAAGGGCACGGCCGTTTTCCGCCTGACAGAACACCTCAAGCGGCTCAAGGACTCGGCCAAGATCCTGTACATGAAGCTCCCCTATTCGGTGGAGGAGCTCCGCGACGTCTGCCACGAGCTGATCGGGATCAACGGGCTGCCGGAGTGCTACGTGCGGCCCATCGCCTTCTACGGCTACTCCGAGCTCGGCGTCAACCCGGGGCCGGACCATCCCGTCGACGTCGTGATCATGAGCTTCCCCTGGGGCGCCTATCTCGGCGACGAGGGACTGCACAACGGCATCCGCGCGAAGATCTCCTCCTGGCAGCGGGTGGACATGAACACCGTCCCCCACGTGGCCAAGGCCACCGGCGTGTACCTGAACTCCATGCTCGCCGTGCTCGAGGCAACCCGCGCCGGCTACGACGAGGCGATCCTCATGACCGACCACGGACATATTGCCGACGGCTCGGGCGAGAACATCTTCACCGTCAAGGACGGCGTGATCTACACGCCCGATCTTTCCGCTTCCATCCTGCCGGGCGTGACGCGCGACACCGTCATCCAGATCGCGCAGGATCTCGGTTACCGCGTCGAGCAGACGAGCCTCATCCGCACAGACCTGTACCTGGCGGACGAGATGTTCATGACGGGGACGGCCGCGGAAGTGACTCCCGTGCGCTCGGTCGACGACCAGGAGATCGGCCCGCCCGGGCCGATCACGCGCGAGATTCAGTCGGCATTCTTCGACACGGTGCGAGGCCGCAGCGAACGCTGGTCGCACTGGCTCGAGTACTCCACGCGCGCGCCCGCAGAGGCGTGATCCAGTCGACAAGAACGATCCCGCTTTCGCGGCCCTATCTGGGCGAGAGCGAAGCGAAGGAGGTGCTCGAAGTACTGCGCTCCCGGCATCTGTCGCTCGGCCCGGTCGTCCCGCGCTTCGAGGGGATGTTCGCCGAGCGCGTGGGAGCGCCCTACGCGGCCGCGGTCTCGAGCGGAACGTCGGGTCTCCACCTCGCGTGCCGGATCGCCGGCATCGGCCCGGACGACGAGGTGATCACGTCCCCGTATTCGTTCGTCGCGTCCGCGAATTGCTTCATGTACGAGGGCGCGCACCCGGTCTTCGCGGACATCGACGCGAGTACGTTCAACCTCGATCCCGCGGCCGTCGAGGCCGCCGTCACGCCCAAGACGCGAGCCATCATGGCAGTGGACATCTTCGGCTACCCGTGCGAGTTGGACGAGCTGCGCGCGATCGCGGATCGGCACGGCCTCGCCTTCATCGAGGACTCGTGCGAGGCGCTCGGCGCCGAGTACAAGGGGCGCAAGATCGGATCCCACGGGCACATGGCCGTTTTCGCCTTCTATCCCAACAAGCAGATGACGACGGGGGAGGGCGGCATCGTCACGACCGGCTCCGCCGAGGAGCTCGAGCTCCTGGTGAGCCTGCGGAACCAGGGAAGAGCCGACACCGACGGCTGGCTGGACCACTTCCGCTTCGGGTTCAACTACCGGCTGAGCGACATCCACGCGGCGATCGGCGTCGTCCAATTGGAGAAGCTGGACGAGATACTGGGAATGCGCGCCGCAGCCGCGGAGCGTTACGCGCGGTTCCTCGACGGAGTGGACGGCGTGTCGACGCTTCTCGCGGACGACGCGAACCATCGCCGCTCCTGGTTCGTCTACGTGGTCAAGCTCGCCTCCGGCATCGACCGCGACCGCGTCATCACCGTCCTGGAGGACCAGGGAATCCAGTCCCGGCCGTACCTGCCCTGCATCCACCTCCAGACATACATGCGCGAGCGCTACGGGTTCCGCGAGTGGATGTTCCCGGTCGCGGAGGAGACGAGCCGGAAGACGCTGGCGCTGCCCTTCCACTCGGCGATCGATCCCGAGGATCAGGAACGCGTCGTTGACGCACTCCGCAGCGCGATCGCCTGAATCGCGGCGAAACCAACCGCCACCGCCAGGGCAAGCCCGGCCAGCACGGTGAGTGCGAACACGAGCTTCGTCCGGTCCTCCACCCGCACGACGATGCCGGGATGCTCGATGACGGCCACGGCAACCGCGACGGCGACGGCGACGGCGAAGCCCAGCACCGCGAGCCCGGCGATGACGAGGCCGGCGCGGCGCGATCCTTTCCTCGGCCGAGACGGACGTTCCGGGAGGAGAGCGCCGACGACTCCGGCCCAGCCGCCGGCCATCAGGTAGCCGGCCGCGACATCGCTCGGGTTGTGCGCCGCCTGGATCACGAGTGACACGCCCACGCCGGCCGCATAGATCGCGCCCAGCAGGCCGGCGAGGAGCTTCCACGACGGGGGTGCCACGATGACGGCGGCCAGGGCGAGCGACATGGCGACGGTCGCGTGCCCGCTCGGAAAGAGGTCGTGGCCGCCGACGTGCTTCAGCAACTGCGTGGTGGCGTTGGCGCCGCCGAGCACGACGAGCGCGCCGAAGGCCGCACGGCCCCGGCCGAGCAGTAACGCGACCACCACGAGGCCGCCGCCGAGCAGGACGAGGGAGCTGATCGAGATCGTCTCGATCAGCCCTTCGCTCGCCGACTGCACCGTCGGAATGTCCCTCCCCGCGGTCGCCGCGCGGAGGATCTCCGCGTCCCAGTGCGCGCCGCGGGACGTGTGGAACGCGAAGAGGAAGATGGCCAGGAAGAGCGCCAGGCAGGCGCCGGCATAGAGAACGAGCGCGCGCCGCATCGAGACAGTCAAGCAGCGATAATCGGCGCGTGGCCGACGGACAGCCGAAGATGGTCTTCCTGGGCTTCGGCAAGTACGCGCGGGCGGACAAGATCTACGCGCTCGAGCCGCTGCGCGGCGACGAACGCGGCGACGGCCGGCGGACCCGGGTGTGGATCGAGGGCGTGGCCGACCCGATCGTCGCCTCGCGAACCGAGCGGACGATCCTGGACGACATGGGCTCCGATGCGGGTGCGAGCGTTGCGCTCGTGGACGATGCCCTCGACCTCGCGAGCAGGCTCGTGCAGCAGGCCGAGTCCGGCCGCGTCGACCTCGGCGACCTGAGCCGTCGCGCGCGCCGGCTTCTCGAGTCCACCGCGCGCGAGGGTGACTCAGAGCAACTGTTCTAGCGTCGGTTGGAACCCTCCGAAGTCCGGGTTCCCGTCTGGTGGCGGCGCATGGCCATCGACATCGGGCCGCTGCGGCGGCACCCGCCCTTCCGGCGGCTCTTCGTCGGCCAGACGATCTCGACGTTCGGCAGCGAGATCTCCGCGGTCGCGGCGCCCTTCCAGCTCTACGAGCTGACGGGCTCGACACTCCAGGTCGGCCTTCTCTCGGTGTGCGAGCTCGTCCCGCTGCTGACGCTGACGATCGTGGGCGGCGCGATCGCCGACGCGATCGACCGGCGCCGGCTGCTCCTGTGGACCGAGGCGCTGCTGGCCGTCGTCAGCGCCGGGCTCGCGCTGAACGCCTCGCTCGACCAGCCGCGGGTGTGGGCGTTGTACGTGCTGGCCACGCTCTCGATGTGCATCTTCTCGTTCGGCGTCGCCGGGATGACCACGGTGATCCCGCGCTTGGTCGACCCCGAGGAGCTCGCCGCCGCGAACGCGATCGAGAGCGTCTACTCGAGCACGACCTCGGTCGGCGGTCCCGCGCTCGGCGGCGTCCTGATCGCCCTGCTCGGGCTCACCGGCGCGTACTGGCTGGACGCGGGGACGTTCGTCGCCTCGCTGTGGTCGATCTGGATGCTGCCGAAGCTAGCGCCGGCCCCCGACGCCGAGCGGCCGAGCCTCAGGTCGATCCGTGAGGGCTTCCGCTTCGTCGTGAGCAAGAAGGTCCTGCTGGGGATGTTCCTGACCGACTCGAACGCCATGGTCTTCGGCATGCCGCGGGCGCTCTTCCCGGCGCTGGCCAAGAAGTTCGGCGGCGGAGCCGGGCTCGTCGGTGCGCTCTACGCCGCCCCGTACGCCGGCGCCCTCCTCGCGTCGCTCCTGTCGGGGTGGATGGGACATGTACGCCGCCAAGGGCTCGTGGTCGCCGTCGCTGCCGGCTTCTGGGGCGTCTTCATCGTCGCGTTCGGGTTCGCCGACTCGCTGTGGCTCGCGCTCCTGCTTCTCGCCGGCGCCGGCGCGGCCGACAACGTGAGCGCCGTGATGCGCCAGACGATCCTCTTCAGTGTCACGCCGGACCGGATGCGGGGGAGGGTGTCGGCATCGAGTTCGCGCAGGTCGCCTCCTCGCCCGCGCTGGGAAACCTCGAGGCCGGCGTCGTGGCCTCTCTGACGAGCCTGCGTTTCTCGATCGTCACCGGCGGGATTCTGTGCGTCGTCGGGACGCTGGTGATCGCGGCGCTCTTCCCGGCGTTCATCCGCTACGACGCCAAGGAGGCGCGTGACGCGGCTTCCGCGTGAGTTCTTCGCGCGCTCGGTGCACGAGGTCGCGTCCGACCTGATCGGGGTGACGCTCCTCGTGAACGGAGTGGGGGGACCGTCGTCGAGGTCGAGGCCTACGACCAGGAGGACCCGGCCGCGCACAGCTTCCGCGGGAAGACGGCGCGCAACGCGTCGATGTTCGGCCCGCCCGGACACGCGTACGTGTACCGGTCCTACGGCATTCACTGGTGCCTCAACTTCGTGTGCGAGCCGGAGGGGGTCGCGAGCGCGGTGTTGGTCCGCGCCCTGGAGCCCGTGCGAGGGCTGGACGAAATGCGCAGCCGGCGCGGGCTGGAGGACGAGCGGTTGCTGTGCGCCGGGCCGGGACGTCTCTGCCAGGCGCTGGGGATCACGCGCGAGCACGACGGCCTGCCGCTGGACGAGCCGCCCTTCAGGCTGCTGCCGCGCACGGAGGAGCCGGAGATCGCCACCGGCCCGAGGATCGGTATCACGCAGGCGGTCGACCGGCCCTGGCGCTACATCCTCGCGGGCTCGCGGTACCTCAGCCGGTCGGTGCGCCCACGATCAGCCTGATCTCCATCCCGGGCGAAGCGGCGACGCCTCCGCGTGGAGCCTGGAACAGCACGCGCCCCACGCGCCGCTGCCGCGGCACTTCCTTGACCACGCGCGGGAGTAGCTTCGCGTCCTCGAGCTTCGAGCGCGCACTCTCGATCCTGAGCCCGGTCACGGACGGGACGATCCCGTGCAGCGCCTTGCCGAGGAAGAGAGTGACCGTGTCGTGGGAGGAGAGCGTCCCGCCGTTCGGATACTGGCGCAGGACGATCCCCGGCCGTTGCCGCGGGTCGAGCGGCTTGTAGACGATCTTCGCGTTGAGCGGCTGGTACGAGAGTCGTGCCTTGGCGAGGCCGACCGGCCTCCCGACGACGTTCGGCACCGCCACTTCGTTCGGCTTGCAATCGGCCGTCCTCTTGGGTGACTCGCCGGGGAGGTACACGACCGAGATCGGGTTGCGGCAGTAGCCGTTGTCGGCGGCGACCGAGCCGTTGCGGTTGAGCACGTACGCGGACGAGCCCCATTCGGAAGGCGCCGGCTGGAAGTACGCGGGCGGATCCTTGAGGTGCTTCAGCGCGCGCTCCATGAAGGCCTTCCAGATGAGCGCCGGGAACGTCCCTCCGGCGACCGGAGTTCCGTTGAACTGGCTGAGCATCGGCCTCAGGTTGTCCGGGTAACCGACCCAAACCGCGGTGACCAGCTGGGGCGTGTACCCGACGAACCAGGCGTCGCCGTAGTTCTCCGTCGTGCCCGTCTTGCCGGCGACCGGGCGACCGTCCGCGAGCTGAGCGCGCACGCCTGTCCCTGGGTGACGACGCTCTGGAGGAGGGAGTCACGATCTTCGCGGTGGTCGGGCTGATGGTGCGCTTCGCGACCGCCTTGTTGTCGCCGCTGCAACCGCGCGAGGCGTCCCCGCCGATCGCGACGATCGCGCGCGCGTGATTGCCGGTGATCGCGCCGTCGATCCGGTACCCGCCGTTGGCGAAGGTGGAGTAGGCGCGGGCCATCTCCAGCGGGTTCACCGCCTGCGCGCCTAGGCCGATCGAGAGGTAGTGCTTGAGCGGGCTGGTGATGCCCATCTCGTGGGCGGTCTTCGCAACCGAGCCCGGACCGACCAGGTCGGTCAGCTGCGCGTAGATCGAGTTGTCGGAGTACGTGGTCGCGGTCGCGAGGTTCGGCGCGTCCGATGTACGAGCCCTCGTAGTTGTGAACGACCCAGATGCGGTCTCCGGTGAAGATCTGGACCGGCTTCGACTCGAACTCGGTGACCGGCGAGATCCCGTCTTCGAGGGCGGTCGCGAGAACGAAGGGCTTGAAAGACGAGCCCGGCTGACGCTCGCCCTGCACGGCGAGGTTGAACTGGCTCTTGCGGAAGTTGTTCCCGCCGATCATGGCCTTGACCTCGCCGTTGCGCGGGTCGATTGCCACGAGCGCCGCCGACGGGCTCCCCGGGCTCGTCAGCCACTTCGAGATCGCCTGCTGGGCGAGCTGCTGCAGGCCGAGGTCGATCGTCGTGGTCACCTTCAGCCCGCCGCCGAAGACCTGGCTCGAGCCGCAGCGATCGACCAGCTGTTGCTTGATGTAGTTGACGAAGTACTGCGCCGGCCCCGTCGTCCCCGGCAGGTGAACTGAGTCCGCCGGTGGGAGCGCGGCGCTGTTCGCGACATGGAGCTCATCCGCGGTGATGTCACCCTGCTGGTACATCTCGCGGAGCACCTGACCCCGTCGTCCCGCTGCCTGCTTGGGGTTCGTGACGGGGTCGTAGAGCGTCGGGTCCTGCGGGATGCCGGCGAGGAGTGCCGCCTCGGGCAGGGTCAGGGCCTTCGCGCTGTGCTGGAAGTAGGTCTGTGCCGCCTGCTGAATCCCGTACGCGCCGTTGCCGAAGTAGATCGTGTTCAGGTAGGCGGTCAGGATCCGGTCCTTCGACCAGCGCTGCTCCAACTGCCATGCCAGCGCGGCCTCCTTGAGCTTGCGGCTGATCGAGGGAGCGCTGTGCACGTAGGCGTTCTTGATGAACTGCTGCGTGATCGTCGATCCGCCCTGCACGACGTTCCCGCTCGTGACGTCGGCCCAGACGGCGCGGAAGATCGCCCGTATGTCGACGCCGCCGTGCTCGAAGAAGCGGCGGTCCTCGATCGAGACGATCGCCTGCTTCATGACCGGTGCGATGTCGCGGAGGGGCACGATCACGCGGCTTTCGGCGCCGCGGATCACCGCCAGCACGCGCTTCCCGTCCGCCGAGTAGACGTAGCTGTTCTTCGAGATCCGCTGCTGGTACGCCGGGTCGAGCTTGGGGATCTCCTCGGCTATCGCCGTGACCACGCCGAAGACGAACGCCCCGAAACCCAGGATCCCGAAGACGAGGATGAGGGTGAAGAGGCGAAGCTTGCGGATCCTGCGCCGGGGCTTCCCGGGCTTGTCCTTCCGTTTCCACAACCGCACGGAACGAAAGAGTAGGGAACTAGCTGAGCTTCGCGGTGATGAACGGCGTCGTCGTGGGCATCGGCATGCCGCCCTTCGGCTCCACGGTCACCGCGACGACGGAGCCGGGGGACACGCGCCGCGAGAGGGGGACGACCGTGCTGCCGCCGCCGCGGAACAGCCCCGCGGGAGACGGCTTCGAGCCTCGGATCACCCAGGCTTCGTAGGTCTTGCCGGCCGGAGCCTTCTCGAGGTCGGGGATGACGAGCACGCCGCGGCCCGACGGGGCGACCGCGAGCGAGCCGTTCGCGCCGGTCAGGTCGACGTGCGCGCTGCCCGGCGAGGCCGCGATCGCGAGCGCCTGTGCGAGGCGGCTGTGCGCCGAGCGCTCGGCGCTCAGGTCGTTGTGCAGCGTCGCGGCCCAGATGCCGAGGCCGATCGCCACGGCCGCCGCGGCGGCGGCCGCCGCGCCGAGGATCCAGGTCGTCCGGCGCCGCGCCTGCGCCTGCGCCCGCGGGAACGGGATGACGTTCGAGCGCTCCGCTCGAGCCTGCTCGAGGATGCGCCCGCGCAGCGCCGGCGCGGCCGCGGCGGGAGGCGCCGCGTACGCGAGTACGGCGGTTACCTCCTGCAGGTCGGCGAGCTCGCTCTGGCACTGCGCACAGTGGCGCATGTGCTCCTCGAACTCGTGCGCCTCGTCGGCGTCGAGCGCGTCCAGCGCGTAGGCGGACGTCAGGTCGTGGATTGCCTCGGTGTCCATGTTCCTTCCTCGATGCGAACGTCGCCGAGAAGCTCGCGCAGCCGCGCGAGCCCGGCGAACATCCTGCTCTTGATAGTACCCAGGGGCTGGCCGAGCCTCTCCGCCAGCTCCGACTGGGTGAAGCCGCCGTAGTACGCGAGCTCCAGCGCCTCGCGCTGCTCGTCCGGGAGGCGGCGGAGAGCCTCCTGGACGCGTTCCCTTTGCAGTCGCAGCCACGCGACGTCCGCGGCCGATCCCTCGTCGGCGACCGGCTCCGACCCGGCGATGAACGGCTCTGTCCGGCGCCGTTCCTCCCGCCGCACGAGGTCGACCGCGCGGCGGTGGACGATCGTCAGCAACCACGTGCTCGCCTTCGCGCGCTCGGGGACGAACTTCGCCGCGTTCCTCCAGACGGTGAGAAACGCGTCCTGCACCGCGTCCTCGGCGAGCGTCTCGTTCCGGAGCATCCGGTACGCGAGGGAGTACGCGACCTGGCCGTAGCGGTCGTACAGCTCCGCCAGCGCGTCCTCTTGACCGCGCTCGAGTAGAGCGACCAGGGCTTCGTCCGAGAGGTGGGTCAGGTGCACCAATCTACTTCGGTTACCGGCTGCCGCCGGTTCGGCGAACCGAACGAAGGGGCGGTGCGAACAACGCGGGTCGGGAGTCACCCCTCAGAGAGGAGAAGCATTATGCGAAGAAAGCTGCCGGTCCTCAGCGTTGCTCGTGGCCGGCTCGTGCGCTCTCGTGCTCGCGGTCGGACGCGGGTCGGGGCCGGGAGCCGCTCTGGCCGCGAGTCACCGCGAGGCGCCGCTCATCTCCCTCGATGCCCCAGCCGACATTTCGGACTTCTTCATGTTCCGAAGCTACGAGCCCGGGCACGAGGGCAACGTCGTCCTGATCATGGACACCAATCCGGGTGAGGAGCCGAGCTCCGGCCCGAATTACTACAACTTCGATCCGAACGTGACGTACCGGTTCCGGGTCGACAACGATCAGAACGGACGTGCGAACGACGTCGTCTTCGAGTTCAAGTTCCAGAGTCAGATCCGAGGCGACACAGCAGCACTGGGACTGCCGCTGAACAACGTGGCGCTCCCCCCGATCACCAAGCTGGACGGCCCGGGATCGGAAGGCCTCGGCCTACGCCAGACCTACTCGGTCTCGATGGTCCAAGGAGGCTTCCGGCGCACCGAGCTCGGGAGCAATCTGATCGCGGTTCCCTCGAACGTGGGACCGCGCACGATGCCCGACTACAACGCGCTCGCCGCACAGGGGGTTTATGACCTGGGCAACGGCATCCGCGCGTTCGCCGGACAGCGTGACGACCCGTTCTACATCGACCTCGGCGGCCTGTTCGACACGCTGAACCTCGGCCTGTCGCCGTTGCCGATCGAGACGAACGCCCAGGATGCGAACGACGGAGCGAACGCCTTCGGCGTGGACATGCTCTCGGGGTTCAACATCCAGGAGATCGCGCTCGAGATTCCCGCTTCGATGCTGACCGCGGACGGGAAGGGCGCGACGCGAGACGCAGACTCGAAGATCGGCGGAGTGGCCGACACGTACCGGCCGCTGTTCACGTCGCGGGGACGCGGGGTAGGCGGCCAGATCGAGCAGGTCGAGCGTCTGGCGAACCCGCTCGTCAACGAGGTGATCATCGGCACGCCGAGCAAGGACCAGTGGAACACGGTCGACCAGAACCAGCCGAACAGCGAGAACGGGTTCCTCGACTACGACTCGAACCCGCGGCTCGCGCTCGCGTTGCAACTCGTGTACGGCGTCCCTGCGGCCACGACGAACCGGACGGATCTCCGCGACCTCCTGCTGACCTACGGCGGTCAGGGCGGGTACTCGGATCTCCTCCGGCTCGACCTGCACACGCCGCCTACGCCGCTCGCGAGTCAGAAGCGGCTCGGTCCGTTGGCACACGACGCCAACGGCAACGCGACACCCGATGCGGCGGCATGGCCGAACGGCAGGCGCCCCATCGACGATGTGACCGACATCGCCACCCGAGTCGTCGGCGGCGCGAACTACATCAACGCCCATGCCGCCGACGGCATCAACGTCAACGACAAGCCCCTACCCGCCGCGTTCCCGTTCGAGGCAGCGCCGTGGGACGGGCGGAACCGGATCCATCTGAACCGCCCGCTGGGATGAACCGGAGCACGAGCACGATCGGGAGGAGCCTGCGCCCGCGCAGGCTCCTCCTCGCGCTCGTCGTGATCTGTGTCGCGGCGGGCTCTGCCCTGTTCGGCGGGATCCTCTCCGAGTCTCCCGCCGCGCCGGCGCAGCCCGCGGATGCGGCCGCGGCGCCGCTCTCGGGAGTCGTCCCCTCGCTCCCTGCCGCCCGCAACACGGCGGCCACGATCCGCAAGCTTCAGGCCGGGCTCCGCGCCCAGCCCGACGACGCCGGCTCGCTCACGCTCCTTGGCCTCGAGTACGAGCAGCGCGCCCGTGAGACCGGCGACCCCTCCTATTACTCCAAGGCCGACGGCGTCCTGAACGACGCGCTCGGGCTGGCTCCGGCGAGCCCCCTTACCGAGAGCGGCCTCGGATCGCTGGCGCTCTCGCGCCACCTCTTCCGCGAAGGGCTCGCGTGGGGACGGCGTGCCATCGCTCACGGGGCGGCCGCGGGCGTGCCGAACGCGATTCAGTCCCGCTCGTACGGCGTCGTCGGGGACGCGCTCATCGAGCTCGGCCGGTACGACGAGGCATTCGACGCGTTCGACCGGATGACGAGGCTCGAATCCCGGGCTCGCCGCGTACACACGTGTCTCCTACGCGCGCGAGCTGCTGGGCCATCCGCGCTCGGCGCTCGTGCCGATGCGCGCCGCCGTGAACGCGGCCGGCGGCGAGCCCGAGCCTCAGGCATGGGCGCGCGTCCAGCTCGGAAAGCTCTACTGGACGATGGGCCAGATCGGCCAGGCGGAGAAGCAGTACCGGCTCGCGCTCGCCGCCTTCCCGAACTACGTGTACGCGCTCGACGCGCTCGCGCTCGGTGCGCGCGGCGCGCGGACACCTCCCGGCCGCGATCCGCCTCGAGCGGCGCGCCGTGGCTCGCATCCCACTTCCGCAGTTCGTCTCGACGCTCGGCGACCTGTATCGCGGCGCGGGGAACCGAACGGGCGCTGCGGGCGAATACGCGCTGATCGGACGCGATCCGGCGACTCCTCGCGGCGAACGGAGTCCGCACGGACCTCGAGATCGCCCTCTTCGAGTCGACCACGGCATCCAGCTCGAGCCGTCGCTGGCGCTCGCGCGCTCCGCGCAGCGCGAGCGGCCCGAGCATCGACGGCGACGACGTGCTCGGCTGGGCGCTCGTAGCGGAACGGCCGCTGCGCCGAGGCGCTTCCGTACTCGAAGCACGCGCTCAGGCTCGGCACGCGGGACGCGCTCAAGTTCTTCCACCGCGGCATGATCGAGCGCTGCCTCGGCCACGCCGCGAGCGCGCGCTCCTGGTTCCGCCGCGCGCTCGCGCTCAACCCGCACTTCTCGCTGCTGTGGGCGCCGACCGCGCGGAGGCTCGCCCGGTGAAGCGGCTCTTCCTCGCGCTCGTCGCTGCTCGCCGGCCTGGCGCTGCCGGCCGTCGCCTCCGCCCACCCGCTGGGCAACTTCACGACCAACCACTACAGCCGCGTCGTCGCATCGGGCGACCGCGTCGTATCTGCTCTACGTCCTCGACCTGGCCGAGATCCCGACCTTCCAGGAGAAGCCGACTGCGGCCAAGCTTCTCCCCAGGATCGACCGCGGGATCTCGCTGCGGGTCGACGGGCATGCCGTTCGCTTGCGGCCCCACCGGCATGCCCTCGCCTTTCCGCCCGGCGTCGGGCGGGCTGCGCACGACGAGGTTCGAATCGGTGTACGCCTCGCCGGCCCCTCCGCTCCGGGACCCATCGCCTCGAGTACCGCGACGAGACCTTCCCCGGCCGGATCGGCTGGAAGGAGGTCGTCGTCGCAGCACGACTCGGGTGCCAGCGTGCTGTCCACCTCCGCGCCTGCCCAGTCCGTCGAGCGACGAGTTGCGCGCGTACCCCAAGGACCAGCTGTCCAGCCCGCTCGACGTCCGCTCCGCGCGCCTCGAGGTCGACACCCGGCACCGGCTCAGGTGTCGCACCCGAGCTCTCGTCCGGGAAGGCGCTCGACGTCGCGCGTGACCGTCCACCAGGGCGGCGACGGCGGGTTCGCCGGCCTCATCGCCAAGGAGAAGCTGAGCGCCGGTTTCGTCGCGCTCGCGCTCCTGCTCGCGTTCTTCTGGGGCGCGGTGCACGCGCTCAGTCCCGGCCACGGCAAGTCGATAGTCGCCGCCTATCTCGTCGGAACGCGGGGGACGCCGCAGGCACGCCGCCTTCCTCGGCCTGACGGTCACGGTCACCCACACCGTCGGCGTCTTCGCCCTCGGCCTGATCACGCTGGCGTTGTCCGCGTTCATCTTCCCCGAGCAGCTCTACCCCTGGCTCAACCTCGCGTCGGCGCTGCTCGTCGTCGTCGTCGGCTGCGGAGTTCTGCGCGCCCGTCTACGCCACCGGCGGATGCACGCGCACGGACACCACCACCACCACCATGGCCATAGCCACGACCACGACCAGCAGCTGTCCATGCGCGGCTTGCTCGGAGTTGGGATCTCCGGCGGGCTGATCCCGTGCCCGACCGCGCTGGTCGTGCTGCTCGCGGCGATCTCGCTGCACCGCGTCGGCTACGGGCTCGTGCTGATCCTCGCTTTCAGCATGGGCCTCGCCGCCGCCATGACTGGAATCGGATTGCTGGCCGTCTCGGCCAAGAGGCTGGCAGGGCGTCTGCGGCTCGAGGGACGCGTGGTGCGAGCGCTACCTGCGCTGAGCGCTGCGGTCATACTCGTGCTCGGTCTCGTCATGACCGTCCGCGCCCTGCCGGGAGTTGTCTGATGTTCGGGGTCGACACATGGCTGTCGGGACTGTCGGACGGCGGGACGCTCCTCGTCGTCGCGGGCGTCGCCCTCGCTGCTCGGCCTGCGTCATGCGACCGATCCCGACCATCTCGCCGCGGTTACGACCCTCATCGCCGGCAAGGAGCGGGGCACGCGTCACGCCCTCCGCCTCGGCGGCTCGTGGGGTGCCGGCCACGCGACCTCGCTGTTCGCTCTTCGGCCTGCCGATCGTTCTGTTCAAGACGTACCTGCCGGAGACGCTCCAGGAAGGCGCCGAGACCACCGTCGGACTCCTCATCGTCGCGCTCGCCGTCTGGCTGCTCATCCGGTGGCGGCGAGGCCTCTTTCATATGCACCTCCACGCGCACGACGGCAGGCCGCACGCGCACGGTCACGTCCACCAAGGCGACGGCCACCCGCACCGCACGCGCCGGGCGCGCACGCCGCTGCAGGCGTACCTGATCGGCCTTCTCCACGGGATCGGCGGAAGCGCAGGCGTCGGTGTCCTGCTCTTGGCGACGATCCACAGCCATGCGATCGCGGTCGTCGCGCTCGGGATCTTCGCCTTCTTCACCGCGGTTTCGATGGCGCTCCTCTCGGCCGGGTTCGGTGCAACGCTCTCGCGGCCGCGTGTGCAGCGCGGGTTCCACCGGATCGCGCCCGTGCTCGGCGTCGCCAGCCTCGCCTTCGGGATCTGGTACGCGCTGGGCGCGCAGGGGCTGGCGCCTTACTACTTCTAGAGGGGGCCCGGGCGGAACCTAGCCGGTGTCGCCGGTCACGCCGCGGCGACGAGCGAGGCACCGCCCGGGCCTCCTAGAATCGTCCGCCTGAACGCGGACTTTCTCCAACACTCGGTCGACGTCCTGCCCGAAGGAGAGCTCGAGCGGAAGCTGAAGCTCGGCCGGCCGCTGCGCGTGAAGCTCGGCATCGATCCCACCGCGCCGGACATTCATCTCGGCTTTGCGTACGTGCTCGACCGCCTCGCGGAGTTCCAGCGCGAAGGGCACATCGGTCGTGCTCATCGTCGGCGACTACACCGCGCGCATCGGCGATCCGTCGGGCCGCTCGGAGGAACGGCCGGTGCTCCCGGGCGAAGTGCTCGACCGAAACGCGAAGGTGTTCGCCGAGCAGGCGTTCCGAGTGCTGGACCGCGAACGGACGGAGATCCGCTTCAACGGCGAATGGCTCGGCAAGCTCTCCTACGCGGAGGTCGTCGGCCTCGCCCGCACGATCACGGTTGCCCGGATCCTCGAGCGCGACGACTTCGCGCAGCGGTTCGCCGCGCGCAAGCCGATCTCGATCTCCGAGCTGCTCTATCCGCTCATGCAGGCCTACGACTCGGTCGCCATCGAGGCCGACATCGAGATCGGCGGCACCGACCAGCTCTACAACCTGCTCGCGGGCCGCGACGTGATGCAGGACTACGGGCTCGACCCGCAGCTCGTCGTGACCTATCCGCTGCTCGTCGGGCTCGACGGCGCGAAGAAGATGGCGAAGTCGCAGGGCAACTACATCGGGATCAACGAGCCGCCGGACGAGATGTTCGGCAAGACGATGTCGATCCCGGACAAGGCTCTCGACAGTGGTGGCGGCTCACGCTGGACGGGGAGGCTCCCGGCGGCGATCCGATGGAGTGGAAGCTCGAGCTCGCGCGGCGGATCGTCGCGCGCTGGCACGGGGAGGAGGGCGCGCCGTCGGCGGAGGAGCACTTCACGCGCGTCGTGCGTGAGCGTCAGGCGCCGGACGAGGTGGCGAGGTGTCTCTGCCGGAGAGCGTCGGTGCACCTGCCGGCCCTGCTCGTCGAATACTTCGACTCGGTTCGACGAGCGAGGCCCGCCGGCTGATCGCCCAGGGCGGAGTCCGTGATCGACGGCGAGCCGGTCTTGGAGCTCGATGTTCCGCGCGCGCGGCTCGAGGGACGCGCTCGTCCAGGCGGGAAAGCGGCGGTTCATGCGCTTCCGCGCGCTTGACTGGGGCCTGCGAGTTGCTATCATGCCCGTCGCCCGAGAGGGCGGTGTAGGACAGTCCCCGTAACTCGACACTGGAGCGCCCACAGGACGCAACCGGATACGACGAAGTTCCGTGCTTCCCTGGGCCTCCGGCGCGAGTCGGAGGCTTTTTTACGCAGCTAGCAGCGACGGTCTTTGAAAACTCAGCAGCGTGCAAACGTCGAGACCTTCGGAGAAACGCACAACCCATGTTACAACAGCGCTGAGGGGTCGAGGCTTGAACCGTCATGCCCTTGGGCTGGACTTTGAGCACAAGCTCAAAGTGAAAAGGATCGCCGGGCTGTATTGCCGGCAATCAATCTTCACGGAGAGTTTGATCCTGGCTCAGGACGAACGCTGGCGGCGCGCTTAACACATGCAAGTCGAGCGAGAACCAGACCTTCGGGTCTGGGGACAGCGGCGAACGGGTGAGTAACACGTGGGTAATCAACCCTCGGTACTGGGATAGCCCGGGGAAACCCGGATTAATACCGGATGGCCCTTTGGATCTTCGGATCTGACGGAAAAGGTAGCTTCGGCCTCCGACCGAGGACGAGCCCGCGGCGGATTAGCTTGTTGGTGGGGTAACGGCTCACCAAGGCGACGATCCGTAGCTGGTCTGAGAGGACGATCAGCCACACTGGGACTGAGACACGGCCCAGACTCCTACGGGAGGCAGCAGTGGGGAATCTTGCGCTAATGCGGGAAACCGTGACGCAGCGACGCCGCGTGAGGGAAGAAGGCCTTCGGGTTGTAAACCTCTTTCAGGAGGGACGAAGCCACTCGGGTTAATAGCCCAGAGGGTGACGGTACCTCCAGAAGAAGCCCCGGCTAACTACGTGCCAGCAGCCGCGGTAATACGTAGGGGGCAAGCGTTGTCCGGATTTATTGGGCGTAAAGAGCGTGTAGGCGGCTAGGTAGGTCCGTTGTGAAAACTCGAGGCTCAACCTCGAGACGTCGATGGAAACCATCTGGCTAGAGTCCGGAAGAGGAGAGTGGAATTCCTGGTGTAGCGGTGAAATGCGCAGATATCAGGAAGAACACCCGTGGCGAAGGCGGCTCTCTGGTACGTGACTGACGCTGAGACGCGAAAGCGTGGGGAGCAAACAGGATTAGATACCCTGGTAGTCCACGCCGTAAACGATGGGTGCTAGGTGTGGGGGGTGTCGACTCCCTCCGTGCCGAAGCTAACGCATTAAGCACCCCGCCTGGGGAGTACGGCCGCAAGGCTAAAACTCAAAGGAATTGACGGGGGCCCGCACAAGCAGCGGAGCATGTTGTTTAATTCGACGCGACGCGAAGAACCTTACCAAGGCTTGACATGCACGGGAATGTCGTGGAAACACGGCAGCCCTTCGGGGCTCGTGCACAGGTGGTGCATGGCTGTCGTCAGCTCGTGTCGTGAGATGTTGGGTTAAGTCCCGCAACGAGCGCAACCCCTGTCCTATGTTGCCAGCGTGAAAGACGGGGACTCATAGGAGACTGCCGGTGACAAATCGGAGGAAGGTGGGGATGACGTCAAGTCATCATGCCCCTTATGTCTTGGGCTACAAACGTGCTACATTGGCCGGTACAAAGGGCTGCAAACCTGCGAGGGTGAGCGAATCCCAAAAAGCCGGTCCCGGTTCGGATTGGAGGCTGAAACTCGCCTCCATGAAGGCGGAGTTGCTAGTAATCGCGGATCAGCAACGCCGCGGTGAATATGTTCCCGGGCCTTGTACACACCGCCCGTCACACCACGAAAGTTGGCAATACCCGAAGCCGGTGGCCTAACCCGCAAGGGAGGGAGCCGTCGAAGGTAGGGTCGATGATTGGGGTGAAGTCGTAACAAGGTAGCCGTAGCGGAAGCTGCGGCTGGATCACCTCCTTTCTAGGGATTCCGGAGCAATTACTCCGGTGGCTCCTGGCTCGTTGATGAATGCATTGCTTCAATGATTCGTCCGAACAACCAGGTCGCCTAGAATTATGTCGACCTCGACGAGAGAATCGCTGCTGAGTTTTGAGAGACCGTCCTGTGGGGCGGTTTTCTCTTGGGCGCTGAGCCCGCACGCACCTTGAAAACTCCATAGCGACACACAACGTGTTCTTTTCGATCAAGAGAACAAGAGCACACGGTGGATGCCTTGGCGCCAAGAGCCGATGAAGGACGTGGGCGGCTGCGATAAGCGCGGGGGAGGTGCTGACCAACCTTTGATCCCGCGATCTCCGAATGGGGAAACCTACGCGTGGTAATGCGCGCGTGTTCCCAGCTGAATACATAGGCTGGGTAATGGCAAGCCGGGGAACTGAAACATCTTAGTACCCGGAGGAAAGGAAAGAAACCTCGATTCCCTGAGTAGTGGCGAGCGAAAAGGGAACAGCCCAAACCTTTGTGATGTGATAGGCGGCAGCCGTTGTCACAGAGGTGTTGTAGGGCCTGATTTGATCCGCCTGCCGGCGGGTCGGGAAGTTACAAAGTTACGTGTTAGCCGAAGTGGATGGAAAGCCACACCACAGGGGGTAAGAGTCCCGTAGGCGAAAGCGCGTAGCCTTCCTTATCAGGTTCCTGAGTACGGCCGGGCACGGGAAACCCGGTCGGAACCCGCGGGGACCACCCCGCAAGGCTAAGTACTCCTTGGCGACCGATAGTGAACTAGTACCGTGAGGGAAAGGTGAAAAGTACCCCGGAAGGGGAGTGAAATAGCACCTGAAACCGTGTGCTTACAAGCGGTCGGAGCAGCTTCGTGCTGTGACGGCGTGCTTTTTGCATAACGAGCCAGCGAGTTACTCTTCAACGGCAAGGTTAAGGAAACGGAGCCGTAGCGAAAGCGAGTCTGAATAGGGCGATCAGTCGTTGGAGGTAGACCCGAAACTGAGTGATCTACCCATGGGCAGGTTGAAGCGGGGGTAAGACCCCGTGGAGGACCGAACCGACTTAGGTTGAAAACTGAGCGGATGACCTGTGGGTCGGAGTGAAAGGCTAATCAAACTCAGAGATATCTGGTTCTCCCCGAAATATATTTAGGTATAGCGTCATGCGTTCAATGACGGTTGTAGAGCACTGTTTGGGCTAGGGGGCTTACCCGCTTACCGAACTCAGGCAAACTCCGAATGCCGTCATTCCAGAGCATGGCAGTCAGAGTGCGGGGGATAAGCTTCGTGCTCAAAAGGGAAACAGCCCAGACCGTCGGCTAAGGTCCCTAATTTCATGCTAAGTGGGAAACGATGTCCGATTGCAAAGACAACCAGGATGTTGGCTTAGAAGCAGCCACCATTCAAAGAGTGCGTAACAGCTCACTGGTCAAGTGGTCGGGCGCGGACAATGTAACGGGGCTCAAGCATGGAACCGAAGCCACGGACTCCTTCGGGAGTGGTAGGGGAGCGTTCCCAGGCCTGCGAAGCGGCGGCGGAAGCCTGCCGTGGAGGGCTGGGAAGTGAGAATGCTGGCATGAGTAACGAAAGACGAGTGAGAAACTCGTCCGCCGAATGCCTAAGGGTTCCTGAGTAAAGCTAATCTGCTCAGGGTTAGTCGGGACCTAAGCCGAGGCCGAAAGGCGTAGGCGATGGACAACAGGTTGATATTCCTGTACCACGTAGCCACCGCTATCACCAATGGCGGGACGGGGTAGGCTAAGGAATCCCTGGCGATGGTCGTCCAGGGGTAACCGCGTAGGGCGGCCGGTAGGTAAATCCGCCGGCCATTAAGCCTGAGACGGGACGCCGAGCTCCTTCATCGGAGCGAAGTTCCTGAAGCCATGCCTCCTAGAAAATCGTCTAGGGAGGTGGCGCGTGCCCGTACCAAAACCGACACAGGTAGGCAGGTAGAGAATACCAAGGCGATCGGAAGAACCCTCGTTAAGGAACTCGGCAAAATGGTCCCGTAACTTCGGGAGAAGGGACGCCCCGGTAGAGTGAAGCCCATTACGGGCTCAGCTCGAGGGGGCCGCAGTGAAACGGCCCAAGCGACTGTTTACCAAAAACACAGGTCTCTGCGAAGTCGAAAGACGACGTATAGGGGCTGACGCCTGCCCGGTGCCGGAAGGTCACGAGGAGAGGTTAGCCTTCGGGCGAAGCTTTGAATCCAAGCCCCGGTAAACGGCGGCGGTAACTATAACCGTCCTAAGGTAGCGAAATTCCTTGTCGGGTAATTGAATTGCCCGAGCCGGAAGTAATTCCGGTGGACATTAACCGGCTAATAACGGGGAAGCCCTCCTCGTATGCGGCGCGTCAAGGACGCCGTAGACAGCGAAAGGGTAATCCCGTGGGAAGTCGACTCGACTATGAGTTTGACCCCGTAACGACTGATCGTCCTTCGGGACGTGAGATCGCAGTTACTGCCCTCGCGGCAAATCTAAGACTGTGATCAGACGCCGGCCCCTGGTTCGCCAGGGTGAAGGGATAGTCTGCGCCTCCGGAAACGGAGGAATCACGCGAAGTTCCGACCTGCACGAATGGCGTAACGACTTGGGCGCTGTCTCAACGAGGGATCCGGTGAAATTGTAGTCTCGGTGAAGATGCCGAGTACCCGTGGTTGGACGGAAAGACCCCGTGCACCTTTACTACAGCTTGACGTTGGAGTCTGGGATTCGTTGTCCAGGATAGGTGGGAGGCTTTGAAGCAGGGACGCCAGTCCCTGTGGAGCCACCCTTGGGATACCACCCTTCGAATTCTGGGCTTCTAACCAGAGGCCGTTATCCGGCTCTGGAACAGCGTCAGGTGGGTAGTTTGACTGGGGCGGTCGCCTCCTAAACTGTAACGGAGGCGCGCAAAGGTTCCCTCAGCACGGTTGGAAATCGTGCGTAGAGCGTAATGGCATAAGGGAGCTTGACTGCGAGACTGACAAGTCGAGCAGGTGCGAAAGCAGGCCATAGTGATCCGGCGGTAAAGCGTGGAATTGCCGTCGCTCAACGGATAAAAGGTACGCCGGGGATAACAGGCTTATCCTTCCCAAGAGTCCACATCGACGGAAGGGTTTGGCACCTCGATGTCGGCTCGTCGCATCCTGGGGCTGGAGCAGGTCCCAAGGGTCGGGCTGTTCGCCCGTTAAAGCGGTACGCGAGCTGGGTTCAGAACGTCGTGAGACAGTTCGGTCCCTATCCACCATGGGCGCTGGAAGCTTGAGAGGAGTCGCTCCTAGTACGAGAGGACCGGAGCGAACAGACCTCTGGTGTATCAGTCGTCGTGCCAACGGCGCTGCTGATTAGCCACGTCTGGATGGGATAACCGCTGAAAGCATCTAAGCGGGAAGCCCACCTCGAGATGAGGCTTCCCATCCCCTAGAGGGAGTAAGAGCCGTGGGAGACCACCACGTTGATAGGCGGGACGTGCAAGCGTGGCAACGCGTTTAGCGGACCCGTACTAATTGCTCGAGGTCTTGATTTTGAACACCGAGTGTGGAGCTATGGAGTTTTGAGGGTGCGCGGGAACGCGCAGCGCCCTGACAACTTCGGCGGTCATAGCGGCAGGGAAACACCTCTTCCCATTCCGAACAGAGAAGTTAAGCCTGCTTGCGCCGATGGTACTCGGAGGGCAACCTCCCGGGAGAGTAGGTAGCCG
>CAWHXK010000072.1:0-39113 GCA_963833255.1 uncultured Actinomycetes bacterium
CCTGGCAGCTCGAATCGTCGAGCAAGCCCAGGCGCGCTAGCGGCGCGGCTTCAAGTCGACGACGAGCTCGCAGTCGAGCGCGTCGGCGATTCGAAGCAGCGTGTCGATGCGCGGAGGCCTGCCGCCACGCTCGAGCCGGGCGATCGCGGATTGCGTCGTGCCGACCAGCTCGGCCAGCTCGCGCTGCGACAGTCCGCGTTGCTGGCGCCGCTCCGCCACCTGATCTGCCACTGCAGCGAAGAACCAGCCGCGGTCGGCCGTGCGAATCCGTTCCTGCAGGCGCTCGAGGGCGCCCTTGCTGGTACTGCGCGGCATCGCAGGGATGCTATGTCATGCGGATGAAGCCGACGTCCGGGCACGGCAGGAGAGCTAAGCCAGGAGCTTGCGGTGCCGCTGCAGAGCCGCCAACACGACGTCTACGTCCTCAACGGTGTTGTAACAGTGCGCCGAGATGCGCAGGTTGTCGTCACGGTCAGACGTGACGATGCCTTCGTCGCCGAGCTTCGAGACGAGCGCCCTTGCATCGGTGGACTTGACGCAGATGAGCGCGCCGCGTCGTTCCGGAGCGCGCGGCGTCACGACCTGTGCGCCGAGCTCGTCGAGGCCGTCGATGAGGTGGGCGTTGAGGCGCAGCACGTGCTCGCGCGTCTCTGCGACACCGATCTCCTGCATCAGCTCGATGCCTGCGATGCCCGCGTAGATCGCGGGGATCGGCGGCGTGCCCGATTGGAAGCGCGCGGCGGTGTGCGCCGGCGAATAGTCGGTGTGATCCATGGCGAAGATGTTCTCGTCGGCGAACCAGCCGGTCTGCGTCGGCCGCACACGTTCGACGAGGTCTCGACGGCAGTAGAAGAATCCGAGCCCTGCAGACCCGAGCAGATACTTGAGCACGCCTGCGCCGAGGAAATCGACGCCGAGCTCGGCAACGTCGACCGGAAGCGAGCCGATCGCCTGGAAGGCGTCGAGGAGGACGAGCGCGCCGCGCTCGTGCGCGAGCTCGACGACGGCGGGCACGTCCAGCATCGCGCCGTTTCGGTAACAGACGTGCGTGAGAGCGACGATCAACGTGTCGTCGTCGATCGCGCGCTCGAAGTGCTCGATCGGGATCGTCCCGTCGTCTGCAGCCTTGACGTGCATGACACGCGCTCCCCGCGCCTCCTGCGCGTGCCAGATCTGGCCGATCGTCGGGAACTCCCAGTCCGTGAGGACGACCTTCGACCGCTGCGTGAAACGGAGACCGCTCGCCAGCGCGCTCACTCCCGCCGAGAGCGAGGTCGTCACGGCGATCTCGTCGGCACCTGCGTTGACGAGCCCGGCGAAGGCGGCGCGGGCGGCTTCCTGCCGCTCCACCCAGTACTCCCACGGCGCGCCCTTGTCGTCCCAGTCCTCGAGGTACTGCTCGTAGGCTCCGCGCACCGCGTCGGACAACGCCCCCTGCGAGCACGAGTTGATGTACACCTGCCGCTCGAAGATCGGGAACCGGTGCCGGCACCGAGCCGCGAGCGAGGCGGCCTCAACGGCCAAGGTAGGCCTTCCTCAAGTCCTCGTGCGCAAGCAGCTCCTTTGCGGGCCCTTCCAGCACCAGTCGCCCGGTGGAGAGCACGTAGCCGCGGTCTGCGATCGAGAGCGCCATGTTCGCATTCTGCTCGACGACGAGCATCGCGACGCCGGACTGATGCACCTGCTGGATGATCTCGAAGCTTCGCTCGACGAGGATCGGCGCCAGCCCCATCGACGGCTCGTCCATGAGGAGCAGCTTCGGGCGCGACATCAGAGCGCGACCCATGGCGACCATCTGCTGCTCGCCTCCGGAGAGTGTCCCCGCGAGTTGCGCCCGTCGCTCGTAGAGCAATGGGAAGAGTGCGTAGACGCGCTCGAAGTCTTCCTTCCGCCCCTTCGTGTCCCGGATCAGGTACGCGCCCATCTCGAGGTTCTCGAGCACCGTCATCGGCCCGAAGAGCCGGCGGTTCTCCGGGACGATCGCCATCCCCTTCTGGATCCGATAGCTCGTCGTGCGGCCGGTCACCTCCTCGCCGCGGAACTCGACGGAGCCGTTACGGGGCTGCACGAGCCCGAGGATCGTCTTGAGCGTCGTGGACTTTCCCGAAGCGTTACCGCCAAGGAGCGACACGAGCTCGCCTTCGCGCACGTTCAGGTCCAGGCTCTCGAGGATGTGGATCTCCCCGTAGTACGTGTCGATGTTCGTCAGCCTGAGGAGATCCGGGGCGCCGTTGGTGCTCATTTCGTCTCCGCCCTTCGCAGGCCGAGGTATGCCTCGACGACCCGCGGGTCGGTCGCAACCGCCTCGAACGAGCCTTCGGCGATCTTGACGCCGTGATCGAGGGCGACGACGCGGTCCGAGATGCCTTCGACGACGTGCATGTCGTGCTCGATCACGAGGATCGTGTACCCGCCGTCATCTCGGAGCTTGCCGATCAGCTCCGTGATCTCGTGCGTCTCCCGCGGGTTCATGCCGGCAGCCGGCTCGTCGAGCAGCAGGATGCGCGCCTGTGTCGCCATGGCCCGCGCGATCTCGAGTCGTCTCCGGTTCGCGTAGGAGAGGCTGTAGGCAGGCTGATCCCAGCGATAGCCCATCAGCCTGTCGCCGAAGAACGACAGCTTCTCCTCCGCCACGCGATGGATCTCTCTTTCCTCGCGCCGCGCGCCGGGCGTGCGCAGCATCGATCGGAGCACGCCGACCTTCGTTTGGCCGTACTCCGCCGCCATGACGTTCTCCTTGACGGTCATGTTGAGAAAGAGCCGAAGCGTCTGGAACGTGCGGGCGATACCGAGCTCGGTGATCTTGTGCGGCGCAAGCCCGACGAGGTTCCTGTCCTGGAAGCGGATCTCACCCGAGTCGGGGCGGTAGATCCCTGTGATGAGATTGAAGAGCGTCGTCTTGCCGGCGCCGTTCGGGCCGATCACGCTCACGATCTCGTGCTCGCGCACGACAAGGTCGAGTTCGGCGATAACACGGAGACCACCGAAGGACTTATCGACTTCCTGGAGCTCGAGCAGCTTTGAGTCGCTCATCAGACGATCTCCACGGTTGCGGTGCCGAAGAGGCCCTGCGGCCGAACGTTCATCAGCGCAACGAGCAGCGCTCCAAGCAAGACGAGTCTCGTCGCCCCGCCGATCTGGACGAGCAACAGATTCTCCCAGACGAACATGACCAGGTATAAGAGCGGCGCAAGCAGCAACGCTCTCCAGAGACGGCTGAGCTGGGGATAGACCACGACCGCAGCCACCAGCGAGATGTAGGCGAAGTCTGCGATCTTCACGGGGTGCTGCGGTAAGAGCATCCAGTGGTCCAGGCCGTGCGCGACGGTGCCGGAGCCCAGCGCCTTCCCGTCGACAAGACGTGGGTATGCCGCCTCAGCGATCGCGTGCACCACGAAGCCGAAGGCGACCAAGCCGCCGAGCTCGGCAGCGAGGAGACGCCACGGGCGAAGCTTGACGAGTAGGGCGAGGAGGATCGCACCGTAGAAAAGCGGCCGAGCGTTCGCCGAGGAGCGGAGCAACTCGGGCACGCTGCTGACGATGATGGCGCCGACGACGATGCCCATGATGCTGCCGAAGCCGCCGAGGATCATGATCGCGTAGATCGTGATCAGCAGGCCGACGTCGTAGTCTCCCGGCAGCGCCGCTGTGGCGATCGTGCCGTAGATCGCTCCAGTAAATCCGGCCGCGGCCGCACCGCAGACGAACGCAAGCAGCTTCAGTCGATTGACCGGGATGCTCATCACCTCAGCGGCCAGAGGATCCTCTCGCAGCGCACGCCAGGCACGCCCGGTCCGGGAGTCGTTGACGAACATGAGCAAGACCAAGAAGACCGACACTCCGATCAGCAGGAAGTAGTACTGCTGCTTGGTCGTTGCGATCTTGTAGCCGAAGAAGTTGAACGGGTCGACGTTCGCGATTCCATTCGATCCACCCGTGAGATCGGTATGCCCCACAAAGGGGAAGCTGATCCGGTTGGCGTTGTTGACGAAGATGACGAACGCCTGGCCGAAGAAGAGCGTCAAGATCGCGAGGTAGTCGCCGAACAGACGGCGCGACGGCAGCCCGACGAGCAGGCCCACGATCGCCGCACCAAGTACGACCACCGGGATCGCCGCCTCTGCCTGCCAGTGGTAGCCGAACTGAGGCGAAGCCAGGATCGCGTAGAGATACGCGCCGCAGCCGAAGAACGCGATGTAGCCGAGGTCGAGAAGACCTGCAAACCCGACGACGATGTTGAGGCCGAGGGCCAACAGCGCGTATATGAGCGTGAACAGTCCGTACCGGAACAGGTTCCCTTCGGTCGTGACCAGCGGGAAGATGGCGGCCGGGATCGCAAACACCAACACCCGCGCCGGAGGCGGGAGGCGGTCCCACTCCCGCGTCAACCTGCCGCGCAGACCTGTGTAACGCTCGCGCTTTCCCTCGACGCTCGCGACCCACTCGTCGACGCCGATCCTCGGGCTGTCCGGCGCGTCCGCCGGCCCGGAGCGATCGGGAGGAACGCCGCTGCCGCCGCCCGCCGCCATCAGACCTTCTGGATCGCGGCCGTGCCGAACAGACCGCTTGGTCGAATGAGGATCACCGCGATCAGGAGCGCGAAGACATAGAGGTTCTGAAACGTCGAGCCTTGCGGGAGGTAGCCCGTTGCATACGACTCGGCAAGACCGACGATCAGCCCACCGACCATCGCGCCGGGAATACTGCCGATTCCGCCGAGCACGGCTGCGGTGAAGCCCTTGAGACCGGCGATGAAGCCCATGTAGTGGTAGATCTGGCCGAACACCAGGCCGAACATCACGCCCGCTGCCCCCGCTAGCGCCGACCCGATGAAGAACGTCACCGCGATGACGCGGTCGACATCGATGCCCATCATGGATGCAGCCTCTCGGTCGAACGACGTCGAGCGCATCGCCTTACCCAGCCGCGAGCGCGCGACGAAGATGGTCAGCGCGACCATCAAGAGGACCGCGAGGACGACCGTCAGGAGCTGGGTGACAGAAAAGAAAAGCTGGCCGACGCTGAAGGTCTTCACGCCGATCAGATCGAAGGTGTCGTAGTCCCTGAAGCTCGCGCCGAAAATCAGCAAGGCGCTGTTCTGGAGGAAGATGGAAACGCCCAGGGCGCTGATCAGCGGCGCGATTCGCGGGGCGTTCCTGAGCGGCCGGTAGGCAAAGCGCTCGATCGCGACGCCGAGAACGCCGCAGCCCAACATCGAGACGATGAACATCACGAACAGGACCGCGGCTCCGCTGATCGTCGGGTTCAGCGGCCCACCAAGGGCATGCAGCGTGTACCAGCCGACGAATGCGCCGATCATGTAGACGTCACCGTGAGCAAAGTTCAGCAGCTTGAGGATGCCGTAGACCATCGAGTAGCCGAGCGCAATCAGCGCATAGAGGCTCCCGAGCGTCAGCCCGCTGACCGTCAGGTCGAAGAACAGGCTCCAGTTCACAAAACGAAATGTCTCACAGACGAGGTGCGGCCCGTCGGAAGACGGGCCGCACTCGTCGAGATGGAACTTGCTCTCCTCTTAGCCTGGGATCGGGACGAAGTCCTTCCCGTTCGACTTGTAGAGGCCGAACCCGTGGAGCGTCGACAGATCACCGTTGCGGTTGAAACGGAGCGCAACCCCGATCAGTGACGCCTTGGCGGGGATAGCGGTGGTCCTGATCGCTGCCCGGACCTTCGCCCGCGTGGTCGTGCCCGTCTTGCACGCGCGGTTGATCGCGGTCGCAACGACCTGCGTGGCCGCGTACGACGGTGCACCGAAGTACTCGCCGTCGCCGCCGTGCCCCTTCTTGAAGCCCGTGATGATCTTGGACTTCGGGTTCAACGGGAAGTTCGTGTCGTAGACGTGCGCCCCGACACTGGCGAACGACGAATCGAAGAGGCCATCCGACCCCATCAACTTGATGCTTCCCTTGCCGGCGGCCTTCATCTGGTTGCCGAACGCCTGACCCTTGGGCGGCAACTGCCAGGGGATGTAGACGATCTGCGTGTCACGCGAGATCTTCGCAATCAGCGACGAGAAGTCCGACTGCTGCTGGCTGACGCCGTCTCGCTCGACGGTGGCACCGGCTGCCCTCAGCTTCGCCTGGACAGCATCGGCCAGGCCGGTGCTGTAGCTCTCCTGGTCATCGATGATGTACACGCGCTTGTACTTCAGCTTCTTCGAGATGTAGTTCGCCACCGTCGTGCTCTGGATGGCGTCCGGCGGCACGGTGCGGAACATGTAGCCGGTGCGCGTTCCGTCCGTCGTGAGCGTCGTCCGGGTGGATGAACCGGACACCCATGCGAGACCACCGTCCATCAAGGTCTTCGTCACGCCGACGATCTCGTTGCTGCCGGCAGGACCGACGACTGCGAGGACGTTAGGACTGCCGGCGAGTGCCTGCGCGCCCTTCAATGCCTCAGCAGTGCCCGTCGGAGCACCAAGCTGTGTGTCCTCCGTTTGCAGCCTGAACTTCGTCCCTTTGTGCGTCTTGTTGTACGTCGAGACGTAGTACTTCGCCCAATCGGCCTGCTGGACGCCGATCGACGCCGCGGGACCGGTGATCGGAGCCATGAACCCGATCGTGCGCGTCTTGCCGCACTTGACTGACGCTGCGTCGCTACCCGATTGCGCTGCCGGTGCGGCAGCCCGCTCCGGGGTTGCGTACGCCCCGGCCACGATCGCGAGTGCGGCTCCAAGCGCCAGCAAGGCCGCAATCGCAGATGCCCTTCTCCTCATTCGATTCCTCCTTGAGTGTCTACCCCGGTCTTCCCCCACTTGTGACGCCTTTCGAGCCTACTTGTTGTCGGGATACGACCGATTCGCCGGACTGCCCGCAGGATGGAACACCCCGAGGATCCGCATAGGCCCGGATCCGCTGTTCTCGATGCAGTGCACCTCGTCCGGCGGAAGGTGGAAGCACGACCCCGCCTGGAGTGGGAACGAGCGGCCGCCCACGTGCGCGGTTCCCTCGCCCGAGACGATGTATCCCACCTCGTCGTAGCTGTGGCTGTGGAAGGGGGCCTTGCTCGGCTGGACGATGCCCATGAACTGCGTCACGTCGAAGCAGCCGGCGTCCTCGTTCACGAGATACCGGAAGGTCCGCTCGCTCGAGGCGTCGAGCTCGGGCTGGTCGGCGAAGCGAACCGTCACCTTGCGCTCGCCGCTCGCCGCCTCCCGGTCTTCCGGAGCGAGAACGGAGAGAACGTGCAAGTCCTCCTGGCTCGTGTTCTCGACCGCATAGGTCTCTCCGGGCGCGATGAAGACGCCCATCTCCGGCTCGAGAGCGTGCGTGTCCCCTTCCAGATGGAGCTGTCCTCGCCCGGCCACGACGAAGAGCACCTCCTGCTGCCCTTCGAGCTTCCGGTCGGTCGAGCGCCCCGGGCCGAAGCGGATCAGCCGCTGCTCCAGCCGCTCACAGCCGTTGGCGGCGTCGAAGGCGATCCGAACGCTCGCCGTGTCGCCGTCCTCGCGGGACGGCTCCAGGTCGTTTTCGTCGACTACGAAGCTCGTGACGGCGGCCATCACCGAATTGTGTCAGGGCTAGGCGGTTTGGTCGAGGAGGCTCAGCTCGACGACCTCGACGGCGTCGCCAATTGTCACGCGGCCCGGTTCGGTGACCTCGCCGTAGATCCCGAACGGTATGTGCCTGTTGCCCGCCTCGTTCTCGGTGAACGGGCGGTAGCCCGAGATCGTCCGCAAGGTGTCGAAGTCGGGCACACCTGTCTCCGGGTTCTGGGTCGTGATCGCGCAGCGCCCGACGTCGCCGCGGATCCTCACCAGGGCCTCGCCGATGCGCAGGTGCCGCTTCACCCACCCGTCCTCCTCGTGCGGGTCGCACCCATCGAGCTCGAAGAGCATCCGGAAGCGGCGGCCGTCGACCGGCTCGTGCCGGTCGGCCTGGCGGCCGAGCTCCTCGAGCGACGCGCTGGAGATGAGCGAGACGTGGCCCCGCCCGCGGTCGACGGCGAGCCCCGGTTCCGACTGGATCAGTCGGAGCGGACGGCCGAGCCAGGCGGAGAGCGCATCGGACCACGGGCCTTCGACGGTGTTGCCGGGGACGGGCCGGCCGTAGAAGTCGGTCGTGACCTCCTCGCCGAGTGCGACCCGGCCCTCGGCGACCGTTCCGTCCGGAAAATGCAGCGCAAGCCGCTCGGAATCGGCGTCGTACTCGGGCCGTACCTGGACGAGCGTTCCGTCCCGCAGCTGGTTGAAGCGCCGTCCTTCTGCATCGACGATGTGAAAGCGGCGGTTCTCGCGAACGCCGGTGTCCTCGAGCATCACCGCATCGGGGTGGAGGAGGCCCAGCCCCTTCACGGGCGCGATCGAGATCCGGCTGACCACAGGCACGGCCTAAGCCTACGTTGCCACTACGGCCACGGCCGGGTGTCGGACATGGTGTCGGGAGTGTGACCCGTTACGCGCGTGGGTCAGAAGTAGAACTGCGACCAGGCCGACCACCAGTCGTCCGCTTTCGACACGAGCGTCAGATCGTCGACCTGTTCCGTCCCACGCCTATTGCGGTACTCGACGAGGCGATCCGGTGTGGTGAACTCGACGCGAATCTCGACCGGCCGCCCCGGGTCGTACGGCTTCACGGCCGCGAGATCCTTCAGCGAACGCTTCGCGCCGTCCTCGATCACCTCGCGAGCCTTCAGGGGTGTCAGCTGCCGGGCGCTGAAACGGCCGAGCCCCTTCTTGACCGCGACGGTTGTCAGACCGGAGCCGAGCAGCTCGGTCGCCTCCTTGCACACCGCCTCGTCGCCGGTGACGAGCACGACGGGACAGCCCCAGTGGCCGCACAGCGCCGCGTTGATACCGGTCTCGCCGACGGAGACGCCGTTGAACTGCAGATCCCGCCAGGCCTGGCCCGAGACCGTGTGGGACAGCACGCCGTCCGGCGTTCCCGCCTTTGCGTGCATCGCGATGAAGAGTGCCGCGTCGCAGCCCTGCTCCAGCATCTCCGTGTACTCCGTCCAGTCGTTCTGCACCACGTACTCGCAGTCGGGATCGAGCTTGTCCGGAACGAGCGAGTTGAAGGTCCACTCCTCGCCCGCGCCGTGGCAGTCCATGACGACGATCTCCGTCGCGCCCGCTGCCTTTGCACCGCGCACCGCCGCGTTGATCTCTTCGGTATAGAGCTCGCGGCCCTCGTGGTAGGAGCGTTTCTCCTTGCCGCCGTCGACCTGCTGCCACTTGACGATGCCGGCAACGCCCTCCATGTCGCTGACGATGAAGACCTTCACTGGAGCACCGGCGCGGCCGCACTCCACGGGAAGTTGATCCAGCGCTCGGTGCGGCGCCAGACGAAGTCGCAGCGCACGACGCTCTGCGGCTTCTCGTACAGGACAGCGGTCCGTACCTCGAGACCGTGCTCCGCGCAGAAGTCGCGCGCAAGGGCCAGAGTCCGGCCGGTGTCGGCGACGTCGTCGACGACGAGCAGGCGTTCGGCGCGCAGCAGCGCGAGGTCGGGCACGGGTGGAAGCAGAAGCGGCTCGGCCAAGCGTTCGTCGACGCCGGTGTAGAACTCGACGTTCAACGTCGCCATGTTCTTCACGCCGAGCGCGTAGGCGAGTGCGCCTGCGCACGGCAAGCCGCCTCGGGCGAGCGCGAGCACCGCATCGGGGCTGAAACCGTCGGCGTGAATCTGGCTCGCCAGATCTTCGACGGCGCTGCCGAGATCGTCCCAGGTCATCCGTTCGCGCTCCACAACAGAGAGAATCCCACAGATGGAAACAGGGCTGAAGGGGAAGCGCGTGCTCGTGACCGGGGGCTCGGGCGGAATCGGCTCGGCGTGCGCCCGCGCATTCGCCGCCGAAGGTGCGCAGGTGGTGGTGCACTTCCACCGGGGCCGCGACCGCGCCGAGGCGCTCGCAGCGGAGCTGGGAGGCTCGACGCGCGTTGTCGGAGCGGACCTGACCCAGGAGGCAGAGGTCGAGCGCATGTTCACCGACTCAGGCGCGCTCGACGTCTGCGCGGCCGTCGCGGGAGCGTGGCCGCCGGAGGACGTGCCCGTCTGGGACCTACCGCTCGAGCGCTGGCGCGCCACCCTCGACGCCAACCTGACCGCGACCTTTCTCACCGCGCGCGGCTTTCTCCGGCAGCTCGAAGGGGACGGCTCGCTGATCCTCGTCGGATCGACGGCCGGCATCGTCGGCGAGGCAGGCCACGCGGACTATGCCGCGGCCAAGTCGGCGATCCTCGGCGGGCTGCTGCTGAGCCTGAAGAACGAGGTCGTGCGGAAGAGCCCGCTCGCGCGCGTGAACGCCGTGGCTCCCGGCTGGACCGAGTCGCCGATGACCCGCGGGCACGTATCGGAGGAGCAGGTGCGCCGCGTCTCGCGCACGATGGCTCTTCGGAAGGTGGCACAGCCCGAAGACGTGGCTACTCAGGTCGTCGTCCTCGCCTCACCCGCTCTCTCGGGCCATGTCACCGGCCAGGTCGTGACGGTCGCCGGCGGCATGGAAGGCCGAGTGGTCCACGACACCTAGAAAGAGGCGGCGGCGGAGTCCTCGTCCGCCGCCGTATTGCTCCGCAGGCCGCAGGAGTGATTGCCGTCAGTCCCGAGCCCTGGAGTCAAGACGGGCATCGGCAGCGAGGCCTTCCACCTTGAACCGGGCCCGAAAAACGCAAGAGGGGCCGCCGCCTGGCCCCTCCTGGGTCTCCTTGGAAGGAGATTCTCCGAGGTTGCCCCCGCCGCATCGGGGCCTCACTCGGTATGCCTTCCAACTATCGCTAGGAGGGGTCGCTTCATCCATCACCCGTTCTCGGTTGACTTGGCTACTTCACGGAAGATCGGGTGCCTATACTCCGTCTCGGTTGCGGGCACCGTCCCGCTCCGCATCGAGAGAGGCTGAGGGATCCGGCCCTGTGAAGCCTCGGCAACCTGCCTCAGCGGCAAGGTGCCAATCCCGGCCGGGCGGAAGCCCGGGTGGATGTGTCGAGCGAGTTGGAAGGAGACGATGTGCCCGCCGAAGTTCAGACTCGGAACCGTTTTCTGGAGCGCCTCGAGCAGGGCCCGGTGATCGTCGCCGACGGCGGTATGGGCGCTCTGCTCTCCGCCGCCGTGCCACGTTTGCGGAGCCCCGAGGAGGCGAACCTCCGAGCGCCGGACGCGGTTGTCTCCCTCCATGTCAGCTTCATCAACGCCGGCTCGGACCTGATCGAGACGAACACGTTCGGCGCAAACCGCCGCAAGCTCTCGCACCACTTCCTCGAGGACGAGCTGGAATCGATCAACTCCGCGGGCGTCAAGCTCGCGCGCGATGCGAGGGAGATGACCGGCCGCGACGTGTTCATCGGCGGCTCGATCGGTCCTCTGGGTGAGCCGGCCACGTCACGGGTTCGCCGCGAGCTCTTCGCCGAGCAGGCGGCGGTACTCGACGGGCGCGGAGCCGACATCTTCATGGTCGAGACGTTCTACGACCTCGAGGAAGTCGTCGACGCGGTCGAAGCGGTACGGAGCGTGTCGAGCCTGCCGATCGTCGCGCTCCTGACGTTCGACGAGAGCGCCGAGACGCTGGCGGGCGTGACCGCGGCCGAGGCGGCGGCGCGGCTGATGGAGCTCGACGTTGCCGCGATCGGTGCGAATCACGGCGCCGGCCTGCTCGCCGCCCTCGCCGCGCTCGAACAGATGGGTCAGACCGAGAAGCCGCTCGCCGCGCTCCCGAACGTCGGGCTCGCGAGCATGACGGGCGGGCGTGTCATCTACCCACACGCGACGCCCGAGTACTTCGGCGAGTTCGCTGCGCACGCGCGCAACCTCGGCGCGAAGGTGATCGGCGGCTGCTGCGGGACCACACCCGCAGAGATCACGGCCATCCGCTCGGCCGTCGAGGACGAGCGCAAGCCCCGAGCGCCACTCGTGTTCGACACGCCGGAGCTCGTCGTGGCGCTCGGCGAGGAGCAGCGTGAGACCGGGCTCTCGCGCGCGTTGAGTGCGGGCGAGTGGGTCGTCTCTGTCCAGCTCGACCCGCCGCTCGGTGGCAACAGCGCGGGCCTGCTCGAAGTGTCGACGGCGCTGAAGGAGTCAGGGCGCGTCGGTTGGGTCGACGTCAACGACAACGCGACCGCGCGCGCAGGCATGAGCTCGCTGATGGTCTCCGCAACGATCGAGCGCCGTGCGGAGATCGAGACGATTCCGCACCTGACGACGCGCGACTGGTCGGTCATGGGGCTCGAGTCGATGTTGCTGGGCGCGCATGCGGAGGGTGTCCGCAACGTGCTCGCCGTCACAGGCGATCCACCGGAGGTCGGTGACTATCCGGGAGCCCGCGGTGTGTACGAGATCGACTCGATCGGGCTGACGCAGCTGATGACGAACCTCAATCGCGGCGAGGATTTCAACGGCCGGCCGATCGACGCGCCGACATCCTTCTTCCCGGGCGTGGCCGTCAACCCGACGCCCGACGACATGGACGTCGAGCTCGAGCGGTTCGAGAAGAAGCTCGAAGCCGGAGCGAAGTTCGCGATGACGCAGATCGTCTTCGACGTCGACTACCTCGACGCCTTCGTCGAGAGAATCGGCGGCAAGTGGCCGATCCCTGTCCTTGTCGGTGTCTTTCCGCTGACGAGCCACCGGCTTGCACTTCGGCTGCACAACGAAGTGCCCGGCATCCTCGTCCCGGAGTCGCTGCAGGACGCATTGGAGCGCGCGGGCTCAAATGCCGCGGACGTCGGCTTTCAGCACGCACGTGAGCTGATCGAGGCATCGCGGGAGCGCGCCGCCGGCGTCTACCTCGTCGCGCCGTTCCGGCGTCCGTTGCGGGTGCTGGAGCTGTTGGGCTAGGGAGCGCACTTGCCGGTCGAGACCGGCGCCGCATTTGCCGAATCGAGATCGGCTCTGACGACATCGATCGGAACGCCATAACCCCCGACCGCGCCGATGCGCGCTGCGAAGACCATCGCCTCGACGGCACCGCGCGAGTTGACGGCCGGCGCACCGGAGTCTCCGTGCCGAACGAGCCCGCGGAGCGCGGTGATCGGTCGCGTGACCGGGCCGGACCCGTACGCATCCTCTGCGAGCACGACCGACGTGCGGCCGATCCGCGCGGGAGTGACCGTGAAGGGGCCGTTCTCGGGGAATCCGAGCACGGCCACAGGAGTGCCGGCCCTGGCCGTTGCGAGGGGCAGTCCGCGCAATCCGAGATTCCCCACTCGAAGGACGGCGACGTCGTTGCGAGGATCGAACGCCACCACGTCCGCCGGCAGGCGGCCGCCCGACTGGAGCTCGACGACGGTGTCCTGCTGACCCGCAACGACGTGAGCCGCGGTCACGACGAGATCTGGCCGCGCGGCCCAGCCGGTCCCCTCCACTCCGACGTCGCAAGCCGTTCCGAGCACACGCACCACACTGGGTGACGCGCGACGGACTCCGACCGCGCGCGCAAGCCGGGGGTCAGGCGGGGCGACAGGCCCGGCCGGACCGGCAATGGTCGGGAAGGGATCGATCCGCGCAAGCACGTCGAGGACGTCCGTCGGCGAGAGCACTTCGTTCAGGCGCTGCAGCAGCGCTGACGACTGCGCACTGCGGCGAAGGTCCGTCTGCCCGGGCAAGAGCAGCGCGACCGCCCCGAGCACCCAGACGATCGCAAGCCCGCTGAGCGTCCCGAGAACGAAGCCTCCGGTCGCATCGAAGGTGGTGAGCTTCGGCCTCCGGACCCTGGAGCGAAGCGCCGACCCCGCGAGCGTGCCGAGCGTCTCGAGCAGGATCGCCCCCACCGCCGCGCCCACCAGAGCCGCGAGCGGTGTGTACGGAGAGTGCTTGCCGCCCTGGAGCAGTTCCGGCGCGAGCCGCGAGCCGAGCCAGGCGCCGAGGACGATCCCGGCCAGCGAGAGGGCCGTCGAGATGAGCCCCTTCTTCCAGCCGATGAAGGCCGTCAAGGCGACGAAGCCGAGCGCGATCAGGTCGACTTTGGTCATACGGTCGAGAGGCTACTCGCTAGACTGGCTCCCCCTGGGGGCGTAGTTCAGTTGGTTAGAACGCCGGCCTGTCACGCCGGAGGTCGCGGGTTCGAGTCCCGTCGCTCCCGCTCCGTCGGAAGTCCGCTCGCTCGCATGACGACTTTCGACGGTTGTCGTTTCGAGCCGTAGCGGACGCGGGCGCATACGTCGCCCGCGGCGGCGACGTCATCAGACCGCCTCGTGCTGAGAGCCGCTGTGGGAAGGACGGCGTTTACGATCGCGCAAACTCGAGCACGGAGAGCAGGGCGACGCTCGTCAGGACGAGCGTGACGCCACTCACGACCCACGCGAGTCGGGACGACAGCGCCGGCCTCATTCCTACGCTCCAAGCGAGCCAGGTGCCGGCGAAGACGATCGTCAGCTCGAACGCGGTTGCCACCGAGTCGGCCAGGCCGATCGGCTCGGGTGTGGCGGCTCGGGGCCGACGAGCGTTCCGACTGTGCGTGTGACGATCCAGAGCACAACGATGGCGGCATTGCCGAACACGCCGAACCAGATGAGGAGATGCGAGGGTGAGGCCACGACGAGCACGGCCCAGAGGAGCTGCGCGATGGCGCTCGCGACGAAGAAGAGCCCGAAGCACCACCACTCGTCGAAGTGTTCGGCGATGACGGCGTAATGGATGGCCGCCGCACCGTCGCGGCGGAAGCAACGAGTAGGTGACAAGAGAAAGGCAGCGGCGTTCCGCGAGCGGAACGACTGCAGCGGTGAACGCGGCGACCACCGCTGCGGCGGCGATCTGCGCCGCCGTCGAACCGACATCCATCCCCATGCCGAGTGCCGTCGCGCGACTGAAGCGAGAATCGCGACGGCGCAGGCGGACGGGCGCGGCACAGTGGGCGCCGCGCCCGCATCGAGCCGGGCTACGGAATGTTCGGACACTCGGCCGGCTGCGGTTGGTCGATACGGATCGCCGCGTTCGAGGTCCCCGGAGGCAACGCGTAGAACGCCCACAACACGAGCGGCGTAGAGCCCTCGTTCCGCATGTTGTGCACCTCCGTCGGAGGCTGCATGAACCTGAACCAGCGGCGTACTTGGTCGCCGGGCAGCGGACATAGCGTGGTACAGAGTGCCTTCGCCTGCGCACCGCGACGAAGGTCGGGCCGGGATGCGTGTGCCACCCCGTGTGCCCACCCGGCGCGATCGTCAGCTGCTGATATGCCGTATCGCACGCCGTAGCACCGCAACTCATCAACGACGACACCGTGTTGTAGGTGAAGGACACCCGCCGAGTCACCGTCTTACGTCCGACACGGACACGCACGTCTTTGTCGCCGTCTTGGTCTCCGGCACACCGATCACGACCGACTGCGATACCGGGCCGCGCGCGACGTAGTTGCTCACCGCGCCCGAACCCGGCGTTGCAAGCGCCTGGGCGACGACCACCGTCGCAGCCGCACCGCTCACCAGGCCGGCGGCAACCGCGAACCGCTTTCTCCCTCGAGTCATCGGTTTCTCCTCTCGTCGGATCTTCCGCCGCCCGACGGTAGGACGTCGCTACCGCGTGGACTACCGTGGCCGCAGGCGAGTGCTTGGGAGGCTGCCCTCCCACCGAGAGAGAATGCTGGGCCACTTGACGCCCGCAGCGCGGTGACGGACAAATTCGTCAGTCACCCTTAGGAGGCGATCAACCTGCAGGCGAAGCAGCTCGACGTGCAACGGGAGCTCGAACGATTGCGCGTCGAGGTTGAAGAGCTGCGCGCATCTCTGAAGCGGCTCGTTGTGGCCTCGGATGCCGACCGACGCAAGATCGAGCGTGAGCTACACGACGGCGTACAACAGCACTTGATCGCGCTCGCGGTCAACTTGCAGCTTGCCGGGCAAGCGTTGGGCTCCGACGCGGCGGCAGCCATGATGCTCCTCGAAGAGATGGGTCGCGATGTGCAGCACGCGCTCGATGAGACGTCGCTGCTTGGGCAGCGCATCTATCCGGCGACACTCGAGGCCGGCGCCCTCGGAGCATTGCTTCGCTCGGCTGCGGTGAGTGCCGGCCTCCCTGCCTCCGTCGACGTCGCCGCTCCCTCGAACCACCCGCCGGAAGTTGTGATGACGCTCTACCTGTGCTGGGCCAACATGCTTGCGTGCGGGAGCGACGAGACACGCGCGAGAATCAGAGTGCGCGAGAGCGAGGATGTGCTCACGTTCGAGCTCGTCGGGAACGCCGCTTGCTCGGATGCGGATCTCGACTACCTGCGGGACCGTGTCGAGGCCCTAGGTGGCCGGCTGGCTGTCACCTCGGGATCTGATGGCGGCACTCGCGTCTCCGGCTCGCTGCCGCTGTCGCGATGAGGCTAGTTGCTCTCCGCGAGGTAGAGGACGACGGCCTTCACCCGTTTGTGGACCGCCGGCTCCCAAGTCAGCCCGAGCTTGAGGAAGATCGAGTGGATCACCTTCTCGACCGACCTCTCGGTCAAGAAGAGAGCAAGCGCTATCGCTGCGTTGTTCTTCCCTTCGGCCATCTCGCGCAGGACATCCCGCTCACGAGGAGTCAACTCGTTGAGTGGCGAGTCCTCGCTCCGCGCGTTCTCGGCCACCAAGAGTTTCCACAACCTTCGGGTCGAAGACCGAGCCGCCTTCCGCGACGGCCCGGATCGCAGCAACGAGCTGCTCGAGATCCTTCACGCGTTCCTTCAGGAGGTACCCGCGCCGCTCACTGCCGCCATTCAGGAGCGCGAGCAGGTAACCAGGAGTCGCATACTGGCTGAGGACGACGACACCGACCTCGGGGTTCGTCTCGCGAAGTCGGGTCGCCGCCTGGATCCCCTCGTCCGTGTTTCCCGGCGGCATGCGGATGTCCGTCACGACGACGTCGGGGCGTTCTGCAGACGACGGTGACGAGCAGCGAGTCGAGGTCGCCGCACACCGAAACGACCTCGAGCCCCTCTTGCGTCTCGAGCACATGCCGGAGCCCCTCGCGGACGAGGTACTGGTCTTCGGCGAGAACGATTCGGATAGGCACTGCTTGAGGATACGGCGATGACGTCTCGTTCTCCACAAGCGCGCGACAACCGGACGGCCTGGAGGATCCGCCCGCTCGTCCTGATCGTCGATGACAGCGAGAAGAATCGGAAGCTCGCCCGGGAAGTGCTTCGCGCGGCCGGGTTTCGGACGCTCGAGGCCGCCAGGGGGGACGAAGCGATCGCCGTCGCGGCCAAGCGCCGGCCGGACCTGATCCTCCTCGACCTGCGGCTACCCGACATGGACGGAACGGACGTCGCCGCAAGCTTCGCGGACGGCGCGGAAACTGGCGCGGATTCCGGTCGTCGCGCTCACCGCCTCGCCCCTGGCCGGGGGCAGCGACCGGCTCCTGGCGACGGGTTTCGACGGCTATCTCGCAGAAGCCGATCGACGTCCGAGCGTTTCCGCAGCAGGTGCGCCGTTACTGCGCGGACGGACCGTGTCTGAAGCCTAGGATCGCCCGCCGGCGTACTGGACCACCGTGCCAGCATCCCCCGTCGAACCCCGGCGGACACGGTTGGCAGGCACGCGCTCCGCGTTCCATTCTTGCTGCGAAACCTAGACGGACGTTCCCAAGCATGTGAACATCGTCACCTCCGGGTCGTTGACACGATTCGGGACGGAAGGGAGGCGGAGAGAAATGCGGACACTCTTGACCGGAGGCGTACTCGGGGCACTCGTCCTCGCGCTGGCGGGCTGCGGAGGTTCAAGCGTCGACGTCGGGTCGACAAAGCAACTGCAACGTCGCGTCGACCTCTACGAGATCAGCCAGCTCGAGAGGTCTTTCCACGAAGCGATATCCAAGAAGAAGGTCGACCAGATGGCGAGCCTGTTCGCACCGAATGCGACCGGCACGTTCGGCCCCGGGAAGACGGTGGCGGGAAGGGAGCAAATCCGGCAGGTCTGGTTGAAGTCGAAAGCGTTCAAGCCTGAGACGCACTGGCTGTCAGACCACCCCGCATACAAGCTCAAGGCCACGGTCGACGGAGATCGCGGCACACTCCACTTCGAGTGCCACTTCATCGACGTGGACACCGGCAAGGTTGCAGCGGTCACGGCGGGAAACCTCGACGTCGCGAGGATTGACGGCCGCTGGATGATCACGAACTTCGTAGGAAGCACGTCAGAGCTGACGATCTGAGCACTTGTCGGCGGAATCCGCCCCGCAGCAGGACCCAGCAGCCGGTGCCGTCGAGAATCGCCGGCTGCTGAGCCCGCCGACAACCTGCTCGTCCGAACTGTTGGCCGCGTGCCGGCCGGGGTCCGCGTCAAGCTGCTCGTCGCGTTCGTTGGGACAGCCCTGCTCGTAGTCGTGCTGGGGGTGCTCGGGCTCCGACTTCTCGGACAATCCAACGAGCGAGTTGGAGACGCTCGGGAAGCTCCAGGTGCGAGCCTTCGCCTACGGCAAGCTCCGCAGCGACGCCCAGCACGTTCGGCTCCTGCTCGCCCAGAATGTCGGGGGCGACTTCTACAAGAACTTCCCCGACCTGAACAAGCACGAGGTCGGCCCAGGCGGCCTGGCCATCGACCGGGCGATCGCGAGCGCGGTGGCACAGATTCCCGCGTCGACCTTCCCCGACAACCTCCTATTCCGGCCGCCACCCGAGGACGAGCGGTACCTGAGCAGGATCCGAGCGACCGGCGGGCAGCTCACAAACGTGATGCCGAGAGATCGTCGAGGCCGGTGGCACTGCTGCCCGGACGGGTGCCGTCGCCTCCGCACGAAGGCTGAACTGCTCGCCATCGACCTCAACCAGCACGCGACGGAGCTCGCCAACGCCATGACCGCGAAGACGGACGCCGTCATCGCCCAGAACGCGAGCACATACGAAAACTCGCGCGAATCTGTTCATCGGAGTGGCCGCAGGAGCGATCGTCCTCGCGCTGCTGCTGGGGTTCGTCCTCTCATGGTCGGTAACCGGACCCATCCAGCGCATCGACTCCCGGCTGGCCGCAATCGCTTCGGGCGACTTCTCGGGACACGTCGACGCCACGAACCGCGACGAGCTAGGTGCGCTGGCGGCGAACGTAAACCGGATGAGCGATGAGCTCAGACGCCTCTACAGGGAGCTCGAGACGGCCAGCCAGCACAAGTCGGACTTCCTCGCCAACATGTCGCACGAGTTGCGGACCCGCTGAACGCGATCATCGGCTTCTCGCAGGTATTGCGCGAGGGGATGGTCGGCGACGTGAACGAAAAGCAGCTCGAGTATCTCGACGACATCCTGTCCTCCGGACACCACCTGCTCTCACTCATCAACGACGTGCTCGACCTCTCCAAGGTCGAAGCTGGGCAAGTCGAGCTCGAGCTCGCGCCGTTTTCGTTGCAGCAAGCGCTCGAGCGCGGCGTCGCGATGGTGCGCGAGCGCGCGATGCAGGACGGTGTCCACGTCACGCTGGCAGCGAACCCGGACGTCGACGTCGTTTCCGGCGACGAACGTCGTGTCAGGCAGGTGATCTTCAACCTGCTCTCGAATGCCGTGAAGTTCACTCCCGCGGGCGGCGTAGTCGACGTGCGGACGACGCGGGCCAACGGCGAAGTGAGCGTTTCCGTGGCCGACACCGGGCCTGGCATAGCCGCAGAGGATCTCCGGCGTGTCTTCGAGGAGTTTCAGCAGACCGAAGCCGGGATCGAGCGGGGCGAGGGAACCGGTCTCGGCCTGGCGCTCTCGAAGCGGCTCGTCGAGCTGCACGGTGGCCGGATCTGGGTCGACAGCGAGCTCGGCAGGGGAAGCACGTTCGTCTTCACGCTCCCAGTGAGAGGCGCATAGCGATGGCAGCCCCGCAGATCCTCGTGGTCGAGGACAACGAGAAGAGCATGAAGCTGTTTCGGGACGTGCTCCTGGCGACCGGCCACCGCACGCTCGAGGCGACCACCGGCGGGCGAGCTGTCGAGCTGGCCACTGAGCACTTGCCCGATCTCGTGCTTATGGACATCCAACTCCCGGACATCGGCGGTATCGAGGCGCTCGTCCGCCTGCGGGCGGACACGCGGACCGCATCCGTCCCAGTCGTTGCGCTGACTGCGCAGGCAATGGAGGGAGATCGCGAACGCTTTCTCGCCGCCGGCTTCGACGACTATCTCTCCAAGCCCGTGAACGTGACCGACCTGATCGCCACTGTGAAGCGCTTCTGCGAGGGAGCGAGTCGATGAGCACCTCGCCGTGCCTCACTACCGTGCCAGCTTCCGTCAAATAGCAGTGCCTCCGCCGTAGTTGCCGCGTCCGGCGCCGCCTAGCGTCGACGTGTCGAGGCAGCGAAGGAGGAGGAGTGATGTTCGGTAAGCACGCAGTGGTGTTAACACTCACGGTGGTCGCGGCCGCCGTGACCGCGGTCGTCGCGTGGGCCGGCCCTCAGTTCTCGGGCTGGGGAACGGCGACACTGGTGGACCAGGTCGATGCGAGCGGGGTGAATACCGCAGCACAGGATGGTTGTCCGATCCAGTCGCCGGACGGGCTCAACCTGTACATCGCGTCGAACCGGCCGGGCAGCGCCGGGCTCGATCTCTGGGTCGCCCGACGAGAAAGCACCGACGGCCCCTGGGGCAACCCAGTCAATCTGAACGACGAAGCGGGAGCCGACCTCAACACCGGCGCAGACGAGTTCTGCCCTACGCCGGTGCGCGGTAACGGACTCTTCTTCGTCCGCAGGCCAAGCTCGTGCGGCCTCGGCGACATCTACTTTGCGCGCTACAACCCGGCCCACGGCTGGAGCGAGCCTGAGCGTCTGGCCTGCGCGCCCGAAGGCCCGAACACGGCGCTCGACGAAATGGGGCCGTCGTACGTCGAGGCGGCCGGGGGCGCCCGGCTCTACTACTCCAGCTCGCGCTCGGCCGCCCAGGGCGGGGCTGTGCCCGGCGACATCTTCGTGAGCAGGATCGGAGCCGACGGGACCTTTGGCCCCGGCGAGTTGGTGGCGGAGCTCAGTGATCCGACGGCCAACGACATCCAACCGAACGTGAGGAAGGACGGCCAGGAGGTTGTGTTCTCCTCGAGCCGCTCCGGCGGCCAGGGCAGTCAGGACATCTGGGTCGCGACCCGCGAGAACGGCGGCGACGCCTGGTCGCAGCCGGTGAACTTCGGCACGAACATCAACACAAGCGCCAGCGAGTCAAGGCCCTCGCTCTCGTGGGACGCCACAACCCTCTACTTCGGGCGAGCGCCAGCAGCGGGCGGACCAGGCGACGTCTACATCACGACCAGATCCAAGACGTCTGGTCCTTAAATCGTCGTGGCGCCTGCGCGGGTGGCGCGGCAACGGCCGCGCCGCCCGCCCAGCCCGTCCGTATCGGCCTCTTCGGGCTCGGCGAACTACCGCCATGACGGGTTCTCGCGCAGACGGATCATGGGGGTAAAGCGCGGGCTCGAGTCCCGTCGCTCCCGTCTCTCCGCGCAAGTCCGGCCGCGCTTTCGCGCGACCATGATGACTTGCGCGGACTCGGGTTTCGATTCCAGCCGTAGTGGCTGCCGGCGCACATGTCGCCGGCAGCGGCAAAGCGAAGAGGAGTCCGCCGCTAGACCGCCGAGACTTCTGGCGCTGGCGTCTACCTTTAGACGCCGACTTTCTTGGGTTCGAGTCCCGTCGCTCCCGCTCCACACTTCCCCTGCAAGACGCCTCGTTGAGCTGACTCCGGGCTGGAGCCGAAGCGTAGAGTCACGGCAACGCATGTTCTTGCGGCTCCTTATCGGCGCGGTGGTCGTGCTCTTCCTGGTGATGTGGGTGCGCGCGGTCTTCGGGGTGTTCTTCCGGCGACCGGATCTCTCTGGAGTGGGAAAGGTCGCTTGGGCAATCGGCATGCTCGTCGTCCCGTTCGTCGGGCTACTGATCTACACGATGCTCCGACCGGCTGATTCGCAGATCGCTTCGCGACGCCGAAAGAGATCCTGATTCGCAGAAGGGAAGCCCTCACGCAACATGGGAAGCTCACGCCCCGACGAGGCAGTCGCGATCACACTCGACGCCGCCGAGTGAGAACGCGGCCGGTGTCTGGTACGACGGATTCGATCCGGCCGGTCCTCCTTCGGAACGACGTTCGCATCGAAGATCCCTTGAGAGTCGTGATCGGCTACCTCGAGACATGGCGTTTCGACCTCAGCGACCCTTCGCGACCAACGTCGTTCGACGAGTCCGACCTCAGGCTGGCCAACCGCGGGGGCGCCCGAATTTCAGCGGCCGAGATTGCAGCGATCCTCGAGCGGCGCCGCGCAATCGAGCGAGCCTTACGGGGAATCGCTTCTCATGCTTCGCTTGCCGCGCGGGAGGACACGGTGCCGTGGCCGACGCTGACACAGCTCTTCGACGCGTTCGCGAACATCCGCGGGGTCGGCTTCTCGAAGATGACGAAGGCGCTCCACCCAAAGCGCCCCGCGCTCATCCCCATGCTCGACAGCGTCGTCCAGGCGTACCTGCAGGACGACCACCTCGGCGCCCAAGCTTCGTTCGGAGAGGGCGCGCTCGCGCTCGTCCGCGGCTACAAACGCGACCTGGACCGCAACTCGGCAGCGGTGCGAGCCGTCCAGCAGGAGCTCACGTCACGCGGTCACGGGCTGACCGAGGTGCGAATCCTCGATCTGCTGATCTGGTCCGTCCAGGCAGCGGCCTGAGAGGCGAATGCCGCAGGTAAAAGCGTCCCGAACCGGGTCACGGACTAGACGCGAGACCCGTCTCGGTTCAATGATCAACTCCACGTGCGAGAAGACCTCCCGAGCGGCACCGTAACGTTCGTGTTCACCGACGTCGCAGGATCGACGAAACTCCTGCATGAGCACGGCGCTGCGTACGCGGATCTCCTCGGCTCTCACCGCGCCGTTGTTCGCGCTGCCCTCTCCCGGCACGCGGGAGTCGAGGTGGACACGCAGGGTGACGCATTCTTCGCAGCATTCCGGCGAGCATCGGACGCCGTAGCGGCTGCCGACGAGATTCGTGACGGGTTGGCCGACGGCCCTCTTCGCGTTCGTATCGGGATTCACACGGGAGAGCCGCTCGTAACGCCGGAGGGCTACGTCGGCCTCGACGTGCATCGCGCCGCGCGCATCGCCGCAGCGGCGCACGGCGGCCAGGTCGTCCTCTCGCGGACGACGCGTGACCTCCTCGAATCCGATCGACGGCTCCGCGACCTCGGCGTTCACCGGCTGAAGGACCTCATCGAGGCCGAACGCCTCTTCCAGCTCGGCAACGGCGAGTTCCCTCCACTCCGAACGCTCGACCAGACGAACCTGCCGATCGCGGCAAGTCCGCTCCTCGGGCGCGACCGGGAACTCGAGGAGCTCGTCGACCGACTCGAAGGTAGGCGGCTCGTCACGATCACTGGGCCGGGTGGAACGGGCAAGACTCGACTGGCGCTTCAGGTCGCGGCTGAGCTCGTCGGCTCGGTCGCGGACGGCGTCTTCTGGGTTCCACTCGGCGCGCTCGCCGACTCGAGTCTCGTCGCGAGCGAGATCGCGCAGGCGATCGGCGCACCCGACGACCTTGGCGCCTTTCTCCGCGACCGCGAGGTCGTGCTCCTTCTCGACAATTTCGAGCATCTCCTTGGGGCCGCTGCGACAGTTGCCGACCTCCTGGCCACGGCCCCGAGCCTTCGCGTGCTCGCGACGAGCCGGGCGCCGCTGCGCATCTCCGGCGAGGTCGAGTATCCCCTCGACCCGCTCAGTCCAGTGGACGCGGTCGCACTCTTCGTCGAGCGTGCGCGAGCGGTCGGTCGAGCCATGGACCCGGACGCGACGATCGAGGCGATCTGTACGAGACTCGACAGCTTGCCGCTGGCGATCGAGCTTGCGGCTGCTCGCACGCGCCTCCTTCCGCCCGCAACGTTGCTCACACGGCTCGAGCGGGCGTTGCCGCTCCTGACTGACGGCGCGCGCGACGCTCCCGAGCGCCAGCGCACCCTACGCGCGACGATCGAGTGGAGTTACGACCTGCTCGATGACGCAAGCCGGCGCCTGCTCGCGCGGCTCGCAGTGTTCGCGGGAGGCTTTCCCGTCGAGGCAGCAGAGTCAGTCTGCGACGCGACCATCAACGAACTATCAGCGCTCGTCGACCTCAACCTTCTCAAACCGATCGGGGACGAGCGGCTGCTCATGCTCGAGACGATCCGCGAGTATGGACTGGAGCGCCTCGCCGAGGTCGGCGAGGAAGACGCGTTCCGCGCACGTCATGCTCAAGAGTTCGCGCACGTTGCCGAAACCGCGTACGAGCTTCGCAGCCAGGCCGAGGCGGAATGGTCGTCCCGTCTCGATCGCGACCACGATGATCTGCGAGCTGCGCTCGATTGGCTGTCGAAGACAGATCCGGACGCGGCCCTCAACCTGGCCGGCGCGCTCGGCTGGTTCTGGTTCACGCGCGGATACCTCGCGGAGGGTGACGCGCGGTTGAGGACAGCACTCGGGGCGTCGAATGCGAACGGCCCATCCCGGGCGAGGGCGCTTACAGCATCGGGTTCTCTCGCTGCGCGGATCGGAACGGTCAGGGAGGGTCGATTGCGCCTGGAGGACGCGGTCGCCCGCTGGAGAGAGCTCGGCGATCACGATGAGACCGGAACCGCGCTCGAAGCGCTCGGCTGGCTCCTCGTATACGACGCCGGCGACTACGCAGCGTCGCTCGCAGTCTTCGAGGAGGCCCGTTCAATCCGGGTGGATCTCGGTGACGGTGCCGGCGAGACACGAGCGCTCGTCGGCGTGTGCCAGGTACTGGTTGCACTAGACGAAGTCGAACGCGCTGAGTCCCTCTCACACGAGCTCCTCGAACGAGGGAAGGACGATCTCAGGACGAGGCACTTCGCAATCCACTTTCTCGCCGACTGCTCGTTGATTCGCGGCGACTGCGCCGAAGCGGAGGAGCGCTACCGGGAAAGTCTTCGCGCCGCGCTCGAGCTCGGTGACGTCATCGAGACGAGTGTCGAGGTGCAGGGCGTTGCGATGTCGAAGGCCGGGCAGGGTGATTGGGCTCGCGCGCTCGAGCTGGCGGCCTCGGTGCAGGAGCTCTGGCGCTCGCTTGGCACCGATCTCCACGTCACCTTCTGGGACAGACTGCTGGAGCGCTACCTCGGCCACGCGCGAGCGGCTCTGGGTACCGATGCCGACGCAGCCTGGACTCAAGGGCTCGGACTCGCGTTTGACGACGCCGTCGCGCTCGCGCTGCGGGAAACGGTCGCGGACACGAAAGCCTGAACGCTCCGGCCGCGGAACGGTCAGCGCCTTGCGGGGGGGCCACTGGCAAAGGGATCGCGGGCGGTAAAGCGCGGGTTCGAGTCCCGTCGCTCCCGCTCCTTCTCAAGCCGTTAGTGAGACAGGCCAGGTTGAGTCTGAATACCTATTCGAACGAGGACCTGGCCGAATCTGCCTTGCCAGCCCTCGCTCGCCGATGATCGGAATCGTGATCGACCATATCTTGGGCGAACCTGAACGATTCCCTGTCCCGGCGTTTACGCGCGGACGAGTAAACCTCTTCTCATGCAGACAACGTCCGAACAATTCAAACGGCGGCTCCTGGCAGCCGTCTTCGCGCTCGTCGCACTGGTCGTGCTCGTCACCGCAATCGCGCGGTCTCGCCCGGCGATCCCGGCGGCACAATCGCAGCCTACGGTTGCGGTCGTGAAGCTGCCGGGCGGCGGACAGCGGACCGTCGTGATCCAACCCACCCACGCAACCACCCAGACCTCTCCGGGCGGCGGACAGACGCAGTTGGTGTCGGCGACCGGCCCGAACGGGCAGCCCGTGCTCATCTCGAGGCCGGCCGGTGGCGGGGACCGATGACTCGGCTCGAGCGGCATGAGTTCCGCGCGATGGGCACATCCTGCGCCGTCGCGGTGTACGCCTCCGCGTCGGATAGGAACCGTGCATTGTGCGCGCTCGCGGCCGCACGGACCGAAGTGGCTGAGTGCGAGCGCGTCCTGACACGCTTCGATCCGCGCAGCGATCTGTCCCGACTCAACCACGCGGCCGGGAGCTGGGTCGACGTCGATGCGCGCGTGCTCGCCGCGCTCGAGGCGTCGCTGCGCGCACGGCGACGAACACACGGTCGGTTCGACCCGACGATTCTCCCTGCTCTCGTCGCCGCCGGCTACGACCGGACGTTCGACGAGCTGGAGCCACGTCCGGCTACAAGCATCGACGGCTGGCGCGGCGGCGCCCGCGTCGATGTGGACCAAGACAACGGACGGGCACGCGTCGCAGCCGGTGCCGCCGTCGACCTCGGCGGCATCGGCAAGGGTTTCTCCGCCGAACGCGCGCTCCGGGCGATGCGTTGGGCGTGGCCGGAGCTCATCGGCGGGCTCGTGGATCTCGGTGGGGACATCGCGTTCTACGGCGTCCCCGCCGGGGCCGCCTCCACCTGGCACGTCGCGGTCGCGGATCCGCGCCTACCCGGAAACACGCTGACGACGTTGCGCCTGCGCGATGCCGGCATCGCGACGTCCGGGCGCGACCGCAGGCGATTCGGGCCCGGGCACTCTCTCCACCACCTGATCGATCCCGCAACGGGCGCGCCCGCGGAAAGCGGACCGCTAGCGGTGACCGTGGTCGCACCTGATGCGACCGAGGCCGAGGTACACGCCACTGCGCTCGCGATCGCTCCCCTCGAAGATGCGCGCGCACACGTCGACGCCCAGCCGGCGGTTTCCGCACTCTATGTTCCCCATGAGGGGGCGCCCGTCCAGCTTGGCACGCTTCCGGTGGTCCCACAGGTCAGGGTTGAGGTCGCTGCCTGATGCTCGTCGCGCACCTGCCGCTCGCCTGGTTCGTCGCGCGTGCCGCCGGCATGGTCGCGTTCGCGCTGCTGACATTTTCGACCTGGCTCGGGCTCGCGATGAGCACACGCATTCTCGGCACGCGGCGTCAGAAGGCATTGCTCGGCTGGCATCGCACGCTCGTTTGGACGGGGCTCTCGATGCTCGTCCTGCATGCAGGCGCTTTGCTCCTCGACCCGGTGCTCCAGTTCGGGTTGCCGTCGGTGCTGGTGCCGTTCGCGTCGCCGTGGCACACCGGAGCCGTCGCGATGGGCGTGATCGCGGGCTGGTTCTCGCTGATGCTCGCGCTCTCGTTCCGCGCGCGCCGCTGGATCGGCCAGCGCGGTTGGCGACTGCTGCACTACACGAGCTTCGCCGCGTTCGGCCTCGCGCTCATGCACGCGCTCTACGCCGGCACTGACTTTGTGGGCGTCAAGGGACCGATAATTGCGACGGTCGCACTGGCGCCTGTCCTGTGGCTCGGATTCCTACGAATCCTCGAGCCACGCCGTTCGCCCACGCCGACGACCGCCCGGAGACCTTCGACGGCCCCTGCATAGGCGGATCACGGGTCGTAAAGCGGGGGTTCGAGTATCGGTCGCTCCCGCTTCACTCCGCTCTCTAAACGGGTGTTGCAGCCGACATCGCTTCCCTGCGATCCCCAGCCGTGTCGCCTCGAAGGATCGGGGCGGACGGTCTGAACCCCTTCACCGCGCAGTAGAGGCCGAGCGAGAGCTCCCAGAGGGCCTCGGGGATCGTCGCGAGGCCTTGCAGGGCTCCACCGGCATCCGCGACGCCGAACAGGACGAGGGTGCCCGAGAGGATGATGAGCGGCCCGCCGACGAGACCCAGCCACGTCATCTTTCGCGGCACTAGGCCCGACTTGTACATGAGGTAGCCGAGGATCAGACCGTTGCCCCAGCCGACGACCCAACCCGGCCCGAGCAGGAACGTCCAATCCTTGATCGCGGCGAGCGTGTAAGCCAGCGTGCCTTCTCCCGCGCCCGCGACGTCTTGCTGCAACGTGACGATCCCCAGGACGGCGACGATGCCGACGAGGATGAACGTGCACTCGAAGAGGCGGGCAGTCACGTACCCCAGCGCGAGCTCTTCGCTCTGTCGCCTGACGATCGGGAAGATCACGACAGCGGTGCCGATGTTCGCGATGATGAGCAACAACTCAAGGAGCACCCCGAACAAGATCTGGTTGTTCTGCCCGGCGCCGGCGATGTAGCCGACGGGGTCGTCGAGCACTGGCTGGTAGAGCAACAAAGCGGGGATCGACGTGACGAAGGTGATGAGGTAGAGGACGCCGAAAAGATGCGCCCGCTGTTGATCCGAAAGCATCCCTAAACCCCTTCCTCTGTGACGGTCGCGGAGGCGCCGAACTTACCACTCGCTGACACAAGGACAATCAGCGGACGTTTCCGTCTATCGGCCCTCGGTTCAGCCGTCGTTGGGAGTGCTCGAACTGTTGGAATAGCCGGTTGATGGGCGCGGCACCGCGTTATGCCCGGCCGTTCGTTGCGATCTTCATCGGGATGGTCGTGGTATGTGCGCTGGCGCCGCTGAACCTCTGGCCGTTCTCGAACTGGGAGCTCTTCAGCCGGCTCCGCGGACCTGTCGAGAGCTACTCGGAAGCCGTGGTCGAGCATCACGGCGTTGTCGCCGACTACGCGATCGCCCCGCACACGGCCTGCGCCCCGCTTCTACGAAGCGCGACGGTTCGATTCGGGCAGGCCACTGACGTTCGGATCTATCACGTCGAGCGTCTACTCTCGGACCGCATCGGCGCTCACGCCGGGCCGCCTTACCGGACGCTCGTCGCCACGTGCACGGCGAAAGGCGTACATGCGCCGGGTTGAGCGCTGGATCTTCGCGCCGGAGGACGCGAGGCGCCTCGCCGGGGTTCGCATCGGACTTTGCCTGCTGCTCGCGTACCGCCTCTCCGCCCACGACTACGACGTGCTCGCTGCACGCCATGTCCCCTTCTTGCCGCATTTCTACATGGACGTCTTCGCGAGCATGCCGTCCCCCGACCTCGCGTCGGCATTGCAGGCCCTCGGCATCGCAGGGGCGCTCGCCGCCGGCCTAGGCATCGCACTCCGGATCACTCTCCCGGTTGCGTTCGTCTGTGCGTTGATCCTGAACGGGATGCTCAACAGCACGGGGCGCGTGATGGTGCGCGATGCGCTGCTCATTTTGTGCCTCGCCGTCATTGTCGCCGCCGGACGCGCAACCGGCGAAGTATGGGCCTGGCACGCACCGAACCGGACGCCGTTCGGCGAGCGCTACGGATGGCCGATCCGGACCGCGATGGTCGTCATCGCGCTCGCATACTTCTTCGCTTCATTTCAGAAGTGGCGCTACTCGGGGTTCGCCTGGGTGACAAGCGACAATCTCCGCTGGATCCTGTACGCGCAACCGCATCCGAACGCCTTCGCGCTGTTCATCGCCGACCATCCACTGCTCGCACATCTGTTTGCGGCAGGCGCGCTTCTTCTCGAGACGCTCTTTCCGCTCGTCCTCTTCGTGCCGAGACTGCGTTGGCTCCTCATTCCGGCGGTGCTGACTATGCACGTGGCGATTCGAATCGCCCTAGGCCTCGACTACTCGGCGCAATGGCTGACCGTCCTGATCGTGTTCGTCAATTGGCCGGTCGTCGTCGACTGGACCCGCCGCGCACTTGCACCCACTCCGGCGCCGCGAGAGGTCGTTCGTTGAGCCGTGCGGCGCAGAGTGTCCTGCTTTACGACGAGGACTGCGGCTTCTGCAGGTGGTCGCTCGACAAGATCCTCGCCTGGGATCGCGCGAAGCGCGTGCGGCCGGTCGCAATCCAAAGCGAGGAGGGGTCGCGCCTGCTCGCGCCGATCGCTCCCGAAGCGCGCCTCGAATCGTGGCATCTGGTCAGCAATGACGGGAGGCTCTTCTCGGCGGGGGCGGCCGCCGAACCCCTCGCGCGACTGCTTCCCGGCGGCCGTCCGCTCGCTGCCGTCTTCGCGGCCTTTCCCGGTGTCACTGAACGCGCCTACGGATTCACCGTGCGCCATCGCTTCTGGCTGGCGCGGCTCCTGCGCGTCGACGCAAGCTGCCAGGTGCGTCGAGGTGCCTGACCGGACGTCCCGTCGCGCAAAGATCGCGCTGGTGACGCTCGTCGCCGGCTACTTCGCAATGGCGGTCGTCGCAGGCGCTCCGAACTCGCCGCTCACAGTCCTGCTGCCGAGCGGCGCAGCTCCTCCGACCTGGGCGGGCTTCCTCGCAGATTCAGTGACAACTATTGGACGCCGGGGGCTGACGGCACTCGCGTGGGTACTCCTCCTCGTGGTGGTCGCGGCGTTCACGGTCGTGGTCTTCGAGGCGTGGTCGAAGAGGATCCGCCTTGCGGCCGTGCTGACCGCAGCAGCTTGCAGCCTGCTCATCGTCGTCGCCGGTCCGCTGCTCCTCTCGCGAGACGTCTACACGTACGCGGGCTACGGACGGATCGAGGCGCTATACGGCGGCAATCCCTACCTCACGACGCTTTCAGCGTTCCCGCACGATCCTTTCGTCGCCGTGACGTCCGTGCAGTGGCTTCACACACATTCGCACTATGGTCCTTTGTTCACACTGGCAAGCGCAGGGCTCGCCCGCGCGTGGGCGGGTTCGATGGATGGAACGATCCTCGCGTTCAAGGTGCTCGCAGGCGTCTCGATCGCAGCAGCCATGGGTCTTGTGGCTTTCGCCGCACGGAAGATCCGTCCTGAACGTGCAGCGCTTGCGGCCGCGCTCGTCGGCCTGAATCCGGTGATCGTCCTGCATACGGTAGGCGGCGGTCACGTCGACGCACTGATTGCTCCGCCGCTTGCAGCAGCATGTGCACTTGTCGCAACACGGCCGCCCGCCAGGTCGGCGCGTGCGTTTGCGATCACCGTACTGATCACGATTGCCTGCCTGGTCAAGACCGTGATGCTGCCGGTACTGGTGCTGTGGTTTGCTTGGCTCGCGCGTCCGCGGTCAGTCCGAACGCTTGCACTCCACCTGCTCGTGAGCGCCGCGTTCATTGTTGCGACGGGAGGAGCATTCTTCTCGGCGTCGCATCCGTGGGCGCCGTTCGCGAGCCTCGGAGGAATCGAGTCTTGGGCGAGTCCGTCGCACTTCGTCGCCCACGGCGCGCAGACGTTCGTCGTGGCAGTGGCGGGCACAAAGGCAGGGCACAACACGCGCGTGGTCGTGGAAGCGACATTCCTGCTGCTCTACGCCGTCCTTCTGTGGCGACTCGTCCAACGGGTAAGGGCAGCGGACGCGAGAGCACCGATCGCGGAGTGGGGAATCGCATTGTTCATGCTCGCGTTGTCGCTTCCGTACCTACTTCCGTGGTACGCGGCGTGGTTCGTTCCGTTCCTCGCGTTCTTCGAGGACGCAGTGCTCATCTTCGCGGGCGTGTTCGCCTGCGTCGTGCTCGCATTCACGCTCATCCCTGCGGATCCTTTTCACGGCGTAACGACGCCCGCAGTGATGGACGGAGTCCACTACGGCGCTGCGCCGCTCCTCCTCCTCGTCCTCGTCGTCATCGCAGCGCGCCTGCGATCGCCCCCGCGGGGAGGCGTCGAACGTCATCGCAGAGCGGTCAGGGCCTTGGGAGCCCTCTTCGCGAGCGGCTCACGGGGGTAAAGCGAGCGTTCGAAGTCCCGTCGCTCCCGATACTCCCGTCGGAGGTCCGGCCTCTCGGAGGCTCGCCTTCCAGACGAAGACGGCCTCGATCTCCGATGATTTTTCGGCGCACCGCCGGTCTGATAAGTAGGTCTTTTGGAATTACGACCGGGAGGTACGACATCGATGTCACGAACCCTGCTGTTGATTGGTACGCGCAAAGGCGCCTTTTTCCTCGAAAGCAACGACAGGAACGCGTGGGAGCTGCACGGCCCGTTCTGCGAAGGCTGGCCGGTGTACCACGTGATCCACGACCCGAAGAGCGGCGCCGTCTACGCCGCGGCCGCGAGCGAATGGCATGGTCAGGCGATCTGGCGGAGCGGTGATCTGGGTGAGACCTGGACGCACTCGAGCGAGGGGATCACGTACGACGCCGAGACCGGGCGCAGGATCTCGAAAGTCTCAACGCTCGCCGTCAGCGACAGCCGCCTGCTGGTCGGCGTCGAAGCGCCCGGAATCTTCGAAAGCCGCGACGAAGGGCACACATGGTCGTTGCTGTCGACCCTCGCCGGACAACCGGGAAGCGAGGCGTGGGACGATCCGTCGAATCAGCCGCCCGGTCATCTCGGCATCTCGGCGCTGATGTTCGACCGTGAGGACGCGGACCGGTTCTGGGCGATCGTGCAGGGTGTCGGCGTGTTCGAGACGATGGACTACGCGCAGTCGTGGTCGCCGCGTAACCGTGGGCTTCGCGCCGACTGGCCGCGTGAGCATGAAGAGGTCGGTTTCTGCGTGCACAAGCTCGTCCGCTCGCCCGTCGACGGCGACCGCATGTATCAGCAGAACCACGTCGGCATGCACCGCAGCGACGACGCAGGTCAGACCTGGACGGAGATCACAGAAGGCTTGCCCACGGAGTTCGGATTCGCTGCGGCAACGCATCCACACGATCGCGACACGTTCTATGTCATCCCGCTTGATCCGGGTCATGGACGGACGATGCCGGAAGGCCACGCGGCCGTTTGGCGGACGCGTGATGCCGGCTCGAGCTGGCAATCCCTGGACCGCGGGCTGCCGCAGCGCGACGCGTATGTCGGCGTCCTGCGCGAGGCGATGGCGATCGATTCCGAGGACGCACCCGGGCTCTACTTCGGAACGAGTACGGGGCAGGTCTTTGCAAGCACCGACGAAGGCGACACGTGGACGCAGATTGCCGACTACCTCCCGCCGATCTCCTCGGTCGAGGTCGCTGCGATCGAGTAATGGCGGACGTCCGTCTTCCGTCGACGCTGGAGCCGCTCTTCCCGGGGCTGCCGCGGCAGCTCGACGTGCAGGCGTCCACCGTCCGCGACGTCATCGACCACCTCGAGCACGAGTGGCCGGGGATTCGCGACCGTCTGTGCGAGCCCGGACCGATGCTCCGCCGTCACATTCACGTGTACGTGAACCGCGAGCGCGCAAAACTCGAAACGCCCGTTCCGGAAGAGTCGCGTGTGGACGTTATTGCGGCAATCAGCGGTGGCTGACCGCGCTACGGGACCCCACCCGAAATCGCGCGATTCCCCTCGAGCCGAGCGGGCGACGTCCTCACTTTTAAGGACTTCTTAGCTGGCGTTCAACTTCCGCTTAGTCGCGGCTGCTGAGATGAGCTCATCAGCGAGCGAAAGGACAACTGATCATGGGGCGCAGCCACGTCCGCACCTCCCTAGTCGCCCTCGTGGCCCTCGCCGCGATCGGCACCGGCACCGCCTTTGCGGCAACGCGAACGACGAGTCGTCCGGTCGGCACAGGCGTCGTGATCATCGAGACGAACCTCGCCTACCAGAATGCAGCCGCGGCGGCCACGGGGATCGTGCTTACGTCGTCGGGACGGATCTTGACCAACAATCACGTAATCGCCGGTGCGACGACGATCCGGGTGGTCGTCCCGAAGACGACGCAGACCTACACGGCGCGCGTAGTCGGCTACGACACGACCTCAGACGTCGCCGTACTGCAGCTACAGAAGGCCCCGCATCTGAAGACGGTGACGACCGGTAGCGCCTCGAACCTCAAGCTCGGGACGCGCGTCACCGCGGTCGGCAATGCGGGCGGCACTGGGAGGCTCACGTCTTCGAGAGGCAAGGTGACCGGGTTGAACAGGTCGATCATGGTGCAGGGCGACAACGGGACGACCGAACAGCTCACCGGGCTCATCGAGACGAACGCCGCTCTCCAGCCGGGAGACTCCGGCGGGCCGCTGCTGAATAGCGCGGGCCGCGTGGTTGGAATCGACACGGCTGCATCAAGCAGCACTCCCTTCGCCGTCTCCGCGTCGAACGACGGCTACGCAATCCCAATCGGGAAGGCAACGACGATCGCGAGGCAGATCGTCGCGGGTAAGTCATCGGCGACGGTACACATCGGCGCCACCGCGTTCCTGGGCGTGCAACTTGGGAACAACCCCTCCTTTGTGGGCCAGGGCGCAACGATCGTCGGCGTCGTCCCCGGCGCACCGGCCGAAGCGGCGGGACTCGTTCCCGGCGATGTGATCGTCGCTGTCGCAGGTAGAGCGGTGAGCGGCCCGAGCGATATCGCGCCGATCATCCTCGCGCACAAGCCCGGCGACAAAGTCACGATCACCTACTCCGACGCAAGCGGACAGAGCCAGAGCGCAAGCGTCACGCTCGCCAGCGGGCCACCGCAGTAGCCGCGACGGCCAACAGAGCGGAGCGCGGGGCGTCGGCGTCGCGCTCCTTCTCTCTGCGCAAGTCCGGCCGCGCATTCGCGCGACCCTGATGTAGCGGCAACCTGGTTGTGACGTTTGCCACGCAGTACCCAAAGGGGGTAGACAAGCCCGGCCTCCTCAGTACGATCCGACGCTCAAGAACAGGCCCAGGGCTGCCCCTCTCTTTTCGCGGCCCGTTGTTCACCCTCTCCCGTGCCGACCTCTCTCCGCAGCCGCCTGCTGACGTGCGCATTCACCGCGACGTTGTTTTGCTGCACGGTTGCCGGTCTGCACGACCCAGACGCGGCGGCCGCGCAACATGCACCTTGGCGGGACGGTCACAAGACGATGACTCGAACCCTCGGCGATCGCGCAGCGGCAATTGCAGTGAAGGAGGTGGGAGTGCCGTATCGCTGGGGAGGCTTCTCGCCGGCGACCGGCTTTGACTGCTCAGGGCTCGTCTACTGGACGTACAGCCGGCTCGGCATCGGACTCCCGCACAGTTCCTACGCGTTGTTCGACATGGGCCGACGCGTCGCACGTTCGCGCATGCGGCCCGGCGACGTCCTCATCTTCTCCGGGCTCGGGCACGTCGGCATCTACATCGGGCGCGGGCGTATGGTCCACGCGCCTCACTCCGGCACCGTCGTGCAGGTCGTGAGGTTGGGAAGTTCGTCTTATGGATCCCGGATCGTCGGCATCCGGCGCATCCGCAAGCACTGAACTGACTGTTACTGAAGCACACCATGAGTGTGCCGAAACGCTGACGGACCCTTTCGCTCGCTTCCGCTTCGATCTATGACGGAAGGCCACCGGCCTTTCAACGATCGGAGTGCGCATGTCACGAGTCCTGATGGTCGTCATCCTCTTAGTACTGCTCCTCCTTCCTGCTGCCGCCGACGCCGCCGGGTCAAGCGGTGTCGTCATCAGCCAGGTTTACGGCGGCGGCGGAAACGCGGGCGCCACGTTTCGGAACGACTACGTCGAGCTTTTCAACGCCGGGTCAGCCACAGTCGACCTCGCGGGCTGGACAGTGCAGTACGCCACGGCCGCTGGAGCGACGTGGCAGGCGACCGCCCTCGCGGGAACGATCGCGCCGGGCCGCTTTTACCTGGTCCAGCTTGCGTCGAACGCCGACGTCGGCGCCGTTCTGCCGACGCCGGACGCCACCGGAACGAGCAACCTCGGCGCGGCAAGCGGAAAGATCGCCCTCGTTCCGAGTGCCGCCGCACTCACGTGTGGCGCCTCGGCGGGGAGTTGCTCAGGGCTCGTCGAGGATCTAGTCGGCTACGGCGATCCCAGCGATTTCGAGGGCTCCGGCTCCGCTGCGGCGCTTTCCAACACCACGGCCGCGGTTCGCGCGGACGGGGGTTGCACGGACACGAACGACAATACGGCCGACTTCACGGCGGCCACTCCTGCGCCACGGAACTCAGCTTCTCCCGCGCACGTGTGTGCGGGCACGCCTTCCTCCGGGCCGAGCGGCTCCGTGAACATCGACCTCGATGTCGCTTCCGTCCTCACCGTCTCACTCGACCGTTCCTCGCTCAGCTTCGGAACGTTCACGTCCGGCGATCGGCCGGCACCGCTCCCCGAGCGGGTGACCGTGTCGAGCAACAACGCTGCCGGCTACTCGCTCGCGGTCACCCGGACGACCTTCGCCCCCACCGATCTTCCGCTCGCACTCTCCGCGACCGCACCGGCCGGCGGAACGCTTGGAGGCGGTCTGAGTGGTAGTGCGCTCGTTCCGATCCCGATCGCGCCAGCGACGGCACTGACCGTTGGCACGAAGTCCGCAGCGAGTGCAGCGGGCGGAGATGTCTGGGCGACGAACATCGGCTTCTCTGCTCCCTTGCCGCTCGTCGCGACCGGCCGCTACTCGGCAACGGTGACTTTCACGGCGGTCGCTCGTTGAAAAGACCCCTCGGGCTTGTCGTGTTCGCCGCTCTTTTGTTGACCGCCTCCGCCGCAGAGGCGGTCAGCGGCGATAGGCCTCGCGTCGCCCTCTCCGTCTCGCCCGCACGACTCGCACTCGCCGCACCTGGGTCGAGGAGGATCAACGTGCGGAACGACGGCGCCGAGCGAGTCGTTGTCGCCGTCCGTCGGCGAACCGTCGCCACGAGGTGGCTCCAGATCTCACCGGAACGTTTGCTCCTCGGCCCGGGGAGAAGCGCAGTCTTGACGTTCCGCGCCAAGGTGGGAGGAGCCGCCGAACCCGGCGACCATCGAGTACTGGTCCTACTGACGACAAGCCCTCAGCACGGCAGCCGCGTTGCTCTACGGCTCAGGGTTGGGGTCCACGTCAGCGTGCGGATGCCGGGAAGGATCGTCCGCCGCCTCGTGTTGGGCGGTGTTCGCGTCCACCGGACGCGTGGCTTACGGTTCATCTTCGTCCCAGTCGTCAACCGCGGCAACGTCACCGTGCAGCTCCGCGGGCACGTAACAGCATCGTTGTTCCGCCGCGGCGGTCGTGTCGCGCGGGTACGCCCCGCGGCTCGACCTGCGCTGGCCCCCGGCGCACGCACGCTCCTCGCGCTCCGCTACGCCGGCCGCGTGCGAGGTCCTGTCATCGCGGTTGTTCAGATCCAGATGAGCCCTGACGTTCGCCTCGTGGAGCGCCGCTATCGACTCCGGCTGTGATCGAGCGGATCTAAACTCGCAACGTGGATACGCGCGAGGCTGCACAGCGTTGGGCCGACACCTGGGAGCGCGGTTGGCGCGAGCACGATGCTGACACCATCGCTGGTCTTTACGCCGAGGGGGTGTACTGGCAGCAGCATCCGTTTCGTGAGCCTGATCCCAGTTACCTCACCCGCGTGTTCGACGAGGAGGAGTCTGCGGAGTGCGAATTCGGAACGCCGCTCGTGGACGGTGATCGTGCCGCCGTGGCATGGAACGGCCAGACGACCCTCACAGACGGCGGTACCGAGGACCTCGTCGGCGTCTCGCTCCTGCGCTTCGACCCAGACGGGCTCGTCGTCGAGCAGCGCGACATCTGGGTCGGCCGCTAATCGCCGCCCGTCTCGGCGAGTGCACGCCGAATCACGACGCGGTACCACTCGTCGAACTGAGGATGTTCCTCCGGCGGCAAGGCATCCCGCTGCCGCGCCCATGCGAAGGCGTGTGCGAACTTGCCGACGCGCATGGCGAGAGCGAACGCATCCTCGTGATCGCTCCCCCACGGCTCGAGATACGCGTCGCGCAGTCGCGCGAACCACGGGTCGGACGGCGCCAACTCGTTGATCTCCTCGAGGAAGCGGAACGTGACGACGAGCGAGAAGAAGGGATGCGCGACCGACGAGTCGCCCCAGTCGAGCAGGCGCAACTGCTCGCCCTGTGTGTACACGTTCGCGTGGTGGAGGTCGTCGTGCTGAATCGTCTCGGGCACGTCGTGAGCGGCGAGCTCGGCGCAGAGCTCCGCGAAGCGGGGCGCGAACTCGCGCAGGCGGCGGAGCTCGTCCTGCTCCAGAGGTAGCTCGCCGTGGAGGAACAGCTCGTAACGTGCCGGCAACGTCGGAACGCGCAGATCCGGAACGCCGGTTGCGAGATGCTCGTGCGCGTGCACAACCTCCCCGCGCTGGAGCTCGGAGCACAGCGGCACCGCAGCGAGCCAAGCTTCGGGCGGGTTGCCGAACACACGGATCGGTGTGCCCGCGTCGGCAAGAAGGAGCCACGCCCGCTTCTCGTCGTGTCCGAGCACCTCCGGGAGGCGGTCGGGCCAGCGTGCGAAGAGCTCGGCGGTGAGGCGCGGCTCGAACGCCTGGACGGGCGCGCACGCCTTGAACCAGGCGACGCCGTCGGCAAGTGGCACGCGCAGGACCGTCGACCACGGTCGCTCGTGCGCCGTCTCGATCGCGCCCACCGGATCGACATGCGCACGGATCCAGTCTTCGGCTGCGGTGCGATCCACGTCTCCGATCTGAGTGAGCCGACCGCTCATCCCGCCAGTAATACAGAAGGCAGGCGAGCTGACCGCCATACCGGGCAGACTGTCGCTCAAGTCCGATGAGCTTCTCTCCGATACGAACCCGATGCGACTCCTGAAGGCTTTTGCCCTCGTCGCCCTGCTCGCGGGCGCCTACGCCCCCCTTGCGTCGGCCGGCGGCTACACGGACGAGTCGTACTACACCCCCGTCGGCAAGGTCGGGACGCCGTACTCTCACACGGTGTCGTGGAAGCCGGGCACGGGCTGCCCGCCGTATGGCTACTCGGTCGTCGGAGGCGCGTTCCCGCCCGGGCTCACCCTTTCGTCCAACGGACATATCACCGGGACTCCGACCCAGGCCGGCACCTACACCTTTTACATCCGCCAGACCGACAACTGCGGGATCGAGGGCGAGGGCAACGCGCCGTTCGTGATCAAGATCCAGGGCGGCGCCCCGCCGCTCGTGATCACGTCCTCCACCCTTGGAACTGGCGAGGCCGACCTCTCCTATTCGGTGATGCTCTCCGCCTCCGGCGGCGGAACGGCAAAGACCTGGTCGGTGACTGCGGGCGCGCTTCCCGCCGGTCTCACTCTCTCGAACGACGGACATCTGTCCGGTACGCCGACGGCTCCGGGGAGCTACTCCTTTACGGCGACCGTCAGCGACGGTGCGAGCTCCTCGTCGAAGGGCCTATCGCTCACGATCATCCCCGGCATCACCGTCAACGCCACCCCGACTGTGCCGACAGCCGAGGTGCGGACGAGTTACTCCGCATCGGTGCCAACCATGCTCGGAGTGACCGTGGCGTACCGCCGTACCGCTACGCACCGGTCAGCGGTTTTCCGTTCGGGATCGGCTTCGACTCTGCTACGGGCCAGATCTTTGGCTCTCCTCTGCCAGCCCGGCGTCGTCAACCTCACGATCGCGATCACCGACGCGAACGGTGCGACGAAGCAAGTCACGGTATCCGTGACCGTGGTGCCGAAGCTTCACATCGAGTCCACGCGGCTCGCCCGCGGAATCGTCGGCAAGCGCTATCGGGCGAACGTGAGCGTTGCAGGCGGACAGGATCCGGTCTGGGCCCTGTTGTCGGGCAAGCTGCCGGCCTGGCCTGAAGCTGAACTCGACTACGGGAGCAATCACCGGTCTGCCGAAACGCGCGGGATCGTTCCACTTCACCGTCTCCGTCAAGGATGCGCTCGGAGCAACGGTGTC
>CAWHXK010000073.1:0-8918 GCA_963833255.1 uncultured Actinomycetes bacterium
AGCGGCGTTCGATTGCAGCGCCGGATCGGGACGGAGGATCACTGTCTCACTCGGAGCATGGGCGAGGATCCACGTCAGATCCTTGAGCGAGAAGCCAGGGTCGCGACCGACAGGCGCCGGAACGACGATGCGGTCGAAATGCTCGACGTCCCAGAGGCGCTCGAGGGCGTGGATCGGCGTGCGTCCGCTTTCGACCCGGGCGTCCACGGGGACTCCCGCCTTCGAGGCAGCGTGCTCGACCGCCTCGAGGAGTGGTATCGCCTGCGCGCATTCCTCCTTCATCGGCGCTTCCAGTGAATACTCGGGCGGGATCAGGATCAGGTACGCAGGCACGAGCGTGGCGTCCTCGGCACGCGCGATGCGAATCGATGCAGCGAGAACCGTCGGGTCGAGGTGCCCGCGCGTGAACGGAACGAGCACTCGCCGTGACGAGCCCGCTCCGGGTCGTGAGCGCTTCAGGAAGCTCACCGTGACTCGGCCTCGCGCAGCGCGCGGTCCGAGACCACGCGGATGTCGATTCCGGGGATCTCGCGGACCATGCGCGAGAGCAGCGACCCGCGCAGGATCTCGGTGCGACGCCGCTCGTCCGGAGTGCCGATGAAGATGTACGTCGACCCGCGCTCTTCGGCGACGCGGCGAACCGTTTCGACGAGGTCGTCACCGTCCTCTTCGAGGAAATGGACGCCGAGCACTCCCGCAACTCGGCGGAGCGCCGCCAGCTGTGTCGTCTCCTCCCGGGTCGGCTCGCGTCCCGAGGGGCGCACCCACAACGCGTCGATCTCGGAGCCGAGACGCTGCGCGGAACGCCACGCACGCCGGAGGATTCGCTGCGACTTCGGCTGGGGCTCGATCAGGGCCAGGATCCGTTCGGAGACCGCCTGCTGGGCCAGCGGCTCGAGCGGGTGGGCATGCCGTCGCGCTCCCACGTCCTCGGCGACCTCTCGCAGCACGAGCTCCCGCAGGGCCGCGAGATTGTCCTGCCGAAAGAAGTTTTGCAGAGCGACCTCTGCTCTCTCCTTTGGATAGACCTTTCCGGCGCGAAGGCGCTCCTGCAGCTCCTCGGGCGAGAGGTCGACCAGCACGACCTCGTCCGCCTCGTCCAGGATCCGGTCCGGGAACGTCTCGCGGACGCGGACTTCCGTCAGTTCAAAGACCGCGTCGTTCAGGCTCTCGAGATGCTGGACGTTGACCGTGGAGATCACGTCGATCCCGGCGTCGAGGATCTCGTCGATGTCCTGGTAGCGCTTCTGGTTCCGCATCCCGGATGTGTTGGTGTGTGCGAGCTCGTCCACGAGCGCTAGCTCGGGGACGCGTCGGATGACGGCGTCGACGTCCATCTCTTGCAGCTCGAGGCCGCCGTGGGCGGCGCGAAGGCGGGGCACGACCTCGAGCCCTTCGGCGAGGGCGGTTGTTTCGGGTCGGTTGTGCGGCTCGAGGTAGCCGATCACGACGTCACGCCCTTCTTCTTGGGCTCGGCGGCCTTCCTGGAGCATGCGGTACGTCTTGCCGACACCAGCGGCCATTCCGACGAGGATCCGGTAGTGACCACGCACCCGCGGCCACTCTACGGGGCCATCCAGAGCACCAGGGGATAGGCGAGTGCAATCATGCCGACGAGGAAGAGGAGGATCTGACCGACGCCCTGGCCCGTCATCGGACGCTCATGCGCCGAACAGGTTGTGCACGATCAGGTCGATCAGCTTGATCCCGATGAAGGGCAGGATCACTCCGCCCAGCCCGTAGATCAACAGGTTGCGTCGCAGCAGCGCTGTCGCGCCGATGGCGCGGTACTTGACGCCCTTCAGCGCGAGGGGTACCAGGGCCGGAATGATCAAGGCGTTGAAGATGATGGCGGAGACGATCGCGCTCTTCGGTGTCCCAAGGTGCATGATGTTCAGCGAGTTCAGCGGCCCGCGCTCGCCGGGCTTTGTCGCGTAGGTGAAGGCGAACATCGCGGGCAGGATCGCGAAGTACTTGGCGACGTCGTTCGCAATCGAGAACGTCGTCAGCGCGCCACGCGTAATCAACTGTTGCTTTGCAACCTCGACGATCTCGATCAGCTTCGTCGGGTTGTTGTCGAGGTCGACCATGTTGCCGGCCTCCTTCGCCGCCGAGGTTCCGGCATTCATGGCAACGCCGACGTCCGACTGGGCGAGCGCAGGCGCGTCGTTCGTGCCGTCACCGGTCATCGCGACCATCCGCCCCTTCGCCTGCTCCTCCTTGATCAGGGCCATCTTCGCCTCGGGCGTTGCCTCGGCAAGAAAGTCGTCCACACCAGCCTCGTTTGCGATCACCGAGGCCGTCACACGGTTGTCGCCGGTGATCATCACCGTGCGGATGCCCATCTTCCGGAGCTCGTCGAAACGCTCGCCCATGCCGCCCTTGACGATGTCCTTGAGATGGATGACTCCGAGCACGAAGTTGTCCTGGGCGACGACGAGCGGGGTACCGCCATCGCGGGCGATTCGGTTGACCGCATCGTCGAGCTGTGCCGGAACGCGGCCCCCGTTCTCCTCGACGAAAAGCTTGACGGCATCGGCCGCGCCCTTGCGCAGCGTCTTGCCGTCCAGGTCGACGCCGCTCATCCTCGTCGTCGCCGAGAACGGGATGAAGGTCGCCTCGTGCGGTCCCAGCTCACGTGCGCGCAGACCGTACTGCTCCTTTGCCAGCACGACGATCGAGCGCCCTTCCGGCGTCTCGTCGGCAAGCGACGAGAGCTGGGCGGCCTCCGCGAGCTCCTCTGGAGAGACGCCGTCGACGGTGATGAACTCGGAAGCTTGCCGATTGCCGAGTGTGATCGTTCCGGTCTTGTCGAGGAGGAGGACGTCGACGTCTCCGGCTGCTTCCACTGCCCGACCGGACGTCGCGAGCACGTTGCGCTGCACCATGCGGTCCATTCCGGCGATGCCGATCGCCGAGAGCAGGGCGCCGATCGTCGTCGGGATGAGCGCGACGAGCAGGGCGATCAGGATGGTCTGCGAGGTGGGGGTGCCTGCGTAGATCGCGAATGGCCGCAGCGTCACGACCGCGGCCAGGAAGGTGATCGTCAATCCGGCGAGCAGGATGTTGAGCGCGATCTCGTTCGGGGTCTTGCGCCGCTCCGCGCCCTCGACGAGCGCGATCATCCGGTCGAGGAACGACTTGCCCGGCTCCTGGGTGACCGTGATCACCAGCTGGTCGGAGAGGAGCCTGGTGCCGCCGGTGACGGCAGAGCGATCGCCGCCGGACTCTCGGATGACCGGAGCCGACTCGCCTGTGATCGCCGACTCGTCGACCGAGCCGACCCCTTCGAGGATCTCGCCGTCGGCGGGAATGATCTCCCCCGCGGACACGATCACGACGTCGCCGCGCTGCAGCTCCGGCGCCGGCACTTCCTCGACCGCGCCCGTGTCGCTGCGCCGGTGTGCCACCGTCGTCGTCCGTGTCGCCCGAAGCGCGTTTGCCTGCGCCTTGCCGCGTCCCTCGGCGATCGCCTCCGCGAAGTTCGCAAAGAGCACGGTCAGCCAGAGCCAAAAGGCGATCGTGCCCACGAACCAGAGCTGACTCGTGTGGCCGCGCGCGAGCTCGAGGATGAAGATCCCGGTTGTGATCACACTGCCGAGCTCGACGATGAACATCACCGGGTTTCGTACCTGCTGGCGCGGGTCGAGCTTCGGGAACGAGTCGCGAATCGCTGCAAGGACCAGATCGCGCGAGAAAACGCTTGCAGTCGCTCGTGCCATCAAGCACCCCTTGTCTTGTCGAGCGCGATGTTGAGCTTCAGGACGTTCACTGCGGGTTCGCCGAGGAACCCGAGCGAACGACCGTCGGTGTTGTCGTCGATCAGTTGCTGGACCTTTGCGAGCGGCAGGTGGCGCACGGCTGCCACGCGGCGTGCCTGCAACTGCGCGTAGGCAGGGGAGATGCCCGGATCGATGCCCGAGCCAGAGGTCGTGACCGCGTCGACCGGGATCCCGTGGATCGTCAAACCAGGGTTGTACGGGCGCTCGAGCTTGAGGATCGCTGCCGCCTGCGTCTTCACAGCCTTGGCGAGATCAGGATTCGTCGGGCCGAGGTTCGCAAAGGTCGTGGCGCCCGCGTTGTAGGGCGGAGCCGTCGCGGACGGGCGCGGGTGGAAGTACTGCGGCTTCGTGAATGCCTGCGCGGCCAGACGCGAGCCCACGACCTTGCCGTTCACCTTGATCAGGCTGCCGTCGGCCTGGCTCGGGAAGGCGAGCTGGGCGAAGCCGGTGAAGAGCGCCGGAATCGCGAGCCCGAAGACGATCGTCAGCACGACGACCGCGATCACCGACGACTTGAGGTCACGCAGCATCAGTGGCTCAGCCCCTCAACGATCGGCCCCAGCGTCAGGGCCGGGAAGATCATCAGGCCGGCGGTCAGCATGATCACGCCGACGAGCAGGACGACGAACGTCGGCCCGTCGGTGCGGAAGGTGCCGGCGGAGATGGGCGTGGTCTTCTTGCCGGCGAGGGAGCCGCCGAGCGCGAGTGCGGCGATCAGCGGCGCGAAGCGGCCGAGCAGCAACGCGACCGTCCCGAAGGAGGCGGAGAAGCTGGTCGCGCCGTAGCCGGCGAAGGCGCTGCCGTTGTTGTTCGACTGCGACGTGTAGGCGTACAGCGCCTCCGTGAACCCGTGCGCGCCGGGATTGTAGATCGACGCCAGCCCGGATTTCGTCACCACGGCGACGGCCGCCATCGTCAACACCATCGTCGGGACGAACAGCGCCCCAATGGCCGCGTACTTGATCTGACGTGCCTCGATCTTCTTGCCCAGGTATTCAGGCGTACGGCCCACCATCAGCCCCGCGATGAAGACCGCAATGACGATGTAGAAGAACATCCCGTAGAGGCCGGAGCCGACTCCGCCGAAGATCACCTCGCCGAAGAACATGTTCACGAGTGGCACCGCGCCGCCGTACGCGGTCAGCGCATCGTGGCCGCCGTTGACCGAGCCGTTCGAGGCCTCGGTCGTGGCCGTCGCCCAGAGCGCCGTGTTGGCGATGCCGAAGCGGACCTCCTTGTCGGCCATGTTGCCGCCGCTCTGGCCGTGCCCCTGCGTGATGTTCACTCCCGAAGTCGCGCAGCACCTGCGAGCCGTGCTGCTCGGACGGCAGCGCGACGGCGATCCCGAGCACGAAGACGGCGAACATCGCCGCGAACACCATCACAGGCGTGGCGCCGGGCCAGCACCATCTTCCCGAACATGAACACCTGGGCCGCCGGGATCAGCAGGATCGCGATCACCTCGAGGAAGTTCGTCAACCCGTTCGGGTTCTCGAACGGCACGGCCGAGTTGGAGTTGTAGAAGCCGCCGCCGTTCGTGCCGAGCTCCTTGATCGCGATCATCAGCGCGACGGGGCCGCGGGCGATCGTCTGGGCGGCGCCCTCGAGCGTGTGCGCGGTCGCGTGCCCCGCGAACGTCTGCGGCACGCCCTGCGAGAGCAGGATCAGCCCGAGGATCAGCGCAAGCGGGAGCAGGATGTATGTCAGCGAGCGATAGAGGTCGACCCAGAAGTTGCCGAGCTCGGTCGAGCTGCGCCGGCTGAACCCGCGGATCACCGCGGCCAGGACTGCCATCCCGACGGCGGCCGAGACGAACTGCTGTACGGCCAGACCGCCCATCTGGGTCAGATAGGACATCGTGTACTCGCCGCCGTAGTACTGCCAGTTGGTGTTCGTGACGAAGCTGGCGGTGGTGTTCAACGCGATGTGCGAGGGCACTGCGGGGAGGTTGTCGGGATTGAGGAACAGGTGCGCCTGCAGGCGCTGAAGGGCGTACAGCACGCCGAAGAAGAGGATCGTGAAGACGATTGCCGTCTTCGCATAGCTCTTCCAGTCCTGCTCGCGCTCCCGCTCCGTCCGCACGAGACGGTAGAAGCCGTGCTCAAGCCCGGACAGCCAGCGGACGCGGAAGCCGGGTGCGTAGACCCGCGCCATGTACGCGCCGAGCGGATACGAGAGCGCGATCAGGACGATCGCGTACACGATGATCTGAGAGATGCCCTGGCCGCTCAAGCTAGAGCCGCTCTCCGCGGAAGAGCGCGTAGATGAGGTACGCCAGCACGGCTATCGCGACCGCTAGCCCGAAAGCGTCGCCCGCCGACATCAGACCTTCTCCAGGGCGTAAAGCAGGATGAAGATGAAGGCGAAGCAGGCGATGGCAATCGCGATCGCGGCGAGGTCGAACATCAGCGATCGCCCCGGCGATCTGCCACCGCGAATCCGTCGTTCCGCAGTTCGATCATGCTTGATCCTCCAACGCTGAAGCGATCGTCGCGAGGGCTGGTCCAAGGGGACTGATATTGAGGTATAGAGGGCCGTCCGCGTCGACCAGGAGATCCTTGAGCAACAAGATTCCCCGGGGGGCGACCGGTCGGCCGAGGTCGGATAGCCGGTCCGCGAGCGCCAGCAGTGAATGCGCCTCGACGCGAACCGCACCCCGGTCTAGAGGCACTGCACCCGGTAGGTATCGCGGCGAAGCCGCACGGACCAGGGCACGTATCTGGTGCGCCAGCTCAAGACGCTCCCCGCCGGCAGTCAGCTCGGCGCTCCTCCAGGCGAGGCGCATGGGTACGGAGTCCATGTTGCGCAGCTCGGCGTCAGCGCTGCGCCGACCGCGGTTGAGCTCGCGGCGCTCGTGACCGAACGATGCGATCCAATCCTTCAGTGTGCTTCCGAGGCCGATCGACTCTCTCCCATGAAAGACGCCTTCCACGACTTCGAGCCTAGGCTGCACGGACTAAGCGCCTTCTGAAGATCGTCGGGTTGAAGCTAAGGCTTCTCTAAAGAGGCCGGCCGGACCGCTCGGTGTCCGGGTCAACCAGGCGGTAGCCCGCACGAGGCTCGGTGAGGATGTAGCGCGGGTTCTCCGGATCTTGTTCGAGCTTGCGGCGCAACTGCGAGACAAAGACGTGTAGGTAGCTCGACTCGCTCTGGTAAGCGAGACCCCAGACCTCTCTGAGGATCGTCTTGTGGGTCAAGAGCTTGCCCTCGTTCTGGGCCAGGAGACGAAGAATGTCGAACTCGCGAGGGGTCAGATGAACACGTTGGCCGGCGATCGACACGTGCTGCTTCTCGAGGTCGATGAGCAACTCGCCGACCTGGATCACCGGCTCGGCGCTCGGCGCCCCGACGCGGCGCATGACGGCGCGCAAGCGCGCCAACAGCTCCCCCACTGCGAAAGGCTTGGTTACGTAATCGTCTGCACCGGCGTCGAGAGCCTGGATCTTCTCGTCCTCCTCACCTACCGCCGAAACGATGACGATCGGCACGGTCGTCCACTGCCGCAGCTCACGGGTCACGTCGGTCCCCGAGCGGTCGGGGAGAACGAGATCGAGGATCACTGCTTCGGGTGTGCGGAGGCCGGCTTTGGTCAAAGCTTCGTCGCCGGTGACAGCGGTGTCCACCTCGTAGCCCGCGCCGCGGACGTTCGTGGCCAGGGCGCGAAGGAACTGCGGCTCATCGTCGACGATCAAGACGTACGGCCGCGCGCTCATTGCATTGCTTCCGTCGGTCCCTCGATCGTCGGCAGCGCCAGAGCGAACGACGCACCTTGATCCAAACGAGATTCGACCCACAGCCGCCCGCCGTTCGCCTCGACGAAGCCACGCGCGATCGCGAGGCCAAGCCCGGCCCCGCCGGCCGAGTCGAGCCGGTGGAAAGGCTCGAAGATCAACTCCTGCTCACTCTCGGGAATGCCGGGACCACGGTCGACGACGCGGATCAACACTTCCTTCCGCGTCGCATTGACGCGGATAGTCACCAATTCGCCCGGCGGCGAGAGGCGACGCGCATTCTCCAGCAGGTTGACGAGAGCTCGTTGAAGTTGAACAGCATCGACGCGGACAACGGGTATCTCTTCGGGCATGACGACCTCGACCCGCGCGCGTGAAGGCAGCGCAGCCAGCGCCTGCTCGACCAGCTCGTTGACCGGCCAGAGCTCAAGAGCCGGTCTGGCGGCATCGGCCTGCAGCCGTGAGAGATCGAGTAGATCCTCGACCAGGCGCTTCAACCTTGCGTGCTCGAGACGAATCGAGTCGAGCAGCTCGCCCCGGTCTACCGAGCTCAGCGCCAGCTCGGCGCTTTGCAAGCCGTCCAGAGCGGCCTCGATGGTCGCCAGCGGAGTCCGCAGATCATGCGAGACAGCCCGGATCACGGCCGTCTTGGCTGCGTCCGAACGACGCAGGGTTTCGGCGTTGAGCGCCTCACGCGACAGCTGCTCGCGCTCACCGGCGACCGCAAGCAGAGCGCCGAGCGCCGGTAACAACCGGTGGCGGGCCTCGATCGAAGGTGCCTCGTCGGCGGGGCCGTAGAGCGTGCCGACGGTCTTCCCGCCGGCTTCGAGCGGGTAGGGCGACTCATCCGAAGAAGCAAGTGAGTTGCCGTCGAGTTCGATGCGGGCCGACGAGAGGCCGAGCGTCTCCGCGGCCTGGCCGGCAAGGCGGTCGAGTTCCCGCACGAGCTCTGTGCCACGCAGGAGATCGCCGGCCACGTCGGCAATGAGCGCCGCCTCGCGCTCTCGCTGCTCAGCCTCGGTGGCCCGGCGTTTCGATCTCCCGGCGAGGGTGCCGACGACAACCGCGGTCACGACGAAGACGCCGAGCGCCACCCAGTGGCTGCTTTCCGCCAGACGTAGTGTGTGCACCGGCGGCAGAAAGAAGTAGTTGAAGGCCAACATGCTGGCCAACGCAGTCAACGAGGCCCAGACGCTGCCGAAGAAGAGCGCTACGACGAGGACGGCCAGAACGTAGAGGACGAGCAGCGAGAAGGCCGGCAACCAGTTGTCGACGACGGCGACAATCGCGGTGACGCTTGCCACGGCCAGGGCACTCGCTACCAGCGGTCGAAGTTGCGACTGAAGAGGGCCGATGCGACTCATCCAGCGATGGACGCTACAGCGCTCTGCACTAACTATTCCAG